>NZ_JBMKGT010000003.1:0-554136 GCF_049238805.1 Enterobacter cloacae complex sp. CDL013 | reverse complement strand
GGTGGTTACAGAAGTATTCGGTGGAGCGGTAGTTCAGTCGGTTAGAATACCTGCCTGTCACGCAGGGGGTCGCGGGTTCGAGTCCCGTCCGTTCCGCCACTTATTAAAAGCCCTGAGCGTTAGCTCAGGGCTTTTTTCTTATCTGTCGTTTGATTGTTGCGAAATTAGCAAAAATCCTCTGCTTTTTACGATCTTTTTCGTCATAACAACTACAGCGATAATCTTCCTCAGTTTACGAACATAACGATTGAGGAATCATATGACTATCCCTGCACTGGGTCTGGGCACTTTTCGCCTGAAAGACGATGTTGTTATTGCATCTGTTAAAACCGCACTCGAGTTGGGCTATCGTGCTATTGATACGGCGCAGATTTATGATAACGAAGCTGCCGTAGGCCAGGCCATCGAAGAGAGTGGCGTACCGCGCGACGAACTTTTCGTCACCACTAAAATCTGGATTGAGAATCTCAGCAAAGACAAGCTGATCCCAAGCCTGAAGGAAAGTCTGAAAAAGCTGCGTACTGACTATGTTGATCTGACGCTGATCCACTGGCCATCTTCTGATGATGCCGTCTCTGTGGAAGAGTTTATGCAGGCGCTGCTGGAAGCAAAAGAGCAAGGCTTAACGCGTGAAATTGGCATCTCTAACTTCACCATCCCGTTGATGGAAAGGGCCATCGCCGCAGTGGGTAAAGAGAATATTGCTACTAACCAGATTGAACTCTCTCCTTACCTGCAAAACCGCAAAGTCGTGGACTGGGCGAAACAGCATAGTATTCACATCACCTCGTACATGACGCTGGCATATGGTAAGGCGCTGAAAGATGAAGTGATTGCGCGCATCGCTGAGAAACACAATGCGACAGCCGCACAGGTGATCCTGGCATGGGCGATGGGTGAGGGCTATGCCGTGATCCCGT
Source organism: Enterobacter cloacae complex sp. CDL013 (assembly GCF_049238805.1). Lineage (NCBI taxonomy): Bacteria > Pseudomonadati > Pseudomonadota > Gammaproteobacteria > Enterobacterales > Enterobacteriaceae > Enterobacter > Enterobacter cloacae complex sp. CDL013. The sequence goes on along the minus strand of NZ_JBMKGT010000003.1, from coordinate 553,216 downwards.
CTTCAACCAAACGTGAAAACCTGGCAAGTAACCTGTTAGCGCGGGATCTCCAGCTTGATGATGAAGATAAAAACGCGATCGCTGCACTGGAATGCAACGATCGTCTTGTCAGCCCGGAAGGGTTAGCACCAGACTGGGATTAATAAAAACCCTCCCTCTGTACCTTTAAACCCTCACACAGCTCCTCCGGGAGCTGTTTTTATATGTTCGCTAAGGAAGTCGATAAAAGCGCGTATGCGCGTACTTACCGCTCTGTCACTGTAATACACTGCGCTAAAAGGCATCTCTACAGGTAAGCGTTTGTCAGCCATCAGTTCTACAAGCTGACCCGCAGCTATTTCCTTATCAATCATATAGTCTGATAAACAGGCGATCCCATTTCCTTCAAGACAAAGCTGTTTCAGCGTTTCTCCGCTATTAGACGAAAGTCCGCAGGTGATCTCATGAAGTTGTCCGTCATGACAGGCTACGGGCCAGGTGTTCAGCGAGACAGGTTCCGTAAAGCCCAGGCACAGGTGCTGCTTCAGCTCCTCAACGGTCTCCGGTTTGCCATGCTCTGCAATATATTGCGGTGACGCGATAATTTTGCGATAGCTGGTGAACAGAGGGCGAGCGCGTAAGCTTGAATCCGTCAGGGTTCCGGCGCGGATCGCCACATCCACTTTACGCTCAATAAGATTGATAAACGTTTCCGAGGAGACCAGAGACAGGGTCATCTCCGGGTAGCGCTCACGAAAGGGCTTAATCAGCGGCATCAAAAAATGAAGCACGACCGGCGTAGCCGCATCGATGCGCAGCAATCCGCGCGGGGTGCTGCGCGATTCCATTATTTCCGTTTCTGCCGCCGCCATCTCCTGCAAAACGGACTGCACGCGTCGAAAATAACGTTCACCTTCTTCCGTCAGGCTGAGCTGCCGCGTTGTCCTATTAAGCAGACTCACTCCGAGCTTCATCTCCAGCTTTTTCACCGAGCGGCTAATGGCGGAGTTCGCCTGCCCGAGCTGTTCGGCCGCACGGCTGAAGCTGCCGCTTTCAACAACGGCAACAAAGATAGTCAGTTCTTCCGATGTGGCTTTCATTATTGCATCATCCGCAAAATTCTATTGAGATTCTAACCATTTTTGTTATTTAAACACTGGCGCATACTGCCTGTCATCTTAATCCTGAAGAGACGGAGTATTTATGCCACTGGCGCTTCTTGCCCTGACGATCAGTGCCTTCGCAATTGGCACGACCGAATTTGTTATTGTAGGACTTGTTCCCACCATTGCTGAACAACTCGCCATTTCGCTGCCTTCTGCCGGGCTGCTGGTATCTATTTACGCGTTAGGCGTCGCTGTTGGGGCGCCTGTGCTGACCGCATTGACTGGGCGCTTTGCGCGTAAAAAACTGTTAGTTGCCCTGATGGTGCTCTTCACCGCCGGCAATATTCTGGCGTGGCAGGCTCCGGACTACACCACTCTGGTCATCGCCCGTTTGCTGACTGGCCTCGCGCACGGTGTCTTCTTCTCCATCGGTTCCACGATTGCAACCAGCCTGGTGCCAAAAGAGAAAGCGGCGTCAGCCATTGCGATTATGTTTGGCGGCTTAACCGTTGCGCTGGTCACCGGCGTGCCGTTAGGAACGTTTATTGGGCAACATTTTGGCTGGCGAGAAACCTTCCTCGCGGTATCGCTGTTGGGCGTGATTGCTCTGGTAGCCAGCCTGCTGCTGGTACCCTCCAGTATTCCGGGGCGCGCGAGCGCCAGCCTGAGCGATCAGGTTAAGGTTCTCACACACCCGCGCCTGCTGCTGATCTATGCCGTTACGGCTCTGGGTTATGGAGGTGTGTTCACTGCGTTCACTTTCCTTGCACCGATGATGCAGGAACTGGCTGGTTTTTCTCCGGGCGCAGTGAGCTGGATTTTACTGGGCTACGGTATCTCCGTCGCAATCGGCAATATCTGGGGCGGCAAACTTGCGGATAAGCATGGTGCGGTACCGGCGCTGAAATTCATTTTCGCCGCGCTGGTTGTCCTGCTGATGATTTTCCAGTTCACCGCGTCGATACAATACGCCGCGCTGGTAACCGTGTTGGTTATGGGAATATTCGCGTTTGGTAACGTACCGGGATTGCAGGTCTATGTTGTACAGAAAGCCGAACGCTATACGCCCAATGCGGTGGATGTCGCATCCGGCCTGAATATCGCCGCATTCAATATCGGCATCGCACTCGGATCGGTTATCGGCGGGCAGACGGTTGAACACGTTGGATTAACCCAAACGCCATGGATTGGTGCGGTAATTGTGCTTGTCGCTTTCCTCCTTATTGGTCTGAGTGGACGGCTTGATAAACCCGCTCGTGTCGCGCTTGGGTAAGTATCAGTAAGTGCTTGCTTACAAAACTGGAAAGCGGTTTCTCAGTAATTGCGTTGAAAGTGTGACCTAAAATCCCTATAACATTAGAACCAGTCCGTTTTCCGGGCTGGTTCATGTTACAGAGGCCGTTTCCAAAAGTGCGAAAAAATACCTATGCCATGCGTTATGTTGCCGGAATGCCCGCGGAGAGGATCTTGCCTCCGGGGTCGTTTGCGAGCCTGGGTCAGGCATTACCAGCGGGTACGCCATTAAGCAGTGACGAAAAAATTCGCGTACTGGTGTGGAACATCTTTAAACAACAGCGTGCGGAGTGGTTATCCGTACTTCAAAATTTTGGTAAAGATGCGCATCTGGTTCTGTTACAGGAGGCGCAAACCACGCCTGAGCTGGTCAGGTTTGCAACGACAAACTATCTTGCAGCCGATCAGGTGCCTGCCTTTGTTCTGCCACAGCATCCTTCTGGGGTGATGACCCTTTCAGCCGCACATCCGGTCTATTGCTGCCCGCTGCGTGAACGTGAGCCGATCCTGCGTCTGGCAAAATCGGCGCTGGTCACAGTCTATCCGTTGCCCGACACCCGTCTGCTGATGGTGGTAAACATTCATGCGGTGAACTTCAGCCTCGGTGTTGATGTGTACAGTAAGCAGTTACTTCCCATTGGCGATCAGATTGCTCATCACAGTGGGCCGATCATTATGGCAGGGGACTTCAATGCCTGGAGCCGTCCGCGTATGAACGCGTTGTACCGCTTCGCGCGTGAAATGTCGCTGCGTGAAGTTCGTTTTAACGATGACCAGCGCAAGAAAGCGTTTGGCCGTCCTCTTGATTTTGTCTTCTATCGGGGTTTAAGCGTGCACGACGCCTCCGTTCTGGTGACGCGCGCCTCCGATCATAATCCTCTACTAGTTGAATTCAGTCCCGGCAAACCTGATAAATAATGGTGCGTCAGGTCTGCCGTGGGGCAGGCCTGTGCGGGTGCTGCCCTTTATTTTTTAACCCATAAAAGGACAGCAACATGACAACAACACACTCCCATCATGACAACGTCGAAAAACAGTTTGGTTCGCAGGCAAGTGCCTACCTGAGCAGCGCCGTGCACGCCTCTGGCCGCGACCTGGTGCGTCTCGGCGAGCGGCTCGCCGCGTTTCCTGACGCGCACGTGCTGGACTTAGGCTGCGGGGCAGGGCATGCCAGTTTTACCGCCGCAGAGCAGGTTGCTCAGGTGACGGCGTATGACTTATCGAGCCAGATGCTCGATGTGGTCGCTGAAGCGGCGAAAGCGAAAGGACTGAATAACGTCACGACGCGCCAGGGCTACGCTGAATCATTACCCTTTGAGGATGCATCGTTTGAGGTTGTGATTAGCCGTTACTCTGCACACCACTGGCATGATGTGGGGCAGGCATTACGGGAAGTGAAACGCGTACTCAAACCGGGCGGAATCTTCATCATCATGGACGTGATGTCTCCCGGACATCCGGTACGAAATATCTGGCTCCAGACGGTTGAAGCGCTGCGTGATACCTCGCACGTGCAAAACTACTCCAGTGGAGAGTGGCTTACGTTTATCACCGAAGCCGGCTTGATTTCACGCTCATTGATAACCGACCGTTTGCCGCTGGAGTTTGCGTCATGGATTGCGCGGATGCGCACCCCCGAGGCATTAACTCAGGCGATCCGATTGTACCAGGAGAGCGCCTCTGCTGATGTGAAGGCGTACTTTGAGCTGCATGACGATGGTTCGTTTACTAGCGACACCATTATGGCTGAAGCGCAAAAAGCAGGATAAACAAAAAAGCACCGAGGGGAATCGGTGCCTTTTTAACAAGCGAACGTACTATCAGGAATCTGGCGTAGCGCTGTTTTTCACAAACAACGTCAGCTGGTCGCCAGGTTGCAGGTTGTCAGTATCGTTGTTCCAGCGCATCACATCTTTGATGTTTACGCCGTGACGCTTAGCAATACTGGACAGCGAGTCGCCTTTACGTACGCGATAGGTAATGCTATCGCTGTTTTTAGCGAGACGCTGTGCGCTGCTACCTGCACCTACGTTCAGCGTTTGACCCACTTTCAGACCAGATCCGCGCAGATTATTCCACTGCTGGAGATCTTTCGCATTCACGCCAAGACGTGATGCAATACCTGAAAGCGTATCACCTGAACGCACCTTATAGCTGCGGCTGCTTACAGGCGACGTATCAGCGATCAGCGTGGACTGAACGGCTGCGATTTCACCCGAAGCTAAAGACTCTCGTAACTGTTCCGCATGTTTCTGCGGAACCATCACATAGCGTGGGCCACTAGCACCCAGCGTGGAGCCTTTAACACCTGCATTAAAGGTTTTAAGCTTACTTACCGACATACCCGTCATATCGGCAACCTGTTGAATATCAACCGGGCTGCTGAGGCGGACACGCGCCAGTGCACGACTTTCGTCTGGTGTTGGCAGTTGTACACCGTAACGTTTGCTGTTCTTGAGAATGTCACTCAGTGCCAGCATTTTCGGTACGTAAATCTTTGTTTCCTGTGGCAGTGAGAGCGACCAGAAGTCTGTGGATTTTCCACGCGCTTTATTCGCTTTCATTGCCTTCAGTACACGACCTTCACCACTGTTATACGCCGCGACAGTCAATAACCAGTCGCCGTCAAACATCTTGTTCAGACGTTGCATCATGTCGAGAGCGGCTGTCGTTGAAGCGACAACATCACGACGCGCATCGTAGTTGCGGGTCTGCTTTAAACCATAATTTCGCCCTGTGCTCGGAATGATCTGCCAGATGCCTGCTGCATTGGCGCCAGACGTCGCGTGCGGGTCAAAAGCGCTCTCCACTATGGGTAGTAGTACCAGTTCCATAGGCATGTTACGTTTCTTAACTTGCCCGGCTATCCAGTACATATACGGCTCTGCCCGTAATGTTACATCGTGGAGATAGCTCTTATTTCTCAAATACTTCTGTTTCTGTTCGCGAATCCGGCTGTTTTCCGGAATTCCCATCTTTAGCTCGTCGCCAATAGAGGCCCACAAGTCTTGTTCCTGCGCGAAGGATGTCCCATCGTCCAACCATCGCGCCTGACTCGTAAACTTCCCTGCTTCCCCTTGACCAGCCGCAGAAAGGCTCTGTGCGTGCTGTTGTACGTTGCTGCCGTTTTGTGACTGGCAACCTACAAGCAGGACAGAGGCGAGTAATATCGCTTTTGCCTTCATGTGTGTGTCAATAGTTGCTTAAAAGACGAGCGATGATAACGGCGAAATTTTGAAAAGGCAACCCGCAATTATCTGAAGTTATCTTTCTTTGACCTTAACCATGCAAATCGCGCTTCAGGTTGTAACAAATTTGTTTCTTGATTAATTTTATTAATTAAATCAACATCATCAGTTCTTAAAAATAAATTAATTTGTCGTTCATTTTTCAGAATTACGGGGAGTGTTTTTTGGTTTTTTGCACGTAACTCCTTCACTTTCAGGTAATAATCCTGAATCGCCCGATCCTCAGGCAGCACGCTTGCAGCAAACTTCATATTCCCTAATGTATACTCATGTGCGCAACAAATTACGGTGTCGGCTGGAAGCGCATTAATTTTTTGTAAAGATTGATACATCTGTTCTGGCATGCCTTCAAACAGCCTTCCACAGCCGCCAGAAAACAGCGTGTCGCCACAAAACAGATAAGGTTTGCTGTAGAAACAGAGATGACCGGAAGTGTGACCTGGCGTAGCAAATACGGAAAACTCCCACCCGAGAATGAGGATACTTTCGCCTTCTTCGACAACTTGCGTCGTACCCTTATCCTGTGTCTCTGCCGGTCCGTAGACGGGAAGATGAGGATAGCGCGCAAGGAGATCGGGAACACCGCCGACATGATCGTGATGGTGATGGGTAAGTAGGATCGCTTCAGGCTGCCAGCCGTTTTCTTTTATCGCGTGCAGGATCGGTGCGGATTCGCCTGGATCAACAATGATGCATCTGCGATCGTCGTCGACTAAAACCCAGATGTAATTGTCCTGAAAGGCGGAAATACTGATAAGATTCATGCATTACCTCTTATAGCGTGGCGGGTGTTTTGATGAAACCGGCAAGGATACCTCAGACTGTCGCACCACCGGAACGTTGGGCAGAGTTGCCCTGGGGTGAATATTATCGCGAGGCCTTAGAACTTCAGCTTAAACCCTGGCTCGCGAAAATGTATGGTTTTCACCTGCTTAAGATTGGCAATCTGAGCGCAGAAATCAATACCGAAAGCTGCGCTATCTCGCATCAGGTTAGCGTATCGCTTAATGGCTCCCCGGTTCAGGTGAAAGCGGATCCGCTGCATTTGCCGTTTGCGGAAAAATCCATTGATGCCTGTCTGCTCGCCCATACGCTGCCCTGGTGCAGCGATCCCCATCGTCTGCTGCGGGAAGCCGACCGCGTTTTGATTGATGACGGCTGGCTGATCCTGAGCGGTTTTAATCCGCTGAGTCTGATGGGGCTACGTAAACTGACGCCCGTTCTGCGCCGCACGCCGCCCTATAACAGCAGGATGTTTACCATGATGCGCCAGCTGGACTGGCTTTCACTGTTAAATTTCGAAGTGCTGAGCTATGGGGGTTTTCAGGTCATCCCCTGGACGCGTAAAGGCGGGGTTTTATTAAGCACCCATTTACCCGCGCTGGGCTGCATGCAATTTATTGTCGCGCGTAAGAGGACGATCCCCCTTACGCTAAACCCAATGAAGCAAAGCAAATCAAAAACGCGGATCCGCCAGACCGTGGGGGCCACGCGGCAGTACAAAAAACCGTGATCAGGATTCAGGTTGATAACCTGCATCCTCATGGGTTGGGTTGGATGCCGCCGCGCGAGCCAGCTCGTCACAGCGTTCGTTTTCAGGATGACCGGCGTGCCCCTTTACCCACTCCCATTTGATTTCGTGCTGACCGAGGGCGGCATCAAGACGCTTCCAGAGATCGACATTCTTGACCGGTTTTTTCTCTGCCGTTTTCCAGCCGCGTTTTTTCCAGTTGTGGATCCATTGGGTAATGCCCTGGCGGACATACTGGCTGTCGGTACTCAGCACCACGTCGCAATGTTCTTTTAACGCTTCCAGCGCCACGATGGCCGCCATCAACTCCATGCGGTTGTTGGTGGTCAGGAAATAGCCTTCACTAAAGGTTTTTTCATGCTGGCGATAGCGCATAATGGCACCATAGCCGCCGGGCCCTGGGTTACCGAGACAAGATCCATCGGTGAAAATTTCTACCTGTTTACGCATCTCTGGTAGACTTCCTGTATTTGAAACGTTCAGTAAAACGATAAGTCTGACATAAATGACCGCTATGAGCACTGCAATTACTCGCCAGATTGTTCTCGATACCGAAACCACCGGTATGAACCAGATTGGCGCCCACTACGAAGGGCATAAAATCATTGAGATTGGTGCCGTTGAAGTGGTGAACCGTCGCCTTACGGGCAACAACTTCCACGTTTACCTTAAACCCGATCGGCTGGTGGACCCGGAAGCGTTCGGCGTTCACGGAATTGCCGATGAGTTTTTGCTGGATAAGCCCACCTTTGCCGACGTCGCAGATGAATTTCTCGACTACATCAGAGGTGCGGAACTTGTCATTCATAACGCGTCGTTCGATATCGGCTTTATGGACTATGAGTTCAGCAAGCTCAACCGTGATATTCCGAAGACGAATACGTTCTGTAAAGTCACGGATAGCCTGGCGCTGGCAAGGAAGATGTTCCCCGGCAAGCGTAACAGCCTTGATGCCCTGTGCTCTCGCTATGAGATAGACAACACCAAGCGAACGCTGCACGGCGCGTTGCTCGATGCCCAGATCCTGGCCGATGTCTACCTGACCATGACCGGCGGGCAAACGTCGATGAAATTCAGTATGGAAAATGAATCCCAGCAGACGCGGGATGAAGGGGGAATTCAGCGCATTGTGCGTCAGGCGAATCGCCTGCGGGTTGTTTTAGCCAGTGATGAAGAACTGATGAACCATGAATCTCGTCTCGATTTAGTGCAGAAGAAGGGCGGAAGCTGTTTGTGGCGCACGTGAAAATGTGCCGAAACGTTTGTTAAATCACCGTTTGGGTGAATTTTGCAGCAAACGATTCAAAACCTGAGAAAAAGCGTTGACGAGTTCAGAGGCAAACCGTAATATTCGCCTCGTTCCCCAAACGGGAACAGTGGAGCGGTAGTTCAGTCGGTTAGAATACCTGCCTGTCACGCAGGGGGTCGCGGGTTCGAGTCCCGTCCGTTCCGCCACTATTCAGGCCCACGTTATTTATAACGTGGGCCTTTTTCATTTCTGCTTTTCCCTGATGTTACGCAAGGCGATAAGCCAGGGTAACATCGCGGGTTGCGTTTATCCGATCGTAAACTGATCTGCATCCTGCCAGGCCGGAAACTTCTCCCGATACTCCTTTAACGCCGTTAACGAGATCTCAGCGTCAATTCGTGTTGCCTGATGCGGCTCGGCGGTGGCAATAATCTCACCCTGCGGACTGATCACCCGGCTGTCACCGCGATAGTGATGCCCGTTGCCGTCCGTTCCTACGCGGTTACAGCCAACGACATAAGCCTGATTTTCAATCGCGCGCGCGGTCAGTAAAGCCTGCCAGTGCAGGGAGCGTGGGGCGGGCCAGTTGGCGACGTACAACGCCAGGTCATAATCGTTGCGGTTGCGCGACCACACCGGGAAGCGCAGGTCATAGCAGACCAGCGGCAGAATACGCCAGCCACGCCATTCAAATACCACGCGTTCGCTTCCGGCTTCATAATGTTGATGTTCATCCGCCATGCGGAACAGGTGGCGCTTATCGTAGAAATGCACCTTTCCCTCTGGCTCGACCAGCAGGAAGCGGTTAACCGGCCCGCGTTCGGTCTGGAGGGCGACGCTACCGGCAATCAGCGCGTTTGTCTCCTGCGCTTTGGCGTGCATCCAGGCCACAACCTCGTCCTGCGGCATCGACTGTTTTGCAGCCTCCATCGCAAAACCCGTGGTGAACATCTCCGGCAGGACAATCACATCGCGACCGCTAATCTCTTCGAGCTGGCGATCGAAATGGCGAAGGTTGGCTGGACCGTCCATCCAAACTAAAGGCTGCTGTAAAACAGAAATCTTCAAACCAGGCACGATACCGACTCCTTAAAAGATCGCTTTTTGACACTGTAGCACGTCATTACGAGAAAATGTGGCATTAAAAAACCCCGCACGGAGCGGGGTTGATGGACGCTGAACGTCTTATGCGGCTTCAGGTTTGCGGTGCTTCTCCGGCAGCTTTACCGGCTGTGTCGCCAGCTCTTCCGGTTCGAAATCATCCACGTTAATACTGCGCAGACGGCTCTCTTCGGCTTTCACCAGAATCGCAGCTTCGCTGTTGTCGATGATGCCACCCGCCAGCGCCTGTTTTGCCAGCTCATCCAGTCGTGTAAACGGCAGATTTTTGCCCAGCTGTTTGCAGATCTTCTGGTGAATCGGGTCGGCGGCCATCACGTCAAGCAGCGCCTCTTCCAGCAAACCTACCGGGTTATGCGGGGTAGGTGCCAGATATTGACCCCGACCAATACGAGAGCGGGTTGCGCTCGGTACCTGGAGGATCTTCGCTACCTTGTGATCCAGCTTGTCGGACGGCGCCAGGTGATGACGACCGGTCGGGAAGATCACGACGCGCAGGGCACCTGCCACGAAGCGGTTCGGGAAGTTCGCCAGCAGATCGTCAATTGCCTGTTCGGCCTGATACATCGCATCCTGCACGCCCCAGTGCACCAGCGGCAGATCCGCTTCCTGACGGCCTTCATCGTCGTAGCGTTTCAGCACCGCAGAGGCCAGGAAGATCTGGCTCAGCACATCACCCAGACGGGCGGAGATGCGCTCGCGACGCTTCAGGCTACCGCCCAGCACCGCCATGGAAACGTCAGACAGCAGAGCCAGGTTGGCGCTCAGACGGTTAAGGTGCTGGTAGTAACGTTTGGTCGCATCGCCGGTTGGCGTCGCGCTGGTCAGGCCGCGCGTCAGGCCGAGCCAGAAGCTGCGCACTTCATTGCTGCCCACGTGACCGATATGTTTGAACAGCAGCTTGTCAAAGGCATCCACGTCGTTATTCTGCGCGGCGGCCATCTCTTCCAGCACGTACGGATGGCAGCGAATGGCGCCCTGACCGAAGATCATCATGCTGCGGGTCAGGATGTTTGCCCCTTCAACGGTGATGGCAATCGGAGCGCCCTGATAGCTGCGTGCCAGGAAGTTGCCTTCACCGAGCATGATCCCTTTACCGCCTGCGATATCCATTGCATCAATAATTGACTGCTGTGCACGGTGGGTACAGTGGTATTTCACAATTGCCGACAGCACGGCGGGTTTTTCGCCCAGCATAATTCCGTAGGTAATCAGCGAGGCTGCGGCGTCCATCACGTAGGCATTGCCCGCAATACGCGCCAGCGGCTCTTCGATACCTTCCATCTTGCCGATGGAGATTTTGAACTGACGGCGAATATGCGCGTAAGCCCCAATCCCCATCGCCACCGATTTCAGACCGCCGGTTGAGTTCGACGGCAGGGTAATGCCGCGGCCCACAGACAGACATTCTACCAGCATACGCCAGCCCTGACCGGCCATTTTCGGGCCACCGATGATGTAATCAATCGGGACAAAGATATCCTGACCGCGTGTAGGACCGTTCTGGAACGGTACGTTCAGCGGGAAGTGACGGCGACCAATCTCAACACCTGGGGTCGAGGTTGGGATCAGCGCACAGGTAATGCCCAGATCTTCTTCACCGCCCAGCAGTTTTTCCGGGTCAGAGAGTTTGAACGCCAGGCCCAGCACCGTGGCGATAGGCGCGAGGGTGATATAACGTTTGTTCCAGGTCAGGCGCATGCCCAGCACCTGCTGGCCCTGCCACTCGCCCATGCAAACCACGCCGGTATCGGGGATCGCGCCGGCATCAGAGCCCGCCTCCGGGCTGGTCAGCGCGAAGCACGGAATTTCCTGGCCACGCGCCAGACGCGGCAGGTAGTGATCTTTCTGCTCTTCTGTACCGTAATGCTGTAACAGCTCGCCCGGGCCTAAGGAGTTTGGCACGCCAACGGTAATCGCCAGGATCCCGGAGACACCCGCCAGTTTTTGCAGCACGCGAGCCTGAGCGTAAGCGGAGAATTCCAGACCGCCATACTCTTTCTTAATGATCATCGCGAAGAAGCGATGCTCTTTCAGGTATGCCCACAGCTCAGGCGGCAGGTCGGCCATTTCGTGAGTGATGGCAAAGTCGTTTGCCATGCGGCACGCTTCTTCTACCGGACCATCAATAAAGGCCTGTTCTTCGGCGGTCAGACGCGGCTGTGGATAGTTGTGAAGCTTTTTCCAGTCCGGGTTGCCCTGGAACAGATCGCCTTCCCACCAGGTCGTACCGGCGTCAATCGCTTCTTTCTCTGTACGCGACATCGGCGGCATCACTTTACGGAATCCCCTGAACACCGGCGCAGAGATCATCGACTTACGCATCGGCGTCAGGTTAAACGGTAGTAAAATGATGGCCAGGGGAACAAGAATCCAGATATTCCACAGGCCAGCGACGCCAAGTGCAGCCGTCCAGGCCAGAAGAATCAGGCTACTCAGGAATAAACTGACACGGTGATAGAACAACACACCGAGCAGTACAACGGTTGCGAGAATGCTCAAAATCATCATAAAGAAAAGCTCCCTTGCTTGTAGGAGGTCTGACCACTTGTGATGATATGGTTGTAGTTGATGTCATTTCCTTTAGCAATGTGTTTACAAAATAATTACAACCTGGTTCACATTGTTCGCGTTTTAGCCGGCACAAAAAATCAAAACGCCGGACGATTCGCATGGCTTTAGCTTCTCGCTTTTACTGCTATCCGGTACACTCCACTGTGTTATTTCATCAATACTGAAGGATTATCCTCATGTACCAGGATCTTATTCGTAACGAACTGAACGAAGCGGCGGAAACGCTGGCGAACTTTCTGAAAGATGATGCCAATATTCACGCTATTCAGCGCGCGGCGGTCCTGCTTGCCGACAGCTTCAAAGCCGGCGGTAAAGTGCTCTCCTGCGGTAACGGCGGTTCCCACTGTGACGCCATGCACTTCGCCGAGGAGCTGACCGGACGCTATCGCGAAAACCGTCCGGGCTACCCGGCGATTGCGATTTCCGACGTGAGCCACATCTCCTGTGTAGGCAACGACTTTGGTTACGACCACATCTTTTCCCGCTACGTTGAAGCCGTAGGCCGTGAAGGCGATGTGCTTCTCGGTATCTCCACGTCCGGTAACTCCGCTAACGTGATCAAAGCGATCGCCGCCGCGCGTGAGAAGGGCATGAAAGTGATCACCCTGACCGGGAAAGATGGCGGTAAGATGGACGGTACAGCGGACATTGAAATCCGCGTTCCACACTTCGGTTATGCCGATCGCGTTCAGGAAATTCACATCAAAGTGATCCACATCCTGATCCAATTGATCGAAAAAGAGATGGTTAAGTAAGACTTCGCTGGGGGGCGCCGGTGCCCCCCGCTGTTGTGGAGGTGATCTATGTGCGAACTGCTCGGGATGAGCGCCAATGTGCCAACCGATATCTGCTTTAGTTTTACCGGGCTGGTTCAGCGCGGTGGAGGAACCGGGCCGCATAAAGACGGCTGGGGCATTACCTTCTACGAAGGCAAAGGATGCCGCACGTTTAAAGATCCACAGCCCAGCTTTAACTCACCCATTGCCAGACTGGTGCAGGACTATCCTATTAAATCCTGTTCGGTGATCGCCCATATCCGCCAGGCCAATCGCGGCGAAGTGGCGCTGGAAAATACCCATCCGTTTACCCGTGAACTGTGGGGCCGTAACTGGACCTATGCGCACAACGGGCAGCTCTCGGGCTATAAATCACTGGAAACCGGCAATTTTCGTCCTGTCGGTGAAACGGACAGCGAAAAAGCATTTTGCTGGCTGCTGCATAAGCTGACCGAGCGCTATCCCCGTACGCCCGGCAACATGACCGCCGTTTTTAAGTACATAGCGTCACTGGCGTCTGAGTTACGCGCGAAGGGCGTCTTTAATATGCTGCTGTCTGACGGGCGCTACGTGATGGCGTTCTGCTCGACAAATCTGTTCTGGATCACCCGACGTGCGCCGTTTGGCGTCGCCACGCTGCTCGATCAGGATGTGGAAATTGATTTTCAGAAGGAGACCACACCGAACGATGTGGTCACTGTCATTGCAACGCAGCCACTGACGGGCAACGAAACCTGGCAAAAGATCATGCCAGGCGAGTGGGCGCTATTTTGTCTCGGGGACCGCGTAATTTGACGCCAGCTGCGGCTGAACCACTTCATGGCTGAGCGGTTTACTCACCACGTAACGGCCATTGACGATGGACACCACCGGCGGCTTATGGGTCTGCTCGAAGTAGTCATAGCCCGGTTTTAGCTGTTTCCAGAAATCTGTGTAAACAGAGTACTTATGGCGTGCCATGTTCGCATCCGTCATACGGAACGGATAGATGCTGACCTGAACATTCGGCTGACCGAAGACCAGTGCGCCCGTGACAAACTGGAAGATTTCATCAATGCCGGAATCCGTCATCGCATAACAGCCGACAGACACGCAGGCGCCGTGGATCATCAGGTATTTCCCTTCGTAACCGTGCGCACGGTCGAAGGCATTGGGGAAACCGATGTTAATCGCTTTATAGAAGCGGCTGTCCGGTTTTAGCTGGTTACGCTGAACGTTGTAAAACCCTTCCGGACTTTTGAAGTCACCCTGCCGCTGTTTCGGCCCCAGCCCGCCAGAATAGTTACAGATTTTGTAGCTATCGAGCAGCTGATACGTCTCGCCCATTTTGACAAACAGATCGAGTGTGCGCTCTTCCTTGAAGATTTGAATATAAACCGGGGATCCCATCAACTGCTGTTTATACTCTTTACTGATCGGCGTCGTTGAACTATTACTGCCAAGCAGCCCGGCAAACGACATGCACGGTATCAGAAGCATCGCAATGAACAATGCGATTTTACGCATACTACTGGTTCCTTGATAAAACAATGACCAACTTGCCAGAACGGCAAAAGACACCCGAAATCAGACTAATCTGGACAGGAGCGCTCACATTAGCACCGATGGAGATTTTCGCAAGAGCCAACCTTTGCGTTTACAAATTAGTTTTACTTTATAACCCATTCACATTGTCCTGACTCCAGGAACTTTGCGCAATAGCTCGCATTTCGGCGCGCCAGACGGCGGATTTGCTGCCCCTGGCAGGGCCGAAAATGGTACACTCCGGCCTCTCTGGATTGTTGTTCATGGATACCTGCTAACCACATGTTTAGAATCAGAAAAGGACTCGATCTGCCAATCTCTGGCGTGCCTGAACAGCACGTTACCACCGGCGCCAGTATTCATCATGTCGCCATTGTAGGTGATGATTACGTGGGCATGCGTCCTGCGATGCTGGTACAGGAAGGCGATCGCGTAATAAAAGGCCAGGCACTCTTCGAGGATAAAAAAAATCCTGGCGTTATGTTTACAGCCCCAGCCAGCGGCACCGTTGTTGCCATCCATCGTGGTGAGCGTCGCGTCCTGCAATCGGTTGTTATTCAAATTGAAGGTGATGAGAAACGCGAATTTGCGCGTTTTGACGCCGCCGATCTCGCCACCCTCAGCCACGACGTGGTGCAGACGCAACTGCTGGAGTCGGGACTGTGGACGGCGCTTCGCACGCGGCCCTATAGCAAAACGCCCGTGCCAGGCACTGTGCCGGCCGCTATCTTCGTTACGGCCATCGACACCAACCCGCTCAGCGCAGATCCGCAGCCTCTTATCCTGGCGGAACGAAAAGCTTTCGATGCCGGCCTCACCGTGTTAACACGCCTGACGCCGGGCAAAGTGCATGTCTGCCAGGCCAGCGGCGGTAAGCTGGGCGGTCATCCGCAAGGGCAGGTGGCCTTTAATGAATTTGCCGGCCCGCATCCGGCGGGGCTGGTGGGAACGCATATTCATTTCCTGGAGCCGGTAAGCCTGACGAAACAGGTCTGGCATCTTAATTATCAGGACGTGATCGCTATCGGTAAGCTGTTCACCACGGGTGAGCTGTGCGCAGAACGCATTATTGCCATCGGCGGCCCTCAGGCAACCCAACCGCGTCTGGTTCGCACGCTGCTTGGGGCTGACCTGACGGCGCTGTTGGCTGGCGAAACGAAAGAGGGTGAAAACCGTATTATTTCCGGTTCGGTGCTGAGCGGCAGGCACGCGACAGGCCCGATGGCCTGGCTGGGTCGTTTCCATCTTCAGGTGAGTGTGGTGCTTGAAGGACGCGAGAAAGAGCTGTTCGGCTGGGTACTGCCTGGCGCAGAAAAATACTCGGTAACCCGCACCACGCTCGGCCACTTCCTGCGTCATAAGCTGTTTAACTTCTCCACCAGCACCAACGGCGGTGAGCGCGCCATGGTTCCGATTGGCAACTACGAACGCGTGATGCCGCTGGATATTCTGCCCACCGTGCTGCTGCGGGATCTCCTGGCCGGTGATACCGACGGTGCCCAGGCGCTGGGCTGTCTGGAGCTGGACGAAGAAGATCTGGCGCTGTGTACCTATGTGTGTCCAGGTAAATACGAATATGGACCCGTATTGCGCGAGGTGTTAACCCGCATTGAGCAGGAAGGATAAACATGGGCTTAAAACACCTCTTTGAAAAAATTGAGCCGCACTTTACCGAAGGGAAGCTCAAAAAGTACTACCCGCTGTATGAAGCGACAACGACCATTTTCTACACGCCGGGTCTGGTAACGAAAGGCGCGGCGCACGTTCGCGACGCCATCGACCTCAAGCGAATGATGATTCTGGTTTGGTTTGCGGTCTTCCCGGCCATGTTCTGGGGGATGTATAACGTTGGGTTGCAGTCTATTCCGGCGCTGCACCATATGTATGATGCAGAGCAGCTGGCGCAGGTGATTCAGTCTGACTGGCACTATCGTCTGGCACAGTCGCTGGGGGTGAGCTTTGCGGCAGATGCCGGCTGGATCAGCATGATGACGCTGGGCGCTGTCTTCTTCCTCCCCATCTATATGACTGTCTTTATCGTGGGCGGTTTCTGGGAGGTGCTGTTCGCCATTATTCGCAAACATGAGATCAACGAGGGCTTCTTTGTTACCTCTATTCTGTTTGCGCTGATTGTTCCGCCAACGCTGCCGCTCTGGCAGGCGGCGATGGGGATCAGCTTTGGCGTGGTGATTGCCAAGGAGATCTTCGGCGGGACCGGACGCAACTTCCTCAACCCGGCGCTGGCAGGACGCGCGTTCCTGTTCTTTGCTTATCCGGCGCAAATCTCGGGCGACCTGGTGTGGACGGCAGCAGACGGATTCTCCGGCGCGACGCCACTTTCACAGTGGGCGGCAGGCGGCGGCGAAACGCTGGTCAATAATGCAACCGGACAGCCTGTCACCTGGTTTGATGCGTTTATCGGCAATATCCCAGGCTCCATCGGTGAAGTGTCTACCCTGATGATTTTGATCGGCGGAGCCATCATCCTCTTTGGCCGCGTGGCGTCCTGGCGCATTGTCGCTGGCGTCATGCTCGGGATGGTACTCACCGCCACGCTTTTCAACTTCATTGGTTCAGACACAAACCCGATGTTCTCCATGCCGTGGTACTGGCACCTCGTGCTGGGAGGCTTTGCGTTTGGCATGATGTTCATGGCCACCGATCCCGTCTCGGCTTCGTTTACCGACAGAGGTAAATGGTGTTACGGCGCGCTCATTGGGGTGATGTGTGTACTGATTCGCGTGGTCAACCCGGCTTATCCGGAAGGGATGATGTTGGCCATTCTGTTTGCCAATCTGTTTGCGCCGCTGTTCGACTACCTGGTCGTGCGCGCCAACATTAAACGGAGGAAGGCGCGTGGCTGAGATCAAAAATAACGACAGCATCAGCAAAACGCTGCTGGTGGTGCTGGTACTGTGTCTGGTTTGTTCCATTGTCGTGGCCGGTTCTGCCGTAGGGTTGAAACCGCTACAGCAGGAGCAACGTGCGCTGGATAAACAGCGTAACATCCTGGCCGTTGCCGGGCTGATGCAGGAAGGCATGACGAAGGATGACGTCGCAGCGGTGTTTGCCGAACGTATTACCGCACGGCTGGTGGATTTAAAAACCGGGGAGTTAATGGATAAAGACCCGGCGAAATACAACCAGGCGCTGGCGCTAAAAGATCCGCAAATGAGCACCACGCTTGACGCCTCGCAGGATCCGGCAGGCATTAAGCGCCGCAGCAATGTCGCGGAGATTTACCTCGTCCGTGACGAGCAAAAACGCATTCAGAAAATCGTGTTGCCCATCTATGGCAACGGTTTATGGTCAATGATGTACGCCTTTGTGGCGCTGGATACCGACGGCCGTACGGTTAAAGGCATTACTTATTACGATCAGGGCGAAACGCCGGGGCTGGGGGGCGAAGTTGAGAACCCTAACTGGCGGGCACAGTTTGTTGGTAAAAAAGTGCTCGACGACAACGGCCAGCCTGCGCTGAAGGTGGTAAAAGGGGGCGCGCGTCCCGGCGATGAATTTGCCGTTGATGGCCTTTCCGGCGCCACGCTCACCTCAAACGGTGTGCAGCACAGCTTTGATTTCTGGATGGGTGAACTGGGCTTTGGTCCCTTCCTGAAGAATGTACGTGAAGGAGCGCTGAATAATGGCTGATACGGGTGAACTGAAAGAAGTTAAAAAGGTGCTGATTGGCCCGCTGTTAGCCAATAACCCGATAACGCTTCAGGTGCTGGGGGTGTGCTCGGCGCTGGCGGTCACCACCAAGCTGGAAACGGCGGTGGTCATGACGCTGGCGGTAACGCTGGTGACAGCGTTTTCCAGCATGTTTATCTCAATGATCCGCCACCACATACCCAACAGCGTAAGGATCATCGTGCAGATGGCGATCATCGCCTCGCTGGTGATCGTGGTCGATCAGCTCCTGCGCGCCTTCGCCTATGAAACCTCGAAGCAGCTTTCGGTGTTTGTCGGCCTGATTATCACCAACTGTATCGTGATGGGGCGTGCTGAAGCCTATGCGATGAAAATGCCGCCGCTGGCGAGCTTTATGGACGGTATCGGCAACGGCCTGGGTTACGGCGTAATCCTGTTGACGGTTGGTTTCCTGCGCGAACTTATTGGCAGCGGCAAGCTGTTTGGTATTCCGGTGTTGGATACGGTACAGAACGGCGGCTGGTATCTGCCGAACGGCCTGTTCCTGCTGGCCCCAAGCGCATTTTTCATTATCGGTTTGCTGATCTGGCTGATTCGTACGTTGAAGCCTGAACAGCAGGAAAAGGAGTAACCGACAATGGCTCATTACCTGAGTTTATTTGTGCGCGCGGTGTTTGTTGAAAACATGGCGCTCGCTTTCTTCCTGGGCATGTGTACGTTCCTTGCCGTTTCTAAAAAGGTATCGACGGCATTTGGTCTGGGCGTGGCAGTTACCGTTGTGCTGGGGCTTTCCGTTCCGATTAACAACCTGGTATTCAACTTCGTGCTGCGCGATGGCGCGCTGGTGGAGGGGGTTGATCTTAGCTTCCTGAACTTCATCACCTTTATCGGAGTGATTGCGGCGCTTGTTCAGGTCCTGGAGATGATCCTCGATAAATACTTCCCGTCGCTGTACAACGCGCTGGGGATCTTCCTGCCGCTGATCGCCGTGAACTGCGCCATTTTTGGCGGTGTTTCCTTTATGGTTCAGCGTGATTACAACTTCAGTGAATCGGTTGTGTATGGCTTCGGTTCCGGTATCGGCTGGATGCTGGCGATTGTTACCATGGCGGGGATCCGTGAAAAAATGAAATATGCCAACGTACCTGCGGGGCTTCGTGGCTTAGGGATCACCTTTATCACCACCGGCCTGATGGCGTTGGGCTTTATGTCCTTCTCCGGTGTGCAGCTATAAGGGCTAACAAATGGAAATTATTCTTGGCGTGGTGATGTTCACGCTGATAGTACTGGTGCTGTCAGGGCTGATCCTGGCGGCGCGTGCGAAGCTGGTCAATTCCGGGGATGTGATCATTGATATCAATGACGATCCGCAGAATCAGATCCGTACCCCGGCAGGGGATAAGCTGCTTAACACGCTCTCCGGCAACGGGATTTTTGTCTCGTCTGCCTGTGGCGGCGGTGGCTCCTGTGGCCAGTGCCGTGTGACGGTGAAAGAGGGCGGCGGTGATATTCTGCCAACGGAACTGTCGCATATTACGAAGCGTGAAGCGAAAGAGGGATGCCGTCTGGCGTGTCAGGTCGCTGTGCGCCAGAACATGAAGATTGAGCTGCCGGAGGAGATCTTCGGCGTGAAAAAATGGGAGTGCGAAGTTATCTCTAACGATAACAAAGCCACGTTCATTAAAGAGCTCAAGCTGCGTGTCCCTGAAGGGGAGAGCGTCCCGTTCCGTGCGGGTGGGTATATCCAGATTGAATGTCCGGCACACACCGTCGCTTATGCTGACTTCGACGTGCCCGAAGAGTACCGGGCCGACTGGGATAAATTTAACCTCTTCCGCTTTGTTTCCGAGGTAAAAGAGCCCGCGCTCCGCGCCTATTCCATGGCTAACTACCCGGAAGAGAAGGGCATTATTATGCTCAACGTGCGTATCGCCACGCCGCCACCGAATGTGCCTGATGCCCCCCCTGGCGTCATGTCATCCTATATCTGGTCCCTCAAGCCTGGCGACAAAGTGACGATTTCCGGCCCGTTCGGCGAATTCTTTGCCAAAGATACTGACGCGGAGATGGTCTTTATCGGCGGCGGAGCGGGTATGGCGCCGATGCGTTCGCATATCTTTGACCAGCTCAAACGACTTGGCAGCAAGCGCAAGATCAGCTTCTGGTACGGAGCGCGTTCACTGCGCGAAATGTTCTATGACGATGAGTTTGAACAACTGGCACGTGATAACCCTAACTTTACCTTCCATGTGGCGTTATCCGATCCGCAGCCGGAAGATAACTGGACAGGCTATACGGGCTTCATCCACAACGTGCTGTATGAAAATTACCTCAAACAGCACCCGGCACCGGAAGACTGCGAGTTCTATATGTGTGGTCCACCAATGATGAACGCGGCCGTGATTAAGATGCTAAAAGATCTTGGCGTGGAAGATGAGAACATCATGCTCGATGATTTCGGAGGCTGATTATGCTGACCTTTCTGGCGACCTTTGCGGTGTTTGTGCTGGTGATCTTCGGCATGTCCTTAGGCTGGATCATCAAGCGTAAAAGCATTCAGGGCAGTTGCGGAGGCATCTCTTCCATCGGAATGGAAAAAGTGTGCGATTGTCCGGAACCGTGCGATGCGCGGAAAAAGCGGATGGCTCGCGAGCAGCAACGCATTATTTAGTCTTCCTGGTCGGGTAAGGCAACGCCGCCACCCGACAATTCCCATGCACACTTCTCAACCCTCATTTGTTTACTGTATACTTATCCAGTAACGAGTGAGGGCTTACTATGCGCAAAATAATCCATGTCGATATGGACTGCTTTTTTGCCGCAGTGGAGATGCGTGACAACCCGGCGCTGCGGGATATTCCCATTGCCATTGGCGGCAGCCGGGTACAGCGCGGTGTCATCAGCACCGCCAACTATCCTGCTCGCAAATACGGCGTGCGCAGCGCCATGCCGACAGCGATGGCGCTGAAACTGTGCCCGCATCTCACTCTTTTGCCCGGACGTTTTGATGCCTATAAAGAAGCATCGAGCCACATTCGGGAGATCTTTTCCCGCTACACTTCACTTATCGAACCGTTATCGCTGGATGAAGCCTATCTTGATGTCACCCACAGCGTGCACTGCCACGGCTCCGCCACCCTGATGGCGCAGGAGATCCGCCAGACTATTTTTAACGAGCTGAACCTGACGGCATCGGCGGGTGTCGCGCCGGTCAAATTTCTCGCCAAAATCGCCTCCGATTTAAATAAGCCCAACGGCCAGTACGTTATCACTCCGGAAGAGGTTTCGGCGTTTTTAAAGACGCTGCCGCTCAGCAAAATCCCCGGAGTGGGCAAAGTCTCCGCCGCGAAGCTGGAAAGTATGGGGCTACGCACCTGCGAAGACGTTCAGCGCAGCGATCTGGCGCTGCTGCTTAAGCGTTTTGGCAAGTTTGGCCGCGTACTGTGGGAACGCAGTCAGGGCATTGATGACCGGGATGTGAACAACGAACGGCTGCGTAAATCGGTCGGCGTTGAACGCACGCTGAGTGAAGATATCCATGACTGGACCGAATGTGAAACCATTATTACGGAACAACTCTATCCTGAACTTGAACGACGCTTACTGAAGGTCAAACCGGATCTGCTTATTGCCCGGCAGGGCATCAAACTGAAATTTAACGATTTTCAGCAAACGACGCAGGAACACGTCTGGCCACGCCTCAACAAAGAGGATCTTATCGCGACGGCAAAAAAGGCATGGGAAGAACGGCGGGGCGGGCGAGGGGTGAGGCTGGTGGGGCTGCACGTCACCTTGTTGGATCCGCAGCTGGAGCGTCAGCTGGTGTTGGGACTGTAGATTACGCTAATTGTAGGCCCGGTAAGCGTAGCGCCACCGGGCAACAGACGACGAATTACTTCGCAGGGATTGCTTTCAGCAGCTCAGTCAGCAGCGTCCAGTAGTGACCGACGCTTTCAATATGAACCTGTTCATCCGGGGAGTGTGGACCCGTGATGGTCGGCCCAATGGAGACCATGTCCATATCCGGATACGGTTTCTTGAACAGACCACACTCCAGACCCGCGTGAATAACCTGAATGTTCGGGGTGCTGTTGAACAGTCGCTGATAAGTTTCACGCACCAGTGCCATGACCGGAGAACTTGCATCCGGCTGCCAGCCCGGGTAGCTGCCTTTTGCAGACGTTTTCGCGCCCGCCAGGGTACCCAGAGATTCCAGCATGCTCACAACGTACTCTTTACCGCTGTCGATCAGGGAACGGATCAGGCAGATGATCTCTGCGCTGTCGTCACCCATGGTCACCACGCCCACGTTCAGAGAGGTTTCCACCACGCCTTTCGCCACGTCAGAGTTGCGAATAACGCCGTTTGGCGTTGCGTTCAGCAGCTGGACGAACGTGTCACGAGACTGTGCGGTCAGCGCGGCTTTATCCGTCGTAACGGACTCCAGCACCACCGTCAGGTTTTTCTCTTTTGCAGACAGTTCGTTTTTCAGGATCTCCAGATACACGCTGGAGAGGTTTTTCAGCTCGTCCGCTTTCGACGCAGGCACTGCCAAGGTAGCGAAGGCTTCGCGAGGGATCGCGTTACGCAGAGTACCGCCGTTGAAGTCCACCAGACGCAGATCCAGTTCAGCGGCATGGCCCGCCAGGAAACGCGCCAGCAGTTTGTTGGCGTTGCCCAGGCCCAGGTGAATATCACCGCCGGAGTGACCGCCTTTCAGCCCTTTCAGCGTCAGCTTAAAGGTCTCGAATCCAGCAGGGATCGCTTCGCGGGACAGCGGCAGGGTAGAGATGAAATCGATCCCGCCCGCGCAGCCCATGTAGATCTCACCTTCTTCTTCGGAGTCGGTGTTGATCAGAATGTCCGCTTGCAGCCAGTTTGCCTGGAG
This sequence comes from Enterobacter cloacae complex sp. CDL013, assembly GCF_049238805.1. Lineage (NCBI taxonomy): Bacteria > Pseudomonadati > Pseudomonadota > Gammaproteobacteria > Enterobacterales > Enterobacteriaceae > Enterobacter > Enterobacter cloacae complex sp. CDL013. The sequence goes on along the minus strand of NZ_JBMKGT010000003.1, from coordinate 530,278 downwards.
ACCGAACGCGCCATCCATGCCCGCTTCTTCAGTCATGGTCAGCAGCACTTCCAGCGGACCGTGTTCAACGCTGTCGTCAGCCAGCACGGCCAGCGCGGAAGCCATACCAATGCCGTTATCTGCGCCCAGGGTCGTGCCCCGCGCCTTCACCCACTCGCCGTCGATGTACGGCTGAATCGGGTCTTTTGTGAAGTCGTGAACGGTGTCGTTGTTTTTCTGCGGAACCATGTCCAAGTGCGCCTGCAATACCACTGGCTTACGGTTTTCCATACCTGCGGTGGCAGGTTTGCGGATAAGAATATTGCCAACCTGGTCGCGTTCAGCGTGCAGACCTTTTTCCTTTGCCCAGCCCATAATATGTTCGGCAAGCTGTTCTTCGTGATAGGAAGGGTGCGGAATGGAGCAGATTTTGGCAAAAATATCCCACAGCGGCTGTGGAGATAATTGAGACAGTTCAGACACGATAGGTCTCCTTGTCGATGCGCTGCAAAACAATGTTGCAGGTCACAGGGTTAGCAGGTTGATTATTACCACAAGTCAGGCTTGCGAGATGCAACTGAGAATACCACTTTCTCCCGTGGCTGGTAGCATTAAGCATGTAAAAACTCAGGCTCATGGCGCGTAACACTGGTTTTTAGTGCGTCAGATCTCTATAATCTCGCGCAACCTGGTTCACCCTCATTTTTTTTAAGCCGTATATAAACAGGCTGGGACACTTCACATGAGCGAAAAATACGTCGTCACCTGGGACATGTTGCAGATTCACGCACGCAAACTGGCTGCGCGTCTGATGCCTTCCGAACAGTGGAAAGGCATTATTGCCGTCAGCCGTGGCGGTCTGGTACCGGGGGCGCTGCTGGCACGTGAGCTGGGTATTCGTCATGTCGATACCGTATGTATCTCCAGCTACGATCACGACAACCAGCGCGAACTGAAAGTGCTGAAACGCGCGGAAGGCGACGGTGAAGGCTTTATCGTTATCGACGATCTGGTGGATACCGGCGGTACTGCGGTGGCTATCCGCGAAATGTATCCAAAAGCGCACTTCGTCACTATCTTCGCGAAACCAGCGGGTCGCCCACTGGTTGATGATTACGTCATTGATATCCCGCAGGATACCTGGATTGAACAGCCATGGGATATGGGCGTGGTCTTCGTACCGCCTATCTCTGGCCGTTAATTTCAGTACGTAACTTTACACGCCCGGTTATGCCGGGCGTTGTTCTTTTTACCCTGCCACGCGTTACAATGGTCTTCATATGACGTATCCATGGAGGCAACGCAATGACGCAGGCGAATCTCACCGAAACTCTCTTCAAACCCCGTTTCAAGCACCCTGAAACGTCGACGCTGGTGCGTCGGTTTAATCCGGGGACAATGCCTGCCGTTCAGTCAGCGTTAGACGGTAAAAACGTGCCCCACTGGTATCGAATGATTAACCGCCTGATGTGGATCTGGCGCGGCATCGATCCGCGTGAAATCCTCGACGTGCAGGCGCGTATCGTGATGAGCGAGTCCGAGCGTACCGACAGCGATCTCTACGATACGGTGGTGGGCTACCGTGGTGGAAACTGGATCTACGAATGGTCAAAGCAGGCCATGCTCTGGCAGCAAAAAGCGAGCCAGGAAGAAGATGCCACTCTCAGCGGCAAGCACTGGCTGCATGCGGCAAACCTTTACAGCATCGCTGCATATCCGCATCTTAAAGGCGACGAACTGGCAGAGCAGGCGCAGGCGCTGGCAAACCGGGCTTATGAAGAGGCTGCGCAGCGGTTGCCTGGCCGGATGCGTGAAATTGAGTTCGCCATTCCCGGCGGCAGCCCGGTGACCGGATTCCTGCATATGCCGGAGGGGGAAGGGCCGTTCCCGACGGTTCTGATGTGCGGTGGACTGGACTCGTTACAAATTGACTATTACAGCCTGTATGAGCGCTACTTTGCCCCAAACGGAATCGCCATGCTCACGCTTGATATGCCTTCCATTGGTTTTTCATCCAAATGGAAACTTACGCAAGACTCCAGCCTGCTGCACCAGCATGCATTAAAAGCGCTGGAGAATATCCCCTGGGTTGATCACACCCGGGTTGGCGCGTTTGGCTTCCGCTTCGGCGCTAACGTCGCGGTACGGCTTGCCTACCTTGAATCTTCACGCCTGAAGGCCGTCGCCTGTCTTGGTCCGGTGGTGCATGCTCTGTTAAGCGATCCTGCGCGTCAGGGTAGCGTTCCTGAGATGTATCTGGACGTACTGGCGAGCCGACTTGGCATGCATGATGCTTCAGACGAAGCGTTGCGCATTGAACTTAATCGTTATTCATTAAAAACGCAGGGCTTACTCGGCCGCCGCTGCCCAACCCCGATGATGTCCGGTTTCTGGAAGAACGATCCGTTTAGCCCGGAAGAGGAGTCACGCTTAATCACGTCGTCATCTTCTGATGGTAAATTGCTGGAGGTGCCCTTCAGCCCGGTGTACCAGAATTTTGACAAAGCGCTGAAAGAGATCACACGCTGGATCACGCAGAGATTGTGTTAATAGTTTGCTAAATTTCGTTGGTTTGGTAAAACAGTGCTTCACAAAAGGAGATCGCAATGACGTTACCGAGTGGACACCCGAAAAGTAGACTGATTAAGAAGTTCATGGCTCTTGGCCCGTATATTCGAGAAGAGCAGTGTGAAGAGAATCGCTTTTTTTTCGACTGCCTGGCTGTTTGCGTCAACGTGAAGCCTGCACCCGAAAAACGTGAGTTCTGGGGCTGGTGGATGGAAATGGAAGCACAGGAAAACCGTTTTACCTATACCTATCAGTTTGGCCTGTTTAATAAAGACGGGCACTGGCAGGCGACGAGCATCAAAGATCAGGAAGTGATCGATCGCCTGGAGCATACGCTAAAAGAATTTCACGGCAGAGCTCGCGACCTGCTGGCAACATTGGATCTGAAGCTGGAGCCTGCGGACGATTTTTCCAGCGAAGCGGTGAAACTGAGAGCCTGATGATGTCCCAGCGCCGGGTGGCGGCTACGCCTTACCCGGTCTGAAAAATGTACTATCCCGTACGCCCGGTAAGCACAGCATCACCGGGCACAAAAAAACCGGCTCAGCGCCGGTTTTTTTATTACCACAACATCAGAACTGGTAGGTCATGCCCAGCGCAACGATATCATCGCTGCTTACGCCCAGTTTATTATCGTCATCAATCTGGTTGATCTTATAATCAACAAACGCAGACATATTTTTGTTGAAATAATATGTCGCACCTACGTCGATGTATTTCACGATATCTTCATCGCCGATACCTTCGATATCTTTGCCTTTAGACTGCACGTAACCCAGAGATGGACGCAGGCCAAAGTCAAACTGATATTGCGCGACTACTTCGAAGTTTTGCGCTTTATTTGCAAAGCCACCGGAAATAGGGGCCATATTGCGGGTTTCGGAATAGATAGTGGCCAGATAAATATCATTGGCATCATATTTCAAACCGGTTGCCCAGCCTTCTGCTTTTTTACCTTCGCCGCGTGCCTGAAGGTTTTGCTCGTTGGTGCGGTCGGAGCTGGCATACGCACCAATCACAGAAAAATCGCTGCCGCCGAAGTCATAGCTCAGGGAGGTACCGAAGCCGTCACCGTTTTGCTTCTTCACGTCGCGGTTTTCATTTTTGCCCTGGTATTGCAGGGTCATATTCAGGCCGTCAACCAGGCCAAAGAAATCGGTATTACGGTATGTGGCCAGACCGGAGGCGCGTTTCGTCATGAAGTTATCGGTCTGTGCCAGGCCGTCACCGCCGAACTCCGGGAACATATCGGTGTATGCGGCGACATCATACAGCGCGCCCAGGTTACGGCCATAATCCAGTGAGCCGAAGTCTTTCAGTTTCAGCCCGGCAAATGCCAGACGTGTTTTTTGAGAAGAGTCGCTTTCAGCTTTGTTACCCGCGAACTCAGCTTCCCAACGTCCGTAGCCCGTCAGCTGATCGTTAATCTGCGTTTCACCCTTAAAGCCGAAACGAACATAAGTCTGGTCACCATCCTTAGCGTCATCATCACTGATGTAGTGCATTGCTTTTACTTTGCCGTACACGTCCAGTTTATTCCCGTTTTTATTATAAACTTCTGCTGCCTGAACAGATGCGGAAGCAACTACGCCCATTACCACTAATGCCAGAGTGCTCTTTTTCATTTTCAATCCTGATTTTATAAAAACGCGCTAATATTCGCTGAGTAATAAGATTCGGCTTATTACCCCGTGAAAAACAGGAAGGGTTTTATCGTTCGTGGGTGAAAGTTTTATGACAAAGTAAGAATATGTCTAAAAAAGTATGTTTTAATTTTTCGGTAATAAAATTGTCAAAATCTGCCGCTACGCTTCCTGATCCCGCGCAACAAAGTGACGGGTCATGCGCTAAGGCAGTTGGCAACGGGGCTGACACCTGTTAAAACGTCTGACTGACATCATTTTCCCTTATTGTTGAACGGCAGAGAATCATGAGTGACAGCCAGACGCTGGTGGTAAAACTCGGTACCAGTGTGTTAACAGGCGGATCGCGCCGCCTGAATCGTGCCCATATCGTTGAGCTTGTACGTCAGTGCGCTCAGTTGCATGCCGCAGGGCATCGTATTGTAATTGTGACATCCGGGGCGATTGCCGCCGGGCGTGAACACCTGGGCTACCCCGAACTCCCCGCGACGATCGCTTCCAAACAGCTGCTGGCCGCCGTGGGACAAAGCCGACTCATACAGCTCTGGGAACAACTGTTCTCCATCTACGGCATTCACGTCGGGCAGATGCTGCTGACGCGTGCGGATATGGAAGACAGAGAACGTTTCCTGAATGCCCGCGATACGCTGCGTGCGCTGCTGGATAACCATATCGTTCCGGTCATTAACGAAAACGACGCTGTTGCCACCGCTGAAATCAAAGTGGGCGACAACGATAACCTCTCTGCGCTGGCGGCGATCCTGGCAGGGGCCGATAAGCTGCTGCTTCTGACCGATCAGCAGGGGCTGTTTACCGCTGATCCGCGCTCTAATCCACAGGCTGAACTGATCAAAGACGTTCACGGCATTGACGATGCGCTGCGCGCCATCGCGGGTGACAGCGTTTCTGGTCTGGGGACAGGCGGCATGGGCACCAAGCTCCAGGCCGCGGACGTGGCGTGCCGGGCCGGTATCGACACCATCATCGCCGCGGGCAGCCGTCCGGGCGTAATCGGTGATGTGATGGAAGGCATCTCTGTGGGTACTCGCTTCCACGCCCAGGCGACCCCGCTGGAAAACCGAAAACGCTGGATCTTTGGTGCGCCCCCGGCTGGCGAACTGACCGTGGATGAAGGCGCGACCGCCGCTATTCTGGAAAGAGGAAGCTCGTTACTTCCAAAAGGAATTAAAAGCGTGACAGGCAACTTCTCGCGTGGTGAAGTGATCCGAATCCGTAACCTTGAAGGTCGCGACATCGCTCATGGCGTAAGCCGTTATAACAGCGACGCGCTGCGTCGGATTGCTGGCCACCATTCCCAGCAGATCGACGCCATCCTGGGCTATGAATATGGCCCGGTTGCCGTGCATCGCGACGACATGATTATTCGTTAAGGAGCAAGAACATGCTGGAACAAATGGGCGCAGCCGCGAAAGCCGCCTCGTATAAACTGGCGCTCCTTTCCAGCCGCGAGAAAAACCGCGTGCTGGAAAAAATCGCTGATTATCTGGAATCTCAGTCGCAGGAAATTTTGCTCGCCAACGAGCAGGATCTGCTGGAAGCGCGTCGCAACGGCTTGAGCGAAGCGATGCTCGACCGTCTGGCGCTGACCCCGGCGCGTCTGAAAGGTATTGCCGACGACGTCCGTCAGGTGTGCAACCTCGCCGACCCGGTAGGGCAGGTGATTGACGGTGGGGTGCTCGACAGCGGGTTACGCCTTGAACGTCGTCGCGTGCCGCTTGGCGTCATTGGGGTGATTTACGAAGCGCGTCCAAACGTGACGGTGGATGTCGCCTCCCTGTGCCTGAAGACCGGTAACGCCGCGATCCTGCGTGGCGGGAAAGAGACCTGGCGCACCAACGCCGCGACGGTAAACGTCATCCAGCAGGCGCTGGAGGAGTGTGGTTTACCGGCGGGTGCCGTGCAGGCGATTGAAAGCCCCGACCGTGCTCTGGTTAACGAGATGCTGCGCATGGACAAATACATCGACATGCTCATCCCACGCGGCGGTGCGGGCCTGCACAAGCTGTGCCGCGAGCAATCTACCATTCCGGTGATCACCGGTGGTATTGGCGTATGCCATATCGTGGTGGATGACACCGCGGAGGTAGAACCTGCGCTGAAGATTATCGTCAACGCTAAAACCCAGCGTCCAAGCACCTGTAATACGGTAGAAACGCTGCTGGTGCATCAGGGCATCGCCAGTACCTTCCTGCCAGCGCTGAGCAAGCAGATGGCGGAAAGTGGCGTCACGCTGCATGCGGACGAGAGCGCTTTCGCCCTGCTGAAAGACGGTCCGGCGAAGGTCGTTCCGGTTAATGCGGAGCAGTACGACGATGAGTATTTGTCGCTGGATCTGAACGTGAAGGTAGTTGCGGATCTCGATGACGCTATTGCGCACATTCGTGAACACGGAACCCAGCATTCTGACGCGATCCTGACGCGCACCCTGCGCAATGCCGATCGGTTTGTGAATGAAGTGGATTCGTCTGCGGTTTACGTCAATGCCTCGACGCGCTTTACCGATGGCGGCCAGTTTGGTCTGGGCGCGGAGGTGGCGGTGAGCACACAGAAGCTGCACGCCCGCGGTCCGATGGGGCTGGAAGCGCTGACCACCTACAAGTGGATCGGCTTTGGTGATGATACCATTCGTGCGTAAATAATCGCGGGTGATGCAAAAATAGCCGTTTGATTCAAAAGGGCATTGACGCATCACCCGGTTAGATCTACTCTTTTGCCCCGTGGTTACGCTCGTAACCGGCCTTTCAGGGCCGATATAGCTCAGTTGGTAGAGCAGCGCATTCGTAATGCGAAGGTCGTAGGTTCGACTCCTATTATCGGCACCATCCCCTAGTTTTCTCAAGTCAACTCACATCAATAAAATCCTTTTAAAACATAGGTTTTACGTTGTTTTCAGTCATTTGACGTCAACCTCTATCTATTGAAATCAACATGCCTTTGGGGGCACAATCAGGGGCATGTTCTGTTCGGTCTAGGAAATGTGCCCCCAATGATGCTGAATGCCCGAAAGGTTGAAGCCGCGAAAGGAAAAGAGAAGAGCTACAAGCTGTCTGATGGAGGTGGTCTGTATCTTCAAGTAGAACCCAATGGCTCACGTTACTGGCGTATGAAGTACCGTTTTGCTGGCAAAGAGAAGCGTTTATCTTTTGGTGTCTATCCAACGGTTTCTTTGGCTGATGCCAGGCAAAAGCGTGAAGACGCAAAGAAATTGCTCGCAGCCGGTGAAGACCCTGGTGAAGTGAAGAAAGCCAAAAAACATGCTTTAACCGCTGCTACAGAGATACTCAATCCATTCAAAGAAGTGGCGTTAGAGTGGCACAAAATGAAGTCACCTAAATGGTCTGAAGGCTACGCTTCAGACATCATTGAGGCATTTGAGAAAGACATCTTCCCGCAGATTGGCCATCGACCCATTGCTGATATTAAGCCCCTAGAGCTGCTTGAAGTTCTGAGATTAATAGAAGCCCGAGGAGCAATGGAAAAAGCGAAGAAAGTCCGTCAACGATGCGGTGAAGTATTCCGCTATGCCATCGTAACAGGTCGAGCGATCTACAACCCGGCACCGGATCTTGCCAGTGCAATGCAAGGGCACGAAGCAGTTCACTATCCATTCCTGAAAGCTAACGAGCTGCCGGAGTTCTTTACTGCTCTTAACGCTTATTCAGGAAGTCCGATTGTATTACTGGGTGCATATTTGCTCATCTTAACAGGTCTCAGAACTGGAGAGTTACGAGCAGCGGAATGGCGTGAGGTGGATTTTGAGAACGCACTGTGGGAAATCCCTAAAGAACGCATGAAAATGCGTAGGGCTCATATTGTACCGCTATCAAGACAAGCATTAGCTCATCTCGGGCGATTGAAAGAACTGACAGGCAACTATCCGCTCATGTTTCCTGGACGCAACGATCCCAGTAAGTGCATGAGTGAAGCCAGCATCAACCAAGTTTTTAAACGTATTGGATATGCTGGTCGAGTGACGGGGCATGGTTTCAGGCATACGATGAGTACGATTCTACACGAGAAAGGTTTTAACAGTGCTTGGATTGAAACCCAGCTTGCACATTTGGATAAAAATTCTATTCGTGGGATTTACAACCATGCTCAATATTTAGAAGGGCGCAGGAATATGATGCAATGGTATGCGGATTTTATTGAGGGAATTAATCTTAATGGCAAATAAATCTACTCCTTTAAAATTATTTCGCACACATTATAAAGTGGCTGAAGCTGCTAAGATACTAAGTTGTGAAGAAGAAGATATTTTGTATCTGGCCGGGGAGAACGATTTTTTGTTCTCAGCCTATGTAGGCAGGGAGGGTAACTTCTCAAAGCATCGAGTAAGAAATATAAGTGAATTTATTAATCATATTGATTCATTGGATAAGGACGATGAGGGTTATAGTTATATTAGTCAATATAGCCTCATAAAAATATATGAAGTAAAAAATGATAAAAATTTAGTTATTGCACGTATCAAAGGTTATTTTAAATATCCGCCAAAAGTCCAAAAAGACTTTATCTTTTTTAGTGGTCAATTTCCAGATTACCCTTCACTTCTCGTTCCAGCTGGTAAAGTGTTTTCAAATGATGTTAAATTTATCCAGATGGACTGGAAAAATTCGGATGGCTTTTTTTTGGAGCATGATGGGTATCTTGAAAGCGAGGACGTTCGAAAGCTTCATAACATCATTAATAATGAGTCATCGTCTGCTGATGTATATAAAACGCTATCAATTGCTCAACAAGAGCGACATGCAGCAAAAAGAAATCAAGTTTTGAGTGTGGCCATTTATCTTTATAAAGAAAATTCGAATGTTAAAAAAGACAACGCTACAGCGTTAACAGAGCTTATCTTCACCCGAGCCGATGAATTTTGGCCTGATAAGAAAGAACCTCCGTTGTCTTTCGCAGTAATTAGTAAGTTGATTTCAAGTATTTTCAAAAAACCTGTTTTTACAAATAATTAACATTATTGGCGAGTAAGTTTTTTTTACTTACTCGCCTTTTTTACATCCAAACCAAGTGCTTTAATCCTCTCCGTTGACACGAATTGATGAATTGAGAGGAACGAATCATGGCGCTCACTGATACTCGCCCTAGTGCAGACTCACTAATTGATATGAAGTATATCACCTCTGATTGCTTGTTTACTGATAAGTGGATTTATAAGCTGATCTCTCTTGGTAAATTCCCGAAGCCGATTAAGTTAGGACGTATGTCAAGGTGGCGTGCTGGTGATTATTATGCCTGGAGAGATAGTCACACATCTAATTAAAATTGTTAAGAATAGGACCAATATGACTAATATGACATCTATTAAACTCCCAATGGAGGGTAAATCCTTTTATCCTTCTCTTAAATGCGAACAAGTTACGGTATTAGATACTTATAAGGTCAGTATCTTCAATGAAGGATATGGTGATTCTGCATGTATAATAAGAATCATCGAGATCTTTATGTTAAATAAACTGCGTCATAAAGGAGAGGAATTACGTTCTTTAACAGGGCTAACAATCCCCGATACGGAAGCGACTGCCGATGAAATCAATCTCTTAATGAGTCGACTTGAGGTGCTATGTCAGCGTGAAGAAGAAGAGTTATCCTTCCGACAAAAGGATGTTAGCGCTGCCGAGTACGCATTAAAAAATGCAGGGTTGAATGTTAACTCCAGAACAGTTTCTGAAGTAAAAAACAAAAATGCCGTGAAAGGGGCGCGTGATGCCTATGAACGACAGTACAATTCTGCATTTTTACGACAGAAAGAGCAGCAAACGCGGGTAAGTCTCTTCAGAGGATTCGGAAGTTTGTTACTTGAAGAGGCTGAACATATCGGGAAGAACATTAGTAAAAAATATATTAACTCGTTTTCCAGACCGTTAACTTCTCCCGCTGAGTTTATTAACGTTTTAAACGATGCGACTTTAGTTCGGGATGTGAGATTTATCTTGGATGCTCTATGTGCACTGGATAATGCAGTTGAGCACATTCTTAAATGTTGTGCATACCCAAATGACCGTTACGAACTGGAAAGAGGTGGGATAAGTCGAACTATGGCCTATCGGGAGTACTATCGCGCTGAAAATGCCATTCTTCGCTCCGTAGTAAGCGATCGTGAATATGCAGAGCATGCTATGAAATATAATCAGCTCTCTGAATACAAGAAAAAAATATTTCGTAAATAATAAAAGGATAAATCATGTACGCATTCAAAGCCGAAAGGCCGGACGCTGCACGCCGTTATCACAGTAAATTCGTATCTGGTACAAATTACCAGGAATCTTCAAATAGACGGTTTTCATTAAGCAAACCAACTGAAAATATTTTGCGAAGCTCAATTCTTGAGTCTGGTTGGTTAATCAATAATATCACTTTGCGTGACGTTAATGCTATTTCAGGTAATGCCATTAATATTGGAGCCAGCGAGTTACATACAGGACGAGTTCACGGTGGCAGATTCCATAAGATGTTAGCGATAAACGGCACTGAATTTTTTCTGTCCGAAACTGACACATGTGCACGAATCAGCTATTTAGATATGTCACATATTTATCATACAGGTGCTCAGGGCGAATTTGATAAATCGGTCAGTGCGTTTTTTAGTCAGGCTTATGCACTTGATATGTTGCGGGTTGGTTTTAATGGAGAGTCAATTGCCGATACGACTGATCCAAAGATGAATAAAAAAGGTGAAGACGTAAATATCGGGTGGCATGCGCTGGCAAAAAACTATCAGGGTGGTCAACAAGTCTTAACTACTCCTGTAACCCTCGGTGAAACCGGGGAATGGAAGAATCTCGACCTGCTTGCTAATCAGCTCATTACAGAGCTGATTGCCGAACCTTATCGTGAAGATCCACGCTTGGTGGTTCTCGTGGGTGCCGAGCTTGCTGCTAAACAGCGACTTAAGCTCTTCAACGCGGCTGATCGCCCGGCTGATGTGGATGCTGCGCAAATGGCAGTCAGTTCGGTTGCCGGACGGTTTGCTTTTATCCCGCCGTTCATGCCGGGAAAACGTCTTGCGGTCACTACGCTGGATAATCTGCACATTTATACCCAGTCCCGAACCCGATCATTCCGGGCTGAGTTTGATGATGAGAAAAGTGAATACGTTAATTCTTATCTTCGCAATGAAGGCTATGCGCTGGGGGAGCCTGAGCTTTATGCCGCTGTGGATGAGAGCGCTGTAACTTTCTCCGACTGATGCTGAAGAAATAAAAAGACCCGCTAATAAGCGGGTCTGTTTCACAGCGTAGGAAAAATGAAAAACTCAACTTCAAACTGAGGCTTAAGCATGTCAGGGTTTAGATGGATGTTCAATAAACTAAATTCGGTTATAAATTTCTTGCGCCTTGCCAATTGCTCGGGCTATATTCGCACCGTTGCCGCAAAATCGGCAACCGGGCGTGGAAACCCGTGTAATCTGAAGGCGACACCAGACGCGCCACGCGTCTTTTTTTGTGTCCGTGTCTTTGCACACCTATTGCTTTTACAGCGGTTTCTTTGCCGTTGTAGCTATCGAGTAATGGTGGCTCAGGCGGGGCTGACTTCGGTCAGGCCGGTATCCTTCAGAGCCGGTATTTCCACCCCCGTCTGGGCTACCACCAGTGGGCGTGGAAACTCCGGTGGTAGCGTTAACCGCTATCTGAAGGAGATTGCCGCCATGGCTTCGATCCCTACATTGTCACATCCAGAATTTACCTTTGTTTTTCTCGCAGTGCGCCGTACTGATTATGCCGCGCGTCCATTCGCTGTGCGTACTGTTGCAACCTGCGAGCGTGCTGCCCGCAGGAAACTCGTTGCCGATTTTGTACTGAGCTTCGCCGCACGTATTCCGATGAACAATCTCGGGGAGGTGAGCGCATGAGTCATTTACCCATCCCTAACCACGGTTGCACCTTGACTGAAGCAGGCGAGAACCGTCTTTTACGGGCTGCGCTGGCGAGCGAGTTCTTGGCCGAAGTTCTGTCATTTCCTGCGATGAGTGGGCAGAGAACAGTTTCTGCTGAGGGAGCCGCAGCAATCATGGCCTGTATTGCAGAACAGCTGGAGGGTGTGGTGAGAGAAACCAGTACCATTAAAGGAGAAAAGCATGAACGCTAATCTCGTAGTCCATTCACCTGAGTTTCGGGCGGCATTTCTGCGTTCCTGCATTGCTGATGCCTATATTTCCCTGATGCAGCGGATTAATGGAGAAGCTGTGTATATCGAGGATGGCGAGCGTATCGAGCTGACACCTGATCGTGTGGCCATGAATATTCTTTATCATATTGAAGCACCCTGGATTAACGAATTCGGCCAGGAAGAGGGGCATCGTCTGGCATGTGACGTTCTGGAGCGAATGCTGTCACCCGGTTACATGGCTGAAAATATTCGCCTTTCCGCATTTGGTGTTTCTGAGCTACGTGAAGTGTACCGGGACATCGTTTTCGGTGCGCCCGATGGAGAAGTACCTCCAGGTTTCAGCATTACCACTGCGGGAGTCGGGGAGGTACTGTTATGAAAGTTCAGTCTGTATCTGCGGTTTCGGGGGCAGCAAACGGGCGATGGCCACACATCCTTTCCGCGTTAGGGATTAATGTTCCTTCCGCCCGACGCCACGGTGCCTGTCCGGCCTGCGGCGGAAAAGATCGCTTCCGTCTTGATGACAAAGAGGGGCGCGGAACATGGTTCTGTAATCAGTGCGGCAATGGCGATGGCCTTGATTTAGTCCGTCTGGTGACAGGACGCTCAGTGAAGGAGGTCGCGGGAATGGTCTCTGAGGTTCTGGCATTACCTGAAGTACAGGATAAACCCGCTATGCCAGCCAGGAAAAAGGTGGCGGGAAAAGAGACCGGAGCAGACCGCTATCAAAAACTTAAAAATCTGTCTCAAAACGGTGAATCAGCTTATCTGACCGGAAAGGGATTGCAGGGTTACTCTTTACCGCTTCTTACTGCTGCCATCAATCTGGCGGGGATGACTTTTCCAGCCGGGTCGCTGCTGCTGCCTTTAACTGACATCACCGGGAATGTTACAGGCGGTCAGCTTATTAACTCTGATGGTGATAAAAGTCTTTTACCCGGCAGTCAGCTGTCAGGTGCTTTTATTGCCGTGGCTGATGTTCCGTCTGATGCTCCGGAACAGGTCATTATCACTGAAGGATATGCCACTGCGTTGACCGTCAGCCTCCTGGCTGACGGTTGGATCGTTGCTGCCATTGCGGCCACAAATTTGGTAAAGGTTGCTGAGCAAATCCGCATTCGATGGCCGGAAACCCGGATTATCCTGGCTGGAGATAACGATCTTGTAGACGGGAAAGAGAACACTGGCCGGGTATGGGCTGAAAAAGCGGCGAAAGCCGTAGATGGTTGGGTAACGCTTCCTCCGGTACGTCATAAAGCCGACTGGGATGATTATCGTCAGGAAACCGGGAAGGAAAGGGCGCGTGAAGCCTTCCGGGAGGAAATGACGTTGCACGGAAAAGGGCAAACCAGATTGCCGCAGGGGTTCAGGCTCACGAAAGAATATTTGTGGTATGACAAGCTGGTGAACAAATCAGATGGTGACACAGAGATCCGCAATATCAAGATTTGCAGCCCGCTGCGTGTGACAGCTATCACCAGCGATGCTGACGGCAGCAATTATGGCCGCCTGCTGGAATGGGAAGACACCAACGGCATTAGCCGAAAATGGGCAATGCCGATGGAAATGCTGGGTGGTAGCGGAGAGGAACTGCGGCGCGTACTGCTGGTCAATGGGCTTTCTTATATCAATATCAACGGGATGGCCAGAGCGCACCTAATGGAATACATCTCCCTGTGCAAGCCCGACAGAAAAGTGACCTGCGTAAATAAAACAGGCTGGCATGGCGGCGTTTATGTTCTTCAGGATGAAGTGATCGGCAAAGAGTCACAGTCTGTCATTCTCCAGACTTCCAGCGTTCAGGGGCGTGATTTTCGTGTTACGGGCACCACGAAAGAATGGCGGGAAAATATAGGCCGCTATTGCGTCAATAATGCCCGACTGGCGTTTGCCGTAAGCCTGGCATTCGCCGCGCCGCTTCTGAAGCTGGTTGGTATAGGTGGCGGCGGTTATCACCTGAAAGGTGAATCTACAGACGGTAAAACCACGACCATGAAAGTGGCGGCTTCGGTGTGCGGTGGTACGGATTTTTGGCATACATGGCGTGCTACCGGGAACGCGCTGGAAGGAACGGCCAGCCGCCGCAATGATGCCACACTGATGCTTGATGAAATCCGCGAGGTGGATGGCAGAGAGGCGGGGAATATTGCCTACATGCTGGCGAACGGTCAGGGCAAAGCCCGCGCCCGAACTGATGGTTCGGTACGGGAAACAAACCGCTGGAATTTGTTGTTTCTTTCCACGGGGGAACTGTCACTGGTCGAGCACGCCGCCAATGCCGGACAGCGAACCTACGCCGGGGTTGAAGTACGCATGATCCAGATCCCGAGTGATTCGGGCAAGCATGGGGTATTTGAGGAGCTGCACGGCTTTAGTGGTGGTAAAGCGCTGGCGGAGCATCTGGAACACGCCGTTATTCATTATCATGGCTCACCCTTCCGCGACTGGCTGCATTGTCTGACAGCCGATCTCCAGGAACTGACCAGCCAGGCGAAAGCGCTGCTGAAGGACTACACCCGCAGGCTGACCCCAGCGGATGCTGGAAACCAAGTTGGGCGTGCCGTTACCCGTTTTGCGCTGGTTGCTATGGCTGGAGAACTTGCCACACAAGCCGGGATAACCGGATGGCCTGAAGGTGAGGCGTTCAGGGCTGCTGAGTGTTGCCTGGCCTCATGGATGGCTGATCGAGGGCATACCGCGAACCAGGAGGATAAAACCGCACTGGAGCAGGTCAGGGATTATATGACACGTAACCAGTTCAGCCGCTTTGCTGACTGGCACGACGACAAGAACCGTCCACTGTCGATGATGGGATTCAGGAAAGTGGACAAGGGCGACAACGTGACAGAATCCACTGTGACCTTCTACGTATTGCCATCTGGCTGGAAAGAAATTTGTAAAGGGTTCGATTCGCGAAAGGTAGCCAGATTGTGTGTTGAGGCGGGCTGGCTGAAAGCCGGGGAAGACGGGAGAACGCAAAACAGCGTTCGCCTGCCAGAAATAGGGCTTAAGCGCGTTTACCAGTTTAATACGCAAGTACTGGGTAGCGCCGATCCCGAATAGTTATCGCGTGAGTCTTATTTTTATGAGGTAACACTGGTAACAGAGGTAACAGGCAGTAATGACGAGGCTTGCCACTGTTACCAGTCAGAAATATCCACTGGTAACAGTGGTAACAAAAATCAGTGTGTTACCACGCGTTACCTCTTTATTTGGCTCACTGGTAACAGATTAATTTCAATTAAATCAACGATGTTACACGTGTTACCAGTGTTACACGTTCAGAACAAGAGGGAGGGAACCAAAATCCCTTCTTCTGGCAGGCAACAGAGGTTTAGCTATGCGAGTGATGAAAATTTACTGCCCGGAGTGTATGTCTGCGGCAACGGTGAGGAAAACAAACCGAAAGCACCCCAAATTATCAGATGTGTACTGTTATTGCTCAAATGTAGAGTGTGGGCACACGTTTGTGATGAACGTTTCCTTCTCACACACAATTAGTCCCAGCGCTTTGCGCGGCCAGGGACGAATTAAAGAGCTAATGGATGCCCTGCCACCGGACGAGCGACAAAAAGCATTAGAACTCCTGATGGCAGCTAAAGAGAGTCACTGAACGGTTCGCCGGGAGTAACTAAAATTTTCCCGGCTTCGGTTCATTAAATTTCAGCTGCTTAAGAAAAAATGTCTATAAGAATCAGTTTGTTAACTTTTAAGTGTGCCGTCAGTTATCATGAAAAATCTCACCTAAAATTTTATATCCCTTTACTATCAATAGCTTAATTCAAGTGCTTACGAATTTGGAGTAAAGCTAAACTGAAAAAAGCTGAAATTCTTTTCACTCTTTTCAGTTCTCTGCTCGCTGTAAATCCCCAGTTGTGGCGCGGTCTGGCGCTATCATTTGTAAAAAATCCCAACTGAAAAATTTTTGCGATCTGAAAACCGCAGGCGGGTGCGGTGTAGTGCGATTTTTGTGTGCAGCTCGTTTATTTGCCTTGGCTTCGTGTGCGGCGATAGAGCCTATCGAGCTGTGTTTGGTGAAGGGGGGCATATTATGTTTTGATAGGCCTGTAATTGTTCTATGGCCTTAGAGCGAGCTTTGCACACGGGTTACAAGTTTGATTATGTCACTTCGCTTCTTTTTGTCTTCTTCAGGCATTCTGGAAAAAACTTCAAATCCGGCTAAGTTTGAAGTAATCTCAGGTTGTGATATTGAATAATAAAGTTACTAATTTACCATTGAAACTATTAGCTTGATGGTTTCCTCACAGTAGAAAGGATTTAAGATGAAAGTCAGACGAATTGGAATTTCTTTAACTAATAAAAATAAAACAATTCGCTTTTCGGATTTCATAAATTACTTGATCCCATTTAATGGAGAAAGAATGGGGTTCGAGGGAGGGGAGCGATTTTTCCTTTTCCATGAAGATGATGTGTTTTTTTCAGGCGTCGTATTATCCTTTAAGGATCAGCGAAGAGATTGTAGAGCAAGATTTCAGGATGGACAATTTACTATCCACACGGCTGATATTCTTGATGATGAAAAGTTAATTGATTTTAATTTTTTTGTTGTTAAGAAAGACTCTTTGAAAGGCCTTTACGAGTACTATCACAACTCTTGCAGTATACATGTCTTGTTTGCTTTGCTTCGTAATAAATTCAATGCATTGAAAGCGGATAAAATTTCTAATTACATTGCTGATAATCTGGCATTGGGGCGTGAAAAAGCTGAGGCTAAGGGTAAAAGAGAATATGCAGGAAGACTTTCTACATCTATTTTAATAGATAATAGAGATATACCTACTGTACTGGCTGAATATGCTAAGGTTAAGAAAATAGAAATGTTGTTCGATGCTCAGCAATTCGCTGTTGGGCATGCAGTTGCACTACAAAGAAGTTCGCGTGAGGTTAAAGTATCTTTTAATATTACGGATTCTGAACAATCTAATATTGATAGACTAACCCAAGGTGTCGTTGAGCTTGCTGGCAATGTGGGTTTCAAAAAAGGAAGCGTTAGCACCGTGGATAGTGATGATATAGAGCGAACTATTTCTATATTAAATTGTCCTAAAAGATTAGGAGAGTGTGAGTTCGAAGATTTAGCTCATAGGATTGATGGCTTGACAGTAGAAAATTTCCATGAGAATGAGATACTTGTCGAGCTCAAAAGGGAAATAAATGAGGGGGAGTATCGTGCGCTCTTTAATTAGATATATAGCTCAGTTCCCTATGGCCAGTATTTTTAAACAAATGCTGGGTATTTTCATTTTATCAATAATTCTAGTTTGTGGTATTACATTCCTCCACTATAAGTATGGATTTAGTATTACCTTGGAGAAAGATACTACTTTCTTTAATTATTATGAGTCAAAAATAAGAGGGTATCTTTTTTCAGGCTTCATTTCTGTTGGGTCTTTTTTGTTGTCATTGCACACTTTTGTTATAGTAAATCTTAAAGATAAACTTTTTGATTCGGAAGCATATAAAAAGAATTATATAGATTTCAAAAGTCAGGAGATTAGAAATTTTACTGATGATATGATTAAGGCATCTGAATACTATGCTCCTTTGAATGTTCTATCTGTCTTCCTTAACGTTTCGATATGGTTATCGATTATTACAGCTGTTATACAGTTTACACTTGGCTTTTATGATAACTCATATACAGCTCTATTTTGTATGTACCTTGCTCTTTTGACAGTCCTCTTCCTCCTTAACTGCCTGATACTTATACGCTGTAACATTAAGGTTTGGCTGACACTTGAGCAGAAAAATAAACCTAAATAAGCTATGCCCCTACCATTTAGGCATGGACTAAGTAGGGGCACATTTGGGGGCATGTGAATAAATTCAACATAGAAAGTCGTTTTATTTCAATTGATTGTGGTTGTTTTTTGTTCCTATTATCGGCACCATCTAAGAAAATCAATCACTTATCGTCAAAAACCTAAAGGATTGTATCTTTCATTATCATCCTTGATAACACTTGGTAAACGCCTTTCCGTTGTATCGGCTCAAGGATTGTACAACGTACTGGCGGGTAGTTACCAGGCTCAAGCCCGAACAGCATTAGAAATTTTGCCATCCCTTGAAGCTGAAAGAGTTGCCGGACTCTCTAAACACATCACTTGAACCATTAGCGATACGTTCCGCGCTTCGTGCGGCGCTCAATGATGCTACACCTTGTGAAAGGTCACAGAGAATAAACAGGCGTAATGTTGGGAAGACTAACCGGATCGGGAAAGAATCCGGCTCTGCCACGGTTTCGATCACCGGAGTATAACGATCACCTGATAAGAGAACGTGCTAAGGCTTTATCCTCCCTGCGAAGGGATTACACCCTGCGGTAGCGCTATGCGCCGCCTTTTCTTATGTGCCCAACACGGCACGTAATGATCATCTATTATCTGCACCATTGTAACTTTCGTTGTACTGTCTCTCTGCTGTACGTTGAACGCTGGCAGATTCAGCGGAGGGGATACCATGTCAAAAGCCACGAATACAGCAGCCACTAAGCGCAACAACCGTAAGATTCACGCCCGTAAATTCCTGGCAACACCAGAGGGGAAAGCCTGGCTTGCTAAGAAGCAGGAAGAGCGAGAGGAAATCAAGTTGGCGCGAGCGGCTAACAACATGTTTTAAACTACCGAACACGCCGCTAATTGGCTTCTATTGTCCAAAATCTGTTAGTTGCGCATTTCCTGCTCTCTGGATACCCTGATATAAATCATACAAGGAGGACAGTTTATGAGCGCACAGGCAGAGGAAGGAACATTACGCCGGATGACCTTAGGCGAGATTGCAATGGCTCGCAGAGTGTTCGGTGATTCGATAGTGTATAGCCGTGTCTGGATTCATTGCGACAGCTATTTACCGTTCGGCCTCCAGAAACAGAACTACGCGATGACTCCCAACGGGGAGTTGTGGTACAGAAAACAGATGTACAGGGAAGACTTTTCCGCAAACTCAGTTTTCGTTGAAGATAAATATGTTTTCATCCATGAATTGGGGCATGTGTGGCAACACCAGCACGGGCAATGGGTGAGAATGCGGGGTGCGTTTAGCTGGGCTGCTGAATATACCTACAGGCTGGATAAAGAAAAGCTCACTGATTACTCTCTTGAGCAGCAAGCCTCTATTTTAGCTGATTACTGGTTACTGCTGGTTTATGGGATCAGTAAGTGGTCTTACTATCAGAGACCAGGGCGCATGGGGATGTACAGGGGCGTAGACAAATTGCAGGATGTCCCTTCGCTTTACCAGAAAATCGTAACAGGGAAGGGGCGTTAAACATGAAAAACAAAATGTTGCTGGGTGTTGTATTCCTCTTAACGGGATGCCCTGGGCCTGGTGATCGAATGGTAGATCGTGAATCTACAACGGCATTTATCAAAGATAATCAAGTTTGTGTGGTGTCACCACTGGAGCCACAGGAACGGATCACTGCTATCCAAATCAACAGTGATAATAGCGACTCTCTTCACAATATTTTTGATGACAAGCCTGTTTATGTACCGAAGGGTGAGTGTCTTCCTGTATTCGGATTTAAGTTTACACCTGGAGAGCGGTATAACTTCGCGTATGACGTCCAATCTGCTAAATCAGGGGCGTATTTAGTCACTGCTGAATTTTCTTATCCCAAAGAATAAGGGGGCATTCTGCCCCCAAATCTTATTTCTTCAAGTCACCAGTACATTGATATTCCATTGTGACCATTGTTTCCATACATCCGCTTGAGGATGGTTGAGAACAAACAGAAGTTGAACCACCGAAAGGCTCAGCACCAGAATAGCCCCATGCAGCGCAACGCTGTGTGAAGTGGTTTACTGAATTTGGCCACCTGAACAGAGGTGATATGCTCATCTCAGAACAATACAGGTGTCCCAATGAAAAAAGAAATTTCAGCGCAGAGTTTAAACGCGAATCCGCTCAACTGGTCCTTGATCAGAACTACACCGTTGCAGCTGCGGCCAGTGCTATGGACGTGGGGCTTTCTACCATGACGCGATGGGTAAAGCAGTTACGGGATGAACGACAGGGTAAAATACCTAAAGCCTCCCCTATAACCCCGGAACAGATTGAAATACGTGAGCTAAAGAAAAAGCTACAACGCATTGAAATGGAAAACGACATATTAAAAAAGGCTACCGCGCTTTTGATGTCAGACTCCCTGAACAGTTCTCGTTAATCGAAAAACTCAGAGCGCAGTATCCTGTGGTCACACTCTGCCAGGTGTTCGGGGTTCATCGCAGCAGCTACAAATACTGGGTGAAAAGCCCCGAAAAGCCAGACGGCAAGCGGGCTATATTACGTAGCCAGGTTCTGGAGCTGCATAACATTAGCCATGGCTCTGCTGGCGCGAGGAGTATCGCCATTATGGCAACCCTGAGAGGTTTCAGAATGGGACGCTGGCTTGCCGGCAGACTCATGAAAGAACTGGGACTGGTTAGTTGTCAGCAACCCACCCACCGGTATAAACGTGGTGGCCATGAACACATTGCTATCCCAAACCACCTTGAGCGACAGTTCGCAGTGACAGAGCCTAATCAGGTGTGGTGCGGCGATGTGACGTATATCTGGACAGGCAGGCGCTGGGCTTACCTCGCCATTGTTCTCGATTTGTTCGCCAGGAAACCGGTAGGCTGGGCAATGTCATTCTCACCGGACAGCAAGCTAACCATCAAAGCGCTGGAAATGGCGTGGGAAACCCGAGGTAAACCAGAGGGAGTGATGTTCCCCAGTGACCAGGGTAGCCACTACACAAGCAGGCAGATCCGGCAGTTATTGTGGCGTTACCGGATCAGGCAAAGTATGAGCCGACGCGGAAACTGCTGGGATAACAGCCCGATGGAACGCTTCTTCAGAAGTCTGAAAAACGAGTGGGTGCCAGTGACAGGCTATATAAACTTTAGCGAAGCAGCTCATGCGATCACAGACTATATCGTCGGGTATTACAGGTCGGTAAGGCCGCATGACTATAACGGTGGGTTACCCCCAAACGAATCGGAAAACCGATACTGGAAAAACTCTAAAGCCGTGGCCAGTTTTGGTTGACCACTTCAAACAACTCAACCCATCTATGCTGCACTTTCTGGCTGAATGCTTAACCCTGTCTGTTGAACTGCGGCATAACCCTAAAGGCTATACCGCCAGCGTTATGTTATCGCGCCATTAACGCAAACACTCCCCAGCCAAAGTACTCCCGCGTGTACGTCACATGACGTTCAGGCGCTATCGTCAGCTCCGCCCGAACCTCCTGCGCGAAGTCATCGTCTGGGTTTTCCTCCAGCCAGCGCCGCATGGTCATCCATTTTGCGGCTTCGTACCTGTCCCAGCCTTCCTGGTCAGCCAGCACCATTTCAACCAGGTCATAGCCCTGTTGATCGAAAGACGCAACCAGGCCGGGCAGAGTGAGAAAGTCTGCAATCGACGAGATGCCGCAGGCCTGAGCTATCTCTGCCGTCGCGGGTACCTGACGCCAGTACGGTTCGCCGATGAGCATTATTCTCCCAGGCTTGAGGCTTTTTGCCAGCAGATCCATCGTCCCGGCTACGCCCCCCGCAATCCAGGTTGCGCCAACGCAGGCCGCCACGTCACATTTTTCATTCGCGACGTAGCCGGCCGCGTCGTTATGAATGAAATGGACGCGTTCGCTGACGCCGAGTTCCTCTGCGCGCCGCGTGGCCTGCGCGGTGAAGAGCGGGCTCATATCGATACCGATACCGGTAATGGCGTGATCCCTAGCCCAGGTACAAAGCATCTCTCCCGAGCCGCTGCCGAGATCGAGAATGCGAGTGCCTGGCTTCATGCGTAACACGCGGCCCAGCGTCGCGTACTTCTCTGGTGTAAAGGGGTTATGAATGCGGTGTTCGCTTTCGCTAACAGTAAAAATACGTGGGATATCCATCATCCTCTCCTTAACGATTATCAGGCTGAGCGCGAACGTTGTTCAGCCCGGTGGTGTTAATGCGGTAGGGCTGACCGTTAACGGATTTGATCAGCTTTTTGGTTTTGAGCTTTTTGAAAACGGCGAGCGTGCAGTCAGCCAGCAGTAGCCCTTCGCGGCTATAGCATTCAACGGCGGTGACGCGGCCGGAGGTATCGCGGACGTGCACAATACGGCCACCTTTGGCGAGAACGTGTAAGGTACGTTGTTCCTGACGGGATAAATTCATACTGGAAAACCTGTTTAATCATCATGTGCAAAACGTGCAAACACACAGCGGTGTCCGCATACGATTTCGGCGCATTGATAATCAGTCCGGCCTGGAAAGGTCGGGAAGCTGATTATCGGATGATTACATTCTCCAGCATCAAAGCCTCGGTTTGAGTTGATAGGTATTTACGGGGTGAATGATAACACCTGGTTATTGTCAGTGAATACCCAGGGGTGAAAAATGTGATCCCGGTTGGTATCGGGCTGAGGAGAGGGGATCATTCCTGGCCGCTCTTAATTTTGCTGTCGACCTGAGGCTGTGGTTTGCTGAAAAGATATCCCTGCACAAGCTCGCAACCCAGAGCCTGAAGCCGCTCAAGCTGCTCTTCGGTCTCAACGCCCTCAGCTATGACGCCCATATTAAGGCTTTTAGCCATACCGGTAATCAGCTTCACAATATTAAGCGCATCTTCCTGCGTAGATATCGGATTGACAAAAGATTTATCGATCTTGATTTTATCAAAATTCAGTTCGCTGAGTCTGGAGAGCGACGAATAGCCCGTGCCAAAATCATCAATGGAGATTCTTACGCCCAGTGCGCGGAGTTTTTTCAGAATCGCAATGGGGTTATTTCTGTCACTGAAGAGGGATGACTCCGTGACCTCTAACTCAAGACGGTTAGCCGGGAGCCCGGTTTCAGCCAGAACGGACTGCACCGTATTAATAAATGATTTGCTGCCCAATTGAACAGGCGAGACGTTGACGGAGATCCTGGCCGGAACAGTCCAGGAGACCGCTTCCCTACAGGCCAGTTTAAGTACGGTTTTACCTATCTCGTTGATCATGCCTGTTTTTTCAGCGGCGAAAATAAAGCTATCCGGGGCAAGCACTCCCTTTACAGGATGCATCCAGCGAATCAGCGCTTCATAGCCGTAAATTTCCTTGCTGACGGAATTCACAATAGGCTGGTAATAAACAACAAATTCATCATTCTCTATTGCTCTTGCCATATCATTTTCAAGGGTTCTGCTTTCCTGCAACTTCTGTAGCATTCGCTGGCGGAATACTTTGATTTGCTGAGAACCTTCTTTCTTGGCTTCATAGAGCGCCAGATCGGCAAATTTATAAAGGTAATCTGAACGTCGTTCGTTATCCGATAAAACAATACCCACGCAGGTGGCTATTTTGATGAGTTGATTATTGATTGTATAGGGCTTGCTGATACTATCACTGATTTCTCGCGCGCGTGAGACGGCTGCGGTTTCGGTTAAGCCACTGGAGAGAAACGCAAATTCGTCGCCGCCCAAACGATAAAATGTCTCTGAAAAGCGGCCCAAAGCATTAAGGCGCGTGGATACCTCACGTAACAGTAAATCCCCGGTATCATGACCGTAGGTATCATTCACCTCTTTGAACCGGTCTAAATCGAATAACATCACCGTGACCGAAATATGTTTTTTCTCAGCCTGTAGATTAAGTTTATTGAGATCATCCCAAAAGAAAAGACGGTTTTTCATGCCGGTAAGGGAGTCATGATAAACATCGTATTCCAGTTTTGTATTCTGGATTTGCAGGGTTTCTTTGGATAGCTGAAGTTCTTCAGCCAGCGTTTTCACCTGCATATGGGCTTTCAGGATATTTTTATTTTGATAGATAATCAAAAAGCCCAGTATGAAGCTTAAAATAACCAGCAACAGAGAAAGTGCCGAGTAAATATAATACAGAACCTGTATTTTAAGGTTGGTTTCATTGATTGTATTAACATCTTTTGTTAAAGCCGTGGATGAAAGCTGGCTTAGCGGGGCATCCAGTGAATGCATATTTTTCAGATAGAGCTTTAACTCTGAACGGCTCATTTTCTCAAGATGACCATCCAGATAGTTCAGTATATTTTCCAGGCGTAAGGCGAGCGCCTGATGCGCTTTTTCGCTGTTTATATAACGACCCAGGCCGCCCTCTTTCAATAAATCATTCTGGCTCAGCATGATTTCCAGGCGCATGCGAACCTGGTCTACCGTAACGTCATCAGTCTCGGTTGCGTACAGTCCAATCCATGATTCAAATCGGTAATATTCAGATACCAGTTGGGCTACAGACCAGGACTCAGTGTAGTGAGTCAATTTTTGCAACTCTTGCTGACGATCGTAAACAAGAAATGCTATATATCCCGTAGTGATAAAAAGAGAAAAAATGATACCAACCAGTATCCTGTTCATTATGTTCTCCTGAACTACTATTCAATCTTCATTTTGCTGACCTGCCATGCCGATCGCGAGTAATAAATCTGATTATTGAGTTCAGGAAGACTGTCATAAGGGTAGACGATGAATGACGGACCTTTATCGCGGATGCGCATATATTCGCCATTGACCTTTAAAGCCAGGATGGCGTTGTATTTCTGGAAGTCGCTGAGAGGGATGACGGTAGTGTAATCATTGAGTGCAATCACATTCAGGACAGAACCCTTTGCACCCACATACTCCATGAGTTTGCGCATCGGGATACCCTCAAACTTCGTGCGGCCATTATACCAGGGAGAGGTCGTCTGGAAACTCACCATGCCCAGTTTTTCAAGGCTGGCAATATCAAAAACGGCATTTCCATTTTCGTTCGTATTTTCTATATTACCGGTAATGGTTAAGATGGGTTTGCCCACAGGCTTTGGCAGTTCGCCAGCCCAGCTTAAACTTTGTACCAAAAAGCAGCACAGCATTAGGATTATTCGCATATTGGCCTCCTCTTTTTAACAGAAGTATAAGAATTATAAGTTATTTATCCTATAAGTTTGTCTATTTTGTTGAACGCCACGCCTTTTTGCAAACGCTACTTGATTAAAATCTTAAAAATCAAAAGGATAGCTGTATTTTGCCCCGTGATTGCAGACCGATGGCTGAAGCTTACGTTTTTTAAAACATAAAAACTTAATGTAATAAACCACCCGAGTTTAAAAAATGATCGCTTTGATTTATTGATATATTTACGCACCCCCATTTTTTATCAATGGTGGCATCGTTAAGATGAATTTATTTGTACAAAGAATGATAACGCACCCTCAATGTGAGGGAATAAGAGAGTGCGCGTACCTCTGACGTCGTTGGCACTGAGTTTCGCTTAACCCGCCTCCAGCATACTGAAACTGACGATCCGCGAGCGCCCCAGCTCTTTCGCCCGGTAAAGCGCAACGTCTGCCGCGCGCAGCAGGTCGTCGCTTTGGGCGTGCTGCGGGTAACTGGCGATCCCGATCGACACATCTACCGGGCCAATCTCAGCAAGCCCATAACGTAGCGACAGCGTATGGACGCCGTTATAAATCTCCGTTGCGCAGGCGTGAGCCGCTTCCTCATCCGCACCCGTAAGTAGCACCAGAAACTCTTCGCCACCAAAGCGGAAGGCCAGGCCGGCATCGTGCACGGCACGCTGAACAATTGTCGCCACGCTCTTAATCACATGATCGCCAGCCTCATGGCCGAAGCGATCGTTAATGCTTTTAAAGTGATCGATGTCGATCATCATGCAGCTCACCGGTTCATCATTGCGCATCGCCTGAGCTATCTGAGTGCGCAGGGTATCTTCAAGGTGGTGGCGGTTACGTAAGCCGGTGAGCGGGTCGAATAGCGCTTTTTCCAGCAGGGCATCGCGCAGACGCTGGTTGGCCAGCGCCAGACCCAGGGCTTCCGCCATTAATTCAAGATAGGCGCGGGACGGTGCCGTTTCAGGCGTGATGTTCTGAAACGACAGCAAACCAATGGCTTCCCCCTGCGCAATGAGCGGCACGCAGAATGAACTGTCTTTTTGTGATTCAGGCAGATGCTGGCAACCGATATCCGGCTCGCCGTTGACCGGTGGGTGGCTCTGACCACGGCGTATGGCCCAGCATTGATCGGGGTGGAAAGCATTTTTTTCTCCCTGGGGAGATAACCATTCCGCCGCACAGCGCATCTCCCACGGGTTTCGATCCAGAATATACAGACGCCCGGCGACACCCGGCGCAATGTTGGGAGCAAACAGCTCTGCCACCTCAATCACGTCGCTAACGTTCTCGCAGCCCTGCAAGCGCTGGGTCATTCGCGCGAGCAGCTCGCGGATGGCCCAGTCTGCGTCGCGTTCTTTTTCAAGCCGCTGCCTTGCCAGCCCGTTCTCGCGGAAAATGCGAATAGCCTGCGCCATATCGCCTATCTCATCGACCTGGTTGAAATTTGGCGTTTCGACGGCGTAATCCTGTGAGGCCAGCCGGTGAACCACATCACTGAGGCGCACCACCGGGCGCAGCACGCGGTGCTTGAGAATAAAACCCATCACGAATAAGAAAAGCAGGGCGGTCAGGCCGACCATCATTTCAGAGGCGGTACGCAGGGTTTTTGACGTGTTGGTCGCTGCCTGGACATCGGCGATAATGCGCTTATCCAGAAGCACACGAAAATGGTCAATCTTGCTTTGGGCGCGTTCCATTTCAAGTTCGTAGATTTTGCCGAAGAGTAACGCAATGGCCTGTTGTTCCTCACCCCGGGCGACGCTGGCAATTGCTGCCTGCTGTTCATCCTGTAGGTCATCGACAATCTTCAGCCCTTCGTACAGCAGCGCCAGCTCTTCGCCCGTTGCGCCCGTATCTTTTAACTGGCCCAGCTTGCGCTCGATATTCTTCAGTTCGCCTTCTTTCGCCTGGTACGTTTTCAGCACATCGGGCTCTTTTTTGATGGCGTAAAGGCGAGCTAAGTCGGAGAGCATCCAGGTTTCTGCTTCAATCTCTTCCGTAAGCTGGTCAAAAATTTGTCGTTGCTTAACAGCCTGACGTTCTACGTTGTCGGCATGGGAAGCCATCAGCATGACGATACCGGAAGCAATGGTCAGGCACACCGTGACACCATAGGCCCAGTTTGTGATCGTGGCGATTCGCACCTGTTGGATCCTTCTACGACAAATGTGGAAGAGCGTTCATTAAAGATTATAGAAAACCCCTGATTTATCGCGAAAAAAAAGGCGGCACCGGGCCGCCTGTCAAAACGCGTTTAGTTAGAGATCCGGAGGATTTTTTCCTTCTTCGATAAAATCTGCGTCCAGCTCCTCGGCGTTGCCTGCGTGGTCGCGGCCGGAGAAGAGGTTCCAGCAGGCGATAAACAGGGCGGCAATCAGCGGCCCAATCACAAAGCCGTTAATGCCGTACAGCTCCATACCGCCGAGCGTGGTGATCAGTATCAGGTAGTCCGGCATTTTGGTGTCTTTGCCCACCAGCAGCGGACGTAAAAGGTTGTCCACCAGCCCGACGATAATGACAAAGAAGCCCACAATGAAGAGACCCTGCCACAGCTGGTGAGTGGCAAACAGGAAGATGGCGGCGGGAACCCAGACGATAGCCGAGCCGACGGCGGGCACCAGGGAGAGGAACGCCATCAGCGCTCCCCATAGTACGCTACCGTCAATACCGACGATGGCAAAGGCGATACCGCCAAGCGTACCTTGAACCACCGCTACGACCGCCGTACCTTTTACCGTGGCTCGCGAGACGCCGACAAACTTCGCGAACAGGTGCTGTTTGACGAAGTCAGACAGCGGCAGCGAGTCGAGGATCTGGCGCACCAGATAGGGCCCGTCTTTGAGCAGGAAAAACAGCAGGTACAGCATAATGCCGAAGCTAATAGCAAAGCCGAACGTCCCTTTACCAATCAGGAACGCGCTACCCGCCAGATACTGTCCGCCCTGTAACGCGACATCGGAAAGCTTTTTCTGGATCTGCGCGGCGTTGGTCAGGTTGTGATCCGCCAGGAAGCCGCTGGCCCAGTCCGGCAGGCGGTTGAAGATACCGGCGATGACTTCCGGGAACTGCGTGTTGTTCTGTTGCAGCTTGGTGTAAACCATGTTCAGTTCCACCGCGAGCGAGGAAAGGATCACCATCAACGGAATAAACACGATCAGGCAGATAATGCCGAGTGTGAGGAGGGAAGCCAGCCCGTTGCGATCGCCCAGCGCGGTACGCAGCTTGTTTTTCACCGGGTTGAAAATGATGGTCAGGATCGCGGCCCACAGAATCGCCGAGAAATAGGGTGACAGCACGTCAAAGAAAGCCCAGGTTACAAGGGCCAGGATGAGAATAAAGAAACCTTTGGTCAGTCCGTTAAATCGCATAGTGAGTCCTGGTGAAGAAGAAACTGTGTCGACTATAGAACTGATTTAAGGATTTACCAATAATTGCGCCGAAGTCGTGCCGGGTGGCTTTTTGTTAACAATCGCGGTATAACACCCTTCTTTGGATGTTTAGATGTCCATACGTTTAGAAGGTAATATGCAAACAGAACAACAAAACGGGCAGCTTAAGCGCACCATGAAAACCCGCCACCTGATTATGCTCTCGCTGGGTGGCGTTATCGGCACAGGGTTATTCTTCAATACCGGATACATCATTTCGACAACTGGCGCGGCGGGCACGCTGCTGGCGTATCTTATCGGTGCGCTGGTGGTCTGGCTGGTTATGCAATGCCTGGGGGAACTTTCCGTGGCGATGCCGGAAACCGGGGCGTTCCACGTCTACGCCGCTCGTTATCTCGGCCCGGCGACAGGGTATACCGTGGCGTGGCTGTACTGGTTGACCTGGACGGTGGCGCTGGGATCGAGCTTTACCGCAGCCGGGTTCTGTATGCAGTACTGGTTCCCGCAGGTTCCCGTCTGGACGTGGTGCGTCGTCTTTTGCGTAGTGATTTTTGCTCTTAACGTGATTTCCACGCGTTTCTTCGCCGAAGGGGAATTCTGGTTCTCGCTGGTGAAAGTCATCACCATCATCGCCTTCATTATTCTCGGCGGAGCGGCGATCTTCGGTTTTATCCCGATGCAGGATGGTTCACCGGCGCCGGGCTTGAGCAACATTACTGCCGAAGGCTGGTTCCCGCACGGCGGTCTGCCGATCCTGATGACCATGGTGGCGGTCAACTTTGCCTTCTCAGGTACAGAGCTTATCGGCATCGCGGCAGGGGAAACGGAAAACCCACACAAGGTTATTCCGGTTGCTATTCGCACCACCATCGCCCGGCTCATCATCTTCTTTATTGGCACCGTGTTTGTGCTGGCGGCGCTGATCCCCATGCAGCAGGCTGGCGTGGAGAAAAGTCCGTTTGTGCTGGTGTTTGAAAAGGTCGGCATTCCGTATGCGGCGGATATCTTTAACTTCGTGATCCTGACGGCGATCCTCTCGGCGGCGAACTCGGGCCTGTACGCCTCTGGCCGTATGCTGTGGTCTCTGTCTAACGAGAAAACGCTGCCGCGCTGCTTTGCCCGCGTCAACAAAAACGGCGTGCCGCTGACGGCGCTCTCCGTTTCCATGCTGGGCGGCGTGCTGGCGCTGTTCTCCAGCGTGGCCGCGCCGGATACGGTGTTTGTGGCGCTGTCAGCCATTTCCGGTTTTGCGGTGGTGGCAGTGTGGATCAGCATCTGCGCGTCGCACTTTGTGTTTCGTCGCCGTCACGTGCAGTCCGGGCAACCGCTTTCGGCGTTGCAGTATCGCGCGCCATGGTATCCGCTGGTGCCCGTGCTTGGATTTATCCTCTGCCTGGTGGCCTGCGTCGGCCTGTGGTTTGACCCCAGCCAGCGTATTGCCCTTTATTGCGGGCTTCCGTTTGTCGCCCTGTGTTATGGTGCGTACTATCTGACCCGAAACCTGACCACGCAGGAGCCTGAACATGTCGCAGAATAATCCGCTTACCGCCCTCCTTGAAAACCAGCCGTTTGTCGTGCTGGATGGGGCAATGGCAACGGAGCTGGAAGCGCGCGGTTGTAACCTTGCCGACAGCCTCTGGTCGGCTAAAGTGCTGATGGAAAACCCGGAGCTGATCCGTGACGTACACCTCGACTACTACCGCGCGGGGGCACAGGTGGCGATCACCGCCAGCTATCAGGCGACACCCGCGGGCTTTGCCGCTCGCGGGCTGGACGAGTCGCAATCCCGGGCGTTGATTGGCAAAAGCGTAGAGCTGGCACGCAAAGCGCGGGAAGCGTACCTGGCTGAGAACGCAAATGCAGGCACGCTGCTGGTGGCGGGATCTGTGGGCCCTTACGGCGCGTATCTGGCCGATGGTTCCGAGTATCGCGGCGATTACGTGCGTAGCGCTGAAGAATTCACCGCCTTCCACCGCCCGCGTGTAGAGGCGCTATTGGATGCGGGCGCGGATTTGCTGGCCTGTGAAACGCTGCCTTCGTTCACTGAGATTAAGGCGCTGGCGGCGTTGCTGACGGCGTATCCCCGCGCCCGGGCATGGTTCTCATTTACCCTGCGTGACAGCGAGCACCTGAGTGACGGAACGCCGCTGCGGGATGTCGTTTCTGCGCTGGAAAACTACCCGCAGGTTGTCGCGTTGGGGATCAACTGTATCGCGCTGGAAAACACCACCTCGGCGCTGACGCATCTGCACAGCCTGACATCGCTGCCGCTGGTGGTCTATCCGAATTCCGGCGAGCATTATGATGCGGTGAGCAAAACCTGGCATCACCACGGTGAAGCGTGCGAGACGCTGGCGGGGTATTTACCGCAGTGGCTGGCGGCTGGCGCTAAATTAATCGGGGGATGTTGCCGGACCACGCCGAAAGATATTGCTGCGCTGACGGTTCAGCGCTGAGGTCTTTGCCGGGTGGCGGCTGCGCCTTACCCGGCGAAACAACCGCACAAAATTCACTATCCTTTCCCGCTTTTTTTCTAAAAACGAATCGTCATTAGCGATTCTTTTTTATTCCTTTATCAAAATTCTCGCGCCGGAAATACTGCTCTCATAACAACAAGGGAGCAGACATTATGGCAATTTCATCGCGGATCACACTTCTCGGCGCACTGGCGCTGTGGGCATTTCAGGCGCAGGCGGTGGACGTCACCGTCGCGTATCAGACTTCCGCTGAGCCGGCGAAAGTCGCGCAGGCGGATAACACCTTCGCCAAAGCGAGCGGGGCGAACGTCGACTGGCGCAAGTTCGACAGCGGCGCGGCGATTGTGCGGGCGTTAGCCTCGGGCGACGTGCAGATTGGCAACCTGGGCTCCAGCCCGCTGGCGGTGGCCGCCAGCCAGCAGGTGCCGATTGAAGTTTTCCTGCTGGCGTCGCAGCTCGGAAATTCCGAAGCGCTGGTGGTGAAGAAAAGCATCACGAAACCCGAAGATTTGATCGGCAAACGCATCGCGGTGCCGTTTATCTCCACCACGCATTACAGCCTGCTGGCAGCGCTGAAACACTGGGGCATTAAGCCCGGCCAGGTGCAGATCATCAACCTGCAACCTCCGGCCATTATTGCCGCCTGGCAGCGTGGCGACATCGACGGAGCATACGTCTGGGCGCCCGCCGTCAACGAACTGGAAAAAGAGGGCACCGTGCTGACCGACTCCGAAAAAGTGGGGCAGTGGGGCGCGCCAACCCTTGATGTCTGGGTGGTACGTAAGGACTTTGCCGAGAAACACCCTGAAGTGGTGAAAGCCTTCGCCAAAAGCGCCATCGACGCACAGCAGCCATACATCAGCAACCCGGATGAATGGCTGAAACAGCCCACCAACCTGGAGAAACTCTCACGTCTGAGCGGCGTGCCGGAAGCTGACGTGCCGGGGCTGGTAAAAGGCAACACCTATCTGACGCCTGCTCAGCAGGTCCAGCAGCTGAACGGGCCGGTAAGCAAAGCGATTGTTGACACTGCGACGTTCCTGAAAGAGCAGGGCAAAGTGCCTGCGGTGGCGGCGGATTACAGCCAGTTCGTGACCGATCGCTTTGTGAAATAAGGGGGCTGCAATGCTGAACATTACAAACCTGTCTGCCGATTACGGCGGCAAACCCGCCCTGGAAGCGATCAACCTGACGCTGGACAGCGGTGAACTGCTGGTGGTGCTGGGACCGTCCGGCTGCGGGAAAACGACGCTGCTGAACCTGATCGCCGGGTTTGTACCGTATCAGCACGGCTCGATCCAACTGGAAGGGAAACGGGTCAGGGGGCCGGGCGCAGAGCGCGGCGTGGTTTTCCAGAACGAAGGGTTACTCCCGTGGCGAAACGTTCAGGAAAACGTTGCGTTTGGTCTGCAACTGGCCGGTGTAGCGCGTGAACAGCGCCTGAATACGGCGCGCGATATGCTGAAAAAGGTCGGGCTGGAGGGGGCTGAAAAACGCTTTATCTGGCAGCTTTCAGGCGGGCAGCGTCAGCGCGTCGGGATCGCCCGTGCGCTGGCGGCTAACCCACAGCTGCTGTTGCTGGACGAACCTTTCGGGGCGCTGGACGCCTTCACCCGCGAGCAGATGCAAACCCTGCTGCTGCGCCTGTGGCACGAAACCGGCAAGCAGGTGCTGTTAATCACCCACGATATCGAAGAGGCCGTGTTTATGGCGACGGAGCTGGTGCTGCTCTCACCGGGGCCGGGACGCGTGCTGGAGCGCCTGCCGCTTGAGTTTGCCCGGCGCTATGTGGCGGGAGAACCGGTACGCAGCATCAAATCCGATCCGCTGTTTATTGAACAGCGTGAATACGTCTTAAGCCGCGTGTTTGAGCAACGGGAGGCGTTCTCATGAGCATTGTTTTCAGTGAAAAAACGCGGCGGACGCGCCTTGCCTTACGCTGGCCGTTCTCTCGCCAGCTCACTTTAAGCGTCAGCACGCTGGTGGTGTTGCTGGCGGTATGGTGGGCGGTTGCCGCGCAGCAGTGGGTCAGCCCGCTGTTTCTGCCCCCGCCAGGCCAGGTTCTGGAAAAACTGATTACTATCGCCGGGCCGCAGGGCTTTATGGATGCCACGCTCTGGCAGCATTTAGGCGCCAGTCTGACGCGTATTCTGGTGGCGCTGCTGGCGGCGGTCATTATTGGCGTTCCGGTGGGGATCGCGATGGGACTGAGCCCGACGGTACGCGGCATTCTCGACCCGCTGATAGAGCTTTACCGTCCCGTCCCGCCGCTGGCTTACTTGCCCCTGATGGTGATCTGGTTTGGCATCGGCGAGACGTCAAAGATCTTACTGATATACCTGGCGATTTTTGCGCCGGTCGCGATGTCGGCCCTGGCTGGCGTAAAGAGTGCACAGCAGGTACGCATACGTGCGGCGCAGTCGCTCGGCGCCAGCCGCGCGCAGGTCCTGCTGTTCGTCATTTTACCGGGCGCGCTGCCGGAGATATTGACCGGGCTGCGCATCGGCCTTGGGGTGGGCTGGTCTACGCTGGTGGCGGCAGAGCTGATAGCCGCCACGCGCGGCCTTGGGTTTATGGTGCAGTCGGCGGGAGAGTTCCTGGCGACCGATGTGGTACTGGCAGGGATCGCAGTGATCGCCGCGATCGCCTTTGGATTAGAACTGGGACTGCGCGCGCTACAGCGTCGCCTGACGCCCTGGCATGGAGAAATACAATGAGTGAACGTCTGACGATTATCCCGTTGGGGCCGTACATTGGCGCGCAAGTGTCGGGCCTGGACGTAACCCGTCCGCTGAGCGATAACCAGTTCGAGCAGCTGTACCACGCGGTGCTGCGTCATCAGGTGGTGTTCCTGCGCGAACAGGCGATCACCCCGCATCAGCAGCGCGCGCTGGCCCTGCGTTTTGGCGACCTGCATATCCACCCCGTCTATCCGCATGCGGAAGGGGTGGAGGAGATTATCGTCCTCGACACCCACAACGATAACCCGCCGGATAACGATAACTGGCATACCGATGTGACCTTTATCGACACTCCGCCAGCCGGGGCGATTCTTGCGGCGAAGCTGTTGCCTGA
This sequence comes from Enterobacter cloacae complex sp. CDL013, assembly GCF_049238805.1. Lineage (NCBI taxonomy): Bacteria > Pseudomonadati > Pseudomonadota > Gammaproteobacteria > Enterobacterales > Enterobacteriaceae > Enterobacter > Enterobacter cloacae complex sp. CDL013. The sequence goes on along the minus strand of NZ_JBMKGT010000003.1, from coordinate 496,103 downwards.
GACGGGGGGCGATACGCTGTGGGCCAGCGGGATCGCAGCGTTTGAGGCGCTCTCCGCGCCGCTCCAGACCCTACTGAGCGGCCTGCGGGCGGAGCATGACTTCAAAAAATCATTCCAGGAATATAAGTACCGTAAAACGGAAGAGGAGCACCAGCGCTGGCTGGATGCGGTCGAAAAACATCCCCCGCTGCTGCACCCGGTGGTGCGTACGCATCCGGTGACCGGAAAGCAGGCGCTGTTTGTGAATGAAGGGTTTACCACGCGTATCGCGGACGTAGCGGAGAAAGAGAGTGAGGCGCTGCTCGGCTTCTTGTTCGCGCATATCACCAAACCGGAGTTTCAGGTGCGCTGGCGCTGGCAGGAGAACGATCTGGCGATCTGGGATAACCGCGTCACGCAGCATTACGCCAATGCGGATTATCTGCCGCAGCGAAGGATTATGCAGCGGGCGACGATTTTGGGGGATAAGCCGTTCTACCGTGCGGTTTGAGCCCCTCACCCTAACCCTCTCCCCAAAGGGGCGAGGGGACTGACCGGTGCGGTTTTCACCCTCTCCCTTTTAGGGAGAGGGCAGGGGGGAGGGTATTAAGTGCGCCTCTATATACCGCTGATAGCGGTTCGCCTTCAGATAACACAAATCCACCAGCACCAGCCCGTCGATACAGTTATTGAACGCCGGATCGCTGCCGAAATCGACAAACTGCACGCCGCCGGGTTCGCATAGCTCGGAATACTGTTTGTAGAGCGGCGGGATGCCGCAGCCCAGGTTGCCGAGCAGGGATTTGAGCTTTGTCAGGTCATCCACGTAATCCACCCCGCCAAATTGCGCCAGCACGTCTGGCAGGGATGCGGGATAGGGCTGGCGCGAGGCGGCTAGAGGATGCGTCGCCGGGAACCACAAGCGGTAAAAGGCGACCAGCAGATCCCGCGCGGCAGGCGGTAACCCCCCGGAGATGGAGACCGGGCCAAACAGGTAACGGTAATGAGGATAGCGTGCCAGATAGGCGCCAATACCTGACCACAGATAGTCCAGACCGCGACGCCCCCAGTAGCGCGGCTGTATAAAGCTACGCCCCAGCTCAATGCCGTGCTCCAGTATGTCCTGCATTTTTTCGTCGTAGTTGAACAGGCTGTAGCTGTACAACCCCTCGACGCCGCGCTTTTCCACCTGCATGGCCGTTGGCATAAAGCGGTACGCGCCGACAATCTCCAGGTCATCGTCATCCCACAAAATGAGGTGCAGATAGTCATCATCGTAGCTGTCCGTATCCCGCCGCTTCCCGCTGCCTTCCTCCACGGCACGAAAGGCAATCTCGCGCAGCCGCCCCAGCTCGCGCAGCAGAGGCGCCTCTTCCTGCCCGTTGCGCTGCCAAAGATAGATGGCCTTACCATCGCTCGTTTTTCCCAGACACTCGGCCTGCGCCAGTTCGCGCTTCAGCGTGGCCCTGTCTTCCGGGCGGGCAATGGCGCACTGGGTTTTAAAGACGCCAGGCAATCCCTTGCCAAGACGTATCACGTGCTGACGACACTGCTCGGCCATCTCACGCGATGAAAGGGTAGAACTAAACCGGTCATTCCAGGCAATCTGCTGGCCGATTTTGATCGGCAACTGACTGTGACGGCGGCGAAACATCTGTTGCATCAACAGCAGCATGGATACCGTTGGCGAGACCAGGGTACTGGCATAAAACAGCAGGCTGTTGTGCGCCTGGATATGTACCGGAAGTAGCGGCACCCGTAATTTGCCAGCCAGCTTGATAAAGCCCGGATGCCATTTTTTATCGCGTATGCCTTTGCGCGTTGGGCGGGAAACTTCGCCCGCCGGAAAGAAGATCAGCACACCGGCGTTTTGCAGGTGCTGCTCCATCTGTATCAGCGAAGCTTTTGCGGTTCTGCCGCCCATATTATCCACGGGAATAAACAATGAACTGAGGGGCTCAAGGTGGGACAGCATCCTGTTGGTAACAACCCTGACGTCGCGGCGCACGCGGGAAACGGCGTACAGCAACGCCAGCCCATCCAGCGTGCCAGTGGGGTGGTTCGCTATCACAATGAGTGGGCCGTGTTCGGGGATTTGTTCGAGATCGCGGGCGGAAACGGAGCAGTGAATATCAAGGTGTTCCAGAACCTGATCCACCATATCCAGCCCTTTCAGGTGACGGTGGCTGGCGGCAAACTGCTGAAATTCGTCTTCGTGAAGCAGTCTTTTTAACAGACTTTTTTGCCAGGGTGCGGGCCTCGCCTGAGGCCAAAGGTCATCAAGAACGCTGTCGAGACTAAACATTGATCACTCCTCCTGCCGTCTTGCCCAGACAGTAGAAGGAGGAGATGTCGTTTGTATTGCAGTTTGGTGAAGATTAGCGCAGAGAGCAGGCCGGGTAAGGCGAAGTCGCCACCCGGCGCTAAAGCGGATTAACGCAGAATTTTCTTCTCGGCCAGATCCAGCGCGAAATAGCTGAAGATCAGATCCGCGCCCGCACGTTTGATCGCCCCCAGGCTTTCGAGGATCACTTTCTCTTCGTCGATGGCACCCGCCTGCGCGGCGAATTTGATCATCGCGTACTCACCGCTCACCTGGTATGCGCCCAGCGGCAGTTCGGTGCGTTCGCGAATGTCGCGCAGGATATCCAGGTACGCGCCAGCCGGTTTCACCATCAGGCAGTCAGCGCCCTGGGCTTCATCAAGCAGAGATTCACGAATCGCTTCGCGGCGGTTCAGCGGGTTCATCTGATAGGTTTTACGATCGCCTTTCAGCGCCGTGCCCGCTGCTTCACGGAACGGACCGTAGAAAGAGGAGGCGAATTTGGTGGAGTAGGACATGATGGCGGTGTCGGTGAAGCCCGCGGCATCCAGCGCATGGCGAATCGCCTGTACCTGCCCATCCATTGCCGCAGAAGGCGCAATGAAATCCGCACCCGCGGCGGCGGCAACCACCGCCTGCTTGCCCAGATTCAGCAGGGTCGCATCGTTGTCCACGCCGTGATCGCACAGCACACCACAGTGGCCATGAGAGGTGTATTCGCAGAAGCAGGTATCGGACATGACGATCATCTCCGGCACACTCTCTTTGCAGATGCGCGACATGCGTGCCACGAGGCCGTCTTCTTTCCAGGCATCGCTGCCGGTCGCGTCAGTGTGGTGGGAGATACCGAACGTCATCACCGAGCGGATGCCCGCATTCGCAATGCGTTCGATCTCGCGGGCCAGATGCTTTTCAGGAATGCGCATCACGCCCGGCATCGCGTCGATGGCTTTGTAGTCATCGATCTCTTCTTCAACAAAAATCGGCAACACCAGATCGTTTAAGGTCAGTGTTGTCTCTTCAAACATGGCGCGCAGTGCGGGTGACTTGCGCAGGCGACGGGGACGTGCAATTAAATCGGTCATGGTATGCCTGATGTTTGTGGAACAAAGAGGTATAGTGTACCTGAAAGCAGGGAGCGGTGTTTTACTAAAGTTGTCTTTTAGATTTTCGAAATCGACTAATATACGCTGCATGTATTTAGTCTATATTATAAATCTTATTCTGATGTTCAGCGTGGCGTGTAATATTGGTGAGGCTTCTATATTGGTTTGGGATTATAAATATAAATGATTAATTGCTTTTTATTATATGTGTCGAAGCAACTAAAGTAGTTTGCAATCAGTTGAATTTATAATATTTATTCATAATGATTGATATTGCCGTGGGTTTATAAGCTTATTTGTCTGAATACGGACTTAATGGAATCATTCATTGAACCTTTTCGAAGTGAAACTGCATAATTCCTTCCGCAATTTAATGTTGCTAAATGATTTGATGGACAAACTTGCTTACGTCCCTGAGGAGGGATGACCCAATGCAAACATGGAAAAAGAAACTGGTTGTATCACAACTTGCATTAGCCTGCACACTGGCTATCGCTTCTCAGGCCAATGCGAAAGATATATCCGGCACGACATATAATACTTTTGGATATGACAATACTGCGTCCACGCCCTGGTATTATGGTTATGCTGACTGGAATTATTCAGATGCCACACATGATGGTGACATTTATCCGGTCGTCAATAAATCAACCGTAAACGGAGTTATTTCGACATACTATCTGGATGATGGTGTCAATGGCCGTGCGAACGCGTTGAGTATTTCTAACAGCACCATTAATGGCATGATCACCTCAGAGTGTATGACCACGACGTGTGCAGATGGCGTAGATACTGACGGCACCGCTCATACCCAGTATGATCGTTTTAGCCTGACCGTTGATAACTCCACCATCAACGATACCTACGAGCATTACGCGTATGATGTCGTCAATGGCGAAACCACTGAAACGCATTATCTGGACACCTATGATCTGGGTAACGCCATCACGCTGGACGTTGAATCTGATATCGTTATTCAGAACAATTCCCACGTTGCGGGTATCACGCTGACGCAGGGTTACCAGGATCTGGATAACACGCCATACGACGGTGTTGAAGGCGTTGCTAACAGCAGCAATGTCTTTACCGATACGCTGGTGGTGAAAGACTCTGTGCTGACCTCCGGTGCGTACAGCGATCTGGGTACCAGCGGCTTCTACGGTCAAACGGCGAAGCCGAGCGACTACGGTGAAACCAACGCCACGGCTGCGGATGATGCGGCGCTGATCGTTGTGGCTGGCGCGTCTGATAACGCTATGCAGACCACCGCTACCTTCGATCACTCTACCATTACCGGCGACATCCTTTTCTCCAGCACCTTTGATAACAACTTCTACGAGAATGGCGATCCGGCAACGGATACCACCGATGACGGCATCTATAACCCAACTACCAACGGCTGGGATGATACCGACAAGCTGGATGTCACGCTGACCAACGGCAGTAAATGGGTGGGTGCCGCGCAGTCCAGCGTTGAGGCCATCGGCACGGCGCAGATGTATGGTGAAGGCTACAGCAATGTAGACTGGCATGCACTTTCTCCAAACAGCATCTGGCCTGATTCTACCTTTGATAGCAACGGTCACGTTGCAGGTGAAGAGGTTTATCAGAGCGGCCTGTTCAACGTGGCGCTGGATAACGGTTCCGAGTGGGATACCCGTAAGATCTCCAACATCGACGCGCTGACGGTGAACAACCAGTCTCAGGTCAATGTTGAAAACTCCGGCCTGCTGGCGGATTCCATCACCCTGACCAATGCGTCTAGCCTGAACATCGGCGACAACGGCGCGGTAGCAACCGATAGCCTGTATCTGGATAGCTACAGCCGTGCGGCACTGACTGAAGAGACAGCTGAGCTGTATGCCAACACCATTACCGTGGACAACGGTGCAGAGCTGGCGCTGGGTCTGGGTCAGGTTGATACGCACAATATGGTGCTGACCGATGGCGGTGTACTCAACGTTGCCAGCCGCGATTATGTGCTGAACAGCGACCTGAACAACGCACGGTATATCACCAACGATCGCAATAAAGCGGACTACGACTATGGTGTTGTCGCGCTGAACTCTGACGGTCATCTGGCGGTGAACGGTGACGTTGCCGGTAACTATAAAGTGCGCATCGACGATGCGACCGGCGCAGGCTCCGTAGCTGACTACAAAAACAAAGAGATCATTCGCGTCTATGACAATAACGCGGATACCGCTGCCAGCTTTACTGCGGCAAATAAAGCTGATTTAGGTGCATACACCTATCAGGCGCAGCAGAAGGGCGACACCGTTGTTCTCCAGCAGGAAGAGCTGACTGACTACGCCAACATGGCGCTGAGCATTCCTTCTGCTAATACCAACATCTGGAATCTGCAACAGGATACCGTGGGTACCCGTCTGACCAACAGCCGTCATGGCCTGGCAGATAACGGCGGCGCATGGGTGAGCTATTTCGGCGGCAACTTTGACGCGGATAATGGCACCGTTAGCTACGATCAGGACGTAAGCGGCATTATGGTAGGTCTGGATACTCAGATCGACGGTAATAACGCGAAGTGGATTGTCGGTGGTGCGGCTGGTTTCGCGAAGGGTGATATCAGCGATCGTACGGGTCAGGTCGATCAGGACAGCCAGACTGCGATGATCTACGCGTCGGCGAAGTTCATGAACGATATCTTCCTCGACAGCTCACTGAGTTACACCCGCTTCAACAACGACCTCTCTGCCACCATGAGCAATGGTCAGTATGTTGACGGTAATACCACGACTGACGCCGTTGGTTTCGGGATGAAACTGGGCTATGACTGGAAACCAAACCTGTCTGGCTACGTCACGCCTTACGCGGCGATTTCTGGCCTGTTCCAGTCCGGTGATGACTACCAGTTAAGCAACGACATGCGTATCGATGGTCAGTCTTACGACAGTATGCGTTATGAAGTCGGCGTGGATGCAGGTTATACCTTCAACTACGGCGGCGAGCAGGCATTAACGCCTTACTTCAAACTGGCTTACGTGTATGACGATGCTGACAACAATGCTGATATCAACAACGACAGCATTGATAACGGCGTAGAAGGCTCTGCGGTTCGCGTGGGACTGGGTACTCAGTTCAGCTTCACGAAAAACTTCAGTGCTTACACTGATGCGACTTATCTGGGCGGCGGCGACGTTGACCAGAACTGGGGAGCAAACCTGGGTGTGAAATATACCTGGTAAGAAAAAAACGCGGGGGTTTTTGCCCCCGCTTTTTTATGTGCTTTAAAAATAATAAAGAACCGACAGATACAGATGACTTGAGGTATGCATGAACGTTAATGCGAAACCACTTTCTGAATTAAGCCGGCTCATTAAGTGTCTGGAAATCGCCGGTACCCCATTTAAGACCGAACCACAACAATTAATAACTACCGGCAATAATGATGATGAACCATTGACCGTTGTCATACAATCCGGTCTGACTGCCGTCCACCGTAAATCAGACGAATTACTTATGGGTATTGCGCGGGCACCGTATATCCACGGTTTAAGCGCATGGATAAATGACAACTATCTTGAATATTCTCTGATTGCACAAACACCTTGTACCGGATTTTATTTGCCTGCCTCTACTGCATGCGAACTTATTCAAGAAGCGCATGTTTGGCAAGAAGCTTTCTGCTGGCTGTCATGGCTAAACCATTTACTGGGAAAACGTGATATACAGCTGATTGGAAATAATTCCTATAGCCAAATTCGGGCGATGCTGTTGAATATGGCCGAGTGGGATGATGCGCTACGTTCAAAAATTGGTGTTATGAATCATATTCAGCGTAGCACGCGTATTTCTCGTTCGGTCGTTGCGGAGGTTCTGGCGGCGCTGCGTCAGGGGAACTACATCAATATGAGCCGGGGCAAACTGGTCAGTATCAACCGTTTGCCCACGGACTATTGAGATCAGTTAGAGGCCGTAAGCACCTGCGCTTTATTGGCGCTCAGCTCGGCCACCAGATTATTTACGCCATCACTCATATTCACGAAGCGTGTATTTGGCGACCGGGTGACCACCACAAAAGCACCTACGTTTGATTGCGGAATCATCGCCATATAGGTGATGAATCCGCCACCTCCACCGGTTTTTTGAATAATCCCCGGTCGGCCATCTTTTGGCGCCATATACACCCAGCCCATGCCGAGGGCATCGGCTTTACCGGGTACATCCATGCCAATGACGCGACGTAACTGAGCACGCTGGTAGATGAGCGTCTGCATGCGGTCGGCCTGATTGCTGCGCGCGTAAAAATCCGATGAGAGGAACTGTTGCATCCAGCGCATCATGTCGCCAGGCGTAGAGTAAACTCCACCGCTGCCAATGGCGGCCAGCGTGTTATTGCACGGGCTGGCCCCTTTTTCCGCCACCATCAGACGCTTGCACTGGTCCGGGGAGGGGGTGTAAGTGGTATCTTTCATCCCGAGCGGACGCGTGATCTGCTCTTCAAACAGTTGAGGGTAGGGCTTACCCGAGGCCGTCGCTAAAGCGTCGGCCAGCAGATCAAACGCCAGGTTAGAATAGCCGGCCTGCGAGCCCGGGGCCGATTTCAGGGTTGCTGTGCTCAGGTAGTTCCAGCGTTGCTCACGGGTTGGCCAGACAAAGACAGGGCGATGCGCAGCTCCACCGGGCTGTTCTCGCGGCAGGGCACTGGTATGGGTCGCCAGATTCACCAGTCTGATCGGCGTTCCCTGATATGTCGGAACGCGAGCGCCGGGCGGCGCATATTTGCTGAGCGGATCGTCGAGTTTAACCACGCCCTGATCGAGCAGTTTCACCAGCATTTCGCTGGTCATCAGCTTGGTTATCGACGCGACACGGATAACGGAATCCAGCTGCGGACGAACGTTATTTCCCGGTCGTGTTTCACCGAAGCTGCGAAACACCCGCTGGTTACCGTCGATCACGACCAGCGCCATTCCCGTCGCACCGCTGCCGTAATAAATAAGGTTCGCGTAGCGATCGGCAATGTCAGAGGCCAGAACCGGGGCCGTCAGAGGCTGTGCTGCCTGGGCGGTGGACAGGCTCACCGCACACAGCGCGGCGATAGAGAGCAGACAACGTTTCAACGAAAAGCATCCATCAAGTGAATAAGGAAAGTTACGGGTAGTTATACTACTAATCGGCGTCGGGCAATGGCCCGATTTGCATAACGATAGCGAGAAAAACGTAACCGTGGGTAAATTTGAACAATTTACTTGCAGCGTGGCTCCCATTTTGTGACATCGACCGTATGATAGACGCTACGATCGCTGTTGCGAATGAAACGCACCGAAACAATTCTTGAAAACTGGGAAGCGAACTAATAATTCACCCGCAGGTCTCACTTTTTTGCCTGAGCCGGGAGGCTGGTACAGGCAAGGTTTCGTGTGGCGATATGTTGAACACAGCAACAGCCATAACAACAAGAAGGAAGCACAATGTTTAAGTCTTTTTTCCCAAAGCCGGGGCCCTTTTTCCTGTCGGCATTTATTTGGGCACTGCTGGCTGTCATTTTCTGGCAGGCCGGTGGCGGCGCGTGGCTGACCCGTCTTACGGGGGCAACGGGCGATATTCCCATTAGCGCAGCGCGCTTCTGGTCCATGAGCTATCTGCTTTTCTACGCTTATTACGTGCTCTGCGTAGGGCTTTTTGCCATGTTCTGGTTTGTCTATTCTCCTCACCGCTGGCAATACTGGTCGATTCTCGGCACGTCGTTAATCATCTTTGTCACCTGGTTCCTGGTTGAGGTGGGCGTAGCGGTCAACGCCTGGTATGCGCCGTTTTACGATCTGATCCAGACGGCGCTGAGTTCGCCGCATAAAGTGACCATTAACCAGTTCTACCATGAGGTGGGGATCTTCCTCGGCATCGCCCTCATCGCCGTGGTGATCGGCGTGATGAATAACTTTTTCGTCAGCCACTATGTGTTCCGCTGGCGTACCGCGATGAACGAACACTATATGGCGCACTGGCAGCACCTGCGACATATCGAAGGTGCCGCACAGCGTGTGCAGGAAGACACCATGCGTTTTGCCTCTACTCTGGAAGATATGGGCGTGAGCTTTATCAACGCCATCATGACGCTGATCGCCTTCCTGCCGGTGCTGGTGACGCTCTCGTCGCACGTTCCGGAGCTGCCGATTGTCGGCCATCTGCCCTACGGCCTGGTGATTGCCGCGATTGTCTGGTCGCTGATGGGAACGGGGCTGCTGGCGGTGGTAGGGATCAAGTTGCCGGGGCTGGAGTTTAAAAACCAGCGCGTGGAAGCGGCCTACCGTAAAGAGCTGGTGTATGGTGAAGACGATGCCAACCGCGCGTCACCGCCTACCGTGCGTGAGCTGTTTGGCGCCGTACGTCGTAACTACTTCCGCCTCTATTTCCATTACATGTATTTCAATATCGCGCGCATTCTTTATCTTCAGGTTGATAACGTTTTCGGGTTGTTCCTGCTGTTCCCGTCCATCGTTGCGGGTACGATTACGCTCGGTCTGATGACCCAAATCACCAACGTCTTTGGTCAGGTTCGCGGTTCGTTCCAGTATCTGATCAGCTCCTGGACTACGCTGGTGGAGCTGATGTCCATCTACAAACGTTTACGCAGTTTCGAGCGTGAGCTGGACGATAAGGACGTGCAGGAAGTCACCCATACATTAGGTTAAAAAGGAATTGCTATGCCATTTGCTGTACCACGTGCATTACCGCTGACGTTACTCGCCGCTTTCGTGCTGGCGGGCTGTGCCGAAAAAGGGGCTGCCCCGCTCAAAGAAGGGGAGAAGCCCGTTGATGTGGCGAGCGTGGTGCGGCAAAAAATGCCCGCCAGCGTGAAGGATCGCAGTGAGTGGGCTGATGCGCTGGCAGCGACCTTCAAAAGCCAGAAGATCGCGCCTACCGAGGAGAATATCTGCTCGGTGCTCGCGGTGGCGCAGCAGGAATCGATGTATCAGTCAGATCCTGTAGTGCCTGGCCTGAACAAAATCGCCTGGAAGGAGATCGACCGCCGGGCCGAATCGATGCATATCCCGGTTTTCCTGGTGCATACCGCCCTTAAAATCACCTCGCCAAACGGTAAAAGCTACAGTGAACGGCTGGATACGGTGAAAACCGAGAAACAGCTTAGCGCCATTTTCGATGATTTCATCAATATGGTGCCGATGGGGCAGAAGCTGTTTGGCTCACTGAATCCGGTGCATACCGGCGGTCCGATGCAGGTCAGTATCGCATTTGCGGAAAAGCATACCGACGGCTATCCGTGGGATATCGATGGTACGGTGCGTCAGGAGGTCTTCTCCCTGCGCGGTGGGCTGTGGTTTGGGACGTATCACCTGCTGAATTATCCGGCCAACTACGATAAACCGCTGTATCGCTTTGCCGACTTTAACGCGGGCTGGTATGCCAGCCGAAATGCAGCCTTCCAGAATGCGGTAAGCCGCGCCAGCGGTGTGAAGCTCGCTTTGGACGGCGATCTCATTGCTTACGGCAGCAGTGAGGCCGGGACCACCGAACGTGCGGTGCGAAAACTCTCGACGAAGCTGGAGATGAGCAACAGCGACATTCGCCGACAGCTGGAGAAGGGCGACAGCCTGGCGTTTGAGAAAACGGATCTGTATAAGCAGGTCTTTGCGCTGGCCGAGAAGAAAAGTGGAAAGGCATTACCCAGAGCCATTCTGCCAGGCATTCAGCTGGAAAGCCCGAAGATCACGCGTAACCTGACGACCGCCTGGTTCGCGAAACGCGTTGACGATCGTCGGGCACGCTGTATGGGACTGTAATCAGTGGCGGTTGCGCCAGCGCAGGACAAGGGCAATCACGCCCAGAACCATGCTGCCCGCGAGGAAGGGAATGAGTCCAAATACGGTGCTCACGCCTAAACCGATTTCAACGCGCGGGCGGCCTGTATCCTGCACCTGCATCAGATGCTCATACACGCCAGGGGCATGCACCAGCATATTCAGCAGTTGGGTTCCTGCCCAGAAACAAAACAGAACAAACAGGGCATAGGCAATATTCCCCGCCGTGGAGGTTTTTGGTTGTTTTCCGCCAAAAATCGGTTTCGACAATGTAAAGTCTGCCATAAGACCTCCCGATAATATCACTCTGTTTTAATACGCGTCGTACAGGGTGAGTGTGACAGGTCATAGCATTTGTCAATATCAGAATCGTGGGAAATTCGGCTCAGGATTTCTCCTGGATTGTCGATTTCTGCATCACGTCACAAATTGATAACATAAGTGAAACTGCGCTGCATTTCAGAATTTACGTATCCGCCACAGACGCCTTTATCAAACTGTGAGAGGATAGTTTTTTTTCTGCCGGAGTTGTCATGAAGCTCACTTCCAAATTACGCCGTGACTGGCATTACTACGCCTTTGCGATCGGGCTGATCTTTATTCTCAACGGTGTTGTCGGGCTGCTGGGATTTGAAGCGAAAGGCTGGCAAACCTATGCGGTTGGGCTGGTAACCTGGGTAATCAGTTTCTGGCTGGCGGGATTTATTATCCGCCGTCGTCCCGATGAGACGACGACGGCAGAGAAAGCTGACTAAGCGTTAGTTAACGGAACTTTTCAGGGCGCTGTCAGCGGCGTGACGTTCCAGCGCCAGTTCAATCAGGCGGGTGATCAGTTCCGGATAGCTTATCCCGCTGGCCTGCCACAGCTTCGGGTACATGCTGATATTGGTAAAGCCCGGCAGAGTGTTGATTTCGTTAATCACCACCTCGTTATCCGGCGTCAGAAACACGTCGACGCGCGCCATCCCACAGCATCCCAGCGCCTGATAGGCTTCAACGGCGATCGCCCGGATCTTGTCGTTAACGTCGGGATCGAGCGCGGCGGGAACCACAACCTGGGCACCTTTGTCGTCAATATATTTGGTGTCGTAGGAATAGAAGTCACTGTTCAGTACCACTTCACCACAGGTACTCGCCTGCGGGAAGTCGTTGCCCAGTACGGCGCACTCAATTTCACGACCGTTAATTCCCTGCTCAACCACCACCTTATGGTCAAATTCAAAGGCCAGACGAACGGCATCGTTAAACTGCGCTTCGCTGGTGACTTTGCTGACGCCGACGGACGAGCCCTGATTCGCCGGTTTCACAAACAGCGGCAGGCCGAGTTGCGCCTGGATCTGCGCGAAGCTGTGTTTATCGCGGTTGGCGCGAGTGAGCGTCACGAACGGCGCAATATTCAGACCGGCGTCGCGCAGGAGACGTTTTGTGACGTCTTTATCCATGCAGGCGGCAGAGCCCAGCACATCGGAACCGACAAACGGCAGGTTTGCCATCCGCAACATGCCTTGCAGAGAGCCGTCTTCGCCCAGCGTGCCGTGAACGATAGGGAACACTACGTCAATCTGTACCAGCGCCTGCGCGTTCCCGGCATCGATAAGCTGTCCCTGTTCCACGCCTGGAACCGTTGCGACGCTGACATCAGAAGGATTAAGGGCAATGTGCGCCGGATCGTCAGCGTGTAACAGATACTGGCTGGCATCGTTAACATGCCACTGGCCCTGTTTATCAATGCCCAGCAGCACCACGTCAAAACGGCTTTTATCAATCGCATCAACGATATTTTTAGCCGATTGCAATGACACCTCGTGCTCTGCCGATTTTCCCCCAAAGACAATACCTACGCGCTGCTTTGCCATCTCACTCTCTTCCAGTCTGACGAAAAGCCCATAACATACCACGATGCCCGGCGGGTTTCGCGGCCTTCTGCCATAATGTTTTGGGGATGCTGAAGGGGGGCGCGTGAAAGGAAAAGGTCTGCTTATTCTTATTGTTATTGCCGGGATCGCCATGGTGGGCTACCGCTGGTTGCCGCCGTATTACAATCCTTTCGTGCCGCTTACGCTTGACGATCCGCCCGGAAAAATAACCCAGTTTAAACTTCGACGTTTAACACCGCAGGCATGCGAAAGCCTGTTAGCGCAGGCGAATCAACGCCAGCTTATCCGTACCCAGGCTGTCGCTGACAGCGCCGGTGAGTGTCCGCTGAGTAACGTGGTGCGCGTGCGCGATTTTGGCCCGGTGAGCCTGAACAGCAGCTTTCTGGCCAGTTGTCCGCTGGCGTTAAGTTCGGCGCTGTTTGTCAGCCAGCAGGCCCGACCGCTCACCAAAACCTGGACCGGAAGCGAGCTTACGCGTATTGAACATCTGGGCAGCTTCGCCTGCCGCAATATCTACAGCCGCCCGGATGCGCGGCGCAGCGAACATGCCACGGCGGATGCGCTGGATATCAGCGCTTTCAGGCTGGCAAATGGACAGCGCGTTACCGTCCTGAACGGCTGGAAAGCGGAAAAGACGCAGCCCTGGCTACAGGCCCTGCTCTCGGCAAGCTGTGGCTATTACGGTAACGGTCTGGGGCCGGACTATAATGCCGCCCATGCCAACCATTTCCATCTGGGGATGCGCGGCTATGGATTATGTCGATGAAGCATAATCTTCCGCCAAAAATTGGATAAATTGTGACTTATTTCACAAATATGATGACTGGGAAGATAAAACACCAAAGTCTGCAAGGCCGCATCTCTGGCGCTATGTCATTGCGCGTAACTTGCTAATCTGTCGGCGAATTCGCCTAAAAATGAAGACTATTTCTGTTATGGAATCCTGGAAAGTTAATCTCATTTCAGTCTGGTTCGGCTGCTTCTTCACCGGACTGGCTATCAGCCAGATATTGCCCTTCCTGCCGCTGTATGTATCGCAGCTGGGAGTGACTTCCCATGAAGCGCTCTCGATGTGGTCCGGCCTGACGTTCAGCGTGACGTTTCTGGTCTCCGCCATTGTGTCGCCGATGTGGGGCAGTCTGGCGGATCGCAAGGGGCGCAAGTTGATGCTGCTCCGCGCCTCGCTGGGGATGGCGATAGCCATTTTGCTCCAGGCCTTCGCCACCAACGTCTGGCAGCTGTTTATTCTGCGGGCGATAATGGGGCTGACCTCCGGTTACATTCCGAATGCCATGGCGCTGGTGGCCTCACAGGTACCGCGTGAGCGAAGCGGCTGGGCGCTCAGCACGCTTTCCACGGCCCAGATCAGCGGGGTCATTGGCGGCCCGCTGCTCGGCGGCTTCCTGGCGGACCATGTCGGGCTGCGTGCGGTCTTTATCATTACCGCGATCCTGCTAACGATCAGCTTTCTGGTCACCCTTTTTCTGATTAAAGAGGGCGGGCGGCCTGTTGTCAGTAAATCCGAACGCCTGAGCGGAAAAGCGGTTTTCGCCTCGCTGCCTTATCCTGGCCTGATGATTAGCCTCTTTGTGACGACGATGGTGATCCAGCTCTGTAACGGTTCGGTAGGGCCGATTCTGGCGCTGTTTATCAAGTCGATGGCGCCGGACAGCAGCAACATTGCTTTTCTGAGCGGGATGATTGCCGCGGTGCCGGGCGTGTCGGCGCTGATGTCTGCTCCGCGTCTGGGGAAACTGGGCGACAGGATCGGTACGGCACGTATTCTGATGGCAACGCTCATCATTGCGGTGATCCTTTTCTTTGCCATGTCATTCGTCACCACACCTCTTCAGCTCGGCATCCTGCGCTTCCTGCTTGGCTTCGCAGATGGCGCCATGCTGCCCGCTGTTCAGACGCTGCTGGTGAAATATTCCAGTGACCAGGTAACCGGCCGCATTTTTGGCTACAACCAGTCGTTCATGTATTTAGGCAACGTAGCAGGCCCGCTTATCGGCGCCTCGGTCTCGGCGATGGCGGGTTTCCGCTGGGTATTTGCCGCGACGGCGGTGGTGGTCCTGCTAAATATTATTCAACTGGCCTTTGCCTTGCGACGCCGCAGGCGAATCGCTGAGGCAAAGTCGGCCCGGTAAACACGATAATATATTATTTATTCTTATGAACGCCGCATTTTTATATAACGAAATGCGGCGCCTTTCTTTCAGGAAAACGTTTCGCTTTCGCGCTGAAATATCTTTTTTGGCAGCGATGTCACTTTTGCATAAGATAAAACCAATCCATGCTTTTCATTATTCAGAGAGGGTGTTAATTTCAGGGGAAATCACATAAGGAAATAGCACCATGAAAAATCTCATTGCTGAGTTGTTGGTTAAGCTTGCCCAAAAGGAAGAAGAGTCGAAAGAGCTGGTTGCCCAGGTCGAGGCGCTGGAAATCGTTGTGACGGCGCTGCTGCGACAGATGGCAAAACCGGAGCAGGAGGCGTTGATCGACAACGTTGAAGGCGCGCTGGAAAAAGCGCGTCCTGATTCCCAGGTGCCTGCGGAAGATGCGGAGCTGCTTCAGCAATACGTAAAGAAGCTTTTAAGGCATCCTCGCAGCTAACCTGCCTGAGGTGAAATGACGTGTCACAGAATTGTCATGCAGGATGCCTGGCGTCGCTCTGTTTTTATTTTTACACATTTATGCAGGGAAAATTAAATTGAGACAGAGCACACCTTTCACCGCATAATTTCTGTTATTAATTACCGCCTCCCCCCCGGCGAAACCGGTTAATGAATATTGTGCCGATACAGGGCTGAAATAACCGCAGAGCCCGGCGAAAATCAGAGTCGCAGGGTGGTTTTTTCCCCGTAACGAGCCAGACTTAACGTGGAACTTCACATAAAGGATGGTGCAATGAAAACAACAATACTGGTTACCCTGCTCTCTGGCCTGTGTCTGATCGCCTCAGCACACGCGGAAGAGAAAACGTTAACGCCCCAGCAGCAGCGCATGACGACCTGTAACCAACAGGCGACATCGCAAAGCCTGAAAGGGGATGCCCGTAAAACGTACATGAGCGACTGCCTTAAAAATGGTGCGGCTAAACCCGGTGAAAAAAGCCTGACCCCACAGCAGCAAAAAATGCGTGAGTGCAACGCCCAGGCGACACAGCAGATGCTGAAAGGCGACGATCGCAGCAAGTTCATGAGCGCGTGCCTGAAAAAACAGGCGTAGTGCTAACGGGTGAGTCACGGCTGTGGCTCACCCAAAATTTCATACTTTCCCCGCTATCCCCCTCTCTATAATTTGGGAAAATGTTTCAGAATATTCCCAAAGATGATGAATGATGAGTTTTATGACAGTCACGAGAACATTCGGGAAGCGTGGCACCAGCAGCTTTCTCAGGATGATTCATACCGTTCCGGTCTGCGATTTGCCCGGCGAATACGGCTGGCACGCATCGTTGGTCTGGCGGCGCTATTTGTTCCGCTTGCCAGCGTTCTGGTGAGCCAGTTTCTTTCCGGCGTCTGGTGGTTATTGCTGGTGGGCTGGGTCTTTGTCTGGCCCCATCTGGCCTGGCAGCTGGCTTTTCGTTCGGCTGAACCCCACAGAAGTGAAATTGTTAATCTGAAAATCGATGCCATTCTTGCCGGTGTCTGGATGGGGCTAACAGGGTTCAATGCACTACCAACGGCGGCGCTGATCATGATGATCGGCATGAATATGATGGGATCGGGGGGATGTCGCTTATTTCTGACAGGACTGGCGCTGCTTGCCCTGTCTGCTCTGCTCACCGTGCAATCCACGGGTACTCCTGTGCTATTGACCTCTGAACCGCTGGCGTTGTGGCTGACGCTCCCCGTGCTGGTGGTCTACCCCATGCTGTTTGCATGGCTCAGCCACCGCACGGCGATCCGGCTGGCAGAGCATAAGCGTCGGCTTGAGCTGATGAGTACCCGCGACGGAATGACCGGCGTGTTCAATCGCCGTCACTGGGAAACGCTGCTGCGTTACGAATTTGAGGCCTGCCGTCGCAGCCATCGACAGGCGACGATACTGCTCATTGATATCGATCACTTCAAGACGATCAACGACACCTGGGGGCATGACGTGGGAGATGAAGCGATTGTTGCCATTACGCGCCAGCTTCAGCTGACTCTGCGCTCAGGCGATTATATTGGCCGCTTTGGTGGGGATGAGTTCGCGGTGATCATGTCCGGCACGCCTGCCGACAGCGCGATTGCAGCGATGTCGCGCGTCCATGAACGGCTGGTCAACATGCCGCTGCACGGAGCACCAACGGCGAGGTTGTGTATCAGCGTTGGGGTTGCCCCCTGGGGGGCGCAGTTCACCCACTATCGTGAATGGCTAAAGGCGGCGGACGTGGCCCTCTATAAAGCCAAAAATGCCGGACGGGGCCGCACCGAAGTGGCCGCCTGACGCCCGGCGTAGCGCATCAGGACTTACTGAGCTTCTCTGATTTTTCCATGCATTTTTCCATCGCCTCGATCACGGCGGAGCGGAATCCGCGATCTTCCAGCACGCGCACGGCTTCAATGGTTGTGCCCCCAGGCGAGCACACCATATCTTTCAATTCGCCCGGATGCTTACCCGTTTCCAGCACCATTTTGGCCGAGCCCATCACCGCCTGCGCTGCAAATTTGTAGGCCTGCGCGCGCGGCATTCCGCCCAATACGGCGGCATCGGCCATGGCTTCGATAAACATAAAGACATACGCCGGGGCAGAGCCGCTCACGCCGACCACCGGGTGGATCATCGGTTCGGCAATCACTTCCGCTTCGCCGAAGCAGCGGAAGATATTCAGTACATCTGCCACGTCTTCAGATGTGACCAGCGCGTTCGGGGTAACGGAGGTCATACCGGCATTCACCAGCGACGGGGTGTTTGGCATGGCGCGAACAATCTTACGGTCGTGACCCAGCGCGCGGGCGAGCTGATCGAGGGTCACGCCTGCGGCAATCGACACCACCAGGGTCTCTTTGTTAAGGCTGGAGGTGATCTCGCTCAGGACTTTAATCATGATATTCGGCTTAACGGCGCCAAAGACAATATCCGCCACCTGAGCCACTTCCTGCGCGCTTTCGGCAGCGTTGACACCATACTCATCACGCAGCGCCGCGACTTTATCCGGGGATGGGGTATAGACCCAAATCTGCCCCGGCAGCACCTGCCCGCTGGCAATCAGTCCGCCGAGGATAGCTTTGCCCATGTTTCCGCAGCCGATAAACCCGATTTTCTTATCCATCACGTCTCTCCGTTATTATGCGTTGTTATCTCTCATTGATAGCTTAACAACGAAATGCAGGCGACAATAGTCGCCAGAATCATAATGGGGAGAGACGATGGCGATTTGGGTTGATGCGGATGCGTGTCCGAATGTGATTAAAGAGATTTTATTTCGTGCTGCCGAGCGTGTGCAGATGCCGCTAACGCTGGTGGCGAACCAGAATATCCGCGTGCCGCCCTCCAGATACATCCGATCTCTGCGCGTTCCGGCCGGGTTTGACGTGGCGGATAACGAGATAGTACGCCTGTGTGACGCAGGAGATCTGGTGATCACGGCGGATATCCCGCTGGCTGCCGACGTGCTGGCGAAGGGGGCCGCGGCGCTTAACCCGCGCGGCGAGCGCTACTCTCCGGCAACGATCCGGGAGAAGCTCACCATGCGTGATTTTATGGATACGCTGCGTTCCAGCGGCGTGCAAACCGGTGGGCCGGACAGCCTGTCGCAGCGCGATCGCCAGCAGTTTGCCGCCGAGCTGGATAAATGGCTGCTGGAAGTGAAGCGCCGCCCGGCGTAGCCCACCTCCGGGCGGTTTTGTGGTACAGTGTGGCTTCCACAGGCTTGTCATTCCGTACCGCTTTGCAGTAAAGTTAGCGCAACATCTACTGCAATCATTTCTTTACAGCCTCAGTTATCCGGCAGCAAGGGGAACACCTGGTTATGAACCCACCCATCTTTTTAGTTGGCCCTCGCGGCTGTGGGAAAACCACCGTTGGTCTGGAGCTGGCGCGTTTGTGCCAGAGTCAGTTTGTCGATACTGACCACTGGCTTCAGGAGAATGCGGGTAAGACTATCGCCGATATCGTTGAAGATGAGGGTTGGGAGAGCTTTCGTGCGCGTGAAACGGCCACGCTGGAAGCGGTGACCGCGCCGTCAACCGTGATTGCGACCGGTGGGGGCATTATCCTGGCGTCGTATAACCGCCAGTTTATGCGCGAAAAGGGTGTCGTGATCTACCTCTGTGCCCCGGTCTCTACGCTGGTGGGGCGGCTGGAGGCGTTTCCGGAAGAGGGGCAGCGCCCGGCGCTGACCGCGAAACCGCTGAGTGAAGAGGTCAGCGAGGTCCTCGCCGAACGCGATGCACTGTACCGCGAGGCGGCACACCACGTTGTGGATGCGTCGGCGTCACCCGAAAAAGTTGCAATTCAGATTATTACCGCCCTGCGTTTGGCTTGCGCCAGCTAACAGCCGTCTATACTCATAGCTCAGACATAAAAAAAGGATGAGCTATGCCAACCAGACCTCCCTATCCACGTGAAGCCCGCATCGTTACCGTTGAAAAAGGTAATGGTGATCAAACCGTAACTTGGTACCAGCTGCGTGCCGATCACCCTAAACCTGATTCGCTGATCAGCGAACATGAAACCGAACAGGAAGCGCTGGATGCGAAACGGCGCTATGAGGATCCTGAGAAGTCCTGACAGGAATCCGAATTCGTTACAACCGTGCCTGAATCACACTTTTAACTTATCGCTGATGTTAAGCAGCAGTTAATATTTAGTTATTACAGGTGGATTCGGAAAGGCCAGTCGATCTTTACACTACGGTGTTGAGATCCCCTGCTACGCTTGGTGCTGTTTTGTTGAATAAATGAACAGTGCAGCGTAGTGAGCCTGCACCTGTGTGGCAGTTGTGGTAGTAACGGAAGGCGATCAAAATGAAGGCGACGTTGGCGATCCTCACGATTGGTGTGGTGCCTGTAAGCGAAGTATTACCGCTCTTAACCGAGCATGTCTCTGAACAACAAATTACGCATCTCAGTCTGTTAGGGAAGCTCAGTCGGGAAGAGGTCATGGAAGACTACGCGGTCGGAGAGGGGGAAGATCCCCTGGCAACGTTACTCAGTGACGGTAAACTGGCGCATGTGTCGCGCCAGAAAATCGAGCGCGCGCTACAGGGCGTGATCGAAGTGCTCGACAATCAGGACTATGACGTCATTTTGCTGATGAGCACGGCACCCGTTAAAGGACTCAGCGCGCGTAATGCCATTCTGCTCGAACCGATGCGGATTATCCCCCCGCTGGTGGCCTCTATTGTTGATGGTCATCAGGTTGGGGTCATCGTTCCCGTTGAGGAACTGCTGGATAACCAGACGGTGAAGTGGGCTGCGCTGGAGCACACCCCGCTGTACGCGCTGGCTAACCCGTTCTGGGACAGCGAAGCGAAGCTGATTGCGGCCGGGCAGGAATTGATCGACAGAGGGGCGGATGTCCTGATGCTCGACTGCCTGGGCTTCCATCAGCGGCATCGTGATTTATTGCAAAAGGCGCTGGATGTTCCGGTGCTGCTCTCTAACGTCCTGATGGCGCGTCTGGCGTCAGAATTACTGGTGTAATGATTTTGCGTGACAGGTCATGAGCATGGCCCCTATAGTGGATTTTTCTCTATAAATATAAGGGCCAGTTCATGCTTCAAAGTAACGAATACTTTTCCGGTAAAGTGAAATCCATTGGTTTTACCAGCAGCAGCACTGGCCGCGCCAGTGTCGGCGTAATGGCGGAAGGGGAATACACCTTTGGCACCGCAGAAGCGGAAGAGATGACGGTGGTCAGCGGCGCGCTGAACGTCCTGCTGCCGGGTGAAACGGAGTGGAAAGTATATAGTGCCGGGCAGGTCTTCAACGTGCCGGGCCACAGCGAGTTCCATTTACAGGTTGCAGAGCCAACCTCTTATCTGTGCCGCTATCTGAAATAAAAGCATGCCGGGTGGCGCATTCGCTTACCCGGCCTACGTTTTGCCTGTCAGCGCTGCGCTTCGCCGCCGAGACCTTCCACCAGGTTCTGAATCAGCGCCGCCAGCTCGCCGGTCATCAGGATAAAGTCTGCGTCAAAGCGCTGAGCATAATCTTCGCGGTCGATATCTTCGTTCTGATCGCGCAGTTCATCGCAGAATTTCAGGCGCTTCACGGAGCCGTCATCACACATCACAAACTGAATGCGCTGCTGCCAGTCGAGTGCCAGTTTGGTCACCACTTTGCCCGCTTCAATGTGCACGGCGATTTCGTCGCTCACCAGTTCCTGTTTCTTCGCTCGGATCACGCCGCCATCTTCCAGCAACGCTTTCAGCTCTGCTTCATCAAGGATCTGGAAGCCCTGCGCGGCAGTCCCGCTGCGCACCCACTCGGTCAGGGTCAGCTCAATCGGCGTTTCCAGCGCCAGCGGTACCACCGGTAATGAGCCAAGGCTCTTACGCAGCAGCGCCAGCGTATCTTCGGCTTTTTTGGCGCTGGCGCAGTCCACCATAATCAGCCCGTTAACGGTGTCGATCCACATCATGGTCTGGCTAAAGCGGCTAAAGGCGCGCGGCAGCAGCGAGTGCAGCACTTCATCCTTCAGCGAATCTTTTTCGGTTTTTTTAAGCTTACGGCCCTGTTCAGCTTCCAGCTTGAAGATCTTCGCTTCGAGTGCCTGCTTAACCACGGGCGTCGGCAGGATCTTCTCTTCTTTGCGGGCGCAAACGATGATTTGCCCCGTGCTGCTGGCGTGGGTCAGCGCATCGCTTTGAGAACCCATTGGCGGAACCCAGCCGGTTTTTGCCATATCCTGGCTACCGCAAGGGGTAAAGGAGTAAGCGGCTAACTGTTTTTCCATCTCTTCTGCACGCAGCGAAACGTCGCGGCTGAGACGGTAAACCATCAAATTTTTGAACCACAGCATGATAATTTCCACGGCCTTGTCGTTAAATCAGCGGGCATGATAACGAATTGTCGCATCGCTTGCATTGCTAATCGGGAAGCAGGCTTCTACTCTGTTGATAATCAAAATAATGAGGAGTGTCTTGTGCGTATTGGGATTGATTTGGGCGGCACCAAAACAGAAGTCATTGCGTTGAGCGAGCAGGGGGAGCAACTGTTTCGCCACCGTCTGCCTACGCCGCGCGATGATTATCACCAGACCATAGAGACGATTGCCCGCCTGGTCGATATGGCAGAGCAGGCAACGGGCGAGACGGGCACAGTCGGGATGGGGATCCCTGGCTCCATTTCGCCGTATACCGGCGTGGTAAAAAACGCCAACTCCACCTGGCTCAACGGTCAGCCGTTTGATAAAGACTTAAGTCAACGCCTGAACCGGGAAGTGCGTCTGGCGAATGACGCAAACTGCCTGGCGGTGTCTGAGGCCGTGGATGGCGCAGCGGCTGGCGCGCAGACCGTATTTGCCGTAATTATCGGCACCGGCTGCGGGGCGGGCGTGGCCTTCGGAGGGCGCTCGCATATTGGCGGCAACGGCACCGCGGGCGAGTGGGGGCACAACCCGCTGCCGTGGATGGATGAAGATGAACTCAAATACCGCGCCGAAGTGCCGTGCTACTGTGGCAAGCAGGGCTGTATAGAGACCTTTATCTCCGGTACGGGGTTTGCCACCGATTATCATCGTCTGAGCGGCCAGCCGCTGAAAGGTAACGAGATTATGCGTCTGGTTGAGGAGCAGGATCCGGTGGCTGAACTGGCGCTCAGCCGCTACGAAATGCGGCTGGCTAAGTCACTGGCGCATGTGATCAACATCCTCGATCCGGACGTGATTGTGCTGGGCGGCGGCATGAGCAACGTTGACCGGCTGTACGCCACGGTGCCAACGCTGGTGAAACAGTGGGTATTTGGCGGCGAGTGCGAAACGCCGATCCGCAAAGCCGTCCACGGTGACTCCAGCGGCGTACGCGGCGCGGCGTGGCTCTGGCCGGAATAAACGCAAAACGGCAACTTGCGTTGCCGTTTTTGATGTTTGTACCCTCTCCCACAGGGAGAGGGCCAGGGTGAGGGCATCAGACCGCACCGTCCCCCATTCAATTCACCGCAAACTCCCTGTCCAGCCTGCTATACCCCAGCCCGTTGATCTTCTTCACCTTGATCTGCACCGGAATACGCTCTTTCATCGCCTCAACGTGGCTGATCACGCCGATGGTTTTCCCGGTGGCGTTCAGTGCGTCGAGCGCATCCAGCGCGGTGTCCAGCGTTTCACTGTCGAGCGTGCCGAACCCTTCATCCAGGAACAGCGAATCAATGCGCGTTTTGTGACTGACCAGATCGGAAAGCGCTAAAGCCAGCGCCAGACTGACCAGGAAACTCTCCCCGCCGGAAAGGGTACGGGTATCGCGTATCGCATCGGCCTGCCAGGTATCGACCACTTCCAGCTCCAGCGCGTCGCTGGCTTTACGCTGAAGCAGATAGCGGCCATGCAGACGGTTGAGCTGCTGGTTGGCAAGCCACACCAGATTATCCAGCGTTAGCCCCTGGGCGAATTTACGGAATTTATCGCCGGTGCTGGAGCCTATCAGCGCATTGAGATAGCCCCAGTCGTCGGCCTGACGCGCCGCCTCCTCAATCTGCTGCATAAGCGCCTGCTGGTGCAGACGGTTATCGGCGTCCTGTTTGAGCTGCTGGCGGATCTCCCCCTGATGCGTGGTGTTGTCCCGAAGCTGTTGCGCCAGCTGATGTAACTGCGCCTGAAGCGTTGCGGCATCGGTTTCCAGCCCCTCGGGGCGCTGTGCCTGATGCGCCTGAAGCTGCTGGCTTGCCTGCACCGAAAGCGCCGTGGTCTGCTGGAGCTGGTTTTCCAGCGTCTGCTTTTGCTGTTCAAGCTGGCGGATCGACGCTTCATCCAGCAGGGCGGAGAGAAATGCCTCCCGATCGGCAAAGCAGCTCGCGGTCAGCGCGGCGTTGAACTGAGCCTGTGATTGCTGGAGCCGTTCACGCTCAAGCGTCTCCTGCTGCTGGAGGGTGGTGAGCTGGCTTTGCAGCGACACGCATTCGTCGTGGATGCCGCGCCACTTCTCAGGTATAACCGCGTCGGCTTCTGTATCATCGGTAACCGGCAGCGTCTCCAGGATTGGCATCAGGGCGTTAATACGTTCCTGAATCGTACCGTGCTGGGCCTGTTTTTCCTGCCACAGGGTATATTCGCTTTCGCGCGCGCTCAGCCAGGCGCTTTCGGCCCCTTCATCGGGCACGCTAAGCGACAGCGACTCTAGCGAGGCCGCCAGCGCCTGACGCGTCGCCGTCAGCTGCTGCTGGTACTGGCGCGCCTGACCTTCCTGTTCAATGAGCTGGTTTTGCAGCGTCAGACGCTGGCTGAGCTGATACAGCTGGCGTTCATACTGCTCCTGTGCGCTCATCCAGAGTGCTATATCATCCTGAATATTCAGCGCTATGTTCAGGGAGGTGCAGACCTCCAGCCACTCTTTAGTGAGTGCTTGCTCTTCCTGAGAGAGAGCCTGTGCTTCCTCAGTCTCGCGCTGGATCTGTTGGGTCAGCGCATTCACCTGCCCGAGCACCAGCAATCCTTCCTCTTTTAGCGCGGCAACCTCTTTCTCCAGCGCGTCGCGGCGGCGCTGATTGTCAGTCAGTTCAAGCGCCTGATACTGCACAACTGCCGGGTGTTCGCGTGAACCGCAGAGCGGGCAAGGCTTACCCGCTTCCAGCTGAGCACGATAATTCTCAAGATCCTTGATTGTCGCCTCACGCTCACAGAGCGCTTTCAGGTCGGCATAGTGCTGATTTTTTTCTTTGAACTGCTGACGCCGCAGGATCAGCGTTTCATTGAGCTTACCCTGCTCAGCCTGCGCTTTCTGCACGCTTTCCGCATTCTGGCGCAGCCGTTTTTGCAGCGGCTGATAGCGAGCGTGAAGCGCAGTCAGACGCTGGCGGAGCGCCCGCGATTGTGCCTGTTGCTCCATTGCCGTCGCGAGATCCTCAGCCGTCAGCGTCAGCGTACTCTCCGGCAGCTCAGCCAGCTTCTGACGAAGCTCAGCCATGCGCGCTGCCTGGGCAACAAGCTGATTTTTATCGCGATTCAGCTGCGTAAAATGCGCCCGCCAGCCGGCAATTTCCTGTCCCCACTGACGGAAACGATCGTGTTCGGTTAGCCACTGCGTCAGCGCCGTGTGCTCTGTCTGCAACTGTTCACGGTTGCGCTGCGCACCGTTGCGGATACGCGCGCGCTGTGCCGCTCTGTCGAGTAAGCGAGTATTTACTTCGACAATTCGCTCTGCGGTCTGCGACAGGCAGGCGGTCTGCTCCTGCTGGTGCTGCCATAGCGGACGTAGCTGGGCGGCGGGCTGCGCCAGCTGGAGCTTAGCCAGTTGCGGCGCGGCGTCCGTCAGAGCCTGTTGCGCCTGCTGCTGCGAAGCGGCTGCGCGCTGCTGCTCACGTATCAGTTCGTCGTTACGCGTAAGCCACTGAAAATCTTTCTGTTGGCTCTGCTGCTGTGCCAGCAGGATTTTCTCTTCGTCAGTAAGTGCCTGCAAACTTTGCTGCAAGTGCTGCTGCTGTTCCTCGCTCAGCAGCACAACCCCTGCGGCCTGCGCTTCGCACATCTCCAGCGCGTTACGTGCCGCTTTGTGTTTTTCAAAAACCATGGCGGAAATCTGGCCGTAAATTTCCGTGCCGGTCAGTTCCTCCAGCAGCTCAGCGCGATCGCTCGGTTTAGCATTCAGGAAGGCGGCAAACTGCCCCTGCGAGAGCAACATCGAGCGGGTAAAGCGACCATAGTCCAGCCCGGTGAGTGCGGCGGTTTGTTCCAGCTTATCCGTGACTTTGTCGGCCAGAATTTTGCCGTCTTCGCAGCGGGCCAGCTCTACGCGCGGTGCCTGTAAGTTCCCGTCCGGCTGGTTGCGGGCGCGGTTCTGGCTCCAGAAAGCGCGATAAGCAACGCCTTTGACCTCAAATTCCACTTCCGCCAGGCATTCGGCGGTATCGCGCGTCATCAGGTCGTTTTGCGCCTGAGAGACCTTATTAAGACGCGGCGTTTCGTGGTACAGCGCCAGGCAGATGGCATCCAGCAGCGTGGTTTTACCCGCGCCGGTTGCGCCGGTGATGGCAAACAGCCCGTTGCTGGCGAACGGCTCCGCGGTGAAATCAATTTTCCACTCACCCTTTAGCGAATTCAGATTTTTCAGACGCAGGCTCAGAATTTTCATGCGTTTTCGTCCTCGTCATGGAGGGAGTGCAGGGTCTGGGCAAACAGCTCGTTAAGCCTGGTGCGTCTGGCCTCGTCCACCTCTTCATGCGCAAGCCGCCGCGCGAACACCTCTTCAACCCGAAGTTCGC
The DNA here is from genome assembly GCF_049238805.1 of Enterobacter cloacae complex sp. CDL013. NCBI lineage: Bacteria > Pseudomonadati > Pseudomonadota > Gammaproteobacteria > Enterobacterales > Enterobacteriaceae > Enterobacter > Enterobacter cloacae complex sp. CDL013. Next base: position 469,685 of record NZ_JBMKGT010000003.1, on the reverse strand, counting down.
TAAGCGTTTCACGCTGGGCGTTGAGCAGTATTTTCTCGCGCTGCTCGCGGCTGCGGCGTACCAGCAGTACTTCCACGGGAAGGTCTTCCGTCAGCGTCTGAATTTTACGCTGCATATCGTACAGGTAGTCGTCGGTGGTGATTTCGATATCGAGCCAGACGGGGGGATTAAGCGCTGCGCCGCGCCACTGCTCAAGCTGAGCGGTAATGGCGGCCAGATCGCCTTTCAGCACCGCCAGCGGCTGGGTGACCGGCACCTCAAACGTCTCAACGGCGCTAAGTTTGCCTTCGGTGAAGCTCACCAGATGCACGGATTTGGCTTTGCCCGTTTCGTCAAAACTGAGCGAAATGGGCGAGCCGCAGTAGCGGATATGCTCGCAGCCGCCGATGATCTGCGCCCGGTGAATATGCCCGAGGGCAATGTAGTCGGCGGGGGGGAAGTTTTGCGCCGGAAACGCGTCCAGCGTACCGATATAGATCTCGCGCACCGCGTCACTCTTACTGGCTCCGACGGTGGTGAGGTGTCCGGTGGCAATGATCGGAATGGCCTGATCGCCGCGCAGGGCGCAGGCTTCCGTATGCTGCTGGTGATAATAGCGGGTGATGGCCTGCAACAGATGCTGCTGTTTTTCGCTGCCGGACAGACCCGCCTGGCTTTGCACGATATCGCGCGGGCGTAAAAACGGGATTGGGCACAGCACCGCGCCCGGCGTGCCGTCGCGTTTTTTCAGGATCTGCGGCGCGTGCCCGGCGCTGGCCACCACGGTGGTATTGAGGAACGCCAGAATATCGCGGGATTCATTCAGCGTCGCCACCGAGTCATGATTTCCGGCGACAATCACCAGGTGACAACCGGTTTGCTGGAGGTTGACCACAAAACGGTTGTATAGCTCACGCGCATAGCTCGGCGGCGATCCGGTATCAAAAATGTCGCCCGCCACAATAATCGCGTCCACCTCGTGAGCCTGAGCCGTCTCCAGCAGCCAGTTCAGGAACGCTTCATGTTCCGCGGCGCGGCTTTTGCTGTAAAAATTTTGACCCAGGTGCCAGTCTGAGGTGTGAAGTATGCGCATAAAAGATCCGTGGCAATAATAAGAAAGCAGGATTATAAACTTTCGTGGAACGGAAAATAACCGCTGTAATAAAACAACAGTTTGCCATTTATAGTGGTAATGTTTTTCATAAATCTGTCATAAATCTGACGCATAATGACGCCGCATTACAGACTTGTAACTTAAATACGATAAGACAGGGCAAAGTATGGCGAGACGTATTCTGGTCGTAGAAGATGAAGCTCCGATCCGTGAAATGGTGTGCTTCGTGCTTGAACAAAATGGCTTCCAGCCGGTTGAAGCGGAAGATTATGACAGCGCGGTGAACCAGCTGAATGAACCCTGGCCCGATCTGATCCTGCTGGACTGGATGCTGCCTGGCGGTTCCGGATTGCAGTTTATCAAGCATATCAAACGCGAGGCGATGACCCGTGATATCCCGGTGGTGATGCTGACGGCGCGCGGCGAGGAAGAGGATCGCGTGCGCGGTCTGGAAACCGGCGCGGACGATTACATCACCAAACCGTTCTCCCCGAAAGAGCTGGTGGCGCGTATCAAAGCCGTGATGCGCCGTATTTCACCGATGGCGGTGGAAGAGGTGATTGAGATGCAGGGGCTGAGCCTGGATCCTACCTCGCACCGGGTCATGACCGGTGAAAATCCCCTCGATATGGGCCCCACCGAATTTAAACTCCTGCACTTCTTTATGACCCACCCGGAGCGCGTTTACAGCCGCGAACAGTTGCTGAATAACGTCTGGGGAACTAACGTCTATGTCGAAGACCGAACGGTTGACGTCCATATTCGCCGCCTGCGTAAAGCACTGGAACTGAGCGGCCACGATCGCATGGTACAGACGGTCCGCGGCACGGGTTATCGCTTCTCGACCCGTTTCTGAACAATGACAGGAGTGTGACGCGTGCTGGAACGTCTGTCATGGAAAAGGCTCGTCTTTGAACTGATCTTATGCTGTATTCCGGCCCTCATTCTGGGGGCTATCTTTGGCTATCTGCCGTGGTTTTTACTGGTGGCCGTGACGGGATTGCTCGTCTGGCATTTCTGGAATTTACTGCGTCTTTCCTGGTGGCTGTGGGTCGACAGAAGTATGACACCTCCGCCGGGAAGCGGGAGCTGGGAACCGCTTCTCTACGGCCTGCACCAGATGCAGATGCGTAATAAAAAGCGCCGTCGTGAGCTGGGAAGCCTGATCAAACGCTTTCGTAGCGGTGCGGAGTCGCTGCCGGACGCGGTGATCCTGACGACGGAAGAAGGGACCATCTTCTGGTGTAATGGCCTCGCGCAACAGCTGTTGGGCCTGCGCTGGCCGGATGATAACGGTCAGAACATCCTCAACCTTCTGCGCTATCCCGAGTTCACGCTGTATCTGAAAAAGCGGGATTTTTCGCGCCCGCACAATCTGAAGCTCAATAACGGTCGCCATCTGGAGATCCGCGTGATGCCCTACAGCGATCGGCAGTGGCTGATGGTGGCGAGGGACGTTACCCAGATGCACCAGCTTGAGGGCGCGAGACGTAACTTCTTTGCCAACGTCAGCCACGAGCTGCGTACGCCGTTGACGGTGCTTCAGGGCTACCTGGAGATGATGCAGGAGCAAACGCTTGAGGGGGCGCCGCGTGAGAAAGCGCTGCATACCATGAGGGAGCAGACGTTCCGCATGGAAGGGCTGGTCAAACAGCTGCTGACGCTTTCAAAAATTGAGGCTGCCCCGTCGCTGGCGCTAAATGACATCATTGATGTGCCGATGATGTTGCGGGTGGTGGAGCGCGAAGCCCAAACGCTGAGTCATAATCAGCACACCCTGAGTTTTGACGTTGATAACACGCTGAAAGTGCTCGGCAGTGAAGATGAGCTGCGAAGCGCTATCTCAAACCTGATCTATAACGCCGTGAATCACACCCCGAAAGGGACGCATATCGCGGTGCGCTGGCAGCATACCCCGGCGGGCGCTGAGTTTAGCGTCGAGGACAACGGGCCGGGGATTGGGCCTGAACACCTCCCGCGTCTCACTGAACGGTTCTACCGGGTGGATAAGGCGCGCTCGCGGCAGACCGGCGGAAGCGGACTGGGGCTGGCAATTGTGAAGCATGCCGTCAGCCACCACGAAAGCCGGCTCAATATCGAAAGCACCCTCGGTAAGGGCACGCGCTTTAGCTTCGTGATTCCGGAACGATTAATTGCCAAAAAAAGCGCCTGACAGCGTGTGTGTCAGGCTACCTTTCCACGGGCCAGCGTTGCTGGCCCGTTTGCTTTGCAGTCAAGCGAAACGCGGATGAATATTATACGGCTGGTGCTTTTTTGTTCGCATGATTAGCCATGAGTTTTTCTTATACATGGCATATTATGTTGGTCTGGATTTTCATGCTGGCATATTGTTCTGGTTTTACGATCCCTTCTTGCCTTTAAACGTTATAAGCGTTTAAATTGCCCCCCATATACTGTCAGACCGACTGTATTTGCGTGGTAAATCGAAAAACTATTCTTCGCCACGCCAGGACGGGAGCATATCCCGCTGAAATTGAGCAAATTTTCCGCTGTATCGTCCCATCAGGGATGGCGAAAATCTCAACGTATTCAACACCACATCCACAGGCAGTAAGGTTTTATGACCCATCACTTGAAATCGCGTGACATTATCGCGCTGGGCTTTATGACATTTGCGCTGTTCGTTGGCGCAGGTAACATCATTTTTCCTCCAATGGTTGGCTTACAGGCGGGTGAACACGTCTGGACGGCTGCGTTTGGCTTCCTGCTTACTGCCGTGGGCCTGCCGGTACTGACCGTTATCGCGCTGGCGAAAGTCGGTGGCGGTGTGGACAGCCTCAGCACCCCGATTGGCAAAGTGGCTGGCGTTCTGCTGGCAACCGTCTGCTATCTGGCCGTTGGCCCGCTGTTCGCGACCCCGCGCACGGCGACCGTCTCCTTTGAAGTGGGTATCGCCCCGCTGACCGGTGACGGCGCGATGCCACTGTTTATTTACAGCCTCATTTACTTCGCCATCGTGATTCTGGTTTCTCTCTATCCCGGCAAACTGCTGGATACCGTGGGTAACTTCCTGGCACCGCTGAAAATTGTGGCGCTGATTGTGCTGGCGGTTGCGGCCATTGTCTGGCCTGCGGGGCCCATCAGCTCCGCGATGGACGCCTACCAGAACGCGGCGTTCTCAAACGGTTTCGTGAACGGCTATCTGACGATGGATACGCTTGGCGCGATGGTGTTTGGTATTGTTATCGTTAACGCCGCGCGTTCCCGTGGGGTGACCGAAGCGCGCCTGCTGACTCGTTACACTATCTGGGCTGGCCTGATGGCCGGTGTCGGCCTGACGCTGCTGTATCTGGCGCTGTTCCGTCTGGGTTCAGATAGCGCAACGCTGGTCGATCAGAGCGCAAACGGCGCGGCGATCCTGCATGCTTACGTGCAGCGCACCTTTGGTGGTGCAGGCAGTATGCTGCTGGCGGCGCTGATTTTCCTGGCCTGTCTGGTGACGGCGGTGGGTCTGACCTGCGCCTGCGCGGAGTTCTTCGCTCAGTATCTGCCGCTCTCTTACCGCACGCTGGTGTTTATCCTCGGCATCTTCTCCATGGCGGTGTCAAACCTCGGTCTGAGCCACCTGATCCAGGTGTCAATTCCGGTGCTGACGGCTATCTATCCGCCATGTATCGTGCTGGTGGTGCTGAGCTTCACCCGCCCGTGGTGGCATAACTCGACGCGAATTATTGCGCCGGCCATGTTTATCAGCCTGATTTTTGGTATCCTTGACGGGATCAAAGCATCAGCATTTGCAGAAATCCTGCCAGCCTGGACACAGCGTCTGCCGCTGTCCGAGCAGGGCCTGGCCTGGCTGATGCCTTCCGTTGTAGCGCTGGTTCTTGCGATTATCTGGGACCGTGCGGCCGGGCGTCAGGTGACATCCAACGCCCATTAATCAACGGCAACAAATTGTTTAACCACGGGGCTTAAGGCCCCGTGGTTTTTTGTTTTTTTCGTGTTGAATGGCAAGATTTTAATGGAAAGCACTAACAAACTTAAACGTGGATTGAGCACCCGCCACATCCGCTTTATGGCGCTGGGCTCGGCTATCGGCACCGGTCTTTTTTATGGCTCGGCAGATGCCATCAAAATGGCCGGTCCAAGCGTTCTGCTGGCCTACATCATCGGCGGTGCCGCGGCCTATATCATCATGCGTGCGCTGGGGGAGATGTCGGTTCACAACCCGTCTGCCAGCTCGTTTTCACGCTATGCACAAGAGAACTTAGGCCCGCTGGCCGGGTTTATCACTGGCTGGACTTATTGCTTTGAAATCCTGATTGTCGCCATTGCCGATGTGACGGCGTTTGGCATCTATATGGGGGTCTGGTTCCCTGCCGTGCCGCACTGGATCTGGGTGCTGAGCGTGGTGCTGATTATCTGCGCCGTTAACCTGATGAGCGTGAAGGTGTTTGGCGAGCTGGAGTTCTGGTTCTCCTTCTTCAAGGTCGCGACCATTATCATCATGATCCTCGCCGGTTTCGGCATCATCATCTGGGGTATCGGCAACGGTGGGCAGCCAACCGGCATCCATAACCTGTGGAGCAACGGCGGCTTCTTTAGCAACGGCTGGCTCGGGATGGTCATGTCGCTCCAGATGGTCATGTTCGCCTATGGCGGAATCGAGATTATCGGCATCACCGCCGGGGAAGCGAAAGATCCGGAGAAGTCTATTCCGCGCGCCATCAACTCGGTGCCGATGCGTATCCTGGTGTTCTACGTGGGCACGCTGTTTGTGATTATGTCCATCTACCCGTGGAACCAGGTGGGCACCAACGGCAGCCCGTTTGTCCTGACTTTCCAGCATATGGGCATTGCGTTTGCCGCCAGCATTCTCAACTTTGTGGTGCTGACCGCCTCGCTGTCGGCCATCAACAGTGACGTGTTCGGCGTGGGCCGTATGCTGCACGGCATGGCGGAGCAGGGCAGTGCGCCGAAGGTGTTTGCCAAAACGTCGCGTCGCGGCACCCCGTGGGTAACGGTGCTGGTCATGACCGTGGCGCTGCTGTTCTCGGTTTACCTGAACTACATCATGCCGGAGAACGTCTTCCTGGTGATTGCGTCACTGGCGACCTTCGCCACCGTGTGGGTGTGGATCATGATCCTGCTGTCGCAGATTGCGTTCCGTCGCCGCCTGTCGCCAGAAGAGGCCAAAGCGCTGAAGTTTAAAGTGCCGGGCGGCGTGCCAACGACCATTGTCGGTCTGATCTTCCTGGTCTTCATCATTGGCCTGATTGGTTATCACCCGGATACCCGTATTTCCCTGTACGTGGGCTTCGCGTGGATCGTCCTGCTGCTGGTGGGCTGGATGTTTAAATGTCGCCGCGATCGTCAGCTGGCGGAAGCACAGTAACATTCTTTTCCCCTCTCCCCGTGGGAGAGGGTTAGGGTGAGGGCATCAGGCTGCACTGATGCCTCCTCCCCCGTCCTCCTCCCCCAATAAATCCCATCATGGTGAGCTATCCTTAATCACCCTGTGGCAAGGTGACGTCAATTTCATCAAAGGGGATTCGTGATGTTAAACGCCTGGCACCTTCCGGTTGCCCCATTTGTTAAGCAAAACAAAGACAACCTTGTGATTACGCTCTGGCTGGCAGGGGACAATCAGCCTGAACGTGTGACCCTGCGCGCCGAAGTGGATAACGAAGAAACGTCGCTGAAAATGCACAAAGTGCGCAGCCAGCCGCAGCCGGGCGTCACGGCGTGGCGGGCAAATATCGATTTGCGCAGCGGGCAACCGCGTCGCCGCTACGGCTTCAAGCTGCTGTGGAACAACCGCCAGCTGTGGTTTACCCCGCAGGGTTTCAGCCGTTTCCCTCCGGCCAGGCTGGAGCAGTTTGCCGTGGATCACCCGGATAACGGCCCGCAGTGGGTTAACGATCAGGTCTTTTACCAGATTTTCCCGGACCGCTTTGCGCGCAGTGAAAAGCGCACCGTCGATCAGGACAAGGTTTATTACCATCATGCGGTCGGTCACGACATCATTCTGAAAAAATGGGACGAGCCGCTGACCGCCCAGGCGGGGGGATCGACCTTTTACGGCGGCGATCTCGACGGTATCAGCGAAAAACTGCCGTACCTGAAAAAGCTCGGCGTGACGGCGCTGTACCTGAACCCGGTGTTTAAAGCGCCAAGCGTGCACAAATACGATACGCAGGACTACCGCCACGTTGACGAGCAGTTTGGCGGTGACGAAGCGCTGCTGCGGCTGCGGCACAACACGCAAAAAGAGGGTATGCGCCTGATCCTTGATGGCGTGTTCAATCACAGCGGTGATTCTCATGCGTGGTTTGACCGTCACAATCAGTCGATGGGCGGCGCATGCCATAATCCGGACTCACCGCAGCGTGACTGGTACAGTTTTGACGAGAATGGCCGCGCCCTGGACTGGCTGGGCTACCCGAGCCTGCCGAAGCTCGATTTCCAGTCGCCATCGCTGGTGAATGAGATCTACGGCGGCGACGACAGCATCGTGCGCCACTGGCTGAAAGCGCCGTGGAACATGGACGGCTGGCGGCTGGACGTGGTGCATATGCTGGGTGAAGCAGGCGGGGCGCGGAATAACCTTCAGCATGTCGCCGCCATTACCCGGTCGGCAAAAGCGGCCCGGTCGGAAGCATTCGTCTTCGGGGAGCACTTTGGCGACGCGCGTCAGTGGTTGCAGGCTGATGCAGAAGACGCGGCGATGAACTATCGCGGCTTCACCTTCCCGCTGTGGGGTTTCCTCGCTAACACCGATATCTCTTACGATCCGCAGCATATTGACGCCGAAACCTGCATGGCGTGGATGGAAAACTATCGCGCTGGCCTGTCGCATCAGCAGCAGCTGCGGATGTTTAACCAGCTCGACAGCCACGATACCGCACGCTTTAAATCGTTGCTGGGTAAGGATGTGGCGCGTCTGCCGCTGGCGGTGACCTGGCTCTTTACCTGGCCGGGCGTACCCTGCATCTACTATGGCGATGAAGTCGGGCTGGACGGCAACAACGATCCGTTCTGCCGTAAAACTTTCCCGTGGGAGCCTGAAAAGCAGGATAAGGATCTGTTCAGCCTCTACCAGCGCATGGCGACGCTGCGCAAGCAGAGCCAGGCCCTGCGATACGGGGGCTGTCAGGTGATGTACGCCCACGATAACGTGGTGGTGTTTGTCCGCGTCTATAACCAGCAGCGCGTGCTGGTGGCGATCAACCGGGGCGAGGCGTGTGAAGTCGTGCTGGAAGATTCACCGCTGCTGGCTGGTAAAATGTGGAAGAGCAAAGAGGGTAAAGCGACGTTCCAGGGGAGCGTGCTCACGCTGCCAGCGATCTCCGCTGCGGTCTGGTTCGGCAGCTAAGCGCAGGCAGAATGGTTTTCACCTTTTAAGATGGCGCAAATGCAACGATTTGTGTCAATCTTAACGGATCGTTTACGGTGAAGGTGGAAACATGGACGAGCTTTACATCCTTGGCTGTTTGTTCCTGGTTTTTGCGCTGGTCGTGGCACCCGTGCTCGCGGTGATAGGCTTTAACCGAAGCACGGCGGCGCGGCAGGAGATCGCCCGGCTTCGCCAGCGCATTGAGGCGCTCGAGCAGCGTAGTATGGCTGAGAAAGCACCGGAGCAGGTGCAGACCGCCGCGCCGGTGGAGACGCCAGCGCCGGTATCTGAGGCCGTTAACGCACCTGTCGATCCCTGGCGTCCCGAACCGCCCGTCACTGAAGCAGAGCCTGTGCCTGTACCGGCGGCAAAACGTCCTTCCGCCTTTGGCGGCATCCTGTCCTCGCTGACGCGCTGGTTTATGCAGGGCAATCCGCTGGCAAAACTGGGGATTGTACTGCTCTTCCTCGGACTCTCTTTCCTGCTGCGCTATACCGTTGAACATTCACTGTTTCCGCTTGAGCTGCGTCTTGCCGCCACGGCGCTGTTTGCCATGGTTCTGCTGGCCGTTGGATGGCGGCTGCGGCACAGGCAGCGGATCTACGCGCTGATCCTCCAGGGCGGAGCGACCGGCGTGCTTTATCTGACCGTCTTTGGCGCATTCCGGCTGTGGCAGATGCTGCCGATGACGCTGGCGTTTGCGCTGCTGGTGGTGATTTGCGCGGCGAGCGTCGGGCTGGCCGTGTTGCAAAAGGCGCTGAGCCTTGCCATGCTGGCGAGCCTCGGCGGATATCTTGCGCCGCTGCTCCTGTCTACCGGGGGCGGTAGCTTTGTGGCGCTATTCTCCTTCTATCTCCTGCTGTCCATCGGCATTCTCGTCATCAGCATCTGGCAGCACTGGCGCGAGCTCAACCTGCTCGGGCTGCTCTTCACGTTTGGCGTTGGCGGGGTGTGGGGACTGAGCGACTACCAGCCGGAAGACTATGTTATTTGTCAGCTGTTCCTGATTGCCAATACGCTTATTTTTGGCGTGTTTAGCGTGGCGCTGTCGCTGCGGGCGCAGGAAAAAGGCAAACAGATTATTGACGGCGTACTGCTGTTTGCTCCGCCGCTGATTGGTTTTGGGATGCAGTATGGCATGACGTCTCACTGGACGTACGGCCCGGCGCTAAGCGCGCTGGGCTATGGTGCGTTTTACCTCTCGCTGGCGTTTCTCGCGCTGCGGCGTTACCCCTCCATCGGACGACCGCTGGTTATGGCGGCGCTGGCGATCGGCGGCGGGTTTGCCACGCTTGCCATTCCGCTGGCGCTTTCAGCGCGCTGGACGGCGATGGCCTGGGCGCTGGAAGGGCTGGGTATTCTTTGGTTGGGCGTGCAACAGCAGCAGCGGCGCATGAGCTATAGCGGGACGGCGTTGCTGGTGCTGGCGCTCGGCAGCGCGATATGGGCGCAAATGGACGGCGTCACTTCGCTGAGCCTCCTGCTTATTTTCGCAGTGCTCAGTCTTTGCTGGCTGGCTGCGGCCTGGCTGTGGCAGAAAATCGCGCTGCCGGGCAGCTGGGCATTGCTGGCCGGTGGGTTGCTGTTCTGGTTAGTGGCGTTGCTGGGCGCGTCGCAGTTGTTCCTGAAGCAGGAGTTATCGCTTCTGGCAGGCGTGCTGGCGCTGACGGCGGCGTCGACCTGGGGATGGCGGCAGGCTGCCGCTCGTCTGGCATGGTGGGAGCTGGATGCCAGCAAATGGCTGCTGTGGCCGGTGATGCTGCTGATGGTGCTGTATCAGGTCTCGCACCAGCAGATTCTGGCGGCCGGCTGGGCAAATCTGGCCTGGGCTATCGCGCTGCCTGCCGCCCTGATGCTGCTGCGGCGCGACGAAGATAAACTTCTGCCGCGCATCTCAATGGGGCTGCATCTGTCGCTGTTGTGGATGATTTTACTCGCCCTTGCCGCCGAGCTTTACTGGTTTGCCCGCTCCCTGCCATGGGGCATGGCGGCCTGGGGAAGCGGCATTGCGATGGCTGTCGGCGGTGGGGTGATTATGGCGCTCTCCGCGGCCGTACGGCGTCGCGGGTGGCCTTTCCGGGTATGGCCTGCGCTCTACGCCTGCCTTGCCGCGATCCCTGTGGTTGTGGCGCTGGTGGTATTGCTGGTCGTGACCAATTTCCAGGACGGTGTGGTCTATCGACAGACCTGGCTGCCGCTGGTGAACCCGCTTGAGGAAGGGGCGGCGTTCGCGCTGCTGGGGCTGGTAGTATTTTATCGGGCAGTGGATCGCTACTATCCGGCATCGCTTGCGCAGTCCCGACCGTGGCCCGCCGTTGTGCTGATGGCGCTTGGCTTCTGGTGGCTCAACGGCGCGTTGCTGCGTGCGCTGGCGTGGTACGGCGAGGTGGCCTGGAACATGGAATCACTGTGGCATTCGCGGCTTATTCAGACCACCTTTGCCCTGTTCTGGATGTTCTGCGCGCTGGTGGTGATGATCCGCGCCACCCGTCAGGCCTCCCGTCAGCAGTGGCTTGGCGGTGCGGCGCTGCTGGGGGTGGTCATGCTCAAACTGATGCTGGTGGACAGCGCGGGCGGTGGCGGCCTGGCGCGCGCCGTCGCGTTTATTGGCGTGGCGATCCTGGTCCTGATTGTGGGCTATTTCTCGCCGCTACCGCCTAAAGCAGGAGAAGAAAAATGAAATGGATGAATGCGGTTGTTTGTGCAGCACTGCTGGCCATGGCCGGTCCGGCATTCAGCGAGGGCGCGCCAGCGGAATCCCCGCGGGATTATGCCTACGGCCTGTCCCTTGATACCTCTGCCTCTTCGCCGTGGTATCGGGTCATGCTGCCGCTGGCGATTTATCAGCAGAGCACATCGCCCGATCTGCGCGACGTGCGCGTGTTTAATCAGTCGGGCGAGCCTGTACCGTTCAGCCTGGTTACTACGACGCGTCCGCAGCCGGCACCGACCACCACGGCGCTGCGCCTTTTTGCGCTTAACGCCTCGCCGGGCGGGGAAGAGGACAGCGGCGATAAAATTATGCTACGGGCCAGAAACGGCGTGGAAATTGTGCTGGAAGGGCAACACGCTGCGGCTGCCGGACAGCACTATCTGCTGACCCTGCCGGAAAACGCGACGGAGGTTCCGCTCTCTCAGCTCCAGCTTTTCTGGGACACGCCGCAGGGCTCGTGGCAGGGGACGGCATCGGTCTATTACAGCGAGGATCTGAAAAACTGGTATACCTTGCGCGAAGAGATGCCCCTGCTGGACGTGATGAGTGGACGGGAGCGCCTGAAGCTCGACCGCATCGATACCGATCTGGTGTTATCACCTGAGGCGAATCGCTATCTGCTGCTGGTGCTGAACACGGGACGTTCTGCCCTGACGTTAACCGGCGTCAACGCGATTAACGCGTCTGCGCCGCCGGAATCAGAGCACATTAGCCTGGCGGGAGAGGGGGAGCGGTTATCCGAAAGCGAAGCCGTGTGGCGCTGGAAACATCCGCAGCCTCTGAGTGCGATCGCCTTCATGCTGAATGGCGACGGCGTTCTCCCGGCAGAAATAGCCTGGCGGGGGGCGGACAAGGATCGATGGCATACGCTGAAAAAAGAGGTGATCTACCAGCTCGGCGGCAAAACGGCTGAACCTGTTCCGCTCCCGGGCGGGCTGGTCGAGGCGGTAAAAATTAAGACCCTCAATGCGCGACTGCCCGAGAACCTGCCAGGCGTGATAGGGCAGCGCGTGCGCTACGATCTGGTGTTTAACGCGCAGGGGAAGGGGCCGTACCTGCTCGCGTGGGGGAACGGGGCTGCGAAACCGGCGAGCGTGGAGACGGATATGCTGATCCCGACCGAACTGCGTAAAACCTACGATCTGGCAGCCTTGCCGATGGCGGATACGCTGGAACCTGTCCCGCTGGGGGGCGAGGCGCGTTTAACCGCGACGTCTGCGGCTGAGCAGGAAAGCAGAATGAAAACGCTGATGGTCTGGGGCGTACTGATTGCGGGGGTGATGGTGCTTGCGGGTATGGCATGGCGCATCTGGCGCGAGGTAAAAAAAGACGGCGCAGCATAAGCCATAAAAAAACCCGCGTATTCGCGGGTTTTTTCGTAAACCGTGCCGATTACAGGCTGGATACGTTCTCAGACAGGTATTTAGCTACGCCGTCTGGGGAAGCCGCCATACCTTCTTTACCTTTTTCCCACTGAGCCGGGCACACTTCACCGTGCTCTTCGTGGAACTGGAGCGCGTCAACCATGCGCAGCATTTCGTCGATGTTACGACCCAGCGGCAGATCGTTCACAACCTGGTGACGAACGATGCCGTTTGCGTCGATCAGGAAAGAACCACGCAGTGCAACGCCAGCGTCCGGATGTTCGATACCGTAAGCCTGCTGGATTTCGCGTTTGATGTCCGCAACCATCGCGTATTTCACCGCACCGATGCCGCCGTTTTCGACAGGGGTGTTACGCCATGCGTTGTGTACAAATTCAGAGTCGAAGGAGACGCCAACCACTTCCACGCCACGCTTCTGGAATTCTTCGTAACGTTTGTCGAACGCGATCAGCTCAGACGGGCAAACGAAAGTGAAGTCCATTGGCCAGAAGAACAGAACGGTCGCTTTACCGTTGGTATGCTGTTTGAAGTTGAAGTTTTCAACGATTTCACCATTGCCCAGAACGGCGGCAGCTGTAAAATCCGGAGCCGGACGAGTTACCAGAACCATATGATTCTCCTGTAGATACTAAGGTTATTTGGAACGCAACGCGGGCCAGTATAGAGGCAGTACGGGAATAAGACAAAGAGGTGGTAACAATCGTTCCACCAGCTTTTACCTATCAATCATACCGGCATCACAGTTCTTTATTTTTCGCCTGCGTCATCATACGCGGGTAGAACTGCCAGAAGCGGGTTTCCAGCGCATCGTAATGTTCATCCAGGTCATGCCATGAGTCGCGCAGCGCGTCCAGACGCGGTCGACGGCTCGCCATGCCGTTCAGGACGTTCTGAATGAAATCCATCTCGCGGTATCGCTCCAGCCAGCGTTCAGACCAGAGATAGTTATTCAGATTTACAAAGCGCGGCGGGGAGTCCGGCAAAATGATCGACACCTGCGCGTGGGCGTAGCGCACAAACTCAGGCAGCGACATATCAGGCGACAGCTGCGACCAGTGGCGCGACAGGAAATGATCCCACATGACGTCGAGCGTGATCGGCGCCACCCGTCGCGTTTCGGGGCGGAACCAGGTTTTGGCTTCCCTCACTTCCGGCAGGTTATCGGTCAGCACGTCGATGCGGCGGTGCATAAAAATTCCGTCGACAACCTCAGGGGAATACGCTTCCGCCGGGTTGCCGCGTACAAAATCGGCCAGCAAATTGCCGGAGAGGGAGCTGTCCGCGAGGTGAGCGAGATGCAGGTGAGCGAGAAAATTCATGCGTTTTCGTTGTCCGGTGGCGGCTAGTTGTTGCAGCAAAAGGGTGTGAGCACTAGACTATGCCGCCTGTTTTTAAGTCACGAGTATACGTCATGCGCGTCGCCGATTTCTCCTTTGAACTACCTGAATCCCTGATTGCTCACTACCCCATGCCTGAGCGTAGCAGCTGTCGCTTGCTGTCACTGGACGGGCCAACGGGCGCGCTGACGCACGGTACTTTCACCGATCTGCTCGACAAGCTCAACCCTGGCGATCTGCTGGTCTTTAACAATACCCGCGTGATCCCGGCGCGTCTGTTTGGCCGTAAAGCCAGCGGCGGCAAGATTGAGGTGCTGGTCGAACGTATGCTCGATGATAAACGTATTCTGGCACATATTCGCGCCTCCAAAGCGCCGAAGCCGGGCGCGGAGCTGCTGCTGGGGGATGACGAGAGCATCAAAGCGACCATGACCGCGCGTCACGACGCGCTGTTCGAGGTGGAGTTCAACGACGAACGCACGGTGCTTGATATCCTCAACGCCATCGGCCACATGCCGCTGCCGCCGTACATTGAACGCCCGGACGAAGAGGCCGACCGCGAGCTGTATCAGACCGTCTACAGCCAGAAGCCGGGTGCGGTGGCGGCGCCAACGGCGGGCCTGCACTTTGATGAACCGCTGCTGGAAAAGCTGCGCGCCAAGGGCATTGAGATGGCCTTCGTGACGCTGCACGTCGGCGCGGGGACCTTCCAGCCGGTGCGCGTGGACAGCATCGAAGATCACATCATGCACTCTGAGTATGCCGAAGTGCCGCAGGAGGTTGTGGATGCGGTGCTGGCGGCGAAAGCGCGCGGTAGCCGCGTCGTGGCCGTCGGTACAACGTCGGTACGTTCCCTTGAGAGCGCTGCGCAGGCCGCGAAAAGCGAGCTGATTGAACCGTTCTTTGGCGATACGCAGATTTTTATCTACCCGGGCTATCAGTACAAAGTCATTGATGCGCTGGTGACCAACTTCCATCTGCCTGAATCGACGCTGATTATGCTGGTTTCCGCGTTTGCGGGGTATCAGCATACGATGAACGCCTACAAGTCTGCGGTAGAACAAAAATATCGCTTTTTTAGCTACGGTGACGCGATGTTTATCACGTACAATCCGCAGGCTTTGAATGAGCGTGTCGGGGAATAAGTCCGCGGCACTGTGTTACAACGTTGGACTGTTTTTCTGACGTCGGAGAAAAAATGAAATTTGAACTCGATACCACCGATGGTCGCGCGCGTCGCGGTCGTCTGGTGTTTGATCGCGGCGTGGTAGAAACCCCCGCGTTTATGCCTGTGGGCACGTACGGCACCGTAAAAGGAATGACGCCGGAAGAAGTTGAAGCCACTGGCGCACAGATTATCCTCGGCAACACCTTCCACCTGTGGCTGCGTCCAGGCCAGGAGATCATGAAGCTCCACGGCGATCTGCACGACTTCATGCAGTGGAAAGGCCCCATCCTCACCGACTCCGGCGGTTTCCAGGTCTTCAGCCTGGGCGATATCCGTAAGATCACTGAGCAGGGCGTACACTTCCGTAACCCGATCAACGGCGATCCAATCTTCCTCGATCCAGAAAAATCCATGGAGATTCAGTACGATCTCGGCTCCGATATCGTAATGATCTTCGACGAATGTACGCCATATCCAGCGGACTGGGACTACGCCAAGCGTTCTATGGAGATGTCCCTGCGTTGGGCGAAGCGTAGCCGCGACCGTTTTGACTCCCTGCAAAACAAAAATGCGCTGTTCGGCATTATCCAGGGCAGCGTTTACGAAGATTTACGCGATATCTCGGTTAAAGGTCTGGTAGAGATAGGCTTTGATGGCTACGCTGTCGGCGGTTTGGCTGTGGGTGAGCCGAAGGAAGATATGCACCGCATTCTGGAGCATGTCTGCCCGCAAATCCCGGCGGATAAACCACGATACCTGATGGGTGTGGGTAAACCAGAAGATCTGGTGGAAGGCGTACGTCGCGGCATTGATATGTTCGACTGCGTTATGCCAACCCGAAACGCGCGTAACGGTCATCTGTTCGTTACCGATGGCGTGGTGAAAATCCGTAACGCGAAGCATAAGAGTGACACCAGCCCGCTCGATTCCGAGTGCGATTGCTATACCTGTCGCAATTATTCTCGCGCGTACCTGCATCATCTCGATCGTTGCAACGAGATTTTGGGGGCGCGTCTCAATACCATTCATAATCTTCGTTATTATCAGCGCTTAATGGCTGGTTTACGTAAGGCTATCGAAGAGGGTAAATTAGAGAGCTTCGTGACCGATTTCTACCAACGTCAGGGGCGGGATGTTCCACCGTTGAACGTTGATTAATTTTAATAATGAGGGAATTTGAATGAGCTTTTTTATTTCTGATGCGGTAGCAGCAACGGGTGCACCAGCGCAGGGCAGCCCGATGTCTCTGATTCTGATGCTGGTTGTGTTCGGTCTGATCTTCTACTTCATGATCCTGCGTCCACAGCAGAAGCGTACTAAAGAGCACAAAAACCTGATGAACTCCATCGCGAAGGGCGATGAAGTCCTGACCAATGGTGGCCTGGTGGGTCGCGTAACCAAAGTAGCGGAAAACGGCTACATTGCTATCGCCCTCAACGACACCACTGAAGTGGTTATCAAACGTGACTTCGTAGCTGCCGTTCTGCCGAAAGGCACCATGAAGGCGCTGTAATCCCAACTTTTCCCAAAGGGAACTGCCGTGTTAAACCGTTATCCTTTGTGGAAGTACATCATGCTGGTCGTCGTGATTATCGTCGGCCTGCTGTACGCGCTTCCCAACCTGTATGGTGAGGATCCGGCCGTTCAAATCACTGGCGCGCGCGGTGTCGCCGCCAGTGAGCAAACGCTGATCCAGGTCCAGAAAACGTTACAAGAAGAAAAAATTACCGCTAAGTCTGTGGCACTGGAAGAGGGCGCAATTCTTGCTCGCTTCGACACCACCGACACGCAGCTCCGCGCACGTGAAGCGCTGATGGGCGTGCTGGGTGATAAATATGTCGTGGCGCTTAACCTTGCTCCTGCAACCCCACGCTGGCTGGCTGCGCTGAACGCAGAGCCAATGAAACTGGGTCTTGACCTGCGTGGCGGCGTTCACTTCCTGATGGAAGTGGATATGGATACCGCGCTCGGCAAGCTACAGGAACAGAACATCGACAGCCTGCGCAGCGATCTGCGCGATAAGGGCATTCCGTACACCACCGTACGTAAAGAAGATAACTACGGCATGAGCATCACGTTCCGCGACAGCGCGGCACGCGATCAGGCTGTGACCTATCTGTCTCAGCGTCACCGCGATCTGGTGATCACCTCTCAGGGCAGCAATCAGCTGCGTGCGGTAATGACCGACGCGCGTCTGAGTGAAGCACGTGAATACGCCGTTCAGCAGAACATTAACATTCTGCGTAACCGTGTAAACCAGCTGGGCGTGGCTGAGCCACTGGTACAGCGTCAGGGTGCTGACCGTATCGTGGTCGAACTGCCGGGTATCCAGGATACCGCCCGTGCGAAAGAGATTCTGGGCGCGACGGCGACCCTGGAGTTCCGTCTGGTTAACTCCAACGTTGACCAGGCTGCTGCGGCTTCAGGCCGTGTGCCGGGCGATTCCGAAGTGAAGCAGACCCGCGAAGGCCAGCCGGTTGTGTTGTACAAACGCGTGATCCTGACCGGTGACCATATCACCGACTCCACTTCAAGCCAGGATGAGTACAACCAGCCGCAGGTTAACATCTCGCTGGATAGCGCAGGTGGCAACATCATGTCTAACTTCACCAAGGACAACATCGGCAAGCCGATGGCGACCCTGTTCGTGGAGTACAAAGACAGCGGTAAGAAAGACGCCAATGGCCGTGCCGTGCTGGTGAAAGAGGAAGAGGTGATTAACATCGCCAACATCCAGTCTCGTCTGGGTAACAGCTTCCGTATTACCGGTATCAGCAACCCGAACGAAGCGCGTCAGCTCTCTCTGCTGCTGCGTGCCGGTGCGCTGATTGCGCCAATTCAGATTGTTGAAGAACGTACCATCGGTCCAACCCTGGGTATGCAGAACATCAAACAGGGTCTGGAAGCGTGTCTGGCCGGTCTGGCGGTGTCCATCATCTTCATGATCTTCTTCTATAAGAAGTTCGGCCTGATTGCGACCTCCGCGCTGATTGCCAACCTGGTGCTGATCATCGGTATCATGTCCCTGCTGCCAGGGGCGACGCTAACCATGCCAGGTATCGCGGGTATCGTTCTAACCCTTGCGGTGGCGGTCGACGCCAACGTACTGATAAACGAACGTATCAAAGAAGAGCTGAGCAACGGTCGTTCTGTACAGCAGGCGATTGAAGAAGGCTACAAAGGGGCGTTCAGCTCCATCTTCGATGCGAACGTAACAACACTGATTAAGGTTCTTATCCTGTATGCAGTGGGTACTGGCGCGATCAAAGGCTTTGCGATTACTACCGGTATCGGTGTCGCAACGTCGATGTTTACCGCTATTGTCGGCACCCGTGCCATCGTGAACCTGCTGTACGGCGGCAAGCGCGTCAAAAAGCTGTCTATCTGAGGAGTGCGTTGTGGCACAGGAATATACTGTTGAACAATTGAACCACGGCCGTAAAGTCTGGGACTTTATGCGCTGGGACTACTGGGCCTTCGGCATTTCAGGTTTTCTGCTGATCTTGTCCATCGTCATTATGGGCGTGAAAGGCTTTAACTGGGGCCTGGATTTCACCGGTGGTACGGTGATCGAAATTACCCTGGAAAAACCGGTCGATATGGACCAGATGCGTGAGTCTCTGCAAAAAGCGGGCTTTGAAGAGCCGCTGCTACAGAACTTCGGCAGCAGCCGCGACATCATGGTGCGTATGCCGCCGGTACACGATGCCAACGGCAGCCAGGAGTTGGGCAGCAAGGTCGTTCAGGTTATTAACGAAACGACCAGCCAGGATGCAACGGTTAAGCGTATTGAGTTTGTCGGCCCGAGCGTTGGTGCTGACCTGGCGCAGACCGGTGCGATGGCGCTGCTTGTGGCGCTGATCTCGATCCTGATTTACGTCGGTTTCCGCTTTGAGTGGCGACTGGCGGCAGGCGTGGTTATCGCCCTGGCGCACGACGTGGTGATCACCATGGGCATACTGTCCCTCTTCCACATTGAGATTGACCTGACGATTGTGGCATCCCTGATGTCCGTTATCGGTTACTCACTGAACGACAGTATCGTGGTATCTGACCGTATTCGTGAAAACTTCCGTAAGATCCGTCGCGGCACGCCGTACGAAATCTTTAACGTGTCGTTGACCCAGACGCTGCACCGTACGTTGATCACCTCCGGCACCACCCTGATGGTGATCCTGATGCT
Organism: Enterobacter cloacae complex sp. CDL013; assembly: GCF_049238805.1. NCBI lineage: Bacteria > Pseudomonadati > Pseudomonadota > Gammaproteobacteria > Enterobacterales > Enterobacteriaceae > Enterobacter > Enterobacter cloacae complex sp. CDL013. The sequence continues at coordinate 450,449 of NZ_JBMKGT010000003.1, read as the reverse complement.
GTTCCTGTTCGGTGGCCCGGTGCTGGAAGGCTTCTCGCTGACCATGCTGATCGGTGTGTCTATCGGTACGGCCTCGTCTATCTACGTCGCGTCCGCGCTGGCGCTGAAGCTGGGCATGAAGCGCGAGCATCTGATCCAGCAGAAAGTCGAGAAAGAAGGGGCGGATCAGCCGTCCATTCTGCCGTAAGCGTCTTATGCGGTATCGAAATCCCGGCCTGCTGGCCGGGATTTTTTTTGTCTGCATCTCACAAACACTCCTGACAGTATGCTGTCAGGAGCCCTGTCGTAGACTCCTTCTGAACCCTAACAACAGGCAGGAGGACGTATGAAAAGTGTCATTAACTGGTTTGAAATTCCGGTCGCCGATATGGATCGCGCCATCAAATTTTATGAGTCGGTGATGCAGGTCGCGCTGCGGCGCGAGAAGATGGACGTGGCTGAGCTGGCGGTTTTCCCGCACGAGGATCCGGCCACCGGCGGCGCGCTGGCGAAATTTGACGGCGTTACACCCTCTTCGCAGGGCGCTATTATTTACCTGCATACTGACAATCTGGCGGCCACGCTCGATCGTATTGCTTCTGCGGGCGGTGAGTGCGTGTTTGGCCCGCTGGAACTGCCGCAAGGCATTGGCACTATAGCCCTGTTTACCGACAGCGAAGGTAATCGCGTCGGCCTCCATCAACCGGTATGAGAGTTAACCGATGACCCGACGCGCTGACCGTTTGTTCCAGATTGTGCAGATCCTGCGGGGCAGGCGTCTGACAACGGCAGCGCATCTGGCGGAAAGGCTTGGCGTGTCCGAGCGCACGGTGTACCGCGATATCCGCGACCTGTCGCTTTCCGGCGTGCCGGTGGAAGGCGAGGCGGGAAGCGGATATCGGCTAATGTCGGGTTTTGATTTACCCCCGTTGATGCTGACCAACAAGGAGTCCGAGGCGCTGATGGTGGCGATCCGTCTGCTCAAAACCTGGGGCGGGGAATCGCTGTCGCGCGAGCTGGAGTCGGCCCAGGAAAAAGTGCTGGCGATCCTGCCAGAAGAGAGCCGCCGCAAAGCTGAACAGACGCGAATTTACGCGCCGGATATTGCCCTTCAGCCACACTCCCGTAGTGGTTTCGACGTGATCCACCAGGCAATTTCTGCCCTGCGTGTGCTGGCGCTGCACTATCGCGATGAAGCCGGGCAGTTAACCTGGCGTGAGGTTCAGCCGCTGGGGCTGTTCTTCTGGGGTGAGCACTGGCTGCTGGCCGCGTGGTGTGAACGGCGCGATGACTATCGCTGCTTCCGTCTCGACCGGTGTTTGCATATTACGCTGACGGAAAGACACTTTAGCGAAAGCGCGGACAGGTCGCTGGCGGATTTTTTGCGCAAGGTGAAGCAGTAAAAAGCCGGGTGGCGAGGTAAAAGCAAAACGGCAACGATGTTGCCGTTTTTTGTGTTTGCGCCCTCTCCCGTGGGAGAGGGAAGGGGTGAGGGCACCAGCCCGCACAATCCCGCACTGATTAGAAGTTGTAACCCACGACCAGGTAACCGCCCCAACCGGTAGAACGAACGCTGAAGTCGCCGTTGCCGAAGTTCAGGCTGGCGTCGTCGTTCCACTGACCACCGTTGTGCCAGTAACGCGCAACAACAGAGTAGTGCCAGTGATCGTAGTTCAGCGCCAGGATGTGGCTGGATGCGATGGAGTCGTTAGTGCGCGCTTTTCTGCCGTTCAGGTCGCGGAAATCGTTATCGCCCAGGTCTGAACCCCAGTCAAAGTTGGTGAAGCCGATATAGCTCAGGTTGCCGCCCCACAGTTGGGTAATTGGCACAAAGTATTTCACTTTGAAACGGTAGCCATCCCACTCGTTCTCGTTCGCAGCGCCGTAGTTCTGCCACTGGTATTTTGCGTAGACGTTCATGGACAGGCTCATCGGCAGGCCAGTCTCAATGTCTGTACCCAGACCCATATACCAGGTGCTCTGGCGACCGGACTTGTTGCGGCCCATGTCGTAGATGTAGTTGTTTGCGAAATACCACTCTTTGAACGGACCAAACGCCAGACTGGTACCAGTCAGTTTATCAATGGAGAAGCGTGGTTCGATCTCCATGAACAGTGGGGAACCGTGGTTCCAGATACCTTTCGCGTCGGTGTTACCGCCGAAGAATACCGGTGCGTCCATGTAGCCATAGAAATCAAACCAGTCTTTTTTTGCGAATGCTTCGTACTCGAGGTAAGTATCGTTACGGATCTGCGGTCCGAAACGGGTATGGTAGCTGCCTACCACGTTAACGCTCTGGTGCCACCAGTCGGAGAGGTATTGTGGTTTGTCGTTTTCCGCTGCGTTAACAGTGAAAGAGGAGGACAGAGCCAGAACTGCACCGGCTGCGAGTAATGTTTTTTTCATAATCATGCCACTGATTGAAATTCCCTTCCGGGAGTGAAAAATGCGCGAATTGCGTTTCTAAATATTTCGTGTTTCTGCGGAGCCTATTATAGGAATCCTTGCTCACAAAAATATGTGTTGTTTCACATATCTCTCACATACGTAATCGATTGCGTTCACGTTTGCGTACTTTAGACGGGCGCGATTGTAGCGGCAATCATTTATGTTGCCAATCCATACGAAATGTAAATGTTAGCGGAGTGACATTTCACTCCGCTAAAAGGGCGGGTTATTGCGCGGCGGGTTGAATGTCGTGAATACGGATAAAGCCCAGCTGTTCTGGCGTCAGTCCGCTCAGCTGGAGCGGGATGTCAACATCGCTCGGCGCCAGCGTGCTGGCGGGGGCGGTGAAGAGCTGATTCTTCACGTTCACTTCCTGATAGCTCTCCGTGGTGCCCTGAATCTGGCCCCACTCTACGGTGCCGCTGAACGCGGGCAGCGGATCGTTGGACTCACCCTGAATGCGTAATGTTGCGCGAGTACCATCGGCATTCGCTGCAACATTCACCAGAGACATCTTTAGCGTGCCAATCTGGCTGTTCAGACGCGCGGGCGTGTTTGCACCTGGCAATAAATAAACGCCATTGCTGGATTTGGCATTCAGCGCGTTCTGCTGGGTGATCTTCACGGTTTCTTTATTAAGTTTGTCCATCGCCACGTTAAGCGTACTCACGCTTTGTTTCATCTCGCGGACTTCGCTTTGCTGTGCGCAGGCGCTAAGCGTGAACAGGCTCCCCACCAGCACTATTTTCAGGTAACGTCTTGTCATTGCGTTTAATTCCTTGAAATCACAGATTGCTGCAATGGTAGACAGGATAGTGCCGTCAGGCATAGATCCTTTGTCTCAAAAAGCTCTTCCTTTGTTGTCGGGCCAGTTCAGGGTAAAATAGAAATCAGTTAACCAGATAACAGGGACATCGTATGCATTGCCCATTTTGCTCCGCTGTGGATACCAAAGTCATCGACTCACGTCTTGTAGGCGAAGGGTCTTCCGTGCGTCGTCGTCGGCAGTGTCTGGTGTGCAACGAGCGTTTTACCACCTTCGAGGTGGCAGAGCTGGTAATGCCGCGCGTGGTAAAAAGTAACGATGTGCGCGAACCGTTCAATGAAGAAAAACTGCGTAGCGGGATGCTCAAGGCGCTGGAAAAACGGCCCGTCAGCTCCGATGACGTCGAAATGGCGTTAAACCACATTAAATCTTATCTGCGGGGGTTAGGTGAGCGCGAAGTGCCGAGCAAAATGATCGGCAATCTGGTGATGGAACAGCTGAAAAAGCTCGATAAAGTCGCCTATATCCGCTTTGCCTCCGTTTACCGCAGCTTCGAAGACATCAAAGAGTTTGGCGAAGAGATCGCCCGCTTACAGGATTAAGACCATGCACGACGAGATGTACATGGCGCGAGCCATGAAGCTGGCGCAGCGCGGTCGGTTTACCACTCACCCTAACCCCAATGTCGGGTGCGTCATTGTTAAAGATGGTGAGATCGTGGGGGAAGGTTTTCACTATCGCGCAGGCGAGCCGCATGCTGAAGTGCATGCCTTGCGCATGGCGGGGGAGAAAGCGCGTGGCGCGACGGCCTATGTGACGCTGGAGCCATGCAGCCACCATGGGCGTACGCCGCCGTGCTGTGAAGCGCTGATTGCGGCGGGCGTCTCGCGCGTTGTCGCCGCCATGCAGGATCCTAACCCGCAGGTAGCGGGCCGCGGACTGTATCGTCTGCAACAGGAAGGAATCGACGTCAGCCACGGCCTGATGATGCAGGATGCGGAAGCCCTGAATAAAGGCTTCCTGAAGCGTATGCGCACCGGCTTCCCGTTTATCCAGCTTAAGCTTGGCGCGTCACTGGATGGCCGCACGGCGATGGCGAACGGCGAGAGCCAGTGGATCACCTCGCCACAGGCAAGGCGCGATGTGCAACGTCTGCGCGCGCAAAGCCATGCTATTCTCACCAGCAGTGAAACGGTACTGGCTGACGATCCGGCCATGACCGTACGCTGGGAAGAGCTGAATGCAGATACGCAGGCGCTCTATCCGCAGGAGAACCTGCGTCAGCCGCTGCGCATTATTATTGATAGCCAGAACCGCGTGACGCCGGAGCACCGCATCGTGCAGCAGCCGGGGGAAACCTGGATTGCACGCACCAAAGAAGATACGCGCGAATGGCCGCAAGGCGTGCGCAGCATTACGGTGCCGGAACATAACGGGCATCTGGATCTCGTGGTGCTGATGATGTTGCTCGGCAAACAGCAGGTCAACAGCATCTGGGTTGAAGCCGGTCCGACGCTCGCCGGCGCACTGCTTCAGGCGGGGCTGGTGGATGAGCTTCTCGTCTACGTTGCGCCTAAACTGTTAGGTAACGACGCGCGCGGCCTGTTTGTGCTGCCCGGCCTTGAAAAACTGGCCGATGCGCCGCAACTCTCATTCAGTGAGATTCGTCCGGTAGGCCCGGATGTCTGCCTCCATTTAACGACAGCGTAATTGCTCCTGAAATAGGGAAGCAGTACGCAAAGTATTATGATAAAATCCGCCCCCCTGCGGGGCCAAATGAACCCGTAAAGGAAGAGTATGAACATTATTGAAGCTGCTGTAGCTACCCCGGACGCTCGCGTCGCCATCACCATTGCGCGTTTCAACAACTTCATCAATGATAGCCTGCTGGAAGGTGCGGTTGACGCCCTGAAACGTATCGGCCAGGTTAAAGATGACAACATTACCGTCGTTTGGGTACCAGGTGCTTACGAACTGCCACTGGCAGCGGGCGCGCTGGCGAAAACCGGTAAATACGACGCGGTGATTGCGCTGGGTACTGTTATTCGTGGCGGCACTGCGCACTTCGAATACGTTGCGGGCGGTGCAAGCAATGGTCTGGCGCACGTTGCGCAGGATGCTGAAATTCCTGTCGCGTTCGGCGTGCTGACCACCGAAAGTATTGAACAAGCCATCGAACGTGCTGGCACCAAAGCCGGTAACAAAGGTGCAGAAGCTGCACTGACCGCGCTTGAAATGATCAATGTATTGAAAGCCATCAAGGCCTGATTTTTTTGTAAGGGGAATTCCGTGAAACCTGCTGCTCGTCGCCGCGCCCGTGAATGTGCCGTCCAGGCACTTTACTCCTGGCAGTTGTCCCAGAACGACATCGCTGATGTTGAATACCAGTTCCTGTCAGAACAGGACGTGAAAGACGTTGACGTTCTGTACTTCCGTGAACTGCTGTCGGGAGTGGCGACTAATAGCGCGTATCTCGATGGTCTGATGAAGCCATACCTGTCCCGTCTGCTCGAAGAGCTGGGCCAGGTCGAAAAAGCAGTGTTGCGTATCGCGCTGTTTGAGCTGTCTAAACGTGATGATGTGCCGTACAAAGTGGCCATCAACGAAGCGATCGAACTGGCGAAAACCTTCGGCGCTGAAGACAGCCACAAGTTTGTTAACGGCGTGCTGGATAAAGCCGCACCTGCGATCCGTCCCCACAAAAAGTGATCCGCAAACCGGAGTTCTGCATTGCCTGACGGGCAGTGCGGCTCCGGTTTTTTCTTTTATTTGCTGAGGCATAACGTATGGCATGCGGCGAATTCTCCCTGATTGCCCGTTATTTCGACCGTGTCAGAACCTCTCGTCTTGATGTTGAAACCGGCATTGGCGATGACTGCGCACTTCTCAATATTCCCGAAAAACAGACGCTGGCAATCAGCACCGACACCTTAGTGTGTGGGCGACATTTCCTGCCCGACATCGATCCTGCCGATCTGGCGTATAAAGCGCTGGCGGTGAACGTCAGCGATCTGGCGGCAATGGGCGCCGACCCGGCCTGGCTGACGCTGGCTCTGACCTTGCCAGAGGTGGATGAAGCCTGGCTTGAAGCCTTCAGCGATGCCCTGTTTGAGCAGCTGAATTATTACGATATGCAGCTGATTGGCGGTGATACCACTGCCGGTCCGCTGTCGATGACCCTGGCAATCCACGGCTATGTGCCTGCCGGGCGCGCGCTGAAACGTTCGGGCGCAAAGCCGGGCGACTGGATCTACGTGACCGGTACGCCGGGGGATAGCGCGGCAGGGCTGGCAATCCTTCAGAACCGTTTAACGGTTGAAGATGCTGACGATGCGGCGTACCTGGTGAAGCGCCATCTGCGGCCAACGCCGCGTATTTTGCACGGCCAGGCGCTGCGCGAGCGGGCCAGTTCGGCTATCGATCTCTCTGACGGGCTGATCTCCGATCTCGGCCATATCCTGAAAGCCAGCGGCGTGGGCGCGCGGATCGATCTGGATCTGTTCCCGCTGTCAGAGCCGTTGCGTCGCCATGCCGAGCCTGAGCAGGCGCTGCGATGGGCGTTATCCGGTGGAGAAGATTATGAGCTGTGCTTCACGGTGCCTGAGCTGAATCGCGGAACACTGGATGTGGCGTTAGCGCATCTGGGGGCGAAATTTACCTGCATCGGGCAGGTGATGCCGGAAAGTGAAGGGCTGCTGTTTGTCCGCGACGGCGCCCCGGTTACGCTTGACTGGAAAGGGTACGATCACTTCGCGTAATTTTGTGCGCTCTGTATTGCCGGGTGGCGCTGCGCTTACCCGGCCTACGGATTTTGTTCCCTGAATTTTTTATTTAAACCCTACCACCGGATGTTGCTGATACGGCGTCTCCAGCTCGGCAATCTGCTCCGGCGTCAACGATAAGTCCACCGCACTCAACAACTCATCCAGCTGTTCTTCCCGCGATGTGCCCACGATCGGCGCGGCGACACCGCGCTTGCTCAGCAGCCACGCCAGTGCCACCTGCGCGCGCGTTGCACCGATATCGTCGGCGATCCCGGCTAAGCGTTCGGCAATTAACGCATCGCTGGCTTCTGTATCGTCATACAGGTTTTTACCCACTTCGTCCGATACCAGCCGGGCGGTGGTTTCGCCCCACGGACGGGTTAACCTTCCGCGCGCCAGCGGGCTCCACGGGATCACCGCCACGCCTTCCTGGTAGCAGAGCGGCAGCATCTCGCGCTCTTCTTCCCGGTAAATCAGGTTGTAGTGATCCTGCATGGTGACAAAGCGCGCCCAGCCGTGCTGCGCCTGGAGATCGAGCGCCTGGGCAAACTGTGAGGCATGCATGGACGATGCGCCGATGTAGCGCGCTTTACCGGCTTTCACGACGTCGTTCAACGCTTCAAGCGTCTCTTCGATCGGGGTGTTGTAATCCCAGCGGTGGATTTGCAGCAGGTCGACGTAATCCATGTTCAGGCGTCTGAGGCTGTCATCAATAGAACGCAGGATCTGCGCGCGAGAAAGGCCTTCCGCCAGGTCGCCTGACGGGTAGTACACCTTAGTGGCAACCACAACGTCATCACGACGGGCAAAATCTCGCAGGGCGCGGCCAACAATCTCTTCGCTGCTGCCGTCGGAGTAGCTGTTGGCGGTATCGAAGAAGTTGATGCCGCCGTCAATGGCGCGCTTGATGATGGGGCGGCTGCTCTCTTCCGGCAGCGTCCAGGCATGATTTCCCCGGTCAGGCTCGCCAAACGTCATGCATCCCAGGCAAAGCCGGGACACCTTAAGGTCCGTTTTTCCTAATGTCGTGTATTGCATGGTTCCGCTCCTGCTGTTTAAACAATACGTTTAAGCATAGCAGGAGCAGAAAAGGGGAGGGATCAGGCCAGCCAGGTGCGGATTTTGGCTTCGATACCGGCGGCATCCAGACCAATGTCGGCGCGCGCCTCATCCTGGGTGCCTTGCGGGATGAAGTGGTCCGGCAGGCCGAGATTAAGCACCGGAACGGCCTTACGGTTCGCCATCAGCACTTCGTTCACGCCGCTACCCGCGCCACCCATGATGGCGTTCTCTTCCAGCGTGACCAGCACGTCATGGCTTTCCGCCATGCTCAGAATCAGAGATTCATCGAGCGGCTTCACGAAGCGCATATCGACCAGCGTCGCATTCAGGTTTTCAGCGACTTTTGCCGCTTCCGGCATCAGCGTACCAAAGTTCAGGATCGCCACTTTTTCACCGCGGCGTTTCACCAGAGCTTTACCGATATCCAGTTTTTCCAGCGGCTGTAATTCAACGCCAAGGGCATTACCGCGCGGATAACGTACGGCGCAGGGGCCGTCCTGATAGTGGTAACCGGTATACAGCATCTGACGACACTCGTTTTCGTCGCTTGGCGTCATGATCACCATGTCCGGGATGCAGCGCAGGAAGGAGAGATCAAACGCGCCCTGGTGCGTCTGGCCGTCAGCCCCCACAATGCCCGCGCGATCGATAGCAAACAGCACCGGCAGCTTCTGGATGGCAACGTCATGGATAACCTGATCGTAGGCGCGTTGCAGGAAGGTAGAGTAGATCGCCACCACCGGCTTGTAGCCGCCAATCGCCAGGCCCGCAGCAAAGGTTACCGCGTGTTGCTCGGCAATGGCGACGTCGAAATACTGGTCCGGGTATTTTTTGGAAAATTCCACCATGCCGGAGCCTTCACGCATGGCAGGCGTCACCGCCATCAGCATGTTGTCTTTCGCCGCCGTTTCGCACAGCCAGTCGCCGAAGATTTTTGAGTAGCTTGGCATCCCGCCGCTGCTTTTCGGCAGGCAGCCGCTGGTATGGTCGAACTTAGGCACTGCGTGGAAGGTGATCGGATCTTTCTCCGCCGGTTCGTAACCACGCCCTTTTTTGGTCATGATATGCAGGAACTGAGGGCCTTTAAGGTCGCGCATGTTTTTAAGCGTCGTCACCAGACCCAGCACATCGTGGCCGTCCACCGGGCCGATATAATTAAAGCCCAGCTCTTCGAACAGCGTACCCGGTACGACCATGCCTTTGATGTGTTCTTCGGTACGCTTAAGCAGCTCTTTGATCGGCGGTACGCCGGAGAAGACTTTTTTACCGCCTTCACGCAGTGAGGAGTAAAGCTTGCCGGACAGCAGCTGCGCCAGATGGTTATTCAGCGCGCCGACGTTCTCGGAGATCGACATTTCGTTATCGTTGAGGATCACCAGCATGTCCGGTTTGATATCGCCCGCGTGGTTCATGGCCTCAAAGGCCATCCCGGCGGTGATCGCCCCGTCGCCAATCACGCAGACAGTGCGACGTTGTTTATTCTCTTTTTCGGCGGCAACGGCAATACCAATGCCCGCAGAAATGGAGGTGGAAGAGTGGCCGACGCTTAACACGTCATATTCACTCTCGCCGCGCCACGGGAACGGGTGCAGGCCCCCTTTCTGGCGAATGGTGCCAATTTTATCGCGACGTCCGGTCAGAATTTTGTGCGGATAGGCCTGGTGGCCGACATCCCAGATCAGCTGATCGAACGGCGTGTTATAGACGTAATGCAACGCCACGGTCAGCTCAACCGTGCCAAGTCCGGAGGCGAAGTGGCCGCTGGAGCGGCTAACGCTGTCGAGCAGGTAGCGACGCAGCTCGTCACACAGCTTCGGCAGACTCTCTTTCGGCAACAGACGTAACTCCTGAGTGGAGTCAACTAACGCCAGTGTCGGGTATTTGGCAATATCAAAACTCATCAAAGGCTCATCGAGATTTATAGTTTATTTATCACGCTGGATTATGTAGTCCGCTAGCGCTTCCAGTGCCGAGGTATCCAGCGATTGCGCGGCCAGCTCATTCAGCGACCGGCGGGCATCGTCTATCAGATCCCGGGCTTTACGTTGGGCATGCTCAAGGCCCAACAGGGCGGGATAGGTACTTTTGCCAAGCTGCTGATCCGCACCCTGACGTTTTCCCAATGTTGCAGTATCGCCCACCACATCCAGAATGTCATCCTGAACCTGGAATGCCAGACCGATACTTTCTGCGTATCTGTCCAGAGTCGGCAGGGCTTTACGCCCGCGTTCACCCGCGCTCAGCGCGCCCAGGCGAACGGCTGCACGAATCAGTGCGCCCGTTTTGTGACGGTGGATGCGCTCCAGCTGTTCCAGAGTAACCTGACGACCTTCAGCCTCTAAATCCAGCGCCTGGCCGCCGCACATCCCGGCGACGCCGCTGGCCATTGCCAGTTCGGACACCATTGCCAGACGATCGCGATCGCTCACTTCAACCATCGGCGCATCGCTCAGAATGGAGAAGGCCAGAGTTTGCAGCGCATCACCCGCCAGAATGGCATTCGCTTCGCCAAATTTGATATGGCAGGTTGGCTGACCGCGACGCAGATCGTCATCGTCCATGGCTGGCAAATCATCGTGGATCAGCGAATAGGCGTGGATACACTCCACGGCGGCTGCCGGGGCGTCCAGCGTGTTATCGCTGATACCGAACATGTTGCCCGTGGCATATACCAGGAACGGACGCAGGCGTTTACCCCCCAAGAGTGCGCCATAGTGCATGGCTTCAACCAGTGGAGTGTTCTGAAAAGGCTGCGGCTCAATGAATCGGCGCAGCGCATCGTTGGCGCGGATGACGCGCGCCTGAAGCGCGTTGGAGAAATCCATTTACTCGGCGTCCGGTGTGAATGGCGTGGTTTTAGCGTCTTCGCTGTCGGAAAGCAGGATCTGCACACGCTGCTCGGCCTGCTGAAGCTTTACCTGCCCCTGGCGCGCAAGCTGCACACCGCGTTCAAATTCGTTGAGGGCATCTTCCAGCGGTAAATCGCCGCTCTCGAGGCGGGTAACAATCTGCTCAAGCTCACTCAGCGCAGTTTCAAAACTGGCCGGTGCGTCGTTCTTCTTCGGCATAGTGAATTAACTCTTATATTCTTCGCCCCAACATGGTAACGGACTCGGGGCAATTATCAAATAACGCGAGTGGCGCGATGGTGGTATACTTGCGCGCCTGGATGCAGCCACGGGTGTGGGCTGCTGTATCATTTTCCACTACAAGCCTTTATAAGCTTGCCTAAGAAACATTGCCGCCATGAAGTTTATCATTAAATTGTTCCCTGAAATCACCATCAAAAGCCAATCTGTGCGTTTGCGCTTTATTAAAATTCTCACCGGGAACATTCGTAACGTATTAAAACACTACGACGAAACGCTCGCTGTGGTGCGTCACTGGGACCACGTTGAAGTCCGCGCGAAAGACGAAAGCAAACGTCTTGATATTCGCGACGCGCTGACCCGTATCCCGGGTATTCACCATATTCTGGAAGTGGAAGACGTTCCGTTCAGCGATATGCACGATATCTTCGAAAAGGCGCTGGTACAGTACCGCGACCAGATCGAAGGCAAAACCTTCTGCGTGCGCGTGAAGCGTCGTGGTAAACACGAGTTCAGCTCGATTGAAGTCGAGCGCTACGTCGGCGGCGGTCTGAACCAGCACGTTGAGACGGCGCGCGTGCGCCTGACTAACCCGGACGTCACCGTTAACCTTGAGATCGAGAACGATCGTCTGCTGCTGGTTAAGGGTCGTTATGAAGGTATTGGTGGTTTCCCGATCGGCACGCAGGAAGATGTGCTGTCGCTGATCTCGGGCGGCTTCGACTCCGGCGTCTCCAGCTACATGCTGATGCGTCGCGGCTGCCGCGTGCACTACTGCTTCTTTAACCTGGGCGGCGCGGCGCATGAAATCGGCGTACGTCAGGTGGCGCATTACCTGTGGAACCGCTTCGGCAGCTCTCACCGCGTGCGTTTTGTGGCGATCAACTTTGAGCCGGTGGTCGGCGAAATCCTCGAAAAAGTGGACGACGGCCAGATGGGCGTGGTCCTGAAACGTATGATGGTGCGCGCGGCGTCCAAAGTGGCTGAGCGCTACGGCGTGCAGGCGCTGGTCACCGGTGAAGCGCTGGGGCAGGTCTCCAGCCAGACGCTGACCAACCTGCGTCTTATCGACAACGTGTCTGATACGCTGATCCTGCGCCCGCTGATCTCTCACGATAAAGAGCACATCATCGATCTGGCGCGTAAAATCGGTACTGAAGATTTTGCCCGTACCATGCCGGAATATTGCGGTGTGATCTCAAAAAGTCCAACCATTAAAGCGGTGAAGGCGAAGATCGAAGCGGAAGAAGAGAACTTCGATTTCAGCATCCTGGAAAAAGTGGTGGCGGAAGCGTCCAACATCGATATCCGTGAGATCGCCCAGCAGACCGAGCAGGAAGTGGTTGAGGTGGAGACGGTCAGCGGCTTTGGTGCTAACGATACGATTCTGGATATCCGTTCTGTTGATGAGCAGGATGACAAGCCGTTGCAGGTGGAAGGCGTGGAGGTGGTTTCGCTGCCGTTCTACAAGCTGAGCACCCAGTTTGGCGATCTCGACCAGAGCAAAACGTATCTGCTGTGGTGTGAGCGTGGGGTCATGAGCCGTTTGCAGGCGCTGTATCTGCGTGAGCAGGGCTTCGCGAACGTGAAGGTGTATCGCCCGTAGTTTATTGTCGGGGAGTGCGGCCTGATGCCCTCACCCCGTCCTTCTCCCACAGGGAGAGGCCGCAAACATTAAAAACGGCAACCTCGGGTTGCCGTTTTGCTTTTACCTTGCGCCACCCGACTTTTTTATTCGTAGTAGTTATAAATCCCCGCCGCCATCACCAGTGATGACGCGACTTCGTACGCTTTTTCGCGCCCAACCAGCAGGTCAATAATCTTCAGGCCAAAATCAATGGCGGTGCCCGGCCCCTGGCTGGTGAGCAGGTTAACGCGCGGATCCCAGACCACGCGTTTATCCACCCACTGGTCTTCCGGAATTGTATCCTTCAGACCAGGGAAGCCGGTCATATTGCCGATGGGGAAAATGTCGTGCGGAACCAGCACCGTACCTGCGGCTGCACAGATTGCCGCGACGATACGCCCGGAAAGATGAAACTGACGAACGGTTTCAACCAGCAGCGGGCTGTCGCGGAAACACTCAGCCCCCTTCAGACCACCCGGCAGAACGATAATGTCGTAATCACCGTCCGCCACTTGTACAAGCGGTGCATCCGCCAGAATCTTCACCCCACGCGAGCAGGTAATCGCCAGGCTTCCGTCGCTGGCGACGCTGGCGGTAGTAACCTTAATACCACCACGTACCAGCAAATCAATGGTGGTGACCGCTTCTGTCTCTTCGCTACCAGGGGCGAGGCATACCAGTGCCGATGCGCTCATACTCACTCTCCTTTCGTTTTACTAACTCAAACAGACGGCTGTTTTCCTCAACGGTAATGCCGTGTGCCCGGGCGCGTTTTAACAGATAACCGGTAATGTAATCAATTTCGGTATGCCGCATAGCCCGGATATCCTGCAACATTGAGGAGATATTTTCTGCCGTACTCTCAATGACCTGGTCGACATAATAACGTAAATCGGACTCTGAGGTGTGGTAGCCTTCGCGTTCAATGACGGCGGCAACTTCCCGGCAAATCAGCGCTACCCGATCAGGATGCTGGCGCAGTTCACCGTTAGGGCAATCCAGCAGGGCGGTCAGCGGATTAATCGCGCAGTTCACCGCCAGTTTGCGCCACAGTTCCGCGCGAATGTTATTGTGCCAGGCGACGTCAGGCAGCGTGCTTTGCAGGGTATCCGCAAGATAGCTGTAATCGCCGGGCTGTTCACGCGCGGGACCGATATGAGTGATACCACTGGCAACATGGATAATGACGTTACCGTCGCGACGCGCCGCGTGGGTGGTTGTCCCCATCAGCAGCGGTTGCCGGACAGATTTTAGCTCTTCAATGGTACCCATACCGTTGTGAATCAGCAGGATTGGCGTGCTTTCAGGTAACTGGGCGGCCAGGCTTTTCACCGCATCGGAGACCTGCCAGGCCTTCAGCGTGACCAGCAGCAAATCGCTGGTGGCAAGAAATTCCGGATCGTTTGCCGTTAAAGACTCATTAAAAATTGAACCGTCTGTACCCATCACGTTCACACTGCAATAGGGCTGGGGAATTCGCAGCCAGCCCTGAACGTCGTGTCCCTGTTTGCATAGCGCTGTAAGCCAGAGTTGGCCAAGGGCTCCGCATCCAAGCACTGTTACTTTCATCGTTCCTCCTCACCTGCAACGGCGCCAGGTGCTATGACGCTAAGTATAGCGCCATCAGCTAAGCTTCTAGTTATGCCTCGTTGCGGGTATTATGCAACGCAACAAAAATGAAGGGAGAAGAAAAGATGCCATCTTTCGATATTGTTTCTGAAGTTGATTTGCAGGAAGCGCGTAACGGCGTAGAAAATGCTGTCCGTGAGGTTGAGTCACGTTTCGATTTTCGTGGCGTTGAGGCGACCATTGAACTGAACGACGCGAACAAGACGATCAAAGTCCTGAGCGAGTCTGATTTCCAGGTCAACCAGTTGCTGGATATCCTGCGCGCCAAGCTGCTCAAGCGCGGCATTGAAGGGACCTCACTCGATGTGCCGGAAGATTTTGTTCACAGCGGCAAAACCTGGTTTGTGGAAGCGAAGCTGAAGCAGGGGATTGAAAGCGCCGTGCAGAAGAAAATCGTGAAGCTTATCAAAGACAGTAAGCTCAAAGTGCAGGCGCAGATCCAGGGGGAAGAGATCCGCGTGACCGGAAAATCCCGTGATGACCTGCAATCCGTGATGGCGCTGGTGCGTGGCGGCGATCTCGGTCAGCCATTCCAGTTTAAAAACTTCCGCGATTAAGACAATCATGCCCGGCTAAACCGGGCATTTTTTCAGGCCTTCAGCGCCTGCTCTACCTCAAAGCGGTTAGTCACTTTGCTGTCAATTTTGACATACGCACTGCGCTCTTCCGGGACAATCAGCACTTCGCTCACGCCCTCTGTCGCTTCCAGACGCTGTTGTAACGCGTCACCGATTGCCACGTCATCGGGAATTTCTACCCGCAGGCTACTCACGTAACGCGGCTCTTTCATGGTGCTGGCCACAAACAGCCAGAGCATCACCAGCAGCGCACCGGCGAGGAAAACGGTCTGGGAGTCAAACAGACCATCCACCCAGCCGCCGAGTGACCCGCCGATCGCCACGCCGAGAAACTGGCTGGTGGAGTAAATGCCCATCGCGGTGCCTTTGTATCCTGCCGGAGACTCTTTGCTGATAAGCGACGGCAGCAGGGCTTCCATCAGATTAAAGGCCAGGAAGAACAGTTGTACGCCAGCGATCAGCTCCCAGAAATGCGGGCCGGCGCCCCACAGCACAATCTCGGCAATCAGCAGTAACGCCACGCAGCCCACGAAGACGCGTTTCATTTTGCGCTTCACTTCGGCGTAAATAATGAAGGGCACAACGGAGACAAACGAGATCAGCATTGTGACCAGATAAATTTTCCAGTGCTCTGCCGCCGGAAAACCTGCTGAGGCCAGTTGACCGGGCAGGGCGACGAAGGTGGACATCAGCAGAATGTGCAGGCACATAATGCCGAAGTTCAGCTTAAGCAGGCGCGGCTCGGCGATGACTTTGCTGAAGCAGCCTTTGACCATCCCAGATTCACGGTTGAGGACGTGGTTTTTACTGTCAGGTACAACCCACAGCGTGAGTGCGATCCCGATGGTCGCCAGCACCGCAATCATCCAGAACAGGGCGTGCAGGCCGAGCGCATGAGTGATAACGGGCCCCAGCACCATGGCAATGGCAAACGTGACGCCAAAGCTGACGCCGATAAACGCCATGGCTTTGGTGCGGTTTTGCTCGCGGGTTAAGTCTGACAGCAGCGCCATCACGGCGGCGGCAATCGCCCCGGAACCTTGCAGGGCGCGCCCAAGAATAATTCCCCAGATGGAGTGGGAGAGGGCGGCGATGATGCTGCCGAGCACAAACACCAGCAGCCCGCCGACAATCAGCGGTTTGCGACCCACTCGGTCGGAGAGCAAGCCAAAGGGGATCTGGAATATTGCCTGCGCCAGGCCGTAGATACCGATCGCCAGACCGATCAGCGCTTCGCTGGCACCCTGTAACGCCATGCCATATGTGGTCAGAACGGGCAGGACCATAAACATGCCAAGCATCCGCAGCGAGAAAACAGTCCCTAAACCCCAGGTCGCACGCAGTTCGCCTGGCGTCATTTTATAATCGTTCATTACCACCTCAGTTCAAAAGCAGGCCATAGTGTAGTGCGGGGAAGGGGCGGGGTAAATAATCGGTTATTTAACAAATATTACATACGTTACTAATAGATTTCATGAATAAAAAAGGGGTGCCGAAGCACCCCTTTATGTCCTTGCTATAGCTTACCAGACGTAAGTCAGCAGGTTTTGTGAATCAGGCACCATGAAGTCTACGGACATCATCACGGACAGGGAGGTGATGGCGACAATCGAGAACACAAACAGCTTGCGTGCCCAGACCTTGTCATCTTCCACTTTGTAACCGCGCAGGGCCATGCCGAGCCACCAGACGCTCACCGCAGCTGCTACCACCAGATATTTATATCCGGCGTAACCGCCCAGAGAGAGCATCAGCGTTGCCACGGCAAAAGCGATGATGTAGAGCGTGATGTGGTTCTTGGCAACCGAAATGCCTTTCACGACCGGCAGAACCGGAATGTTCGCCGCCTGATAATCCTTAAAGCGGAAAATCGCGATGGCGTAAGAGTGCGGCATCTGCCACAGGCTAAAGATAGCCAGCAGGATCAGCGCACCGCTGTCGAACTCGTTCGTGACGGCGCAATAGCCAATCACCGGCGGCGCAGCGCCGGAGAGAGAACCAATCAGCGTGCCGTAGACGGAGTGACGTTTCATATACAGGCTGTAGACGCCTACATACACCACGAACCCCATCACCCCCAGCCAGCAGGCCAGCGGGTTAGCACCAAACCACAGCAGCATAAAGCCAGCAATACCCAGCAAGGTGGCGTACACCAGCGAGACGGAAGGGGCAATCAGGCCTTTAACCAGCACCCGATTTTTGGTCCTTTCCATCTTCTTGTCGATATCCATGTCGATGTAGTTGTTAAATACACAACCGGACGCAACCACCAGTGACACACCGACCAGCGTGTAAATAAAGAGGGTGTAATCAATGCTGCCTTTAGAGGCCAGCAGGAACCCTCCGATTACGGAGATCAGGTTGCCAAAGATGATGCCTGGTTTCGTGACTTGCAGGTATTGCTTAAACATACTCGCCGCTCTTAGTGAACCATCATGTTGTAGTTAAGGTTCCACATAATCCAGATGGAACCGACTACCAGGATAGCGATGATAATCACGGTAAAGATAAAGGCCGTCATGTTCCAGCCTTCATCGGACTTGGTGTTCATGTGCAGGAAGCAAACCAGATGCACCAGAATCTGAATCACCGCGGTCACCAGGATTGCGCCCAGGATAACCGGCTTAGATGCAGAACCGTTCATCACCATCCAGAACGGGATCACCGTCAGAATGATCGACAGGATGAAACCTGTCATGTAGGTTTTTACGCTGCCGTGGGAAGCGCCATGATCGTTAGAATGACTCATTACATCGCCCCCATCAGATAGACAACAGAGAACACACAGATCCATACCACGTCCAGGAAGTGCCAGAACAGGCTCAGGCACATAATACGGGTACGGTTAGTACTGGTCAGGCCGCGACGGGAGATCTGGAACATCAGTACCGCCATCCAGATCAGACCCGAGGTCACGTGCAGACCGTGGGTGCCGACCAGCGCGAAGAACGCTGACAGGAAGCCGCTACGATCCGGGCCGAAACCTTCCATGATCAGGTGATGGAATTCATAGATTTCCATCCCGATAAAGCCAGCACCAAACAGCCAGGTCAACGCCAGCCAGGAGACAACCTGGCTCTTGTTGTTTTTGTACATGGCGATAGCCGCCATGCCGTAGGTGATGGAGCTGAATAACAGCAGTGCGGTTTCAACCAGTACGAACGGCAGCTCAAAGATGTCCTTACCGGTCGGGCCGCCCGCTGTGCCGTTCACCAGAACGGCATAGGTTGCGAACAGACAGCAGAACAGGATGCAGTCGCTCATCAGGTAGATCCAGAAACCGAAGACTTTCGTCGGTCCTGTATCATGGTGCGCATGTTCATGCGCGTGGGCAGTCGAGTGCGCCAGAGTATCAGTTGCCATTTTTCAGCCCCGCTTTAGAAATCTCGTCAAAATGCTGGTTTTCCAGCTTTTCAACTTCACGGACTGGTACGTAGTAGTCCACGTCCTCGTCAAAGCTCTTCACAATCCAGCTGATTACGATGCCAGCGAAGCCAACAATCGCCATCCACCAGATGTGCCAGATCATTGCGAAACCAAATACCGTTGCGAAGGCGGCAATGACGATGCCCGCACCGCTGTTTTTCGGCATATGGATCTCTTCGTAATGTTCAGGTTGCTTGTACGCTTCACCTTTTTCTTTCATTTCCCAGAATGCGTCACGCTCATGAATGTGTGGCACTACGGCAAAGTTATAGAACGGAGGTGGAGAAGAGGTAGACCACTCCAGCGTACGGCCACCCCACGGGTCACCGGTCAGGTCGCGGTTCAGGTTACGGTCACGGATAGACACGTAGTACTGAATCAGCTGGCACAGAATACCGCAGGCAATCAGCGCTGCGCCGCCCGCTGCAATCATCAGCATTGGGTGGAACTGCGGATCGATCTGCTGGCTCAGACGACGGGTCATACCCATGAAGCCCAGCACGTACAGCGGCATAAATGCTACGAAGAAGCCAATGATCCAGAACCAGAACGCGCGTTTACCCCATTTCTCGTTCAGCGTGAAGCCGAACGCTTTTGGCCACCAGTAGGTTACGCCAGCGAAGCAGCCGAAGACCACGCCACCGATGATAACGTTATGGAAGTGCGCAATCAGGAACAGACTGTTGTGCAGAACGAAGTCAGCACCAGGTACCGCCAGCAGTACCCCGGTCATCCCACCTACGGAGAAGGTCACGATGAAGCCGATGGTCCACAGCATGGCTGAGTGGAACACGATACGACCCTGGTACATGGTGAACAGCCAGTTGAAGATCTTAACCCCGGTCGGGATCGCGATAATCATGGTGGTAATACCGAAGAAGGCGTTTACGTTGGCACCCGCACCCATGGTGAAGAAGTGGTGCAGCCAGACAATGAACGACAGAACGGTAATACATACGGTTGCCCACACCAGAGAGGTGTAACCAAACAGACGTTTACGCGAGAAGGTTGCCGCGATTTCGGAGAACACACCGAACACCGGCAGAACCAGGATGTACACTTCCGGGTGACCCCAGGCCCAAATCAGGTTGATGTACATCATCATGTTGCCACCCATATCATTCGTGAAGAAATGGGTACCCAGATAGCGATCCAGGGTCAGCAGCGCGATGGTGACGGTCAGAATTGGGAACGACGCGATAATCAGGACGTTGGCGCACAGAGATGCCCAGGTAAATACTGGCATCTTGAACATCGTCATACCTGGTGCACGCATCTTCAGGATGGTCACGAAGAAGTTAATACCGGTCAGAGTGGTACCGACACCGGAGAGCTGAAGCGCCCAAATCCAGTAGTCAACGCCCACGCCCGGACTGTATTCAATTCCCGACAGCGGCGGGTAGGCCAGCCAGCCGGTCTGAGCAAATTCGCCCACACCCAGTGACAGGTTAACCAGGATAACGCCGACAACCGTGAACCAGAAGCTCAGGTTGTTCAGGAACGGGAACGCAACGTCGCGCGCGCCGATTTGCAGCGGAACGACCACGTTCATCAGACCGATTACCAGCGGCATCGCCACGAAGAAGATCATGATAACGCCGTGGGCGGTAAAGATCTGATCGTAGTGGTGCGGTGGCAGGAAGCCGGCTTCGCCCGCAGACGCAAGCGCCTGCTGGCTACGCATCATGATTGCATCCGCAAAGCCACGAATTAACATGACGATACCGACGATGCAGTACATGATACCGAGTTTTTTGTGGTCAACCGAAGTCAGCCACTCATTCCACAGGTAGCTCCACTTACCGAAGTAAGTGATCAGGCCAACTAAGGCCGCGCCACCAATGATAATTGCAGCCACCGTAACCATAATAATCGGTTCATGGTAGGGCACTGCATCCAGTGTCAATTTTCCGAACATTTTCTTCCTCGGCCCCTTAGTGAGCGGTTTCCGCGTGGCTCATGTCCATGCCTTCCATACCCTGGTGCGTGTTGTGCTCGCCTTCAGGCTGGGTCATGTCCATGCTCATGCCGTGATCCATAAATTTGCCAATAACATCTTTGAACAGATTCGGTTTCACGTTAGAGAAGTACTCCACCTTGTTGTATTCGCTAGGTGCAGCCACTTTTTCGAACGCCGCCATGTCAGACATGGTGTTGGTAGACTGCTTCGCTTTTGCAACCCACTGGTCGAAAGTCGCGCGGTCTGGCGTAGCGATAGCTTTGAACTTCATACCCGAGAAGCCCGGGCCACTATAGCTGGCGGAGATACCGTCGTAGGTGCCTGCTTCATTCGCGATCAGGTGCAGGTTAGTCTGCATACCGGCCATCGCGTAAATCTGGCTACCCAGACGTGGGATGAAGAAGGAGTTCATTACGGAGTTGGAGGTCACTTTGAACTGAACCGGAGTGTTCGCCGGGAAGGCGATTTCATTCACGGTAGCAATGCCCTGTTCTGGATAGATGAAGAACCATTTCCAGTCCATGGAGACCACTTCAATGGTAATCGGTTTTTCATCGTGAACCAGCGGTTTGCTCGGCTCAAGTGCGTGAGTGGTTTTCCAGGTCAGTACAGCAAGGAACAGGATGATCAGAATAGGTACCGTCCAGACCACAGCTTCCACTTTATTGGAGTGTGACCAGTTAGGGCTATACTTCGCATCTTTATTGCTCGCACGATACTTCCAGGCGAAACCAACAGCCATCAAGATGGCAGGAATAACCACAATCAACATCAGGCCAAAAGCCGTCAGTATCAATGAACGTTGTTCCAGTCCAATCTGTCCTTTGGGGTCTAGTAGTGCAGAATCGCAGCCACTGAGTAATACAGTGCCTGCGAATAATGACAACCATCCCAAACTTTTATTGTATTTCCTGAGTCTCATTTAACGACCTCAATTCCACGGGAGTCTGGTGGCGTTTAAAGTGTGGGGGCATTTTACGGGAAGGTTACATTACTGTAAACATCATTAGCCCTGTGTCAGGAAGGTGTTACCGGGTTCTGCCGCACATGTCACAAGTGTTGCAAATTATGTCGCGTTTTCCGGGGGAAGCCGCACGGAGTGGGCGTTATAACGAAAGGGTGCCCCAGCATACCGCAAAAGGGACAATTGGTATAACCATTGCGGAAAATACACAAATAATTAACAATTAATTATCAATAAAAAGACAACTAAAAAACGAAAATTCAATCTTTCGAATGCTGAATCGTTTAACGGAAAATAGCGTAGCGAAATAAGCTCCAATAATTTCCGAATGCTATCCCGCACAAAACAACAAATATTTTTTTTGCCGATGGCGGTTATTTCGCCGTTATAATTTCGTGTCGTTATTACAACGGGAAATAACCTTTCGCTTTTTACTTCATGTCATCTGCGTTTTCCGCAGTGACATGAAATCCAGCATCCCACCGGTCAGGATACCCACGATGGCGAGAAACACGCCTGCATCAAGCAGCTGGGTTTCAAAAGGAAGCGACAAGGTGGTCGTCGCATTGATAATGAGTACCGCGAGCCACACTACCAGCGCAAGACAACCTGCCATCAGCAGACGCAGGGCAAACCGGTAGGCAGCCTGATATTCCGTGCGCGGCATGAAGTGTTCCGTCCGCTGGGTATATTCCAGCGTCTGGCGACAGACCAGCAACAATAAAATCCCCGGCACAGCCGCCACCACCGAGAAGAGATAAAATGTCGGCCAGCCGTGGGCTTCAACAAACCAGCCCGCGACGGGACCTACGTACACGCGCCCGACGGCTGAGAGGGCAGAGAGCAGGGCAAACTGGGTGGCGGAAAATGACTTATTGCACAGCGTCATCAGCAGGGCGACAAATGCCGCTGTGCCCATACCTCCGCACAGATTTTCAAAGAATACCGCCGTCGCCATGCTGATCATATGCTTGTCGGTGATCGACAGCAGCCAGTAACCGGCATTCGAAGCGCCCTGAAGGATGCCGAAGATCAGCAGAGCACGGAACAGCGACAGACGCTGCATCAATACGCCGCCGTACAGCGCGCCGACGATCGTGGCAAACAGCCCCAGGGTTTTGTTCACCACGCCGACCTCCCCCGCATCAAACCCGACGCCGCGGATCAGGAAGGTGGTGGTCAGACTCATGGCGAAAGCGTCGCCGAGCTTATAAAGGACAATCAGCAGCAGGATCAGCCAGGCATTATTGCGACCAAAGAAGTCGCGGAGCGGTGCGGCGACGGCCTGCTCCAGCGAGCGGGGAACCGGAATCACATCGCTCGGTTCAGGCGCGAATAGCGTGGCAATAATGCAGGGGATCAGCAGAGCGGCCATCAGCCAGTACATTCCCTGCCAGCCGAGATAGCGGTCGGCAAGCCAGAGGGCCAGCCCGCCGGAAACCAGCATACCCAGGCGGTAGCCAAGCACGCTGATTGCCGCACCGGCACCACGCTCTTCCGCTGGCAGGACGTCCGTCTTCCAGGCGTCAAAAACAATGTCCTGCGAAGCGGAGCAGAAGGCGATGACCACCGCAAGCGCGGCCATCCAGCGCAGCTGTGTTGACGGCTCAAGGAAACCCATTGCGGCAATGGCCAGCAACAGCAGCGCCTGCGTCATCGCTAACCAACCGCGACGGCGCCCGAGGAACGGTGGGGTATAGCGATCCATCACCGGCGACCACAGGAACTTAAAGACGTAAGCCTGGCCGACGAGCGAGAAGAAACCAATGGTTTTAAGATCGATGTTCTCAACCGTCATCCACGCCTGTAACGTGCCGGAGGTGAGCGCAAGGGGCAAACCGGAGGCGAAACCAAGGATCAGCAGAATAGCTGATTTCGGTTGCTGGAAAATGCGTAAGTAGTGACTGGACATGTTCTTATGAACTGACCCGGTGAAGCACCGGGTCAGTCAGCAGGATTAACGGGCGTTCTGCTTGATGAAGTCGTGAATGCTGGTGTCCTGTGCCATGTCGGCAATGGTGTCAGTCAGCACGCTGTTAACCGCGTCAGCGATATTTTTGTTGGAGGCCTGGAATGCGCCTTCAACGGAATAGCTCGCACGGTAGTTTTTGTTCATTTTGTTGCCGTTCTTCGCGGTAGCGATGATGGCGATATCGGCTTTAGTCGCAATGTTGTAGCGAACGTTACCCTGGGAGACGTCAGCGTACAGGTTGTTCACGATGATTTGCAGATCAACCGCGCCGCTTGGGCCAATCATGTAGCCGCGGGAGGTCATCTGTTTCTCCAGCACTTCCTGCAACAGGAAGCGCAGGTCGCGGGAGGCGGTCAGCGTGACCTGCTGGTTGTCGCGAGTCACTTTCGCCAGCGCCTGGTCCTGACGCTGATCGGCGCCATTAATGCTGACCGTAACGCCCATCAGGCTTGGATCCTGCTGAGGCAGGGTAATTTTTGGTGAAACGTCAATGGTCGTCGGCGGAGTCGCGCAGCCGGCGAGCATAAAGAGTGCTACCAACGGAAAGAAGAGTTTTTTTAACATTTTCGGGTTCTCAACGAATCGTAAGCAAAAAGAGAAAAATTGCCGCCATCATAACATCGCTAACGGCCAGGGGAAGTGGTCAACGCATGTAAATTCATCGCCTTGTCCGAAAACTGACCACCTTTCCGCTTTTCTCTGCCTGTAAGTGACAAAACGTATGAACCACATAGTGAACTTCATTCGTTTGGGTGAGAAAATCAGACGAAAGCTAAATATTTGTTGTCAAGGTGTAATGGAACCGGTAAAAGCGGCTAATATTTAAAGGGATGGGTGACATCTTAGCGTTGTCGGAGGAGTGATTTCATGATGATACGTGAACAGATAGAAGAAAAATTAAGGGCAGCGTTCAACCCTGTGTTTCTCGAAGTTGTCGACGAAAGCTATCGTCATAACGTGCCGGCAGGTTCTGAAAGCCACTTTAAAGTGGTTCTGGTCAGCGATCGCTTCACGGGAGAACGTTTCCTGAACCGACACCGCTTGATCTACAGCACCTTGACGGAAGAACTCTCCACAACCGTACATGCGCTGGCGCTGCATACCTACACCATTAAGGAATGGGAAGGGCTACAGGATACGGTATTCGCATCACCGCCTTGTCGGGGTGCAGGCACCATCGCCTGATAAATCGGATTTGCAACCGCCGGAGTTTTTCCAGTATGTTGCTTACAGATTTCGTCAAGACGGCCTTCGGGCCGTTTTGTTTTGTCTGAGTTTTGAGCGGATGGCGCGTTTTTAGGGCTAAAAATAGCCTTAAAGTGTGAAAAAAGCCGCAGCAACATGCTCCAACCGTTCTCGACTCACCTAAGTGATGCCGCTATAATGCCGCGTCTTATTGAATGTCTTCGGGATGATTCTGGCGACAGGGAATGTGAATCTGCACATAAGAGAGCATCCCGGTATAACAGACAGATTCAGAGTTGACCGAGCACTGTGATTTTTTTGAGGTAACAAGATGCAAGTTTCAGTTGAAACCACTCAAGGCCTTGGCCGCCGTGTAACGATTACTATCGCTGCTGACAGCATCGAAACTGCTGTGAAAAGCGAGCTGGTCAACGTAGCAAAAAAAGTACGTATTGACGGCTTCCGCAAGGGCAAAGTACCAATGAATGTTGTTGCTCAGCGTTATGGCGCTTCCGTGCGTCAGGATGTGCTGGGTGAACTGATGAGCCGCAACTTTATCGACGCGATCATCAAAGAAAAAATCAATCCAGCCGGTGCGCCGAACTACGTTCCAGGCGAATACAAGCAGGGCGAAGACTTCACCTACTCCGTAGAGTTCGAAGTGTACCCGGAAGTTGAGCTGAAAGGTCTGGAATCTATCGAAGTTGAAAAACCGATCGTTTCCGTGACCGACGAAGACGTTGACGGCATGCTGGATACCCTGCGTAAGCAGCAGGCGAACTGGAAAGAGAAAGAAGGCGCTGTTGACGCAGAAGACCGCGTAACCATCGACTTCACCGGTTCTGTAGACGGCGAAGAGTTCGAAGGCGGTAAAGCGTCTGATTTCGTACTGGCGATGGGCCAGGGTCGTATGATCCCAGGCTTCGAAGACGGTATCAAAGGCCACAAAGCGGGCGAAGAGTTCACCATCGACGTGACCTTCCCTGAAGAATACCACGCTGAAAACCTGAAAGGTAAAGCAGCGAAGTTCGTTATCAACCTGAAGAAAGTGGAAGAGCGCGAACTGCCAGAACTGACTGAAGAATTCATCAAGCGTTTCGGCGTGGAAGACGGTTCTGTTGCGGGCCTGCGTACCGAAGTGCGTAAAAACATGGAGCGCGAGCTGAACGGCGCTGTACGTAACCGCGTGAAGTCTCAGGCGATTGAAGGTCTGGTGAAAGCGAACGACATCGACGTTCCTGCTGCCCTGATCGACAGCGAAATCGACGTTCTGCGCCGTCAGGCTGCACAGCGCTTCGGTGGCAACCAGCAGCAAGCGATGGAACTGCCACGCGAGCTGTTCGAAGAGCAAGCGAAACGTCGCGTTGTTGTTGGCCTGCTGCTGGGCGAAGTGATTCGTACCCACGAGCTGAAAGCTGACGAAGAGCGTGTGAAAGGCCTGATCGAAGAGATGGCTTCTGCATACGAAGATCCATCAGAAGTGATCGAGTTCTACGGTAAGAACAAAGAGCTGATGGACAACATGCGCAACGTCGCGTTGGAAGAGCAGGCTGTAGAAGCGGTACTGGCGAAAGCGAAAGTCACCGAAAAAGAGACCTCTTTCACCGAACTGATGAACCAGCAGGCGTAATTTCGCCCCAACGGTTTAAAGTTTGAACAAAAAACCCGTTGCCCTCCGGCGACGGGTTTTTTTTATCACAGCTTTAGTCCTGGAAGGGTGCTAAAACGCCCTTTCAGTGTTAGCGTTACAACAAAACGTTGTTATGCTTGAAATAGGGCATGGCGACCCCCATTAGTATGTAATCACGATGATTGAGACTGGCTGATAATCCGTCCATAAGGTTACAATCAGTACAGCAGGTGTTTTCAATTTTGAACCAGGAGACGGAAATGTCATACAGTGGCGAACGAGATAACTTTGCACCCCATATGGCGCTGGTGCCAATGGTTATTGAACAGACCTCACGCGGTGAGCGTTCTTTCGATATCTATTCCCGTCTGCTCAAGGAACGCGTTATCTTTCTGACCGGCCAGGTGGAAGACCATATGGCTAACCTGATCGTGGCGCAGATGCTGTTCCTGGAAGCGGAAAACCCGGAAAAAGACATTTACCTGTATATCAACTCGCCGGGCGGTGTGATTACGGCGGGCATGTCTATTTATGACACCATGCAATTCATCAAGCCGGATGTCAGCACCATCTGTATGGGGCAGGCGGCGTCCATGGGGGCTTTCCTGTTAACCGCAGGGGCGAAAGGTAAGCGTTTCTGCCTGCCTAACTCCCGCGTGATGATTCACCAGCCGCTGGGTGGTTACCAGGGCCAGGCGACGGATATTGAAATCCACGCCCGAGAAATTCTGAAAGTAAAAGCGCGCATGAATGAACTTATGGCGCAGCATACGGGTCAACCTCTCGAGCAGATCGAGCGCGATACCGAGCGCGATCGCTTCCTCTCTGCGCCAGAGGCAGTTGAGTACGGCTTAGTCGACTCCATTTTGACCCATCGTAATTGATGCCCGCGACGCGAGTGTGCCGCTATACTAAGGTAGGGCGGCACGTTGCCTGTAAGCAGCTTGCGTCTGAGAATGGCATTTGCGTCGTCATGTGCGGCACATAGAACTTAAAAAGAGGTTTGGACTCATGACAGATAAACGCAAAGATGGTTCGGGCAAACTGCTGTACTGCTCTTTTTGCGGCAAAAGCCAGCATGAAGTGCGTAAACTGATTGCCGGGCCGTCCGTGTATATCTGCGACGAATGCGTCGATTTATGTAACGACATCATTCGCGAAGAGATTAAAGAAGTCGCGCCGCACCGTGAGCGCAGCGCGTTACCAACGCCACACGAGATTCGCCACCACCTGGATGACTATGTCATTGGTCAGGAGCAGGCGAAAAAAGTGCTGGCGGTGGCGGTATACAACCACTACAAACGTCTGCGTAACGGCGATACCAGCAATGGCGTAGAACTGGGCAAAAGTAACATTCTGCTGATCGGGCCTACCGGTTCCGGTAAAACCCTGCTGGCAGAAACGCTGGCGCGCCTGCTGGATGTTCCGTTCACTATGGCGGATGCCACCACCCTGACCGAAGCCGGTTATGTGGGTGAAGACGTTGAAAATATTATCCAGAAGCTGCTCCAGAAGTGCGATTACGACGTACAGAAAGCCCAGCGCGGGATCGTCTATATCGATGAGATCGACAAAATCTCTCGTAAATCAGACAACCCGTCCATCACCCGTGACGTCTCGGGCGAGGGCGTGCAGCAGGCGCTCCTGAAGCTGATTGAAGGTACGGTTGCGGCTGTTCCACCGCAGGGTGGGCGTAAACATCCGCAGCAGGAATTCTTGCAGGTTGATACCTCTAAGATCCTGTTTATCTGTGGTGGTGCGTTTGCAGGCCTGGATAAAGTGATCTCTCACCGTGTGGAAACCGGCTCCGGCATTGGTTTTGGCGCAACGGTGAAAGCCACGTCTGAAAAACCAAACGAAGGCCAGCTGCTGGCGCAGGTTGAGCCGGAAGATCTGATCAAATTCGGTTTGATTCCGGAATTTATCGGCCGTCTGCCGGTTGTGGCGACCCTGAACGAACTGAGCGAAGACGCGTTGATTCAGATCCTGAAAGAGCCGAAAAACGCGCTGACCAAGCAGTATCAGGCGCTGTTTAATCTGGAAGGCGTTGAGCTGGAATTCCGTGACGAAGCGTTGGACGCGATTGCCAAGAAAGCGATGGCGCGTAAAACCGGTGCCCGTGGCCTGCGTTCTATCGTGGAAGCAGCATTGCTCGACACGATGTACGATCTTCCTTCTATGGAAGACGTCGAAAAAGTCGTGATCGACGAGTCCGTCATTGGTGGCCAGACCAAGCCGTTACTGATTTACGGTAAACCGGAAGCGCAGCAGGCATCTGGCGAATAATTCACCATTTCATACAATCAGTTAATCAAAAAGGGGGGATTTTATCTCCCCTTTACTTTTTCCGTATTCATGGCGTTGAATGTATGGGAAACATCCCCATATACTGGATTACATGTTAATGGTTGTGTGAAGCACAGTTACATGACCAGTTTACCTGGCGGACACTAAACTAAGAGAGAGCTCTATGAATCCTGAGCGTTCTGAACGCATTGAAATCCCCGTATTGCCGTTGCGCGATGTGGTGGTTTATCCGCACATGGTCATACCCTTATTTGTAGGGCGGGAAAAATCTATCCGTTGCCTCGAAGCCGCCATGGATCATGATAAAAAAATCATGTTGGTCGCGCAGAAAGAAGCATCAACGGATGAGCCGGGTGTAAACGATCTTTTCACCGTCGGGACCGTGGCCTCTATTTTGCAGATGCTGAAGCTGCCAGACGGCACCGTGAAGGTGCTGGTGGAAGGCTTACAGCGTGCGCGTATTACCACTCTGTCAGACGATGGCGAGCACTTCTCTGCGAAGGCAGAGTACCTTGATTCACCGGAACTTGATGAGCGCGAGCAGGAAGTGCTGGTACGCACCGCGATCAGCCAGTTCGAAGGCTACATCAAGCTGAATAAGAAAATCCCACCTGAAGTGCTGACGTCGCTGAACAGCATCGACGATCCTGCACGTCTGGCGGATACCATCGCTGCGCATATGCCGCTGAAGCTGGCTGACAAACAGTCCGTGCTGGAAATGTCCGACGTTAACGAACGTCTGGAATACCTGATGGCGATGATGGAGTCTGAGATCGATCTGCTCCAGGTTGAGAAGCGCATTCGCAACCGCGTCAAAAAGCAGATGGAAAAATCGCAGCGTGAGTACTATCTGAACGAGCAAATGAAAGCCATTCAGAAAGAGCTCGGCGAGATGGACGATGCGCCGGATGAAAACGAAGCGCTGAAGCGTAAGATCGACGCGGCGAAGATGCCGAAAGAGGCGAAAGAGAAAGCTGAAGCTGAGTTGCAGAAGCTGAAAATGATGTCTCCGATGTCGGCGGAAGCGACCGTTGTACGCGGCTACATTGAGTGGATGGTGCAGGTTCCGTGGAATGCCCGCAGCAAGGTCAAAAAAGACCTGCGTCAGGCCCAGGAGATCCTGGATACCGACCACTACGGCCTGGAACGTGTGAAAGACCGCATTCTTGAGTACCTCGCGGTACAGAGCCGAGTGAACAAAATCAAAGGCCCAATCCTGTGCCTGGTAGGGCCTCCAGGGGTGGGTAAAACCTCTCTGGGCCAGTCCATCGCCAAAGCGACAGGGCGTAAGTACATCCGTATGGCGCTGGGCGGCGTGCGTGATGAAGCGGAAATCCGCGGTCACCGCCGTACCTACATCGGTTCCATGCCGGGCAAGCTTATCCAGAAAATGGCGAAAGTGGGCGTCAAAAACCCGCTGTTCCTGCTCGATGAGATCGACAAAATGTCTTCAGACATGCGTGGCGATCCGGCGTCGGCGCTGCTGGAAGTGCTTGATCCAGAGCAGAACGTGGCGTTTAGCGATCACTACCTGGAAGTGGATTACGACCTGAGCGATGTGATGTTCGTGGCGACGTCGAACTCCATGAACATTCCGGCACCGCTGCTGGACCGTATGGAAGTGATCCGTCTGTCCGGTTATACCGAAGACGAGAAGCTGAACATTGCCAAACAGCACCTGCTGCCGAAGCAGATTGAGCGTAACGCGCTTAAAGCCAACGAGCTGACCGTTGAGGACAGCGCCATTGTCGGCATTATTCGTTACTACACCCGTGAAGCGGGTGTGCGTAGCCTCGAACGTGAGATCTCTAAGCTGTGCCGTAAGGCGGTGAAACAGCTGCTGCTGGATAAGAGCCTGAAGCACATCGTGATTAACGGCGACAATCTGCATACGTACCTGGGCGTTCAACGCTTCGACTACGGTCGCGCAGACAACGAAAACCGTGTTGGTCAGGTGACCGGTCTGGCATGGACGGAAGTGGGCGGCGATCTGCTGACCATTGAAACCGCCTGTGTTCCGGGCAAAGGCAAGCTGACCTACACCGGTTCGCTGGGTGAAGTGATGCAGGAGTCCATCCAGGCGGCGCTGACCGTGGTGCGCGCGCGTGCGGAAAAACTGGGTATCAACCCTGATTTCTACGAAAAACGCGACATTCACGTTCACGTTCCGGAAGGGGCGACGCCGAAAGATGGCCCAAGCGCGGGTATTGCCATGTGTACTGCGCTGGTTTCCTGCCTGACAGGTAATCCGGTTCGTGCTGATGTGGCCATGACCGGTGAAATTACGCTGCGTGGTCAGGTACTGCCTATCGGCGGATTGAAAGAAAAACTGCTGGCGGCACACCGCGGTGGGATCAAAACCGTATTGATCCCTTACGAGAATAAACGCGATCTGGAAGAGATTCCGGACAACGTTATTGCCGATTTGCAGATCCATCCGGTGAAACGCATTGAGGAAGTTCTGACTCTCGCACTGCAAAATGAACCGTCCGGAATGCAGGTTGTAACTGCAAAATAGTGACCTCGCGCAAAGAGCGCCAATAAAAACAAGGCTGGTAAGTCATTTCGTACTTGCCAGCCTTTTTTTGTATAGCTAATTTAGATTGCTGATTGGGTTAGTCATCAACAACGGGTGTTGTAAGGTCATAGCAGGACTGATATAACTGCTGCGCGGTCGCGCTGTGAAGGATTCAGGTGCGATATAAATTATAAAGAGAGGAAGAGAACAGTGAATAAATCTCAACTGATTGACAAAATTGCTGCGGGTGCTGATATTTCTAAAGCGGCAGCTGGACGTGCTTTAGATGCTTTAATTGCTTCTGTTACTGAATCTCTGCAAGCTGGGGACGACGTTGCACTGGTAGGCTTCGGTACTTTTGCGGTTAAAGAGCGTGCAGCCCGTACTGGCCGCAACCCTCAGACCGGCAAAGAGATCACCATTGCTGCCGCTAAAGTGCCGGGTTTCCGTGCAGGTAAAGCGCTGAAAGACGCAGTAAACTGATTGCTTTCCCGCTCCAGGGAAGCTGAAAAGTACAAGGGCGCATCGTTTGATGTGCCTTTTTTGTTTGTCCAGACCTGATTTGTGCGAGTTTATGCGAGTTGTGGGCTGACAATTGCCCTGTTTTCTTGTCACAATACGCTTTTACGCGCGACGGTCAGGATTTTCCGTCAGCGTCAGGTAACCAGTCACCTACAGCGGAGTGTTGTTACACCATGATGGACAGCTTACGCACGGCTGCTAACAGTCTCGTGCTCAAGATTATTTTCGGTATCATTATCGTGTCGTTCATATTGACCGGTGTGAGTAGTTACCTCATCGGCGGTGGCGCGAACTACGCCGCAAAAGTGAATGGCCAG
The DNA here is from genome assembly GCF_049238805.1 of Enterobacter cloacae complex sp. CDL013. Classification (NCBI taxonomy): domain Bacteria; kingdom Pseudomonadati; phylum Pseudomonadota; class Gammaproteobacteria; order Enterobacterales; family Enterobacteriaceae; genus Enterobacter; species Enterobacter cloacae complex sp. CDL013. The sequence goes on along the minus strand of NZ_JBMKGT010000003.1, from coordinate 418,706 downwards.
GAAATTAGCCGTGGGCAGTTCGAGAACGCTTTTGCTGGTGAACGTAACCGCATGCAGCAACAGCTGGGCGACCAATACTCTGAACTTGCAGCCAACGAAGGCTATATGAAAAACCTGCGTCAGCAGACGCTAAACCGCCTTATTGACGAGGCGCTGCTGGATCAGTACGCGAAAAGCCTGGGTCTGGGCATCAGCGATGAGCAGGTTAAAAAAGCCATCTTCTCGACGCAGGCTTTCCAGTCTAATGGGAAGTTCGACAACGCGCGTTACAACAGCATTGTTAACCAGATGGGTATGACGGCTGACCAGTACGCTCAGGCACTGCGTAACCAGTTGACCACGCAACAGCTGATCAACGCGGTGGTGGGCACCGATTTCATGCTGAAAGGTGAAACTGAAGAGCTGGCGGCACTGGTGGCGCAGCAACGCGTGGTGCGTGAAGCGACGATTGATGTCAACGCACTGGCAGCGAAACAGCAGGTTAGCGACGCTGAAGTTAATGCTTACTACGAGCAAAACAAGAACAACTTCATCTCTCCGGAACAGTTCCGCGTAAGCTATATCAAGCTGGATGCAGCTGCGATGCAGGAAAATGCGACTGACGCCGAGATCCAGTCTTATTACGACCAGCATCAGGATCAGTTTACTCAGCCGCAGCGTAACCGTTACAGCGTGATCCAGACCAAAACGGAAGCAGAAGCGAAAGCCGTACTGGACGAGCTGAACAAAGGCGCTGATTTCGCCACCTTAGCGAAAGCAAAATCCACCGACATTATTTCTGCCAAAAACGGCGGTGATATGGGCTGGCTGGAAGAGTCAACTACCCCGGATGAGCTGAAAAATGCAGGCCTGAAAGAGAAAGGCCAACTGTCTGGTGTAATCAAATCCTCCGTCGGCTTCCTGGTGGCGCGTCTGGACGATGTTGTGGCGGCGAAAACCAAGCCGCTGGCTGACGTTCGTGATGATATCGCTGCGAAAGTGAAGCAGGAGAAAGCGCTGGATGCCTTCTATGCTCTGCAACAGAAAGTGAGCGATGCCGCAAGCAACGACAACGAATCACTGGCGGGCGCTGAGCAGGCTGCTGGCGTGAAGGCGGTTGAGACGGGCTGGTTCAGCCATGAAAACCTGCCGGAAGAACTGAACTTCAAACCGGTTTCAGATGCTATTTTCAATGGTGGTCTGGTCGGTGAGAACGGTACGCCGGGCAGCAACTCAGACATCATTACCGTTGACGGTGACCGTGCGTTCGTACTGCGCGTCAGCGAGCACAAAGCTGAGGCAGTGAAGCCCTTGGCGGAAGTGAAAGATCAGGTGGTGGCGCTGGTCAAACATAACAAAGCGGCACAGCAGGCAAAACTGGATGCAGAGAAAATTCTGGCCGACCTGAAAGCCGGTAAGAACGATGCGCTGAAAGCGGCTGGCCTGAGCTTTGGCGAAGCAAAAACGCTTAGCCGTACCGGTCAGGATCCTGTCAGCCAGGCGGCGTTTGGCCTGAGCCTGCCGGCGAAAGACAAACCTGTCTTTGGCACCACGACCGATATGCAGGGTAACGTGGTGGTTCTGGCGCTGGATGAAGTGAAAGCCGGCACGCTGCCAGACGCGCAGAAGAAGGCCATGGTTCAGGGAATTACCCAGAACAATGCCCAGATTGCTTTCGAAGCGTTGATGAGCAACCTGCGTAAAGAAGCCAAAATCAAGCTGGGTGATGTGGTCACTCAGGAGCAATAATTACGTGTCTGCTCGCAGATTTTCGTAACGTTCTGCAAAAACTAAAGGCCGCTTTCGCGGCCTTTTCCATTTCTGCAATCTGCTGTTTGTCCCTGTTTTCCCGTGCGGCTATCGTGGCATGGCTGTCAACAAACAAGGAGAAAACAGCATGAAATGTGGAATCAAAGCACTGTTAATTACACTGGCTATTGCCACTTCCGGGATGAGTGCGGGCGCGCTGGCGGCGTCACCCTCGTCTAAAGCCCAGGCTGCACAAACTCAGGCCGATGCAACGTCACAAGGTCAGGTTAAAGCCAACGCGACGGCCAGCACGAAAGCCATTGAGGACGAGGGTACGCGGGTCAGTATTAATACTGCCTCTGCGGACGATCTTGCCCGCGTAATGAATGGCGTGGGCCTCAAAAAAGCGCAGGCCATCGTCAGCTATCGTGAAGAGTATGGTCCTTTCAAAACCCTTGACGATCTCAAGCAGGTGCCGGGTATGGGCAGCGCGCTGGTTGAGCGCAATCTCGCACACCTGACGCTGTAATCGCGTAATCACTTGCACTGCGGCAAAAATTTGCCAGGATAAAGAGGTCATACCAGTTATGACCTCTGAACCTATAACAACGAAAGGCTATTGCGCTATGCAGACACAAATCAAAGTCCGTGGTTATCACCTCGATGTTTACCAGCACGTCAATAACGCCCGCTACCTCGAATTTCTTGAAGAGGCGCGCTGGGACGGCCTGGAGAACAGCGAAAGCTTCCAGTGGCTAACCGCACACAACATCGCGTTTGTGGTCGTCAATATCAACATTAACTACCGCCGCCCGGCTGTGCTGGGGGATGTGCTCACCGTGACCAGTGAGGTCCAACAACTGAATGGCAAAAGTGGTGTATTGAGCCAGGTCGTTACGCTGGAGCCAGAAGGGCAGATTGTGGCCGATGCGCTGATCACCTTTGTCTGTATCGATCTCAAAACCCAGAAAGCGTTGCCGCTGGAAGGGGAGTTGCGCGAAAAGCTGGAGCTGATGATCGCGTAAATTTTTGTCTTTTATAAAAGACAAGAAGGGTTTTCAGGGATAAAATCATGAACAGGGACTACGTTGTTAAACGTTACCGAACCCGCGACGGAAAAATACCGTTTGAGGATTGGGTAGCAAAGTTGAGACGAAAGGATCCGGAGCTGGCGTTTCGGATCCTTCTGCGAATCGACCGCGCTGAGAAGGGGAATTTTGGCGATTACCGTTATCTCAGAGAGGGTGTCTGGGAGTTGAAGGTTGATTGTGGTCCCGGTTATCGAGTCTATTTTGCGGTCCAGCACCGGGAAATCTTATTGTTGCTGATCGGCGGTGACAAAAAGAGCCAGAAAGCGGATGTGATGCTGGCAATAGATTACTGGAAAGATCATCAAAAGGATAAACTCCATGAGCAAAAGTGAGCGAAAATTCTCAAGTACCGTCAGCCATGATGAAGCTGTAGTCAAAATGCTGCGCGAAAATCCTTCTTACGCGCAACTCTATCTGCAAATTGCACTGGATGAAATTTACGAGGACCAGGGGATCCCAGCCTATTTGATTGCCCTCAGACGCGTTATCGAAGCGCGCGGCGGTATTGGAGAGATTTCAGCCAAAGCGGGGCTTTCACGTCAGCAGCTATACCGTACCCTGTCCGAAAATGGTAACCCAACGCTGACTACACTGATGAAAATTACCCGTGCTGCCGGTGTAAAACTGTTCGACAGCACGGTCAGGTAGCCCTTATTTCAGCCCGGTCTTTTTCTGCATTGCGGCCATCACGCCCGCTTTATCCGCAAAATAATGATTCAGACCGTTCGCGCGCAGGTTACAGGCGGCACACTGCCCACAGCCGTCCCCTTTAATGCCGTTGTAGCAGGTCAGGGTCTCGTTGCGAACGACATCCAGCTTGCCCCAGTAGTCGGCCAGCGCCCAGGTTTCAGCCTTATCCAGCCACATCAGCGGCGTTTCGAAGCGGGTCTCTTTTGCCATTCCCAGATCGACGGCGTGATTGAGTGCTTTCACGAATTCATCCCGGCAGTCCGGGTAGCCAGAGAAGTCGGTTTCGCACACGCCCGTGATCACCGCTTCGGCCTTCACCTGATAAGCGTATATTGCCGTCAGGGTCAGGAAGAGAATGTTGCGGCCCGGTACGAAGGTGTTCGGAATGCCGCTGGCATCCGGTTCGTAATCAGGCACCGGAATGCTGTCGCGGGTGAGGCTGCTGACGGCCAGTTCATTTAACAGCGTCACGTCCAGCACTTTATGAGCGCGGGCGCCCAGTTTGAGAGCCAGTTCACGAGCGACATCGATTTCAGCGCGATGACGCTGACCATAATCAAAAGTGACGCAGTGCACTTCATCATACTGGTGAAGCGCCTGAATCAGGCAGGTGGTGGAATCTTGTCCTCCGCTGAACACGACGACGGCACGTTTCATAGATCATCTCGACAGTTACAGTAAAAGCGTCATGTTAACGCCTGGCTAAAGCGGCGACCAGCTTCTTCACGCGTTTGGTGGAGGAAGCCAGGCTTCGGTGAAGTCAAACCAGCCGCGAGTGTTAAGGCATATGCCGTTGACGCCCGGAGGCGCGCTGATTTGATACTGGTAGTTAAAGAGCGGCGTCAGGACGGCTGTCTCCATTAACCGGCTGAATATAGCCTGAAGTCCTGCGTGTCGGTCACGCTCGTCGGCCTGCGACTGCACCGCATCCAGCGTGGCCTGCAAATGGGCGAATGCCGGTGCGCTCAGCAGATGCGGCCAGAGCGCATCGCAGCGGAGCCACTGCTCAAGCGTGTACGCCGGCGCTTCGCCAATCAGTCTGTCTCCCATCATGATGTCTGCATCGGCAAGCTGCTGGCACCCGTCCCACGTTTTGGCGTCATGAAAGATGACGGTCAGTTCACAACCCTGCCGCGCAAGGTATGCTTTTAACTGGCTGGCCATGGTGTGAAGCTCAACCGGCAGGTGGTAGACCAGCGTCAATGCCTCTGGCAGCGCAACGTCGGTTAAATCAGGCCACTGGGGGATCGCCCAGCCGGGAAGCAGTTCCTCGGTAGGAGTGATGAGCCCTTCGTTCAGGGGAAGCGTGTGCAGCAGCGTTGAGAGATGAATGATATTAATCAGCCGCTTTGCCTGAAGTTCGCTCAGACGTGGACTCTGTTTTAGCGTGAGGTAGCAGAAGCCCAGACTGGTGCTGTTACTCACCAGCCGCAGGCTGGCCAGCTCGTCGGCCTCGCCAATGGCGATTTGCACCGGGTGGCGACAGCTGGTGCCCAGACTGTAGTCAAAAAGCTGGGGCGTGATCCAGTACTCGATAGCCTTAAGCAACGGATGGCCAAGATGATACTGCTCGTGGCTTTCCAGACGCACCAGTTCAGGCTCAAAAACGCTCAGCCGAAAGGGACCGCTGCCTACCACAGGGTAATCGGGATGCGCCAGACGGCTACAGTAGGTTGCCAGCCTGTGCGCCAGCCAGTAGTCAGGTTGATGGAGAATAAACGTCAGGCACTGCGGGTGCGTGGTTTCGATACGTAAGACGCTGCGGAACAGCGTGCCCATGCCGGGCTGCGATAACAGCGCCGTCAGGCTTTGCCGGAGCTGTGCCGTCTCTATTTTATCGCCGTTATGCCAGTGCAGGGTGGAGCGAATGTAGAAATGCCAGCGCAGGCCGTCAGCAGAGACTTCCCAGTGATGCGCCAGATCGCCCGTGGGTTCACTGCTGTTACCATTAAAACGCGTCAAACCAGAGAATACCTGTCCCGCCAGATGCTGCTCCGCCCGGCCAGGGAGAAACCCCGGCTGAAGCGGCTCCAGCGAGCGATAGTAGGGAATACGCAGCGTCGGCGTATCGTTCTGCCACTGCCCGCCCATAAACGGATGCAGCAGCGATCGCAAATCTTCAGGCGCGAGCTGGGCCAGCTCCAGCGCGTTGTGCTGCTGTCCACTTTTCAGGGCCTCTTCCATCATCGTATTACGCAACGAATCCGGGGTGACGTGAAAGCGTAATTCCCCACGCTTACCTCGTCCGGAGCGGGCGTGCCAGCTTAGCCAGCCCGCCTCCTGCGCCTGGCGCAGCAGGGTGCGAACATGTCGCTCGCTGCAAAAGCAGCGGCTGGCAAGTTCACTGATGGTCACCTGCTGTGGTGCGCCGGCAGACGGGTGCCACAGACGCTGATACTGGTTAAGACGGTTAAGCTGGCGCATGAAAAACCCGGAACAATAATTATCATCTATTCACTATTACTTCCGTATATCCCACGTAATACTGATGCACAAGTTAACCGCATCACATTTCGGGAGTAATCATGGCTCGGCTCGCTGCATTTGATATGGACGGCACGCTGTTAATGCCGGATCACCGTTTAGGGGAGAAAACCCTGAACACTCTTAAGCGCCTGCGCGAGCGTGAAGTTACCCTGACGTTTGCTACTGGTCGTCATGTGCTGGAGATGCGCCATCTGCTGGGGACATTTGCCCTCGATGCGTTCTTGATCACCGGCAACGGAACGCGCATTCACTCCGTCGACGGCGATGTGCTGCACCGTCAGGATCTGAATCCGGAGGTGGCGGACATTGTCCTGCACAGCACCTGGGATACGCAGGCCAGCGTGCATGTTTTTAATGATGAAGGCTGGTTTACCGGGCGTGAGATCCCGGCCTTGCTGCACGCACACGTTTACAGCGGCTTTAAATATCAGCTTATCGATTTGCGCCGCATTCCGGCACACAAGGTGACCAAGATCTGCTTCTGTGGCGATCACGACGATCTCTGCCGTCTGCGTATTCAGCTTAACGAGGCGCTGGGCGAACGGGCGCACCTGACCTTCTCGGCGGTGGACTGTCTTGAAGTGCTGCCGGTGGGCTGTAACAAAGGATCCGCGCTGGCGGTGCTGAGCGATCATCTTGGGCTGACGATGCAGGACTGTATGGCCTTTGGTGACGCCATGAACGACCACGAGATGCTGAGCAACGTAGGTCGTGGGCTGATTATGGGGAACGCGATGCCGCAGCTTATCGCCGCGCTCCCGCATTTACCGGTTATCGGACACTGTCGTAACGAAGCGGTGTCCCATTTTTTGACGCATTGGCTGGACAAAAATAACCTCCCATATTCCCCCGAATAGTGAGACCCTTCCAGCAAGCCAGGCTAAGCCTGGCTTTTTTTATTTCACCAGCTGCGAAATCTGCGCTTTCCACGGCTCAACATCGCCAATATTGGCCTGCACCCATTCTGCGTTGTAATAGGTGTCCAGGTATCGCTCCCCGCTGTCGCACAGCAGCGTGACGACAGAGCCGGTACGGCCTTTTTCACGCATCCTCGCGGCCAGCTGTAGCGCGCCCCACATATTGGTGCCGGTAGAAGCCCCGACTTTACGGCCAAGCTGTGTCTCCAGCCAGTGCGCCGTCGCGACGCTGGCGGCATCCGGCACGCGGAGCATTTCATCCACAACGTCCGGAATGAACGAGGGTTCGACGCGCGGGCGACCAATCCCTTCGATCTTGCTCCCCACGGGGCTGCGCAGGCTCGCATCGCGGGATTGCCAGTAATCGAGGAACACCGAGTTTTGCGGGTCAACCACCATCAGCTGCGTATCATAACCCTGACAGCGGATATAACGTCCGATGGTGGCGGAGGTTCCGCCCGTGCCCGCGCTCATGACAATGTAAGAGGGGACAGGATGCGGCTCATGGGTCATCTGGCGGAAAATGCTGTCCGCAATGTTATTATTGCCGCGCCAGTCGGTGGCGCGTTCGGCGAAGGTGAACTGGTCCATATAGTGACCATTCAGCTCGCGGGCCAGCATTTCGGAGGCCGCATAGATTTCGCAGGCACTGTCCACAAAGTGGCAGCGTCCGCCGTAAAATTCGATCTGTTCAACTTTACGTTTCGCCGTGCAGGAGGGCATCACGGCGATAAACGGGAGGCCCAGCAGGCGGGCAAAGTAGGCTTCGGAGACGGCAGTTGATCCGGACGACGATTCAATAATCGTGGTGCCTTCTTTAATCCAGCCGTTACATAAACCGTATAAAAAGAGTGAACGCGCCAGGCGATGCTTCAGGCTGCCGGTAGGATGGGTGCTTTCATCCTTCAGGTAAAGCTGAATGCCGGGAAATCCAGGCAGAGGCAGGCGGATCAAGTGGGTGTCTGCCGAGCGCTGATAGTCGGCATTTATTTCGCTGATGGCATGTTTAACCCAGGTGCTATTCATCGTAGTTATCCGTTTGTCATTTTGTGCCCAGCATAGCGAAAAGCACAGAAAAAATTGTTGCTATCTGACCTTTAAAATAGAATGTAAGGAGAATAATTTTCTCTTCGAGGTGGCTATGTTAGATAAAATTGACCGTAAGCTGCTTTCTTTGCTGCAAAGCGACTGTACCCTCTCTTTGCAGGCGCTGGCAGATGCCGTTAATCTGACCACCACACCGTGCTGGAAGCGCCTCAAGAAGCTGGAAGATGATGGCATTCTGCTGGGACGTGTGGCGCTGCTGGATCCCGAAAAACTGGGGCTTGGACTGACCGCCTTCGTCCTGATAAAAACGCAGCATCACAGCAGCGAATGGTACTGCCGCTTCGTCACGCAGGTTTCCGACATGCCCGAGGTGCTCGGCTTCTGGCGCATGGCGGGGGAATACGACTATCTGATGCGCGTTCAGGTGGCAGACATGAAGCGCTACGATGATTTTTACAAGCGGCTGGTCAATAGCGTACCGGGCTTGTCCGATGTCACCTCCAGCTTCGCCATGGAACAGATTAAATACACCACAGCGTTACCCATTGAATAACTTCTTAAAATACCTTCAGGAAAAGACCGCGTGCGATTATTTGCCCAATTAAGCTGGTACTTTCGTCGGGAGTGGCAACGCTACCTCGGCGCAGTGGCCCTGCTTATTATCATTGCCATTCTGCAACTGATCCCGCCCAAAGTGGTGGGATACGTCGTGGATGGCGTTACCGAACAACATTACACCGCCGCACGGGTGATGATGTGGGTCGGTACGCTGGTGCTGACGGCCGTGGTGGTTTACCTGCTGCGTTATGTCTGGCGCGTGCTGCTGTTCGGTGCGTCCTATCAGCTTGCCGTTGAGCTGCGAGAGGACTTTTATCGTCAGCTGAGCCGCCAGCACCCTGAGTTTTATCTGCGTCACCGTACCGGGGATCTCATCGCCCGCGCCACTAACGATGTAGACCGCGTGGTGTTTGCCGCCGGTGAAGGGGTGTTAACGCTGGTGGATTCCCTGGTGATGGGCTGTGCGGTATTGATTGTGATGTCTACGCAAATTAGCTGGGAGCTCACGCTGCTGGCGCTGCTGCCAATGCCGCTGATGGCGCTGGCAATTAACCGCTACGGCGAGCAGCTCCATGAACGCTTTAAGCTGGCGCAGGCGGCGTTCTCGTCGCTGAACGATCGCACCCAGGAGAGCATGACCAGCATCCGCATGATCAAAGCGTTTGGTCTGGAAGACCGCCAGTCCGCGCTGTTTGCCGCCGACGCCGCCGATACCGGCGCGAAAAACATGCGCGTGGCGCGTATTGATGCCCGTTTCGATCCGACAATTTATATTGCGATTGGTATGGCGAACCTGCTGGCGGTGGGCGGCGGCAGCTGGATGGTGGTGCGAGGCACCATGACCCTCGGGCAGTTAACCAGCTTTGCGATGTACCTTGGGCTGATGATCTGGCCGATGCTGGCGCTGGCCTGGATGTTTAATATCGTTGAACGTGGGAGCGCCGCTTACAGCCGCATCCGCGCCATGCTGGCGGAAGTGCCGGTCGTGAACGATGGCAGCGAGCCGGTACCGGAAGGTCCGGGTATTCTCAAGGCTGATATCCGCGCCTTTATCTACCCGCAAACGGAACATCCGGTGCTTGAGAACGTCAGTTTCACGCTGCGTCCTGGTCAGATGCTGGGCATCTGCGGCCCGACGGGCTCCGGTAAAAGCACCATTCTGTCACTGATTCAGCGCCATTTTGACGTGAGCGAAGGCGATATCCGTTTTCACGACATCCCTCTGCCACGTCTGCTGTTGGATGACTGGCGCAGCCGCCTGGCGGTCGTCAGCCAGACGCCGTTTTTGTTTTCAGACACCATTGCCAATAATATTGCGCTCGGGTGTCCGACGGCGACACAGGACCAGATCGAGCACGTGGCGCGTCTGGCCAGCGTCCACGAGGATATTCTGCGCCTGCCGCAGGGCTACGACACGGAAGTGGGTGAGCGGGGCGTTATGCTCTCCGGCGGACAAAAACAGCGTATCTCTATTGCCCGCGCGCTACTGCTGGACACTGAGATCCTGATTCTGGATGATGCGCTGTCCGCGGTTGACGGGCGTACTGAACATCAAATTCTGCATAACCTTCGCCAGTGGGGAGAGGGGCGCACGGTCATCATCAGCGCGCACCGTCTGTCGGCGCTTACCGAAGCCAGTGAAATTCTGGTGCTTCAGCACGGACATATTGCCCAGCGTGGTCAGCATGAGCAGCTCGCCGCGCAGACCGGCTGGTATCGGGATATGTACCGCTATCAACAGCTTGAAGCCGCGCTGGATGAGGAGGTGGCCGATGCGTAAGTTTGGACAGATGTGGCCGACGTTAAAACGGCTGCTGGCCTATGGCTCACCGTGGCGCAAACCGCTTTCCATCGCCGTGCTGTTGCTGTGGATCGCCGCGATTGCGGAGGTGACCGGTCCGCTGCTTATCAGCTATTTCATCGATAACATGGTAGCGAAAAGCTATTTGCCTCTCGGCCTGGTCGCCGGGCTGGGCGTGGCGTACGTCGGGCTACAGCTGACGGCGGCAGGGCTGCATTACGCGCAGTCACTGCTCTTTAACCGGGCCGCCGTGGGCGTGGTGCAGCAGCTGCGCACGGACGTGATGGATGCCGCGCTGCGCCAGCCGCTGAGCGAGTTTGATACCCAGCCGGTCGGGCAGGTTATTTCGCGCGTCACCAATGACACCGAGGTGATCCGCGACCTCTATGTAACCGTTGTTGCAACGGTTCTACGCAGTGCCGCGCTAATTGGCGCGATGCTGGTGGCGATGTTCAGCCTGGACTGGCGGATGGCGCTGGTGGCAATCACCATTTTCCCGGCGGTGCTGATCGTGATGGTGATTTACCAGCGCTACAGCACGCCGATCGTGCGCCGCGTGCGCGCTTACCTTGCAGATATCAATGATGGCTTCAACGAAGTGATCAACGGCATGAGCGTTATTCAGCAGTTTCGCCAGCAGGCGCGTTTTGGTGAGCGAATGGGGGAAGCCAGCCGCTCGCATTATATGGCGCGGATGCAGACGTTACGCCTGGACGGTTTCCTGTTACGTCCGCTGCTGAGCCTCTTCTCGGCGCTGGTGCTGTGCGGACTGCTGATGCTGTTCGGCCTGACGACGCGCGGAACCATCGAGGTGGGGGTACTGTACGCGTTTATCAGTTACCTCGGACGCCTTAACGAACCGCTGATTGAACTCACCACGCAGCAGTCGATGCTGCAACAGGCAGTGGTCGCGGGCGAACGTGTATTCGAGCTCATGGACAGGCCGCGTCAGACCTATGGCGATGACGAACGTCCGCTGGAAAGTGGATCCATAGCGTTTGATCATGTCTCGTTTGCCTACCGCGACGACCAGCTTGTCTTGCAGGATATCAACCTCGAGGTACCGTCGCGTGGTTTTGTCGCCCTGGTTGGGCATACCGGCAGCGGCAAAAGCACGCTCGCCAGTTTGCTGATGGGCTACTATCCGTTGACGCAGGGGGAGATCCGTCTGGACGGACGGCCGCTTGCCTCGCTTAGCCACAACGCGTTGCGTAAGGGCGTCGCGATGGTGCAGCAGGATCCGGTGGTGCTGGCGGATACCTTTTATGCTAACGTGACGCTGGGGCGTCCTTTCACCCCTGAGCAGGTATGGGAGGTGCTGGAAACGGTGCAGCTGGCGGATCTGGCGCGCGGGTTAAGCGAGGGGATCAATACCCGGCTGGGTGAGCAGGGCAACAACCTCTCCGTCGGGCAAAAGCAACTTCTGGCGCTGGCGCGCGTGCTGATTGAGACGCCGCAGGTGTTAATTCTGGATGAAGCGACAGCAAGCATTGACTCCGGTACCGAGCAGGCGATCCAGCAGGCGCTGGCTGCCGTGCGGGATCACACTACGCTGGTGGTGATCGCCCACCGCCTGTCAACGATCGTCGATGCCGATACCATTCTGGTTCTGCACCGTGGCCAGGCCGTTGAACGGGGTACGCACAGAGCGCTGCTTGAGGCAAAAGGACGCTACTGGCAGATGTATCAGTTGCAGCTGGCAGGCGACGAACTGGCCGCCAGCGTGCGCGAGGAAGAGTCACTCAGCGCCTGATGCACCATAACAAGGCAATGCGCTAACAGACTTAACCGTTGGTGCAAAACTGAAACGCACCCTGCACTGCCATGGTGCGTTTTTTTTTCACTTTTTCCCGGCGCATGCGCGCCGCGGCGCTTTCCTCCTCACCTTTCACTTCTGGCACACCCTTTGCAATATCACTCTCGTGTTAGCTGCGGCCATTACCGAATTCTGACTGGAGGGGATATATGAAGCTGGTTACGGTGGTAATCAAACCATTCAAACTCGAAGACGTGCGTGAAGCGCTGTCTTCCATGGGTATTCAGGGACTGACTGTCACCGAAGTGAAAGGCTTTGGGCGTCAGAAAGGTCATGCCGAGCTTTATCGCGGGGCGGAATACAGCGTTAACTTCCTGCCAAAAGTGAAAATTGATGTGGCGATTGCCGACGATCAGCTTGATGAGGTGATTGATGTCGTCAGCAAAGCGGCCTACACCGGAAAAATTGGCGACGGCAAAATTTTCGTTGCCGAACTACAGCGCGTTATTCGCATCCGTACCGGCGAATCTGACGAAGCGGCGTTGTAAGTAACTCCTGGCACACAGTGATAGGGATCGAGAAAATGAAGAAAGCAACAATGAAAACAGGTCTGGGGTCGATGGCACTGCTGCCGGGCCTGGCAATGGCCGCACCTGCTGTGGCAGACAAAGCCGATAACGCCTTTATGATGATTTGCACCGCGCTGGTGCTGTTCATGACGATTCCGGGGATCGCGCTGTTTTACGGCGGCCTGATTCGCGGCAAGAACGTACTCTCCATGCTGACGCAGGTTGCCGTCACGTTCGCGCTGGTGTGCGTGCTGTGGGTAGTTTACGGTTACTCGCTGGCCTTCGGGGAGGGCAACGCCTTCTTCGGCAACGTTAACTGGGCGATGCTGAAAAATATCGAACTGACCGCGGTAATGGGCAGCTTCTATCAGTATATTCATGTCGCGTTTCAGGGCTCATTCGCCTGCATCACCGTGGGGCTGATTGTGGGCGCGCTGGCTGAGCGTATCCGCTTCTCTGCGGTACTGATTTTCGTGGTGGTCTGGCTGACGCTCTCCTATATCCCGATTGCGCATATGGTCTGGGGCGGTGGTCTGTTGGCTTCCCATGGCGCGCTGGACTTTGCGGGTGGTACCGTTGTGCACATCAACGCCGCGGTAGCAGGCCTGGTAGGCGCCTACCTGATTGGCAAGCGCGTGGGCTTCGGGAAGGAAGCATTCAAGCCGCACAATCTGCCGATGGTCTTTACCGGCACCGCCATCCTCTACTTTGGCTGGTTCGGCTTCAACGCAGGTTCAGCCAGCGCCGCTAACGAAATCGCTGCACTGGCCTTCGTGAATACCGTTGTGGCAACCGCCGGCGCTATCCTCTCATGGGTATTTGGCGAGTGGGCCGTTCGCGGCAAGCCATCGCTGCTGGGTGCCTGTTCCGGGGCGATTGCCGGTCTGGTAGGTATTACGCCAGCGTGCGGTTACGTGGGCGTAGGCGGTGCGCTGCTGATCGGTATCGTCGCAGGACTGGCGGGGCTGTGGGGCGTTACCGCACTGAAACGTGTTCTGCGCGTTGACGATCCGTGTGATGTATTCGGCGTGCATGGTGTGTGCGGCATTGTCGGCTGTATCATGACCGGTATCTTTGCTGCCCAATCTCTGGGCGGTGTGGGTTACGCAGAAGGCGTAACCATGGGGCATCAGGTGCTTGTACAGCTGGAAAGTATCGCGATCACCGTTGTCTGGTCGGGTGTTGTGGCCTTTATCGGTTACAAGCTGGCTGATATGACCGTTGGGCTGCGCGTGCCGGAAGAGCAGGAGCGCGAAGGGCTGGACGTCAACAGCCACGGCGAGAATGCCTATAACGCATAATCTGAGTGCCTTGCCGGGCGGCGGCTTCGCCTTACCCGGCCTGAAAAAGCGTAATTTGCAGGCCCGGTAAGCATAGCCACCGGGCTTTTTACATCACCCGCGATTACGCATCACACCTTCCTGCACGGTAGAAGCCACCAGCACACCATCCTGGGTGTAAAATTCCCCGCGAACAAAACCGCGCGCGCTGGACGCAGAGGTACTTTCCACGCTGTAAAGCAGCCATTCATTCATATCGAATGGACGGTGGAACCACATGGAATGGTCAATTGTGGCTACCTGCATCCCTTTTTCGAGGAAGCCCACACCGTGCGGCTGTAGCGCAACCGGCAGGAAGTTGAAATCCGACGCATAACCCAGCAGATACTGATGCACGCGCAAGTCTGCCGGTACGCTGCCGTTGGCGCGGATCCACACCTGGCGGGTGGGCTCAGCAGTATGCCCCTTCATTGGGTTATGAAATTCGACCGGGCGGATCTCCAGCGGTTTATCGCACAGAAACTTCTCTTTTACCTGCGGCGGCAGCAGATGCGCGAGTGCGCGGGCTATTTCGGTTTCCGATTTCAGATCGTCCGGCGACGGGGCAGGCGGCATCTTTTTTTGATGTTCATAGCCCGGCTCTGGCGCCTGGAACGAGGCGGTCATGTAGAAGATGGGTTTCCCATGCTGGATGGCCGCCACGCGACGGGCGCTGAAACTTTGACCGTCACGCAGAACTTCCACGTCGTACACAATCGGTTTAGCGCTGTCGCCTGGGCGTAAAAAGTAGCTGTGAAACGAGTGCACCAGACGGTCTGCCGGGACGGTCTCCTTGGCGGCATACAGCGCTTGCCCCACGACCTGGCCGCCAAAAACCTGGCGTAAGCCTAAATCTTCGCTCTGTCCGCGAAATAGCCCTTCTTCTATTTTTTCCAGGTTAAGCAATGTCAGCAGATTGTTCAGTGCCTGACTCATAGTGGTCCTCAATAAACGCCGTGGCGAAAGATACGCTGAGTATAACGCAGAAACGATAGTGGTCCGATGGGTAGAATAATCTTAATACCTGGGCAAAATTAGGCATAAATCCGTGATTTGTGCCACACTTGTTTACGTTATGTGAATAAAACGACATCGGATGGGATCGATCCCGCCGGTGCATTGATGATAAGGAGACTTCAATGAAACTCGTGCCTATGTTAAGCGGTGTTGCAATGGCGGTGGCGTTGTCCGCCTGTGCGGATAAGAGTGCCGATGTAGCGGTACCAACGGCGACCCCAAACGGGATTAACACCCTTTCACAGCAAGCTATTCGACAGCCCAACGTGTCCGGTACCATCTGGATCAAACAGAAAGTCGCTCTGCCGCCGGACGCGGTTTTAACGGTCACGTTATCCGATGCGTCTCTGGCGGATGCACCGTCTAAAGTCCTTGCTCAGCGTGCAGTTCGTACAGAGGGTAAACAGGCGCCGTTCAGCTTCGTGCTGCCGTACAACCCGTCTGACGTCCAGCCTAACGCGCGTATCCTCCTGAGCGCGGCGGTAACGATCAACGATAAGCTGGTCTTTATCACCGATACCGTACAGGAAGCGGTCAACAAAGGCGGCACCAAAATCGACCTGACCCTGGTACCGGTGCAGCAAACTGAAGTGCCTGTTGCAACGCAAACCAATCAGCCGACTCTGCCTACACCCCCAACACAGATGTAATTTTCCTTCGCCCTCTCCATGTTGACGGGAGAGGGCGTCAGTACTCCCAGCGATACTTCTGCATATCAATCTGTCCTGCCCCGGACACCTGCACCCCTTCTGAGAGTAATGCCTGACGCTGGCGCTGCAAGTCTGGCCCGGTGAGGGAAATGGCACCATGGCGATTGACGACCCGGTGCCACGGTAACGTGCTTCCCTCCGGTAGCCTTCTCAGCACGCCGCCAACCTGACGCGCCGCGCGCGGAGAGCCCGCCAGCCGGGCGACTTCCCCATAGGTCGTGACACAGCCTTCCGGAATCGAAGCCACGATTTGCCACACTCGCTGTGGGAAAGTGTCATGTTCGTCCATTGTTTCTCCTGCGGGAAATCAGCGAAGGGTAATGTTATACGAAGATAAAGAAGATTGTCGGGGCAGTTTGCGCAATAATCCAGCATCCGGTTGCCAGCGGCTTGCAATTGAGGTGCTCCACAGGGATAATGCGCCAGCGCGTTGGTTATCAACGCTCTCAATGGGGGCTCTGTTGGTTCTCCCGCAACGCTACTCTGTTCACCAGGTCAGGTCCGGAAGGAAGCAGCCAGGGCAGACGACGTGGGTGCCGGGATGTAGCTGGCAGGGCCCCCACCCATTTGTGCTTATGCTAAGTCGTATAGCTTAAAACCTCATTTCTTTGCCAACAATCATTCTGATATAGAGCCGATTATATCCGGCTCCCTTAATCGAAGATGACGTTTTCGGTTTAAGTATGGGGTCCAAGGAATCGATCGCCGTTCAGGTGGATCATATGGGTTGGAGCATCAGCTACCCAGACCTCTGTTTCCCAGGATAATTCCATCAGATATTTTGCCATCACTTTCCGGTCAGGGAAGGCTGTAACGTATACCAATCCGGGTTTAGCAGAAGCAAATAATTTTGCTAACTCACCGTGACGCTTTCCATCGACGGGCCCGTGGGAAGTAACTGATTCAATTAACAGTAGCCAGTTGCGTTTTTGCCAATAAAGAACAACATCGGGCAGTTTACCTTTCCGATCAACACTTACTCCCAGTTCCGCAAGTCGATCTTTTCTAAAATGATCTTCCTTCGCGCCAGTATCTCCGATGTAAATAACTTCTGCTTCAGGTGCGAAACGAGGACCAAACTCAACGATGATATCCTTGATTAGCTGGCTATGCGCACCGGGGCTTAATTCTAATTCAGTACCGTCATTCAGCTTTAATGGCACCATCTCCATTTTTCGCGCCATGGCATACTGCTCAACTAAGGTCGGTACGTTGCCCATATGTTCTTCAAGCGCTGTTTTCCATTTGGCAGAACCATAGTTTAATAACACGGTATGTAGTTCAGGCGCTATCTGATAGCAAGCTTTAGGGGAGTTAACGGGGCGATCGGGTTTATCCGGATTGTATATAGCTATTCCGCCATCACAAAACTGATGAAGCGTTTGTCGACGGAAGGTTTCACGCGTGTTCGGGGCGTACTCTTTTCCGTAAACGTCTCTACACCAATCCATGATCGGTGTCACACCCAACATTGGGCGTTCAATTTTCTCCCACTCGCCATCAGGATGAAGATCAAGCAATGCGAGCAAAGTTAAAGCCGAACGCTCGTTTATTTGAGCACGAGGCATTCCAAGTTGACGCAACACATCAAGAGCTTGCTCTATTTTTTCCTGCGCTTTCAACGGGTCAGCGATTTTTCCTTTCGTCATAAGATCTAACTCCCTGTTAATAATTTCGTCAATTTGATTCTGTTTAAGCACTTCCTCATCGAACTCACTACCCATTTTTCGCAATACTTGCATTGATGGATAATGTATTGATCTTAAATCAGAGGCATTTACCTGAGTATGCCCACCAAACTGACGGTAATACTTATCCAGCAAAGTGCAGTTCAGATAGACATAAAGCCCGCGGGCGAGATCCGCATCCATACCCATCTTCTGAATATGGAACACATTGGTTTTATTATCGAAACCGATCAACTCACCAGGAAGTGAGGAGTCATATAATGTTGCGACAATGCGACGCTTCTCCTCTTTGCTGCTAAATCTTTTCAAAATCAGGAAGTAACCCTGGTTTTTCCATAACCAGGGACGTGATGATTCGGAAACCCTAATTGCATTAGGCTTTTTCCCATCAAGGGGCCAATTCACTTTGCCGTTCAAATGCTGAGGAAAAAGTAGCGGCACTGACCCGGAATCCATTCTTTCTCTGAGGTCCTTTTTAAGGCGAAAGTCAACTACCGGCCCAGTACTAACCTGAACATTAAGCTCGTCCAGAGTTGTTGTAAAAGGGGATAATCTCTCGATTATGTCCTGTTCTCTGGGACTTGCAGCGATATGAATGAACTTTTGTTTGTCTGCTGGGTTAACTATTTTGTCTATCGACACCTTGCGCTGCGTCATATCGGTGGCCGTGATTTGCCCGGATTCTTCATCAAGATGAAAATCTGACGTTGGGCTGGAGGTGATAATAACCTGCCCCTGCGGAACGCCTTTAACACAGTGAATGATGATATTTTCTTGAAGCACTTCATCCTCAGCAAATGCCGCATTACGGGAGTCGAAAATGTGGATGTGCTTGATGGACGTTTCAGTGAGTAAATGCTCACGGAAAGGCTGATAGTAAGGGCCATTACAGAAAGAGCGTGGAATAATCGCCACTAACTCTCCTCCCTTTTTCAGTTGTTTCAAAGCTAACGCCACAAACCCAGAGTATAGGTTGACCGTTTCTATGCCTGCATTGCGTAAAGAGGCCCGGTGAGCGCTCGACGAGAGAATTTTTTTATAAGGGGGATTCATAATCACATGGCTATAAGTCCCTGGCTCTTCACTAGTCGATATTTTTTTAGCCAGAAGACTTGCCTCAAGTATGTAATCTACCTTACTAATTTTATGGGTTAATTTTCCATTTGCAGCCTCATCACAGGCTTTCAGTGTTTTGCTAAGATACGGAAGCATCACTTCTGCAATGTCGATGGCGTCGAGCTCCATCTTGCCGACATCAAGGCGCAACGCTCGTTCTACGAACGCCGCAGAGAGCGACCCCACTCCGCAGCCTGGATCGAGTAGCTTGATGTCACCTTTTATGTCGTCAAACAGGCTTGCCATGAACAGACAAATCGGAGCCGGTGTCATAAACTGACCGAGTGCAGATTTTGTCTTTGGATTTAACAGCTTATTCGCTTCTTTTCTATGCTGATCAGCCAGTTCCAACAAGCGCATCATATTTCCACTAGGTAACAAAAAAGTTCAAATTGCATACTGCTCCTGTGTCATCCGGAACAATATTAAGAGTCAGAATGCGTCACATGCCGACAATGTTACTACAAACAGAGCAGCGATCAGGATATCTTTAGTCCGTAAAAGGCCGCTTTGCCGATCGCCAGCCTATCCTGCGCCACCGCTAATGGTAAACCCAGTGTCAACAGTCCGTAGCTGTTCAACGGTTGCTTTACCGGTTCTGCTATCCAGGCGTGTAATACAGACTTCATTTAACTGAAATAATAATGTCATAAACCTGTAATAATAGACTGTCATTTTATTTTTGGATGCCTTTATTCTGTCATAAGCTAAAAAATATATATCTGGATAACAAACTTATCTTCATGTATTAAATTAAACACGTGTTCCGAAAGGATGTGACAATCATGGTTGCTGCGGTTTTAAACGTTAAAATTGATGAAGCGCTAAAAGAAAGACTTCGCCACTATGCGGAAGACAATAATGAGAATTTAAGCGTGACCACAGAGAAACTGCTGCTGCTGGCATTTGAAGCAGTAGAAGAGGCGGGAGTATCGGAAGAGGATGTTGATAATCAGCATACGGAAGAAGAGAGCGTAACTCCATTTACTCCTAAAGAAATCAAAGCACTACGTAAACTTCTGAAGAAGAGAAAATGAAACAACAACTATCGACTGCCAGTGACTACAACGAGGCCTGCAATCTGTTACGTTCCGGCTACGTGAAACATGTTCGTCTTGGCTGGAATGTAGGAAGTGATGAGTTCTTTCGAATTGCGTCTGACTGGTGTGATACCGGTGCAAAAATAAAGAAAGAAGGGGATAATTTCATTATTTCGCTGAAAGGCTTCCCGATTCCTCCTCAACATTAAGCTGTTCTTCATGAAAACTGCTGACTGCATGCGTTACAGTCAGCAGTTTTTATTGTTTCTGGCGAATAATTTACACCAGGCTCCGTTTTACTGGCGCTACACTTTTATTTAACGCACGCCACAGCGGTTTGATCCGCAATAATGCCTCTTCAAGTTCTGGCGGACTGAGTGAGAAGGGCATTCGCAGATAGCGGTCAAACGCGCCTGAAAGCCCAAAGCGCGTGCCGGTGCCCATAATGATGCCTGTCGTCTCGGCGCGTGCCGCCAGCTGCGTCGCCAGCATGCCGGGTAATTCAATCCAGTATGAGAGCCCTCCCTCCGCCTCCGCTTCCTGAAACCGCCATTCGGGGAAATGTTCCCGCAGCATCTGACCGCAGCGGTCGCGACGTTCTGCCAGCATTTCCCGCCGGGCAGGCAGGAAGGTTTCACTGTTTTCGATAAGCCACAGCGTGGCCAGTTGTTCCAGCACCGGAGAACCCAGATCCAGCGTGTCGCGCGTCTGCGCGAGCGTGGCGATAGTGCGGGACGAGGCGCGGATCCAGCCGAGACGCAGCCCACCCCAGAAACTTTTGCCTGCGGAACCCAGCGTCATCACCGCGGCCTCCGGGTTAAAGGCGGCCAGCGGCGGCGGCGGGGGAGCATCGAACCAGAGATCGACCATGGTTTCATCCACCACCAGCGTGGTGCGGGTTTGCGCGGCGATGTCGGTTATGGTCTGGCGCGTCGCGGCATCCATGCAACGCCCGGTCGGATTATGAAAATCCGGCATCAGATAGGCCAGACGCGGGGCGGTCTGGGCGAGCGTTGCGGCAAAACCGTCGGTATCCCAACCCGTTTCAGGCAGCGAGACGCCCACGGGCCGGCATAGTGCTCCCTGAATGGCGGCTATTGCCAGCGGGTAAGTGGGATGATCCACCACCACGCGATCCCCGGGACCGGTCATCATTCTTAAGATCAGGGCAAAGCCGCTGACGGCGCCGTTCACCACCATCACTTCGTCTGCCCGGGTGGGCAGACCGCGTGCGGTGTAGCGGGCGGCGATAGCTTCACGCAGCGCCGGAAGCCCAAGCTGATCGTACCCGGTCAGCGCCAGATTCGGCGTGATGGCCGTCAGCGCGTGGGCGTAGGCCTGGTGGATCTCTGGCCCCGCGTTGAGCGCGGCGGTTGAGAGATCCAGCGCCGCACTGGCTGTGGAAAGCGTGGGCACGGCGCGGCTGTCTGGCAGGATCGCCCGTGAACCGCTGCCGTGACGGCTCTCCAGATAACCTTCTTCCCGCAGATGCGCCAGCGCGCTGCTGATGGTGGTGCGGCTTACGCTCAGTGCGGTGGCCAGCTCCCGCTCTCCGGGCAGGCGCGTGTTTAGCGCCAGCCTGCCATCCAGAATCAACAGGCGTAACGCGTCAGCCAGCTGGCGCCACAGCGGGGTACGGGAAGAGGCTTGCTGCCAGTGCCCTAACAGGCGTACCAGAGACTGGCTTCCAAAACGACGTGATGACATGTGCAGTCCACTATTTGAAAACTGGACATTAATCATAGTGCCATTTTCACCGAAGATGGAACCTGGTTCTTCGGAGAAGAGAAAATGGTACGTCGTCTGGTACAACTTTATGTCGGTTTAGGCCTGTACGGGCTTTCAACCGCGATGTTTATTCGTTCGGATCTGGGTGTCGACCCTTGGGATGTCTTTCACCTTGGCGTCGCCATCCAGACAGGGATGAGCATCGGCACGGTGATTATTTTAACCGGGGCAGCGGTGCTGCTGCTGTGGATCCCGCTGCGTCAGCTGCCGGGGCTGGGCACTATCAGTAATGTGATTTGTATTGGTCTGGCGGCAGATGCGTCAATGGCGCTGATCCCTGAGCTCACCTCGCTGCCCGTGCGCATCACCCTGCTGGTTTCCGGCATTGTGGTTAACGCCCTTGCCACCGGGATGTATATCGGCGCGGGTTTTGGCGCAGGCCCGCGCGACGGCCTGATGACCGGCATACACGCCCGGCTGGGCTGGTCGATCCGCAGCGTGCGTACCGCGATCGAGGTGACTGTGTTGATCGTCGGCTACCTCCTCGGGGGAGCGTTTGGCGTTGGAACCGTGCTGTATGCATTAACCATCGGCCCGCTGATCCAGCTCTGTTTGCCGTGGTTTCGCCAGAGACCGCGCATTCAGAAAGCTGCACAGCCGGAGCGGATTGTTTAATTTTGCGAAGCGCTCACAGGCTATGATGGCGTAACTGTGTCAGAATAGAGACTTCTCTTTTCACGACGCCAGAATGTATGAAAGCGATCACTCTTTATGACGTTGCCCGCGTGGCAGGCGTTTCTTATCAGACCGTTTCCCGGGTGATTAACGACGCGGAACACGTTTCTGCCCGTACGCGGGAAAAGGTCCGGCAGGCCATGGCGGCGCTACACTATGTGCCCAACCGTGGCGCGCAGCAGCTGGCCGGGAAACGCACCCGCACGCTGGGGCTGATGACCAGCGATCTGGCGCTACATGCGCCGTCGCAAATCGCCTCAGCTGTAAAATCCCGGGCAGTGGAGCAGGGGGCTAGCGTACTCATCTCCATGGTGGAGCAACCCGCGCAGTGTCAGGCTGCTTTGCAGGAATTACTGGCGCAGCGCGTAGAGGCGCTGCTGGTGAACGTTCCGCTGGAAGATGCCCTGGCAGAAATGCTTCAGGAAATGGCCTCGCCGACCCCGGTTCTTTTTCTCGATGTGTCCCCCACAGCTCGGGTTAACAGTCTCGTTTTCAATGCCGAACAGGGCGCTGCCCTGGGGGCAGAGCATCTGCTTTCGCTGGGGCACCAGCGAATTGCGCTGCTCGCCGGGCCGGAAAGTTCTGTCTCTGCCCGGGCTCGTCTGGCGGGATGGAAAACCACGCTGGCTCAGGCCGACGTGGAGGCGTTTGCGGTGGCGCAGGGCGACTGGAGCGCGGCTTCGGGCTATGAGAAAGGGCATCAGCTCCTGGCGGGCGCGCAGCTGCCGGAGGCGATCCTCGTCGCTAACGATCAGATGGCGCTTGGCGTTTTACGCGCCTGTGCGGAAAAAGGCGTTGCGGTACCGGGGCAGATCTCGGTTGTCGGGTTTGATGATACGGCTGACAGCGCGTGGTTTTCACCTCCGCTCACCACCGTTCGGCAGGCGTTCCGCGAGGCCGGTGAGCGCAGCGTGGAGTGGCTGATGGCACCTGCCCATCACCACGAACGCAGGCAGGAACAACTTCCCGTTACGTTGATCGTGCGTCATTCCACCGCGCCGCGCGCCGCACAGCAGGCCGATCGTGAAGATCTTGCGCAACAGCTCAGAACGCTGGCGCTGCTGGCGGAGAAACTGGCGCGCAGCTAGCACTTTTGTGATCGTGCTCGCCTGGTGACGATCAAAGTCTTTACCGCTACCGTTTACCAGGGCATGTTGGCTAAAATTGTGAGCGCTTCGCAAAGAGGTTGATATGTCTTCTACATTGCCGCTGACTCTCAGCGCACTTCTGGCGCGTCGTGACTGGGAAAACCCGGGTGTGACGCAGTGGAATCGTCTGGCCGCACACGCGCCTTTTCATAGCTGGCGCGATGAAACCTTCGCCCGCGAGGATAAGCCTTCGCGGAGCAAGCGTCTGCTTAACGGCATCTGGCGATTCAGCTTTTTCCCGGCGCCAGAGCAGGTTCCGGAGGCATGGATAACGGACGATCTGGCTGATGCCGTTGAGATGCCCGTGCCGTCGAACTGGCAGATGCAGGGATTTGATACTCCCATCTATACCAACGTCACCTATCCGATAAATGTGAACCCGCCCTATGTTCCGGTTGAAAACCCAACCGGTTGTTACTCGCTCACATTTGAGATGGATGACGCCTGGATGTGCAGCGGGCAAACCCGCATTATTTTTGACGGGGTGAATTCAGCTTTTCATCTGTGGTGTAACGGCCAGTGGATGGGCTATTCGCAGGACAGCCGTCTGCCTGCGGAGTTCGATCTCAGCGCGGTGCTGCGACCGGGGCAGAACCGCCTGGCGGTGATGGTGTTACGCTGGTGCGACGGAAGCTATCTGGAAGATCAGGACATGTGGCGGATGAGTGGCATTTTCCGTGACGTCTCGCTGCTGCACAAGCCGGAAACGCGAATTGCCGATTATCAGATCGTGACCGATCTGAATGCCGAATGCGATCGGGCGATACTCCGGGTTGACGTTGCGCTGGAAGGCACACGCTACGCCGAATGCGAGGTGGCGTTTACCCTGTGGCGTAACGGCGAAGCCTGCGCGCAAACCACGCAGCAGCCCGGATCGGCCATCGTGGACGAACGCGGCAGTTGGGCAGAACGGCTTAGGGTGGCGATACCCGTGAACGCTCCTGCGCTATGGAGCGCTGAAACACCGGAATGCTATCGGCTGACAATATCGCTTCGGGATGCGCAGGGTAACGTGCTGGAGACTGAAGCCTGCGATGTCGGTTTCAGACGCGTCGAAATCAGCAACGGACAGCTGAAGCTTAACGGCAAACCGCTGCTGATCCGCGGCGTGAACCGTCACGAACATCATCCTGAGAAGGGGCAGGTGATGGATGAGGCGACCATGCGCCGCGACATCGAACTGATGAAGCAGCATAACTTCAACGCCGTGCGCTGCTCGCATTATCCGAACCATCCTCTGTGGTACACGCTTTGCGATCGCTACGGCCTGTACGTGGTTGATGAGGCGAATATTGAAACCCATGGCATGGTGCCAATGAGCCGCCTGGCGGACGATCCGCGCTGGCTGCCTGCCATGAGCGAACGCGTAACGCGTATGGTGCAGCGGGACCGGAATCATCCGTCCATCATCATCTGGTCCCTGGGGAATGAGTCCGGGCATGGGGCGAATCACGATGCGCTGTACCGCTGGCTGAAAACCACCGATCCCACGCGGCCGGTGCAGTATGAAGGCGGCGGCGCCAGTACGGCGGCAACCGATATTGTCTGCCCGATGTACGCTCGCGTCGATCAGGATCAGCCGTTCCCGGCGGTGCCAAAGTGGTCGATTAAAAAGTGGATTGGTATGCCGGACGAAACCCGTCCGCTGATCCTGTGCGAGTATGCCCACGCGATGGGCAACAGCTTTGGCGGCTTTGCCAGCTACTGGCAGGCATTCCGCAGCCATCCCCGGTTGCAGGGCGGCTTTGTCTGGGACTGGGTCGATCAGGCGCTGACGAAAAAAGCGGAAGACGGCACGGTATTCTGGGCCTACGGCGGCGATTTTGGCGATAAGCCCAACGACCGTCAGTTCTGCCTCAACGGACTGGTGTTTCCCGATCGCACTCCGCATCCCGCCCTTTACGAGGCGCAGCGTGCCCAGCAGTTCTTTACCTTTACGCTGGTGAGCACCGCTCCGCTGGTCGTCGAGATCCAGAGCGATTATCTGTTCCGTCATACTGACAACGAGTATCTGCGATGGTCGGTGGCGCGTGACGGTGCGGTACTGGCTTCCGGCGAAACCCCCCTTTCTGTTGCGCCCGAGGGGACGCAGCACGTTGAGATCCCGCTGCCTGAACTTGTCGCTGAGCCGGGCGAGGTCTGGCTCAACGTGGAGATCGTTCAGCCGCAGGCCACGCCGTGGTCGCCGCCCGGCCACCGTTGTGCCTGGGATCAGTGGCTGCTCCCGGCGCCGCTGTACCTTGCGCCACCGAAAGCAGGCGGAACCCCTCCGCAGCTAACGGTGCAGGACGAGGCGCTGGACATTACTCATCAGCAGCAGCGCTGGCAGTTTAGCCGTCTCACCGGAAACTTGACCCAGTGGTGGAACGAGGGCGCTGAAACGCTCCGTTCTCCGCTAACGGATAACTTCACCCGCGCGCCGCTGGACAATGACATTGGCGTCAGCGAGGCGACCCGCATCGATCCGAACGCGTGGGTGGAACGCTGGAAAGCGGCAGGGATGTATGAGATGTCTGCGCGCCTCCTCCAGTGTGAAGCGGAGCAGCATAACCGTGAGGTGGTGGTGACCACGCAGCACGTCTGGGAGCATCAGGGTAAAGCGCTGTTTATAAGCTGCAAGGTCTGGCGGATTGATGACCACGGGGTGCTGCACGGTGATGTGCAGGTGACGGTGGCGTCTGACATTCCTGAGCCCGCTCGCGTGGGCCTGAGCGTTATGCTGGCGGATATCCCGGAAACGGTGCGCTGGCTGGGACTAGGCCCGCTGGAAAACTATCCGGACAGAAAACTGGCGGCGCAGCAGGGGCGCTGGGCGTTACCGCTTGAAGAGATGCAGACGCCGTATATCTTCCCGACGGAGAACGGTTTGCGCTGCGACACCCGCGAGCTGACGTTTGGCTCCCATCAGTTGCAGGGACAGTTCCATTTCTCCCTGAGCCGTTATAGCCAGCGGCAGCTGCATGAGACAACGCATCAGCACTTGCTGCGGGAAGAGGCTGGCTGCTGGTTGAATCTTGATGCGTTTCACATGGGCGTAGGGGGGGACGACTCATGGAGCCCGAGCGTAGCCCCGGCCTTCATTCTGCAAAACCGCCGGCTGCGCTACACGTTTAGCTGGCAGCAGAACGGCTGAGCCGAAACGTGCGGCCACTGCCGTGGCCGCACGTAACACCGCACAATCGGTTTATTTCCTGAGGTTGTGCGCGGCCCAGAGAATGAAATCCTCTTTAGGCAGCGCCTTGCTGAAATACCAGCCCTGGCCGTACTGCACGCCGTGGCGATGCAACCATTCGATCTGCCCTTCAGTTTCAATGCCTTCTGCGACCATCGCCAGTTTAAGCGATTTGGCCATTTCGATGATGTGGGGAGTCACGTGCTTGTACTCCAGCGCATCCACAAAGGATTTATCAATCTTCAGAGTATCGACATCCAGATCCTGCAAATAGCTCAGGCTGGAGTAACCCGTGCCAAAATCATCAATGTAGATAGCGTGCCCGGCGCGGCGAAATGCAGCGATAGCAGGTACGCTGACGGCAGGATCGGCAAACCCGCGCTCGGTTAATTCAAGGGCGATCTGGCGCGGGTGGACGCCCCATTTGTTGAGCAACTGACTCAGCTGGCGAGGCAGCTCGGGGGACGTTAAATCCGATGGCGCAAGGTTGACAGAAATATGCAGTTCCGGGTGATGGTGTAGCCAGGCGCCTAGATCCTCAAATACCTCATTTACCACTAGCCGCGTCAGCGTTGAAATAAGCCCTGTCTGCTCAGCCAGCGGAACAAAGAGATTAGGCGACAGGTTACTGCCATCTGGCTGCGGCCAGCGCATCAGCGCTTCAGCACCCACCAGTTTTCCACTACACAGCGCCACGATGGGCTGGTAGTGAACCTCGATCTCCCGGTTGTTGATCGCGTCGATCAGGCGGTGACGCGGGGACAGCAAACGGCGGAGAATGCGCATGACAATAAGGGCAGCAACCAGGCTTAGCAGTATGCCAGCCGGTAGCCAGATGATCAGTTGCTGGTGCCAGGAAGCCGCCAGCGGTTTTAACGACACCCAAGCGATCACCGTAAACCCCAGTTCGGGTACAGGTTTCATCACGTACATTGAGCCGTTGTATTGCACGCGCGTAACGTCCTGCTGCTCCTTAACGACAGAGAGAATATACGGGTCGAGAACATTGCTTCTGGCAAATATATGATGGGTTGAGCTGCCCACCAGGGCGGCATCCATTGAGATTTCACCAAACGGAACAACATCCACAAGCGACGCCGGATCGACCATTACCAGATAATGTCCTTTCCCCAGAACGGCCATATAACGCTGAATGCCGAGGTCGTTTTGCGAGGTGAGCCACGCGCTATAACCATCTTCGGTGATCCGCATTGGGGGCGGTAAGATCGCCGTATCACTGGATTGTTCAAGCGATGAGCAGAGCGGTTTCAGGTTATCGATATACATCACTTCCTGGATATAGCGCCATGAGAACGCGACCCGGCGCATTTCGCGTAAATGCGGGGGAGTGCAGGGCGGGGCGTGGAATGTCTGTAGGTACGTGAGCGCCTGTTTTGCCTGCGCAACGACTCTGTCGGTACGGATCAGGACACGCGAGGCATAGCTGTCCAGCGCGTCCACAAATTTCTCCTCAGCCTGACGATGCGCCAGCCAGATACTGAGGCACACAGGGACCAGCACAGAGAAGATCAGTACGCCTGTCACCAGGCTGACCAGATGTCGGGTTCGCATGCTGTTTTATCCTTCCCATATGCCCGCCCCGGGCCTGGAGTTTGCGCGCCAGAGGAAAAAGTTTTTATCGGTAAATGATATAGTTATAGCATGCAACCGTCTCAGGCAGGTATCTGAATAAACCTTTCAAAAACAGGCTGCGCGTCACAGGGGTTGTTTTTGCAGCAAAGCTCAGATAGTATTTTGTTATGTTATAACAATACATGAAGGCCAGAGATGAAACCGAATATCCATCCAACCTATCGCACCGTTGTGTTTCACGACACCACGGCTAATGAATATTTTAAAGTTGGCTCAACGATTAAGACAGATCGTGAAATTGAGCTTGAGGGGAAAACGTATCCTTACGTTACTCTTGATGTCTCCTCTAAATCACATCCGTTTTATACCGGGAAGCAGAAGACCTTCTCGACAGATGGCAGCGCGGCACGCTTCCGCAAGCGTTTTGGCGGCTTTCTTGATGCGAAGCGAGGCTAATCATGCAGGTGCTTAACTCATTGCGCAGTGCAAAACAGCGTCACCCGGATTGCCAGATAGTCAAACGCAAGGGACGCTTATACGTGATTTGCAAATCTAACCCGCGCTTTAAGGCGGTGCAGGGGCGTAAAAAAAGGGGCTAGACGCGCGTTTCTCGCCAGCTTTCCAGGGATCTTTTCTGTTTGCCGTCGGCAGTAAAATTGTCGGTGGCAAGCCAGCTTTCAAAGGCGCTCGCCAGCGCTGGCCACTCTTTGTCGAGAATTGAAAACCAGTCGGTGTCCCGGTTTCGGCCTTTAATGACCAGCGCCTGGCGAAAACGCCCTTCAAACTGAAAGCCAAGACGCAGGGCCGCTTTGCGGGAGGGTTCGTTCAGGCTATTGCACTTCCATTCATAACGCCGGTAGCCCAGGGTATCGAACACGTACCGCATCAGCAGATACTGCGCTTCTGTCGACATGGGCGTGCGGCTTAACAGTGACGAGAAGTGAACATGTCCCACTTCCACGACGCCGTTTTTAGGATCGATCCGCATCAGGGACAGCGTCCCGACAGGAGACTGGGTCTGGTTATCGATAACGGTAAAGTGGAT
Organism: Enterobacter cloacae complex sp. CDL013; assembly: GCF_049238805.1. Classification (NCBI taxonomy): domain Bacteria; kingdom Pseudomonadati; phylum Pseudomonadota; class Gammaproteobacteria; order Enterobacterales; family Enterobacteriaceae; genus Enterobacter; species Enterobacter cloacae complex sp. CDL013. The sequence goes on along the minus strand of NZ_JBMKGT010000003.1, from coordinate 389,751 downwards.
GGGATCGGCTAATTCGCTTACGCTCGCCACCCATTCGGCAAACTCCTCTGCGGAGGCATCGGGCTCACGCAGCAGCCACGTCCAGCTTCGGGTATCTCCGGCCACGGAATACGCAGAGAACAACGCGTGGGCATGCTCCATGCGCAGCGGCTCAAGCCGACAATAGCGACCCTGAAGTACCACCCGGGACGGGTGCGGCCGAGGCTGCCAGTCGATAAGACTTTCCCCTACAGGTTGACCAAACTCATTGAATGTATTCATCTTTATTTCCATGATGTTAAGAAGATCTCCAGATTAATGAATTGCTGGTTCCTTAAAAAGAACCACCAGGTTATGTTTTTCTGGTACCACGAGGAGGAATGATGAATATACCGGGTGATGAGCTATATACCTTGCTCCATGCTGCGCTGAAAAAACGTGGGACAGAGACGCTCCAGCGCGCGCTCTATCTTGCTTTGCGGGAGGCCATACTGTGCGGAAGGCTTCGTTCCGGCAGCCATTTGCCCGGCTCACGAACGCTGGCGCATCAGATCTCGGTGTCCCGAAATACCGTCAACGCGGCGCTGGACCAGCTCACGCTCGAAGGTTATTTGCTGCGTAGCCGCCAGGGCACGCGGGTGGGGCAATTCACTCCTCGTACGATTGCCCGGACATTACCGGACCCGGACGTCAGGCTGACAAAACGTGTCGCCCGGCTGCCCGCGCCTGTGCCGCGTGACACTCCGGTGATGGCGTTTACGCCGGGAACGCCTGCCATCAACTATTTCCCCTTGCCGCTGTGGCGGCGGTTGTACGATCGCGTCCTGCGCGAGGAGGGAAGCGCCCTGTTAGGGTATGGCGACCCTGCCGGCGAGCCGTCGCTACGGGCCGCCATTGCCCGCCATCTTGCGCTCTCCCGCGGCATTGACTGTGACGCCAGCCAGATAGTGATAACCGAAGGGGCGCTGGAGGGCGTCAATCTGTGCACAATGCTGTTAAGCGAGCCGGGGGATGTCGCCTGGGTGGAAAATCCCGGCTATAGCGGCGCCAAAAGCGCTTTTGTCAAAACCGGCCTGGCGATGACCGGCATACCGGTGGATGACGAAGGGATGTGCTGGGAAGGGATGTGTGCGCCTTCACCCACGCTGATTTTTACCTCGCCATCGCATCAGTTCCCTTACGGAAGCGTACTCAGCGCGCGGCGGCGTCTGGCGCTGCTGGAACTGGCCCGGCAGCACAACGCGTGGATCATTGAGGACGATTACGACAGCGAATTCCGTTATACCGGTGAGCCCGTCCCGGCGATGCTGGGTATGGTCAACAACGCGCCCGTTGTGTATCTGGGGACGTTCAGCAAAACGCTGTTTCCGTCGCTCCGAATGGGGTTCATGGTGTTACCGCCAGCGCTGGCGAAGGCGGCACGTCCCGCCATCGGCTCGCTGCTGCGCGGCGGGCATCGCGCTGAACAGCGCACCCTGGCGCTGTTTATTGAGGAAGGCCACTATGCGCGACATCTTGCCGCCATGCGCCGACTTTATCGTAAGCGATACCGCCAACTGCGAGAGGTGCTAAGCGCAGAGCTTCATACGCCGCACCGTGTTCTTGCCGGAGAAGGAGGGATGCACCTGGCGCTGGCGATTGACGGTATCGACGACCAGCGGCTGGTGGAGCAGGCAAGAGCGTTTCAGCTGGCACCCGCTGCGCTGAGCGGATATTACCTTGAGACGAAGCAGGGGCAAACCGGTCTGGTTTTAGGTTACGGCAATACCTCTGCCTCGCAGTTTGCGCCGGGTATCCGACGTCTTCAGGCGTTAATTACGCAGCAGTGGGGCGGGAAAGGGTAAAGACATCATAAAAAGAGAGCTGGCCCTTGGTGGTGACCATTTTCTGCAACTTCTCTTTTTGCCCGGTTTCGACAGCCGGCGAGTGCAGGATGCTGTCGATCAGCTCCTTCGGCACGTAACGCGTGTTGTACCATTCCCCGTTGTAGCACACGCGGAAATCGAGTACGTCGATATCTTCATACCGGTAACGCGGATTGACGTCGAAAAAGAAAAACGCGTTAAACACCACGAACAGCACTACCAGCAGCCAGACGGAATCGACCAGCGTTTCAGATTTCAGCATGACGATAAGCGTTGCCAGCCAGGCGGCGTACATGGCGACGAACAACCCGGGGTGTTTGCGAATAAAGCTGATGCTAAAGCGCGGGCGATTGTCGCGCTTTTCACGAGTATTGAGATCGTCGATGGTAGCGGTAAGCAGGCGCTGTATCTCTGTCATTTTTTGCCTTTATGATTGTTGAAAATACAGGTGATCTGCTTATTTTATGAGAGGGGTTTACGCGATGAAAGTAACAGTTATGCCAGGAAAAAGCATAACAGTTACTCAGGATGCGCTTAGAGCATTTTAATGATTTTCGCCGGATTGCCGCCCACGACAGCATTGGCCGGCACGTCTTTGGTCACTACCGCGCCGGAAGCGATAACCGCATTATCGCCAATGGTTACGCCCGGGTTAATGATCGCACGTCCGCCGATCCAGACGTTATCACCAATGGTGACCGGTTTACCGTACTCCAGCCCGCTGTTACGTTCGGTCGCATCCAGAGGATGCGTGGCCGTATAAATGTGCACCCCCGGCGCAAGCATACAGTTATCGCCAATGCGGACAGGGCAGACATCCAGCATGACGCAGTCAAAGTTGGCATAAAAATTTTTGCCCAGATAGATGTTATACCCGTAGTCGCAGCGGAAGCTCGGTTCTATATAGGCGCCTTCGCTTTGACCCAGCAGGTCAGCTAATAAGGCGCGACGTTCGGCCTTCTCATCGGGTGCGGTATGGTTATAGCGGTGAACAAGATGACGCGCGCGTAAACGGTCAGCCCTCAGCGTGTCATCGCCAGGGCGGTAATATTCACCTGCAATCATCTTCTGTTTTTCTTCACTCATGGGAACCTCTCTGGAATCGTTTTACGCAGCGTAAAGAGGATTAACCAGAAAGGGAACGTTCCCTAAAAGCGGCTGTGACGGGAGTCACAACATTTATGCGCATAAATACGTTTTATACGGGAACCTGGCGTTTGCACTTGAAGCGTAATTCGAAAGGTAAATTCAGCTTAACAACGGGCGTAATGCCTTTACAGTCTCTTTTCAACGATTAACGAACAAATTTCCATACCGAAGAGGGGATCTTGTCATACAGTTTATTCATGGTTAGTTCAGCCAGACGATGGTCGGCAGCTGAATAAAATACCGCCAGTTCATTATCAGAGAGCTCGTATTTATTTTTTTCAATAACACGTTCGAGGGTGTCAATTGACTGGCAGCGTCGCAGGCGCATCAAATAATCGACTTTTGTTAATGGTTTATCAGACATAAATTCACCTTAGTAATTGTAATAATTTTAACAGGAAAGACTAACCGGATTAGCTCTGCTGACATTAGTGAAGCAGCGAAATAGGCGGTTTCCTGATTTACGCCATTTCTGCAAATCCTGTGCGTTAATGCCGTAGCTGCTGAACAACATAAAGGTGTCGTCCAGGTATTCATCAATTTGCTCTATCAACTTATTATCTTCATTGTACTTAATTTTATAATTAAGTGCGAAGGTGGCGATATGCTCGATCAGCTCGTTAAGCTGTAAATTGATAGCAGACGTTGGATCGTTCACCCAGCCATGGTTACTTTCTTCAAGATTGGCAAGGCAGTCATGGTACAAGGATTCGCAGAGAAATTTCAACTGCGCGATATCATGCCTTTTTGGCGAGTACTCGTCCATAGCGCATCCCCTTCTGAGTGATTTTTTACTCACTGAACATCATGTCGGGATGGATACAACTTGCTTAGCCACATGGGAGCTGTGTTCCTGATAACTCTAACTATAAGCCACTCTGATCAAGATTTCACCGCGCTATTACGAAAAATTACAATTAAATCGTTACTGTGCGAGCCTTTACGCAAATGTACCTTTTGCAGCAACCACGTTAATCAAATAAAAAACCGTTTTTTATCGGTTCCTTAAAATTCATTGAGTTAGCGCAAAGTTTCATGTGAAGTCCGAAACCAGATATCTTCAGATAATTTCCGTTACTTAGGAATAGTCCGAATAATTTACGCCGCAAAATGATAATAAAAGAAGGCTGTGTTCCTGGTGTAAGTTATCGGCCTATTATGCCAGGCCTCATTTAAAAAGAAGAAAATAAATAGAAAAGCAATAGGTCTATTTTATGATTTTTTCTGAAAATGAAAAAGGCCGCAAATGCGGCCTTTTTATCATGTGAAACCGGTATCAGTGATGTTCTACCGAATGATTGTGCTCAACATCTTCATTTTTGCGGCTGAAGCGGCGACGAACCACCACGAAGAACACCGGTACGAAGAAGATGGCGAGAACGGTCGCCGTGACCATACCACCCATTACACCCGTACCTACCGCGTTCTGTGCGCCGGAGCCCGCGCCGGAGCTGATAACCAGCGGCATAACGCCGAGGATAAACGCGAGGGACGTCATCAGGATTGGACGCAAACGCATACGAACGGCTTCCAGCGTGGCTTCAATCAGGCCTTTTCCTTCTTTCTCCATCAGATCTTTGGCGAATTCGACGATGAGTATCGCGTTCTTCGCCGACAAGCCAATGGTTGTCAGCAGGCCCACCTGGAAGTAAACGTCGTTGGTCAGCCCACGGAAGGTCGCGGCAAGCAGTGCACCGATAACCCCCAGCGGAACCACCAGCATAACGGAGAACGGAATCGACCAGCTCTCATACAATGCCGCCAGACACAGGAACACCACAATCAGTGAAATGGCGTACAGGGCAGGGGCCTGGTTACCGGACAGACGTTCCTGATAGGACATGCCGGTCCAGTCGTAGCCGATACCCGCAGGTAGTTTGCTGGCCAGTTCTTCCATCAGGTTCATGGCTTCACCGGTGCTTCGGCCTGGCGCTGCCTGACCGAGGATTTCCATCGATGGCAAGCCGTTATAACGCTCCAGACGCGGCGAACCGTATTCCCAGCGCGAGGTTGAGAAGGCGGAGAACGGCACCATCTGGCCATCGCTACCGCGAACGTACCAGTTGTTGATATCGTTCGGCAGCATGCGGTACTGCGCTTCGGACATGACGTACACTTTCTTCACGCGACCACGGTCGATGAAGTCGTTAACGTAGCTACCGCCCCAGGCGGCGCCCAGCGTGGTATTAATGTCACTGATGGAAACACCCAGCGCCTGCGCTTTTTCCTGGTCGATATCGATCTTGTACTGCGGCGTATCTTCCAGACCGTTAGGACGTACGCCCACCAGCAGGTCAGGGTGTTTTGCCACCTCGCCAAACAGCTGGTTACGCGCCTGCGTCAGTTTTTCGTGGCCCAGACCGCCCTGGTCAATCAGCTGGAAGTCGAAGCCGGTCGCCGTACCCAGTTCAACAATCGCTGGCAGGTTAAAGGCAAAGACCATCGCATCTTTAATCTGTGAGAAGGTGCCCATCGCGCGGCCGGTAATGGCTTCTACCTTGTTCTCTGCACCTGGACGTTCAGACCAGTCTTTCAGAGAAACGAAGGCGATACCGGTGTTCTGACCACGACCCGCGAAGCCAAAGCCGTTAACCGCAAACACGGATTCGACGTTGTCTTTCTCTTTGGTCAGGAAGTAGTCGGTCATCTCATCCAGCACTTTCTGCGTACGCTCTTGCGTCGCACCGGCCGGAAGCTGCGCCATACTCAGGAACACGCCCTGGTCTTCATCTGGCAGGAACGAGCTTGGCAGACGAACAAACAGGAAAGCCATCCCCACCACGATGATGATATAGAGCAGCAGGTAACGACCGGTGCTGCGCAGGATGTTACCCACGCTGTCGGTGTAGTGGTGCGTGCTCTTATCAAACATGCGGTTGAACCAGCCGAAGAACCCTTTATGCTCGCCGTGTCCGCCTTTCTGAATCGGCTTCAGCATCGTCGCGCACAGGGCTGGCGTCAGGATCAGCGCAACCAGTACCGACAGCGCCATCGCCGAAACGATGGTGATGGAGAACTGACGGTAAATCGCACCGGTAGAGCCGCCAAAGAAGGCCATCGGGATAAACACCGCGGACAGTACCATCGCGATACCGACCAGCGCGCCCTGGATCTGGCCCATAGATTTACGGGTTGCTTCCTTCGGCGGCAGGCCTTCTTCCGCCATCACACGCTCGACGTTTTCGACCACCACGATGGCGTCATCCACCAGCAGGCCGATGGCGAGCACCATCCCGAACATCGTCAGGGTGTTTATCGAGTAGCCAAATATCGCCAGAACCGCGAAGGTCCCAAGCAATACAACCGGTACGGCGATGGTTGGGATCAGCGTCGCGCGGAAGTTTTGCAGGAACAGGTACATTACCAGGAAGACGAGGATGATCGCCTCAACCAGGGTTTTTACCACTTCGTGAATCGAAATTTTTACGAACGGCGTAGTGTCATACGGATAAACGATTTTCAGACCTGACGGGAAGAACGGTTCCATCTTCTTCAGCTCTGCACGAATAGCCGTCGCGGTGTCCAGGGCGTTAGCGCCGGTCGCCAGTTTGATACCCAGACCAGATGCCGGCTTGCCGTTGAACTTCGCGATAACGTCGTAGTTCTCGCCGCCCAGCTCCACTTTCGCTACGTCACGCAGGCGAACCTGCGAACCGTCCTGATTCACTTTCAGCAGAATTTTGCTGAACTCATCCGCGGAGGTCAGACGGGTTTGCGCGATGATCGAGGCGTTAAGCTGCTGGCCCTTGACCGGCGGCGTACCGCCTAACTGACCGGCTGCCACCTGGGCGTTCTGCGCTTTGATGGCGTTAATCACGTCAACCGGCGTCAGCTGGAAGTTGTTCAGTTTATTCGGATCCATCCAGATACGCATGGCGTACTGGGAACCAAACAGCTGAACGTCACCCACACCTGACGTACGGCTGATGGCGTCCTTCATGTTGGCGCCCACGTAGTCGGAAATATCCTCCTGCGTCATGGTGCCGTTGGTGTTGATCACGCCGACAACCATCAGGAAGCTACTGGACGATTTCTCGACGCTCACGCCCTGCTGTTGTACTTCCTGCGGCAGCAGAGGCATCGCCAGCTGCAATTTGTTCTGCACCTGAACCTGCGCAATGTCCGCATCCGTACCGGATTCAAAGGTCAGGGTGATCTGAACCGTACCGGTTGAGTCACTGTTTGAGGACATGTACATCAGGTTATCGATACCGTTCATGTTCTGTTCGATAACCTGCGTAACGGTATCCTGCACCGTTTTCGCATCAGCGCCCGGGTAGGTTGCGGAGATCGTTACTGCCGGTGGCGCAATCGTTGGATATTGCGCAACAGGCAGCTTCAGGATCGCAAGTCCCCCGGCCAGCATGATGATAATGGCGATCACCCACGCAAATATGGGGCGATCGATAAAGAAATTAGGCATGTCTTAACGGCTCCTGTTTAAGTTAAGACTTGGTTTGTTCTGACTGGCCAGCGGCCGACGCTTGTTGTTTGTCGTCAGATTTCACTTCCTGCGCTTTGACCTGCGCGCCAGGACGAACTTTTTGCAAACCAGTAATAATCACGCGATCGCCATCTTTCAGACCTTCCGTCACCAGCCACTTGTCGCCAATCGCCTGCGTTGCAGTGATATTGCGCATTTCGACTTTGTTATCGGCACCCACAACCAGCGCGCTCGCATCGCCGCGTGGCGTACGGGTCACACCCTGCTGAGGAACCAGAATGGCGCTTGGGTTAGTCCCTTCCTCAAGACGGGCGCGTACGAACATACCCGGCAGCAGGGTTTTATCCGGATTCGGGAAAATGGCCCGGATGGTGATTGAGCCGGTGGTCTGATCGACGGTCACATCAGAAAATTCCAGTGTACCGGTCTGCGAGAACTCGATACCGTCGTTGGTAACCAGTTCAACCTTGGCTTTACCGTTTTCCTGTTTCAGTTGACCGCTTGCCAGCTCCTGTTTGAGACGCAGGAAATCGTTGCTGGACTGGGTAACGTCAACATAGATCGGGTCAAGCTGCTGCACGGTGGCCAGTGCGTTGGTCTGACCGTTTTGCACCAGTGCACCTTCGGTGACGGCAGATTTACCAATGCGACCGCTGATAGGGGAGGTCACTTTGGTGTAGGCCAGGTTAATACGCGCGGTTTCTACCGCCGCTTTCGCCGCCACAACGGCCGCGTTGGCTTGCTGCGCATCGGCCAGGGCTGAATCATAATCCTGTTGGCTGATGTACTGCGTGCCGAGCAGCTTCTTGTAACGATTCAACGTCAGCTGCGAAATTTTGGCTGCCGCTTCTGCTTTCGCCAGATCGCCTTTAGCGCTCTCATAAGACGCCTGGTAGGTTGCTGGATCAATCTGATACAGAGACTCACCTGCCTTGACATCACCGCCTTCGGTGAAGTTACGTTTCAGGATGATACCGCTTACCTGCGGACGCACTTCCGCAATGCGATAGGCGCTGGTGCGGCCCGGTAGTTCTGTTGTCATCTGGAGAGGTTCGGATTTGAGCGTCACGACGCCAACTTCTGGCACCTGCTGAGCTTCTTGTTGAGCCTCTTTGTCGTCACATCCTGTAAGCGCTAAGCTGCCTGAGAGCATCAGAACGACCGCCAGAGGCGTTAACCCTCTGTTTTTGTTCATATGTAAACCTCGAGTGTCCGATTTCAAATTGATCAAGGGTCCTGAGTCTAAAAACCCATTGCTGCGTTTATATTATCGTCATGCTATGGTACATACATTCATAAATGTATGTAAATCTGACTCCTGTAAATTCATCAACGTATGGCACGAAAAACCAAACAACAAGCGCTGGAAACCCGACAACACATTCTGGATGTGGCAATGCGTTTGTTCTCACAGCAGGGTGTTTCGGCAACCTCGCTGGCACAGATTGCTCAGGCCGCGGGCGTCACGCGGGGAGCGATTTACTGGCATTTCAAAGACAAGTCCGATCTGTTTGGTGAAATCTGGGAGCTTTCAGAGTCCAGCATTAGCGATCTTGAGAGTGAGTATCGGGCAAAATTCCCTCACGATCCACTCTCTGTGTTAAGAGAAATTCTAGTATATATCCTTGAAGCGACAGTTGTTGAAGAGCGCCGCCGTCTGATGATGGAAATCATCTTCCATAAATGTGAGTTCGTTGGCGAAATGGCGGTGGTTCAGCAGGCGCAACGCGACCTGTGTCTGGAAAGCTACGATCGCATCGAACAGGTCCTCACGGAGTGCATGCAGGCCAAAATGCTTCCTGCCACCTTACTCACCCGCCGGGCGGCGATCCTGATGCGCAGCTATATTTCCGGCCTGATGGAAAACTGGCTTTTTGCTCCGGAGTCGTTCGATCTCAGATCAGAGGCGCGCAGCTATGTCGACATTTTTCTTGAGATGTGCCAGCTCTGTCCGACCCTTCAAAGTAAGCATCACCCCCGTTCTGCCTGATCGGGTACGGGAAAAATCGTAGACCCTTTCCGTCGTACTATTCTGCTTCAGCCGGGCGTGATATCCTTCATGCCCGACTATTTCCGGTCATTTCTCACATCACATTCACAACTATGCTGCACACCAATCGCTCGCAACATCCTGTTCTGGCCCTGTTTTTGATCCTGCTGTTTTACTTTGCAGCCGCGCCGCTTTCCTGGGCCCGTGCAGACAACGGCAGTGACATTCCCACGCGTGCTGATGTTCAGGCGCAACTCGACACCCTGAATAAGCAGAAAGATCTGTCCGCCCTGGAAAAACTTGTTCAGCAGGACCTGACGGAAACCCTGGAAACGCTGGACAAGATAGAGCGCATCAAAGCCGAAACGGCCCAGCTGAGGCAGAAGGTCGCTCAGGCGCCGGAAAACATGCGTAAGGCTACGGAGGCGCTGAATGCGCTCAGCGACGTCGACAACGACGATGAAACCCGAAAAACGCTTGCCACGCTGTCGTTGCGCCAGCTTGAGTCGCGCGTGGCGCAGCTGCTGGACGATCTGCAAACGGCGCAGTCCGATCTCTCAACCTATAACAGCCAGCTGGTTTCGCTGCAAACCCAGCCTGAGCGCGTGCAGAACGCCATGTACTCCGCATCGCAACAGCTACAGCAGATACGTAACCGTCTGAATGGCGTCACCGTTGGGGAAGGGGCGCTTCGCCCCACCCAGCAAACGCTGCTGAATATCCAGCAGACGCTGCTAAACGCGGAGATTGAACAGCAGCGTAAGAGCCTGGAAGGCAACACGGTGCTACAGGATGCGCTGCAAAAACAGCGTGACTACGTGACCGCGAATATCAACCGGCTTGAGCATCAGCTTCAGCTGTTGCAGGAAGCGGTAAATAGCAAGCGCCTGACCCTGACTGAAAAAACGGCCCAGGAAGCGGTCTCGCCAGACGAGACGGCGCGTATTCAGGCCAACCCGCTGGTGAAGCAGGAGCTGGAGATTAACCACCAGCTGAGCGAACGTCTGATCCAGGCGACTGAAAACGGCAGCGCGCTGGTACAGCAGAATATCAAGGTCAAAAACTGGCTGGATCGCGCGTTGCAGGCCGAGCGTAATGTCAAGGAGCAGATTGCCGTCCTGAAGGGCAGCCTGCTGCTGTCGCGCATTCTCTACCAGCAACAGCAGACGCTGCCGTCCGCCGACGAGCTGGAAGACATGACCAATCGCATTGCGGATTTGCGTCTTGAACAGTTTGACGTCAACCAGCAGCGCGATGCGCTATTCCAGAGCGATACCTTCGTTGCCAAAGTGGAAGAGGGCCATTCAGGTGAAGTGAACGCTGAAGTTCACGACGCGCTGTTGCAGGTGGTGGACATGCGCCGCGAACTGCTCGATCAGCTCAACAAGCAGCTGGGCAACCAGTTGATGATGGCGATTAACCTGCAAATCAACCAGCAGCAGCTGGTGAGCGTTTCTAAAAGCCTCCAGGAGATCCTGACCCAGCAGATTTTCTGGGTGAACAGCAATAAACCCATGGACTGGGACTGGTTTAAATCTTTCCCGGAAACGCTGAAATCCCAGATAAAAAGCATGAAAATTACCGTGAACTGGGAGAAAGCCTGGCCTGCGGTAATGATTGCCTTCCTGGCGGGACTGCCTTTGTTGCTCATCGCTGGCGTAATACGCTGGCGTTTGAAATGGCTGAAACAGTACCAGGCGAAGCTGGCCTCGGAAGTGGGGCAACTGCGTAACGACAGCCAGCTGCACACCCCGAAAGCGATCCTGATCGATCTGATCCGTGCTCTGCCGGTCTGCCTGTTGATACTCGCCGTGGGCCTGATCCTGCTGACCATGCAGTTGAATATCAGCGATCTGCTGTGGGCGTTCAGCAAGAAGCTGGCGCTGTTCTGGCTGGTGTTTGGCCTGTGCTGGAAAGTGCTGGAAAAAGATGGCGTCGCCGTCCGCCACTTCAACATGCCGGAAAAACTCACCAGCCACTGGCGTCGCCAGATTGTACGCATCAGCCTCGCGCTGCTGCCGCTGCACTTCTGGTCAGTTGTGGCCGAGCTTTCGCCGCTGCATCTGATGGATGACGTACTGGGGCAACTGGTGATTATGCTGAACCTGCTGCTGATTGCCGTCCTTATGTGGCCGATGTGCCGCGACAGCTGGCGGGATAAAGAGTCCCATAATCTTCGTCTGGTTACCGTAACGGTGCTGGCGATCATTCCGCTGGCGCTGATGGTGCTGACGACGACGGGTTACTTCTATACCACGCTGCGTCTGTCAGGCCGCTGGATCGAAACGGTTTATCTGGTGATTGTGTGGAACCTGCTGTTCCAGACCGTGCTGCGTGGTTTGAGCGTAGCGGCGCGCCGCATTGCGTATCGTCGTGCTGTTGCCCGTCGGCAGCATCAGGTGAAAGAGGGGGCTGAAGGGGCAGAGCCGCAGGAAGAGCCGACTATCGCCCTGGAGCAGGTCAACCAGCAAACGATGCGTATTACCATGCTGGTGATGATCGCCCTGTTTGCGGTGATGTTCTGGGCCATCTGGTCTGATTTAATTACCGTCTTCGCCTACCTCGACAGTATCACGCTCTGGCAATACAACGGTACCGAAGCGGGCGCTGCGGTAATGAAAAGCGTCACCATGGGCAGCCTGCTCTTTGCGCTGGTGTCGTCAGTGGTTGCCTGGGCGTTGATCCGCAACCTGCCGGGTCTGCTGGAAGTGCTGGTTCTCTCAAGACTGAACCTGCGTCAGGGGGCGTCGTACGCCATTACCACCATCCTGAACTACGTCATTATTATTGTCGGGGCGATGACGGTATTCGGCTCGCTGGGCGTCTCGTGGGATAAACTCCAGTGGCTGGCGGCAGCGTTGTCGGTGGGTCTCGGCTTCGGCTTGCAGGAGATCTTCGGTAACTTTGTCTCTGGCCTGATTATCCTGTTCGAACGTCCGGTGCGTATCGGCGATACCGTCACCATCGGCACCTTCTCCGGGACCGTCAGCAAGATCCGCATCCGTGCGACCACCATTACCGACTTCGATCGTAAAGAGGTGATCATCCCGAACAAAGCCTTTGTGACCGAGCGCCTGATCAACTGGTCGCTCTCGGATACCACCACCCGCGTGGTGATCCGACTCGGGGTGGCCTACGGTTCAGATCTGGATAAAGTGAAAGAGGTCCTGCTGGAAGCCGCGAAATCACATCCTAAAGTGATGCACGATCCTGCGCCTGACGTGTTCTTCACCACCTTCGGGCCAAGCACGCTGGATCATGAGCTGCGCCTGTACGTACGCGAACTGCGCGATCGCAGCTACACCGTCGATGAGCTGAACCGCACCATTGACCGTCTGTGTCGTGAAAACAACATTAATATCGCCTTCAACCAGCTTGAAGTGCATCTGCGTAACGAGAAAGGTGACGAGCATACGGAAGTGAAGCGCGAAATTAAGGGGGACGACCCGACTCCTGCCTGAATTATTTCCCTCTCCCCTCTGGGGAGTGGGGTGGGGGGGGGGCAAGTTTCCCCTCAAAATCCCGCCGCACAATCTCCAGCGCTTTCAGCACCGTCTCAGCCGGGATCGCATGATTCTCCAGCAGCATAATTAAATCGACGGCCAGTTTGACCTCATCGGGGGCTTTTTCCAGTGACATCCACGGCTCCTGTTAACGGGTCAGGCGTTCAATGACGCGTTCAATCTCATCCAGCGCCTGACGGCAGCGGACGATGCGGCCTTCCAGCGCGCTGATTTCACGCATTAATAACTGCTGCTCTTCCAGCGTTTCGCTGGTGTTCAGGCGGGCTTCGCGCTCACGCTTCATCTCAAACAGACGGCGCTCAAACTCCTGGTTCTCCAGCCGCTTGCGCTGCCATTTTCCCAGTCCCGGCGAGGCGCTGTCCCACGCCCGTAGCGGCCAGGCGGCGATTTCCCGGTGCAGGGCGGTGATCTGCTCGGTAAGATGCTCCGCAAGCCACGCGACCTGTTCCTGCTGTTCACTCTCAACCGCGTGGCGAAGCTCGTCGAGGTTGGTCTGCGCTTCAGCAAGGTAATCCTGAATGACGGTGCTGCGGGTGCGGAAGAGCTGCCGATCAAAGCGCGGTTTCAGCGTGGCGTGGCCCATCAGCGGTGTGGCCTGCGCCCGCAGCGCGATCAGCTGATTTTGCAGCCTCTCAAGAAGCAGTGCTGTTTTCAAGGCGCTCTCCAGTGGTAAAGTAGCCGTTCAGTTTGATAACGATTCGCATTATGCAGCGTACTATTTTAATCATCATTGGCTGGCTCGCGGTAGTGCTGGGTACGCTGGGTGTGGTTTTGCCCTTGCTGCCGACCACCCCGTTTATCCTGTTGGCCGCCTGGTGCTTCGCCCGCTCGTCGCCGCGTTTTCACCACTGGCTCCTGTACCGTTCGTGGTTTGGCGGCTACCTGCGGCACTGGCAAAAACACCGGGCCATGCCGCCCGGGGCCAAGCCGCGCGCCATTGCCTTCATCCTGATCACCTTCGCCGTCTCGTTATGGCTGGTGAAAATGATGTGGGTGCGCATTCTGCTGCTGGCGATCCTGGCCTGCCTGCTGATCTTTATGTGGCGGATCCCCGTGGTTGATGAAAAGCAACAAAAGCACTGAAGCCTCATCATGGCGGTTGCAATTATGGCGCACAGCCAGTAAATTCGACCGTTTTCGAGCACAGGTGCGCCTGGTCAAAGGTTAAACAACTGTTACTTTGACCGACTCGTCGCGCGCCGTGAGTAACACTGTTTCATTTAGGCACAAACCGATGACCGCAACTGCACAGCAGCTTGAATATCTGAAAAATAGCATCAAAAGTATCCAGGACTATCCAAAACCTGGCATTCTTTTCCGCGATGTCACCAGCTTGCTGGAAGACCCGAAAGCGTACGCCCTCAGCATTGAACTGCTGGTTGAGCGTTATAAAAACGCCGGGATCACCAAAGTAGTAGGTACTGAAGCCCGTGGCTTCCTGTTTGGCGCACCGGTTGCGCTGGCGATGGGCGTGGGTTTTGTGCCGGTGCGTAAGCCGCGCAAACTGCCGCGTGAAACCATTGCTGAGAGCTATGAGCTGGAATACGGCACCGATCAGCTGGAAATTCACGTTGATGCTATCAAGCCAGGCGACAAAGTGCTGGTGGTGGACGATCTGCTGGCAACCGGCGGCACCATCGAAGCGACCGTGAAGCTGATCCGTCGTCTGGGCGGGGAAGTGACCGACGCGGCATTCATCATCAACCTGTTCGATCTCGGCGGCGAGCAGCGTCTGGAAAAACAGGGTATTACCAGCTACAGCCTGGTGCCATTCCCGGGACATTAATCCCATATCTCACAACCTCGCTCAATGGGTGAGGTTGTGATAGCATTCCCCTCCATTAATTCACCTTCCAGCGTTGCAGAGCCTGCCCATGAGTTATCAGGTGTTAGCCCGTAAATGGCGACCACAAACCTTTGCTGACGTTGTCGGTCAGGAACATGTGCTGACGGCCCTGGCGAACGGCTTGTCGCTAGGTCGCATCCATCACGCCTATCTTTTTTCCGGCACCCGCGGCGTCGGTAAAACCTCTATTGCCCGTCTGCTGGCAAAAGGTCTGAACTGCGAAACCGGGATCACCGCCACCCCGTGCGGCGTGTGCGACAACTGTCGTGAGATCGAGCAGGGGCGTTTTGTCGATCTGATTGAGATCGACGCCGCCTCGCGCACCAAAGTGGAAGACACCCGCGATCTGCTCGACAACGTGCAGTACGCCCCGGCGCGCGGCCGCTTCAAGGTCTATCTGATCGATGAAGTGCACATGCTGTCGCGCCACAGCTTCAACGCCCTGCTGAAAACGCTGGAAGAGCCGCCTGCGCATGTCAAATTCCTGCTGGCGACCACCGATCCGCAAAAGCTGCCGGTCACGATCCTCTCACGCTGCCTGCAATTCCATCTGAAGGCGCTCGACGTTGAGCAGATCCGCGCTCAGCTTGAGCATATTCTCGATGAAGAGAACATTGTTCATGAACCGCGCGCGCTGCAACTGCTGGCCCGTGCGGCGGACGGCAGCCTGCGCGATGCGCTAAGCCTGACCGACCAGGCGATTGCCAGCGGTGACGGTAAACTCTCCACCGACGCGGTCAGCACCATGCTCGGCACGCTGGATGACGATCAGGCGCTGTCGCTTATTGAAGCGATGATCGCCGCCAACGGTGAGCGGGTGATGACGCTCGTCAACGATGCCGCCGCCCGTGGCATTGAATGGGAAGCGCTGCTGGTCGAGATGCTCAGCCTGCTGCACCGCGTGGCGATGCTGCAACTGTCTCCGTCGGCCATTGGCGCGGACATGGCGACCATTGAACAGCGGATGCGTGAACTTGCGCGCACCGTGCCGCCGGCTGACGTTCAGCTTTATTATCAGACGCTGCTGATCGGCCGCAAAGAGCTGCCGTTTGCACCGGATCGCCGGATGGGCGTTGAAATGACGATGCTGCGCGCACTGGCCTTCCATCCGCGCAAGCCATTGCCGGAGCCGGAAACGCCCCGGCAGTCCTTTGCGCCGGTTGCGCCGACCGCGGTAATGTCACCGCAGCAGGTGCCACCGCAACCGGCATCTCCGCCGCCGCAAAACGTGCCGCTGTCGGATGCCACCAGTTCGGTGCTTGCCGCACGAAGCCAGTTGCAACGTGCGCAGGGAGCAACCAAACCAAAAAAGAGTGAACCGGCAGCGCCTGCAAGAGCGCGGCCGGTGAACAACGCCGCGCTTGAACGACTGGCCTCGGTAACGGAGCGCGTGCAATCGCGTCCGGCACCGTCCGCGCTCGAGCAAAAAGCCCCGGCGAAAGAAGAGGCATACCGCTGGAAGGCGACTACCGTTGTTGAAACGGTCAAGGAAGTGGTCGCCACGCCAAAAGCGCTGAAAAAGGCGCTGGAGCATGAAAAAACGCCGGAGCTGTCCGCGAAGCTTGCGGAAGAGTCCATCGAGCGCGACGCCTGGGCCGCCGAGGTCAGCAAACTCCAGCTGCCGAAGCTGGTTGAGCAGGTCGCGCTGAACGCCTGGAAAGAGCAGGACGGTAATCAGGTGCGTCTGCACCTGCGCCCTGGGCAGCGGCACCTCAACTCCCCTGGCGCGCAAAAGGCGCTGGCCGAGGCGCTTACCGCATTACAGGGTGTGCCGGTTGAATTGACTATCATTGAAGATGATAATCCGGCGGTTAAAACGCCGCTCGAGTGGCGTCAGGCCATTTATGAAGAGAAGCTCGCGCAGGCGCGCGAGGCGATAATTGCGGATAACAACATCCAGACCTTGCGCCGGTTCTTCGACGCCGATCTGGATGAAGAGAGTATTCGCCCCATTTGATCGTGAGTCTGACTTACGGTTGTAATCCTTAACGTGAAAGAAGAGAGAAGCCTATGTTTGGTGGAAAAGGCGGTCTGGGTGGCCTGATGAAGCAGGCTCAGCAGATGCAGGAAAAAATGCAGAAGATGCAGGAAGAGATCGCTCAGCTGGAAGTCACGGGTGAATCCGGTGCCGGTCTGGTCAAGGTGACCATCAACGGTGCGCATAACTGCCGTCGCGTGGAAATCGACCCGAGCCTGCTCGAAGACGACAAAGAGATGCTGGAAGATCTGGTTGCAGCCGCGTTTAACGATGCCGCTCGCCGTATCGACGAAACCCAGAAAGAGAAAATGGCCTCTGTTTCCAGCGGTATGCAACTGCCGCCGGGCTTTAAGATGCCATTCTGATGCAAACCAGTCCGCTGCTCACGCAGTTAATGGAAGCACTGCGCTGCCTGCCGGGCGTTGGCCCGAAGTCGGCGCAGCGTATGGCGTTTACGCTATTGCAGCGCGACCGCAGCGGCGGGATGCGCCTGGCGCAGGCTCTGACCCGCGCCATGTCAGAAATTGGCCACTGTGCGGATTGCCGGACCTTTACCGAGCAGGACGTATGCAACATCTGCACGAACCCGCGTCGTCAGGAAAACGGTCAGATTTGCGTGGTGGAGAGTCCGGCGGACATCTACGCCATCGAACAAACCGGGCAGTTTTCCGGCCGCTATTTTGTGCTGATGGGGCATCTCTCCCCGCTGGACGGCATCGGCCCGGACGATATCGGTCTCGATCGTCTGGAGCAGCGCCTGGAGTCGGAAACCATCAAAGAGGTGATCCTCGCCACCAACCCCACGGTGGAAGGGGAGGCAACCGCCAACTACATCGCCGAACTGTGCGCGCAGTACGGCGTTGACGCCAGCCGCATCGCCCACGGCGTGCCGGTCGGCGGTGAGCTGGAGATGGTCGACGGCACCACGCTGTCGCACTCGCTGGCCGGACGTCACAAGATTATTTTCTGACCAAACGGAGGCTGCGCGCGCGGCCTCCGCTTGAAAATTTCCCCCCTTATCCCCATCTCTCACTCAACGTTTTACAACCCCATTAAATGGCATTGTTGAGGTCGACTTAGATGAAAGGACAAGAAACCCGTGGTTTCCAGTCAGAAGTAAAACAGCTTCTGCACCTGATGATCCATTCCCTGTATTCCAACAAAGAAATTTTCCTGCGTGAGCTGATTTCCAACGCCTCCGATGCGGCGGACAAGCTGCGCTTCCGCGCGCTGTCTAACCCGGATCTGTATGAAGGCGACGGCGAACTGCGCGTGCGCGTCTCGTTCAATAAAGAGAACCGCACCCTGACGATTGCCGATAACGGCATCGGGATGAACCGCGACGAGGTGATCGACCACCTCGGGACCATCGCCAAATCCGGCACCAAAGCGTTCCTTGAGTCCATGGGCTCTGACCAGGCGAAAGACAGCCAGCTGATTGGTCAGTTCGGCGTAGGCTTCTACTCGGCGTTCATCGTGGCGGACAAAGTCACCGTGCGCACTCGCGCCGCGGGCGACAGCGCCGAGAACGGCGTGCTGTGGGAATCCAAAGGGGAAGGCGAGTACACCGTTGATGACATCACCAAAGCGGATCGCGGCACCGAAATCACCCTGCACCTGCGTGAAGGCGAAGACGATTTCCTGAACGACTGGCGCGTACGCTCCATCATCAGCAAGTATTCCGACCACATCGCGCTGCCGGTTGAGATTGAAAAACAGGAAGAGAAAGACGGCGAAACCGTGGTTTCCTGGGAGAAAATCAACAAGGCGCAGGCGCTGTGGACGCGTAACAAAGCTGAAATTAAAGACGACGAGTACAACGAATTCTACAAGCACATCGCCCACGACTTTACCGACCCGCTGACCTGGAGCCACAACCGTGTGGAAGGTAAGCAGGAGTACACCAGCCTGCTGTACATCCCGGCACAGGCGCCGTGGGACATGTGGAACCGCGATCGCAAGCATGGCCTGAAGCTGTACGTGCAGCGCGTGTTCATCATGGACGACGCCGAGCAGTTCATGCCGAACTATCTGCGCTTTGTGCGCGGCCTGATTGATTCCAACGACCTGCCGCTGAACGTCTCGCGTGAAATCCTTCAGGACAGCACCGTCACCCGTAACCTGCGTAACGCCCTGACCAAACGTGCGTTGCAGATGCTGGAAAAACTGGCGAAGGACGATGCGGAAAAATACCAGACCTTCTGGAAACAGTTTGGCCTGGTGCTGAAAGAAGGTCCGGCGGAAGACACCGCGAATGTGGAAGCTATCGCTAAACTGCTGCGCTTCGCCTCTACGCACAACGACTCCTCCGCCCAGACCGTGTCGCTGGAAGAGTACGTCTCCCGCATGAAAGAAGGGCAGGAGAAGATCTACTACATCACCGCCGACAGCTATGCGGCAGCGAACAGCAGCCCGCACCTGGAGCTGCTGCGTAAGAAAGGCATCGAAGTGCTGCTGCTGTCTGACCGCATCGACGAGTGGATGATGAACTACCTGACCGAGTTCGACGGTAAATCCTTCCAGTCCGTTGCCAAAGCCGACGAGTCTATCGATAAGCTGGCGGATGAAGTGGACGAAAGCGCGAAAGAAGCCGAGAAGGCGCTGGAGCCGTTCATTGAGCGCGTGAAAACCCTGCTGGGTGACCGCGTGAAAGAGGTGCGCTTCACGCACCGTCTGACCGATACGCCTGCCATTGTCACCACCGATGCGGACGAAATGAGCACCCAGATGGCGAAGCTGTTCGCTGCGGCGGGCCAGGCCGTGCCGGAAGTGAAATATATCTTTGAGCTTAATCCGGATCACCCGCTGGTGAAACGCGCGGCGGATACCCAGGACGACGCCCGCTTTGCGGAGTGGGTTGAACTGCTGCTGGATCAGTCCCTGCTGGCCGAGCGCGGTACGCTGGAAGATCCTAACCTGTTCATTAAACGTGTGAATGCGCTGCTGCTGGCGTAACTGACCACGTCTCCCCTGGTCTTCTCCCTCTCCCCGTGGGAGAGGGCCGGGGTGAGGGCACCAGACCGCACTCTCCCAAATTATCTCCCCTCATTAACCGTTTCAGCCTCCCCGCCTTCCTTGAGCGATACCCGTTCTGGTGGTATTGTTTAGCGCTTTTGAAAAATTGAATCGACATTTGAGGGGATTTTCGCAATGCGTATTATTCTGCTTGGCGCTCCGGGCGCGGGTAAGGGAACTCAGGCTCAGTTCATCATGGAGAAATACGGTATTCCGCAAATCTCTACTGGTGACATGCTGCGTGCCGCTGTTAAATCTGGCTCCGAGCTGGGCAAACAAGCTAAAGACATCATGGACGCAGGCAAGCTGGTGACCGACGAACTGGTTATCGCGCTGGTAAAAGAGCGCATTGCTCAGGAAGACTGCCGCAATGGTTTCCTGCTGGACGGCTTCCCGCGCACCATTCCTCAGGCTGACGCCATGAAAGAAGCGGGCATCAACGTGGATTACGTGCTGGAGTTCGACGTACCGGACGAGCTGATCGTTGACCGTATCGTTGGCCGTCGCGTACACGCTGCTTCTGGCCGCGTTTACCACATTAAATTCAACCCACCTAAGGTTGAAGGCAAAGACGACGTGACCGGCGAAGAGCTGACCACCCGTAAAGACGATCAGGAAGAAACCGTGCGTAAACGCCTGGTGGAATACCATCAGATGACCGCACCGCTGATCGGCTACTACACCAAAGAAGCGCAGGCGGGTAACACCAAATACGCGAAAGTGGACGGCACCAAAGCCGTGGCTGACGTACGTGCAGAGCTGGAAAAAATTCTCGGCTAAGCGCACCTCTCTCACCCGGAGCCCCGGGTGAGAAAAATTCTCATCTTACCTATTGCAGCAATGGGTTTCGTTTAAACGCATTTCCGCTACAATTGACAGCCTATCAAATGGTTAAGAGGCGTGAATGAGTCAGGCGAAAACCGGCATCCTGCTTGCCAATCTGGGCACCCCAGAAGCACCTACTCCAGCGGCGGTAAAACGCTACCTGCGACAATTTTTAAGCGACACGCGCGTCGTGGATACCCCAAGACTGCTGTGGTGGCCACTGCTGCGTGGCGTCATTCTGCCGATTCGTTCCCCGCGTGTGGCAAAGCTCTATCAGTCCGTGTGGATGGAAGAGGGCTCGCCGCTGATGGTGTACAGCCGTCGTCAGGAGAAGGCGCTGGCCGCCCGCCTGCCGGACATGCCCGTTGCGCTCGGCATGAGCTACGGTAAGCCGTCCCTGGAAAGCGCCGTTGACTCTCTGCTGGCGCAGGGCGTTGAACACATTGTGGTGCTGGCTCTATATCCGCAGTATTCGTGCTCCACGGTAGCTGCCGTCTGGGACGAACTGGGGCGCATTCTGGCGACCCGCCGCCGTATACCGGGTATCACCTTTATCCGCGACTACGCCGATAACGAGCTGTACATTCAGGCGCTTGCCAGCAGCGTGCGCGCGTCGTTTGAAAAACACGGCGAGCCGGATCTGCTGCTGCTCTCCTATCACGGTATTCCGCAGCGTTTCGCGAACGAAGGGGACGATTACCCCCAGCGTTGCCGCGATACCACCCGCGAGCTGGTCTCCGCCCTCGGCCTGCCGCCTGAGAAGGTGATGATGACCTTCCAGTCGCGCTTCGGCCGTGAACCTTGGCTGACCCCGTATACTGATGAAACGCTAAAAATGCTGGGCGAGAAGGGCGTGAAGCACATTCAGGTGATGTCGCCGGGCTTCTCGGCGGACTGTCTGGAAACGCTGGAAGAAATTGCCGTCCAGAACAAAGAGTTCTTTATGGAGGCGGGCGGAACGAAATACGAATATATTCCTGCGCTTAACGACTCCCCTGAACACATCGACATGATGGTGTCACTGGTCACCACCCGCCGCTGATCGCGTTACGGGCCGGGTTTGTGCTACCATTCCCGGCCCGTATTCTTTGCACAGTTCAGACCATGAAATTTCCCGGTAAACGTAAGTCCAAACACTATTTCCCCGTCGATGCCCGCGATCCGCTGTTACAGCAAATTCAGCAGGAAAGCGAAACCAGCGCTGCCTGGGTGGTCGGTATCGATCAGACGCTGGTGGACATTGAAGCCAAAGTGGATGATGCGTTTGTCGCACGTTACGGTCTGAGCGCCGGGCACTCGCTGGTGATTGAGGATGACGTTGCTGAAGCGCTGTATCAGGAGCTGGTGCGCGAAAATCTTATCACCCACCAGTTTGCCGGCGGCACTATCGGCAACACCATGCACAACTACTCCGTACTGGCAGACGACCGCTCAGTGCTGCTTGGCGTGATGTGCAGCAATATCGAAATCGGTGGCTACGCCTACCGCTACCTGTGCAATACCTCCAGCCGCACCGATCTGAACTATTTACAGGGCGTTGACGGGCCGATTGGCCGCTGCTTTACGCTGATAAGCGATTCCGGCGAGCGTACCTTTGCCATCAGCCCCGGCCATATGAATAAGCTGCGCGCTGAAAGTATCCCGGAAGAGGTGATCGCGGGCGCGTCTGCGCTGGTACTGACCTCCTATCTGGTGCGCTGCAAGCCGGGCGAACCAATGCCGGACGCAACCATGAAGGCAATTGAGTACGCGAAGAAATACAACGTGCCTGTGGTTCTGACGCTGGGCACCAAATTCGTCATTGCCGACAACCCGGAGTGGTGGCAGGCCTTCCTGAAAGAACACGTCTCGATTCTGGCGATGAATGAAGAAGAAGCCGAAGCGCTGACCGGCGAAAGCGATCCGCTGCTGGCGTCTGATAAGGCGCTGGACTGGGTGGACCTGGTGCTCTGCACCGCCGGGCCGGTCGGGCTGTACATGGCGGGCTTCACGGAAGAAGAGAGCAAGCGTAAAACCCAGCACCCGCTGCTGCCGGGCGCAATCGCCGAATTTAACCAGTATGAGTTCAGCCGCGCTATGCGTCATAAAGACTGCATCAACCCGCTGCGTATCTTCTCTCACATCGCACCGTATATGGGTGGCCCTGAGAAGATCATGAACACTAACGGCGCGGGCGACGGCGCGCTGGCCGCGCTGCTGCACGACATTACCGCCAACGCCTACCACAAAACCAACGTGCCGAATTCCAGCAAACATACCTTCGACTGGCTGACCTATTCCTCGCTGGCGCAGGTGTGTAAGTACGCGAACCGCGTGAGTTATCAGGTGCTGAACCAGCATTCTCCGCGCTTAACGCGGGGGCTGCCGGAACGGGAAGACAGCCTCGAAGAGGCTTATTGGGACAGGTAAAAGTAAAACGGCAACCTGTGGTTGCCGTTTTTAGTGTTTGTTCCCTCTCCCTGCGGGAGAGGGTCAGGGTGAGGGCATCAGGCAGCACAAAACTTACCCCGTTACTGCCTCTTCAACCGGCGGTTTCGTCAGCATTGTCAGCATCGTATTCGCAATCTCACGCTCACCCATCACCACCTGATTCGCGCCGCGCTCGGTGATGTACTCCACTTCGTCATCATAATGGGCGCGGGCAATGATTTCGATATGCGGGCATTTTTCACGGGCTGTGGCGACAATTTCACCAGCCTCGTAACCGTTCGGGATAGTGAGCAGCAGCCAGCGAGCGCAGTCCAGATGCGCCAGATTCATAATCTCTTCGTTAGCCGCGTTGCCCAGCACCGCGCGGATGCCGCGCTCGCGAAGTTCGTCGACGCGGGTGCGTGACGTTTCAATCACTACAAGTGGAATGCCCTGAGCCATCAGTTTTTCACCCAGCAGGCTGCCGACGCGGCCAAAACCGACCAGCAGCGCGTGGTTGCAGATATCCACCGGGATCTGTTTCTCTTCTTCTGTCGCCTCTTCCAGCGTCAGCTCTTCGAGGGTTTCGGTCTTCTCGAGATATTTCTCCAGCAGGGCAAACAATACCGGGTTCAACATGATGGAGAGGATCGCCCCCGCCAGCACCAGATTTTGCCCCGCCTGTGGCAGCAGGTTCAGGGCCATCCCCAGACCGGCAAGAATAAAGGCGAACTCGCCAATCTGCGCCAGGCTGGCGGCGATGGTCAGCGCCGTGCGCGGCGAGTGACCGAACATCCGCACCAGGAAGAAGGCGGCAACGGACTTACCAAAGATGATGATTGCCAGCGTACCCAGCACGGCCAGCGGCTGCTGGATGAGGATCAACGGGTCGAACAGCATCCCGACGGAGACGAAGAACAGCACCGCGAATGCATCACGTAGCGGCAGGGTATCGTGCGCGGCGCGGTGGCTCAGCTCGGACTCGTTCAGCACCATCCCGGCGAAGAACGCGCCCAGCGCAAAGGAGACGTCAAACAGCTCGACGGCGCCAAAGGCAATGCCCAGCGCCAGCGCAAGGACTGAAAGCGTGAACAGTTCACGCGAGCCCGTGGCGGCGCTGCGGGACATTATCCACGGCACCAGACGGCGGCCCACCAGCATCATGATGGCGATAAACGCCACAACCTTACCGATGGTAATGCTCATATCCAGCGCCAGCGAGGCGAAGCCGATATTCTCTTTTTCCATCATCCCGGCGACGGCGGGCAGCAGAACCAGCGTCAACACCATTACCAGATCTTCAACAATCAGCCAGCCTATCGCGATTTGCCCGCGCTGGCTGTCTATCAGCTGCCTCTCTTCAAGCGCGCGCAGCAGCACCACGGTACTGGCGGTTGAAAGACACAGCCCAAATACGATACCGGTCATGATTGACCAGCCCAGCACCGCCGAAAGCGCCATGCCCAGCAGCGTCGCCACCCCTATCTGGGCGATCGCTCCCGGTATGGCGATCGACTTTACCGCCATCAGATCCTTCAGGGAAAAATGCAGCCCGACGCCAAACATCAGCAGGATCACGCCTAATTCCGCCAGCTCAGGCGCCAGTTTGGTATCTGCGACAAAACCCGGCGTAAAGGGCCCTGCCAGCACGCCCGCCAGCAAATAGCCTACCAGGGGCGAAATACGCAGTTTATTGGCAATCATGCCGAGAATAAAAGCGAGCACAAGTCCACCAACAATGGTGGTGATAAGCGGTGTGGCGTGGTGCATTCCGTCTCCTTTTGCGATGGGTGATCCATTTTTGGTGCAAATACCAAAAAGCCGATTAATAGTTTATGACAATTTTTACGCTTATGTTTATGAATAATTGTTGAAAACACAATAAAAAGGCAATAAGCATGAAAAAAGGCAGATTTTGATAAATTTGCTGAGGGGAGGGAGAGGAAAGCCTTATGGCATCAGGTTATCCGGCTGCCAAAGTTTAACTTTGGCAGCCGTGAAGTTACGCTTTATGACGGTTGTCAGGCAGGAATATGGTCAACATCCCCAGAAGTGGCAGGAAAGCGCAGATTTTATAGACCAGGAAGATGCTGGTGTGGTCGGCAACCATCCCTAAAACGGCTGCGCCAAGGCCGCCCATGCCAAAGGCAAAACCGAAAAAGAGGCCGGAAACCATACCGATACGTCCCGGCAGCAGCTCCTGCGCGTAGACCAGGATGGCTGAAAATGCCGATGCGAGAATAAAACCAATAATCACCGTCAATATTCCGGTCCATTCCAGCGTTGCGTAGGGTAAAACAAGCGTAAACGGTGCAACGCCGAGGATAGAGCCCCAAATCACATATTTACGTCCGATTTTATCCCCCACAGGGCCGCCAATCACCGTGCCTGCCGCCACCGCAAACAGGAAAGCAAAGAGGTGGAACTGGGCGTTTTGTACCGATAATCCGAATTTTTGCATCAGATAGAAGGTGTAATAGCTGCTGATGCTCGCCATATAAAAATATTTCGAGAAAATCAGCACCAGCAGCACGCTGACGGCAAGGATCACCTTATTGCGCGGAAGGGGGTTGGTTATCTTCGCGGCAGGTTTTCCCTTATTTACGCGATGCTGCGCGGCATACCAGCGGCTGATTTGCGCCAGGACGACAATCGCCAGCAGCGCGGCCAGCACAAACCACGCCACGTTGCCTTTACCGTAGGGCGCGATAATCACCGCCGCCAGCAGGGGACCGAGGGAGCTACCAAAGTTCCCCCCCACCTGGAACAGAGATTGCGCCAGCCCGTGGCGTCCGCCGGAGGCCATACGCGCCACGCGGGACGATTCCGGATGGAACACCGATGAACCGGTTCCCACCAGCGCCGCGGCAACCAGTACCGCCTCAAAGCTGCCCGCCATGGCCAGCAGCACCAGCCCGCTCAGGGTGAAGCACATCCCAATGGGCAGCGACCATGGCATCGGGTATTTGTCCGTCCAATAGCCCACCACCGGCTGTAGCAGCGAAGAGGCCAGCTGGAAGGTCAGGGTGATCATCCCGATCTGCACGAAGGTTAATGAGAACTCAGACTGCAACAGCGGGTAGATCGCCAGAATCAGCGACTGGATCATGTCGTTGAGCAGATGAGAGAGACTGATTGCGCCTAATACTTTAAAGGAAGTGCGCGATTTCGGCGGCGACGCCGGAGCGCCCTGGACGGGCTGGGTTGATTCACTGATTGCCATAAATACCACGTCGATTTGTTATTAGAGATGCAGGGAGTAATTATTATCCGACTAACATACCCGTCCGTGACATTTGAAGAAAGTCGCAATTCTGAAAACTTATTTGTCTATTCTTGTGAGTCACTGTAATTTTTGCGTTTGTCTATGGGTCAGGGAGAGAGAAGATGAAGTTAATGAAGCGTGGCGTCGCGCTGGCGCTCATCGCCGCATGGGGGCTAACAAGCCTGCCCGCGCAGGCGTATGAAAAAGATAAAACCTATAAAATTACCATTCTGCATACTAACGATCATCACGGCCATTTCTGGCGCAGCGAATACGGTGAATATGGCCTGGCGGCGCAAAAAACGCTGGTGGACGGCATTCGTAAAGAGGTCGCGGCCCAGGGCGGCAGCGTGCTGTTGCTGTCGGGCGGGGATATTAATACCGGCGTACCGGAATCTGATTTGCAGGATGCCGAGCCTGATTTCCGCGGCATGAATTTAATTGGTTACGACGCGATGGCGGTCGGAAACCACGAGTTTGATAATCCGCTGAGCGTGTTGCGCCAGCAGGAGAAGTGGTCCAAATTCCCGTTCCTTTCCGCCAATATTTATCAGAAAAGTACCGGCGAGCGCTTGTTTAAACCGTGGGCGCTGTTCAAGCGTCAGGATCTGAAGATCGCGGTCATCGGCTTAACCACCGACGATACGGCCAAAATTGGCAACCCTGAATTTTTCACCGACATCGAATTCCGTAAACCGGCGGACGAAGCGAAGCTGGTGATCCAGGAGTTGCAGCAGAATGAAAAACCGGATGTGATTATCGCGACCACCCACATGGGGCATTACGATAACGGTCAGCACGGCTCTAACGCGCCGGGCGACGTGGAGATGGCGCGCAGCCTTCCAGCGGGCTCGCTGGCGATGATTGTGGGCGGTCATTCGCAGGATCCGGTCTGCATGGCTTCTGAGAATAAAAAGCAGGTAGATTATGTGCCCGGCACGCCGTGCGCGCCTGATCGTCAGAACGGGATCTGGATTGTACAGGCCCACGAGTGGGGTAAATACGTTGGCCGCGCGGATTTCGAATTCCGTAACGGCGAGATGAAGCTGGTGCACTATCAGCTCATCCCGGTCAACCTGAAGAAGAAAGTGACCTACCCGGACGGCAAAAGCGAGCGGGTACTCTACACGCCAGAGATCGCTGAAAACCAGCAGATGCTCTCTCTGCTGACGCCGTTCCAGAGCAAAGGGAAAGCGCAGCTGGACGTGAAGATTGGCACGCTTAACGGACGACTGGAAGGGGACCGCAGCAAAGTCCGCTTCGTGCAGACCAACATGGGGCGTCTGGTGCTGGCCGCGCAGATGGCGCGCACGAATGCGGATTTCGCCGTGATGAGCGGCGGCGGTATTCGTGACTCCATCGAAGGCGGAGACATCACCTATAAAGACGTGCTCAAAGTGCAGCCGTTTGGCAACGTGGTGGTCTATGCGGACATGAGCGGGAAGGAGGTGATTGACTACCTGACCGCCGTGGCGCAGATGAAGCCAGATTCCGGGGCGTATCCGCAGTTTGCTAACGTCAGCTTCGTCGCGAAGGACGGTAAGCTCAACGATCTCAAAATCAAAGGCGAACCGGTTGATACGGCGAAAACCTACCGCCTGGCAACGTTAAGCTTTAACGCCACCGGCGGCGACGGCTATCCGCATATCGATAACAAACCGGGCTATGTAAATACCGGGTTTATTGATGCGGAAGTGTTGAAGCAGTTTATCCAGCAAAATTCACCGATTGACGTGAACGCGTATGAGCCGAAAGGTGAGGTGAGCTGGCAGTAGTGTTGTGCGGCCTGATGCCCTCACCCCAACCCTCTCCCACCGGGAGAGGGCGCGAACACAAAAAACGGTAACGCCTGTTACCGTTTTGCTTTTACCTCGCAGCGCCACCGGGCAATTTTCTCAATCCCGGCGCGCAATATCCGCAAATTTCGCGTCCAGCATTTTCGCCAGATCGCCTGCGGACAGTTCGATATCCAGCCCGCGTTTGCCGCCAGAAATATAGATCGTTTCAAATTCTTGCGAAGGCGCATCGATCAGCGTGGGCAGACGCTTTTTCTGGCCGAGCGGGCTGATCCCGCCGACCAGATAACCCGTTGTGCGTTGCGCAACCATCGGGTCTGCCATATCGACCTTTTTCGCTCCCAGCGCTTTGGCCACTTTCTTCAGATCAAGCTGTCCGGCGACGGGCGTTACTGCTACGGCGAGGTGCTTCATATCGCCGTTCACCGCGACCAGCAGCGTTTTGTAGACCTGGTCCGCGTTCAGCCCCAGCTTGCGCACCACTTCATCACCAAAGTTGGTTTCGTTCGGATCGTGATCGTAGGTGTGGATCCGGAAAGAAATTTTGTTTTTTTCGAGTAATTTAACGGCGGGAGTCATGGCTATCCTTCTTACGACAGACGATTCATGCCAGCAGCATACGCCTGACGTTTGTCTAAAAAATAGCACCATCTTGCGCAATAGTATTGGCAGTGATGGTTACTTTGAGCGACAATCGGCGTAGCCGAAGGTCACTTCGGTATAATAAAAACGATGAAATTCCTCTTTGACGGGCCAATAGAAATATTGGCCATTTTTTTATTTCAGCAGCGACGGCAAATTCCCTTCTCCGTACAAATGCAACGCGCCAACCGCGACAACATAACGACCGGCAGGCAGGGCATATAGCGTCTCCCGCCACGCCTGGTTGCGCGCGTTCATCAGCACATCATACAACGATTCACTGAACGTCGACGGTAACGCCAGCTTACCGTCTGCGGGCGGCGCATCCAGCCACCAGCCAATCATCGTTTGCAGCAGACGCGCGTTGGTGTGCCAGTGGGTCAGGGTATCATCCAGCAGTATCAGGCCGTCATCGGGAAGCTGGCGAAGGAGCGCAATCTGGCTGTCCGTGCCTTCCAGTTCAATGATGGACAGGTTGCGCGCCCTTGCCGCATTCAGCAGTTGATAATCGATACCGTAATCGCCGCGCAGCCCCAGGCGCTGCGCCTGGGTTGCCTGTAGCACCATGGCAATTTGCCACAGGGGCAGGGTGTCGAGCATAGAGAGCGAAACGCCGGTCTCATCCGCAAGACGGGTAAGCTCAGCCAGCTGCGTCTCGTTAAGACGTTCCGCCAGGGGGCGGTCGCTTTCCAGCCCGGCAAACGGCGATTCATGGCCGGAGATGTCGGCTTCGACGATCAGCGCGTCGGCGCGCTTCAGTAGTTTAATCAGGCCGGAGGGCAGGGGGGACATATCCTGCGTGCCCATATGAATGCTTCCCACCAGGTGCAGATGCTGCCCGCCCGGAAGCGAAATATCCATACCGGGCCAGGCATAACGGCGGGGAAAAAGGGCGCGAAACGATGTTTTTATACGATTAAACAGACCCATACGCGCTCCATAAACGGAAAGGTTCATGCTAGCGCGTACGGGTACAAGGTTCAATCTTTCGGTTTAAACCGCAGCAGACGGTTAGCGTTGCTCACCACGGTAATTGACGAGAGCGCCATCGCCGCACCCGCAACAACCGGGTTCAGCAGGGTACCGGTCAGCGGCCACAAAATCCCGGCGGCAATCGGAATGCCGAGCGAGTTATAGACGAACGCCCCCAGCAGGTTCTGCTTCATGTTGCGCAACGTGGCTTTCGAAATCGCCAGCGCGTCCGCCACGCCCATCAGGCTGTGGCGCATCAGGGTGATCGCCGCGGTTTCAATGGCGACATCGCTCCCGCCGCCCATCGCAATACCTACGTCAGCCTGCGCCAGCGCCGGGGCGTCGTTGATGCCGTCGCCCACCATCGCCACCTGGCGACCCTGACTTTGCAGGTTCTTGATGGCGTCCGCTTTGCCGTCCGGCAGCACGCCCGCGATCACCTCATCAATACCGGCTTCTTTGGCGATGGCGTTAGCGGTGGTCGGGTTGTCCCCGGTCAGCATCACCAGACGATAGCCCGCGCGGTGCAGGCGCTGTAAGGCATCTACGCTGTCCTGGCGTAACGGATCGCGCACGGCCAGCAGCGCCGCCACCTGACCATCCCTCGCCAGCAGAACCGGCGTCGCGCCCTGAGAGGCCTGCGCGTTCAGCTCAGCGTCCAGCGCGGACGTATCAACGCCGTGTTCAGTCAGCAGTGCCTGGTTTCCCAGCAGCAGCGTATGGCCTTCGGCTTCACCGCTGACCCCTAAACCGCGCAGGGTGCGGAAGTTACTTACCTGCGGCAGACGAGCATCACCGGCTTTCTCCAGGATGGCGCGCGCCAGCGGGTGGCTGGAGCCTTGTTCCAGCGCGGCGGCCAGGCGCAGGGCATCCGTCTCCGTACAGCCAACGGTACTGACGGCCACCACCTGCGGTTTGCCCTCGGTGAGCGTGCCGGTTTTATCAAAAACAAGGGTGTCCAGCGTGCTTGCCCGTTGCAGGGCGTCAGCATCACGGACCAGTACGCCAAATTCGGCGGCGCGTCCGACGCCAGAGATAATCGACATCGGCGTGGCCAGGCCAAGGGCACAAGGGCAGGCGATGATCAGTACCGTGGTGGCGATCACCAGGGTGTAGACAATCTGCGGCGCCGGGCCGAAGAAATACCAGATTGCCGCGCTCAGCAGGGCAATACCGACGACCACCGGCACAAAAATGGCGGAGATTTTATCGGCAAGCTGACCAATCTCCGGCTTACTGCTCTGCGCCTGGCGGACCATGCGAATGATGCGTGACAGCGTGGTATGGCTCCCGACCGCGCTGGCGCGGAACAGCACGCTGCCGTCCTGCACGACCGTACCGGCATGCACGGCGTCGCCATCGGATTTCTGCTGGGGAATAGGCTCCCCGGTCAGCATCGCTTCATCCAGCCAGGCTTCGCCCTGGCTTATCTTACCGTCAACGGGAACGCGGTCTCCCGTGGTCAGACGCAGCGTCATGCCGGGCTGAACCTCGGCCAATGGAACGCTTTTTTCCCCCTCGTCCGTGACCACGCGGGCCGTCGGCGGGGTTAAATCGAGTAATCTTTCCAGCGCTTTCGACGAGCGCTGACGCGCGCGGGCTTCGAGCATATGGCCTAAGTTAATCAGACCGATAATCATCGCACTCGCTTCATAATAGAGATGGCGCGCCTCCATCGGGAACCACTGCGGCCAGACGTTAACGCTCATCGAATAGAGCCACGCCGCGCCGGTCCCGAGGGCGACCAGGGTATCCATCGTCGCGGTGCGGTTTTTCAGGCTCTTCCAGGCGCTGGTATAGAAATGCCCGCCTGCAAACACCATCACCGCAAGGGTAATCAGACCAATCACCAGCCACAGGGTGCGGTTGTCAGCGGTGACCATCATGTTGTCACCCATCATGCCCCACACCATCACCGGAATACCGACCAGCAGGGCGACAATCGCCTGCCAGCGGAAGCGCTTCATGGTGGCGACAGCCGTTTCCTGCTGGCGCTCGCGGCGCTCGGCATCATCTTCGATGGCCTCCGCCCCGTAGCCCGCTTTCTCCACGGCCTGCACTAACTCTGCGGCGGAGGCGCTGCCCATCACCAGCGCAGTACGCTCCGCCAGGTTTACCCGTGCCTGTGCTACACCCGGTACCGCCTGTAAGGCGTTTTGTACCCGGGAAACGCAGCTGGCGCAGCTCATGCCATTGATCAGCAGTTGTTGGCTGTCATCAATGTCATCAGCTACCGGAAGCTCAGGAGTGGCCGCTGTCAGTGCTTCCGACGGGGATGATGACTCTGCCAGCGGTTTAGCCTTTGGGTGGCTTAACTCCGCCCCGTAACCGGCCTGTTTAATGGTATCAATCAGCGCGTCGGCGCTGGCGCTGCCGGTCACGGCGGCATGATCGATAGTCACCTCAGCGCTTTCCACGTCAGGACGCTGCTCCAGGCTTTCTTTAACGCGTTTGACACAGTGGCCGCAGGAGAGGCCGTCCAGTGTCAGGTCAATAGTGTGAGACATAACAAAACTCCCGTATAATGTTCTGGTCAATTGTTGACCTTCACTCTGCTTTTCGCTAACTGTTATGAAGGTTAAACCTTCCATCAAGGGGAAGGTCAAGGGGGAAATGTGAATATCAGCGATGTTGCGAAAAAAACCGGCTTAACCAGCAAAGCGATTCGCTTTTATGAGGAAAAAGGGCTGGTGACGCCACCGTTGCGCAGTGAGAACGGCTACCGCAGCTATACGCAGCTGCATCTTGATGAACTGACGTTACTGCGCCAGGCAAGACAGGTAGGATTTAACCTTGAAGAGTGCGGCGAGCTGGTTAACCTGTTTAACGATCCGAAACGCCACAGTGCCGACGTGAAAAAACGTACGCTGGAAAAAGTGGCGGAGATCGAACGCCATATCATCGAATTACAGGCGATGCGTGACCAACTGTTACAGCTGGCAGAATCCTGCCCGGGAGATGACAGCGCCGAGTGCCCGATTATCGACAATCTTTCCGGCTGCTGCCACCGTAAAACCCACGCCTAACAGGCTTTAACCCGCAGGGTAATACCTTCCACCGCGATGACCTCAACCCGCGTGCCGGCGCTGAGGTCATCATCGGCCACCACCGGCCACGAACTGTCCCCCACGCGCATATGACCGCGTCCGTTTATTAGCGTGTTATCAAGCGTAAAGCGTTTACCCACTATCTGCTGCCCACGCTGGTTGAGATGCGCGTCGACCGGCTTCTGCGCCTTCACCCGTTTGTTCAGCCAGCGCCACCACAGCCAGGCGGCCAGCAGCGTCAGCACGGCAAACAGCGCGCCCTGCCACTCCCAGCCGACAGGCAGCAGCCAGACGACCAGCCCGGTAATCACCGCGGCAACCCCGCTCCACAGCAGATAACCGTTGCCGCCAAGCATCTCGGCGGCCAGCAGCAGTCCGCCAAGGCTTAGCCAGAACGCATGAGGATGTGCAACGATGAGCTCAATCATTTTTTACGCTCGTTTCCGCCGTCTTTGATCAGTTCGGCAATTCCGGCGATAGACCCCATCAGGCTGCTGGCATCCAGCGGCATCATCACCACTTTGCTGTTGTTCGCGGAGCCGATCTCCTTCAGCGCATCGGTATATTTTTGTGCGACGAAGTAGTTCACGGCCTGGATATCCCCGGCGGCAATCGCCTCGGAGACCATTTGCGTCGCGCGGGCTTCCGCTTCTGCCGAACGTTCACGCGCTTCCGCCTGGAGGAAGGCAGACTGACGGTCGCCCTCGGCTTTCAGGATCTGCGACTGTTTTTCCCCTTCCGCTTTCAGGATTTCAGCCTGACGCACCCCTTCGGCTTCAAGAATATAGGCACGCTTGGTACGCTCGGCCTTCATCTGCGCGTTCATGGAAGCTATCAGCTCTGCCGGTGGGCGCACGTCGCGGATCTCAATGCGTGTCACTTTGATCCCCCACGGATTGGTGGCTTCATCCACAATGTGCAGCAGGCGGGTATTAATGCTGTCGCGCTGGGAGAGCATTTCATCCAGCTCCATCGAGCCAAGCACGGTACGGATGTTGGTCATGGTCAGGTTGACGATCGCCAGCTCCAGGTTGCTCACCTCATAGGCCGCTTTTGGCGCATCAATCACCTGAATAAAGCACACCGCATCGATGGTGACGTTGGCGTTATCCTTGGAGATGACTTCCTGAGAAGGGATATCCAGCACCTGCTCCATCATGTTGATCTTGCGCCCAATTCTGTCCATGAACGGGACGATCAGGCTTAAACCCGGCTGAAGGGTATTGGTGTAGCGACCGAAGCGTTCGACGGTCCACTGGTAACCCTGCGGGACAATTTTGACGCCTGCGCCCACGATAACCAGCGCAACGAAAATAAGGACGGGAACAACGATGAGCATAAAAACCTCCTGTTTTGCATGCCGTAACGAGAAAAACTGCGTATTTGTTGAACGTAAGTATATCGGCTAACGAACAGGATTTCGCCCCTGTAAAGAGGTGGGAACCGGACTGGCAGAAATAAAACGCCCCGTTCGGGATGCGGGGCGCAAAGCGTTACTTTTCAGACCAGGTATAGCTGAAGTCAGTGATAAACCCATCCCCGGCGTCAGCGATGGCTTTTGATAATCCCTGATAGTATTTTTCCAGGCCGATGGCCTCTATCTGCTGGATCTGCTCGCGAACGGGAGCGCAGAACAGCACCGCATTGCCCGCTCCGACACGTTTGTTGTTCGGCGGCAGATCGCCAGTAATCGCTTTAAACCAGGTTCTGATCCCTTGCTTTAAGTTGTGCGGCGCTTTTGTAAGATCCTCCTGGCCGGTCAGCACCTGTAGGGTAGGGAATTCATTAGCATTGACGGCGGTTTTCATACGCGCAAAGAACGCGGTAAAAAGCTCAAAAGAGCCGAGATCCGTAACGCGAGGCTTGGTAGTTTTTCCGTTTTTATTGCCCATTTTTCCGGCAGGGGCTGTAGGTGCCGGAACCACATTGACCTTATGCAGATCCAGACCAAACAGCAGATTGCAGTGCGCCCGGCGTTCTTTAAGCGGGTAGGACATCAGCACGTCAATAAACGCCGTCGCCTTCACATCGGCCAGGTCATGGTTAATCAGCCATTGCGAGCGGGCAAATTCCGCAGGGGAAACGAACCAGTCAGGCACCTCAGTAAAGCGTCTGGATTTACCCTTGCCGTCAAACTCGAGAAAGTAAGCCCCATCATCGAAAGCAAAATAGCAGTTTTTAAAGCTACCGATTGTGGTGTTAACGATGAGCGCCTTCTTAACAAAATCGACCACCTCTGCCCCCATGACAAAACGCGTGAGTTCAGAAGAATTGATGACTTCCATTAATGTTTCCACATCAGGAACACCAGGCTTCAGGGAGGAGAACTCATAAAAGATATGTGTCATGTTGCTGACTTCCTGTAGTGATAGAGGTGACAATAAACAGGCAAAAAGTTTAACACTTGCTATAGGTTAAGGCTATTCGCGCTGCGTAGCGGAAAGGATTATGCTTAAGGCTCTTCTTATCACAGCGGTTAATGGAATCGGAATGAATAATAAAAAAAATCTTCTGGATATCAGGGATGTTGGCTTTCGTGTGGGTGATAACACCATCCTTCAGCACGTCGATTTTTGTCTCTCTCCGGGCGAATTTAAACTGATAACCGGTCCCTCCGGCTGCGGCAAAAGCACCCTCCTGAAAATCGTGGCTTCGCTACTGAGCCCAACGGAGGGAACCATCCTGTTTGCAGGAAAAGATATCGCCACGCTTTCACCGGAAAGCTATCGCCAGCAGGTGTCATACTGCGTGCAAACGCCGTCCCTGTTTGGCGACACGGTGTACGACAATCTGGTTTTCCCCTGGCACATCCGCAACCAAACGCCTGATCCGAAAAAGTTTACCGACGATCTGACCCGGTTCGGGCTTTCGCCGGAGACGCTGACCAAATCGATCGCCGAACTGTCGGGCGGGGAAAAGCAGCGCGTCTCGCTGATCCGTAACCTGCAATTCTTGCCGAAGGCGCTGTTGCTGGACGAAATCACCAGCGCGCTGGATGACGCTAACAAGCGCAACGTCAATGACATTATCCATCGCTACGCCCGGGAGCAGAATATTGCCGTGCTGTGGGTGACGCATGATTCAAATGAAATTACCCATGCGGATGATGTCATCACGCTCAGGCCGCAGGGCGGGAAAATGGAGGAGGCTCACCGTGGGTGAACATAACATAACTAACGAATCGCTGGCGCTGTCAATGGTCCTGGTGCTGGTGGCGATTGTGGTCAGCTACCGGGAAAAGCTGGGGCTGGAAAAAGATATTCTTTGGAGTATCGCCCGCGCGGTCATTCAGCTCATCATCGTCGGCTATGTGCTGAAATACATCTTCAACGTCAATCATGCCGTGCTGACCCTGTTGATGGTGCTGTTTATCTGCTTTAACGCGGCATGGAACGCGCAGAAACGCAGTAAATACATCGATAAAGCGTTCATTTCGTCGTTGATCGCCATCACTACCGGGACCGCGTTAACGCTGGCTGTGCTGGTGCTTTCCGGCTCGATAGAATTTACGCCGATGCAGGTGATCCCCATTTCCGGGATGATTGCGGGCAATGCGATGGTGGCGGTCGGGTTGTGCTACAACAATCTGGGGCAACGGTTCAGCAGTGAACAGCAGCAGCTTCAGGAGAAGCTAAGCCTTGGCGCGACGCCGAAGGTGGCCTCGGCGAGGTTGATCCGCGACAGCATTCGCTCTTCGCTAATCCCAACGGTGGATTCCGCCAAAACGGTGGGTCTGGTGAGCCTGCCGGGCATGATGTCGGGGCTGATTTTTGCCGGTATCGATCCGGTAAAAGCCATTAAATACCAGATTATGGTGACGTTTATGCTGCTCTCTACGGCGAGCCTGTCCACCATCATTGCCTGCTACCTGACCTATCGGAAGTTTTACAACGCTCGCCACCAGCTGGTGGTGACGCAGTTGAAAAAGACGGGGTAATATCTGCTTTTGTAGGCCCGGTAAGCGTTAGCGCCACCGGGCATTTTTTTGCTAGTAGAGCAACGCGTACAGCTGACGACGATATTTCGACGCCAGCGCGTCACCGGTACCCAGCGCGGCCAGGATCTCCTGGAACATCTTCCGAGCCTGTCCGTCTGCGGCGCCCAGGTCCTTCTGAAGATGGCTAAACAGCAGCTCCAGCGCCTCTTCGTTACGCCCCACCTGATGAAGCTGAAGCGCCAGCTGGCTTGCCAGCGCGGCATCCTGCGGGTTGTCCGCAACCTGCTGCTGAAGCTGTTGAATTTCAGGGGTATCCGCCGCCTGTTTCAGCAGGTCAATCTGCGCCACCAGACCCTGATAACGGGTATCCTGATCCTGCATCGGCACCGTTTTCAGCACGGCTTCCGCGTCTTCAGGGCGGTGCAGTGCAATCTGGGTCTCTGCCAGCAGCAGACCAATCTGGCTGTTCTGGTTCGACAGCTGCCAGGCGTCTTTTAACAGCGGCAGCGCCTCGTCGTACTTGCCTTCCTGCATTAGCGCCATGGCTTCCTGCGCTTTCAGCTCTTCTTCGCGCGGCAGGACTTTATCCAGCAGGGCGCGGATCGCCTCTTCGGGCTGCGGCCCCTGGAAGCCATCCACCGGCTTACCGTTCTGGAACAGGTAGACGGTTGGGATCGCACGCAGGCCAAACTGGGAAGCCACCATCGGTTCGGCGTCACAATCCAGCTTCGCCAGAATGAACTGACCATTGTACTGCGCGGCAAGGCTTTCCAGGACCGGCGTCAGTTGCAGGCAGTGTTGGCTGCGTTCAGACCAGAAGTAGAACAGCACCGGTTTAGTCATTGACTGTTCGAGCGTCTGTTGCAGGTTAGCTTCAGTTATGTTGACGATATTCTGTACGGACATGCGGCATTCTCTTTTATCGGTTTACTCTTTACATGGGGGTAAGCGTGGTCGCTTCAACTCAACCCTGCAAAATTTTGTCCATCATCCGCCCCGGCAGCAGGCGTTTCAACCAGCCGACGGCATGGGTCACCAGCGTGACCGGATAGCGCATTTTAGGGGTATCGCTCTCAAACGCGTGGCGCACTTTGGCAACGACGGCTTCTGGCCCAAGCGTAAAACGCGCCGCGATGCCGGGATTTTCGACCGGTTTGTCCGCCTGCGTCTGGTTAACGTTTTCCGTAAAGCGGGTGCGGATCGGGCCGGGTTCAATCAGGCTGACCTTAATACCGCTGTGGCGCAGCTCCATGCGCAACGCATCGGACCAGGCTTCAAGCGCATATTTACTGGCAGCGTAAGCCCCGCGGCCCGGCGTGGAGATCAGGCCCATCACCGAGGAGGTCATGACAATCCGCCCTTCGCCGTGCGGCAGCATGGCCGGGAGAAGGCGCATGGTAAGCTGATGCGCCCCGAAAAAGTTTGCGGAGAACTGCTGCTCCAGCTGTTCCCGTGAGAGAGTCTGTAGCGGGCCGTACACGCCGTAGCCCGCATTGTTGAACAGACCGTAAAGACGGTTGTTGGTCAGGGCGATAACCTCATCGGCGGCCTGCTCTACGCTCTCTGGCGAATCGAGATCCAGCAGAATGCCGGTAAATCCCAGCCCTCGCATGCGTTCGACATCCTCGGGTTTGCGGCAGGCTGCCAGCACCCAAAACCCCTGACGTTTCAGTTCAAGGGCGCTTTCAAGGCCAATTCCGCTGGAACATCCTGTTATTAAGACCGATTTTTGCATAACTTTACCTGTCAGGTTCTCAGCTGTTTGACGAGTCATGTTTTACTAAAGGAGCCAGCCGGGTTGCCATCCAGTCGGCAATAAACGGCTGGGCATCGCGATTGGGGTGAATGCCATCATCCTGCATCCACTGGGGTTTCAGATAGACCTCTTCCATGAAAAATGGCAGCAGCGGAATATCAAACTCTTTGGCAAGCTTAGGATAGATCGCGCTAAACGCCTCATTATACCGACGGCCGTAGTTAGCGGGCAGGCGAATTTGCATCAGCAGCGGCTGGGCATTGGCGGCCTTAATGGTCTGCAAAATGGTCCGCAGCGTTTGCTCCGTTTGCTGAGGCTGGAAGCCGCGCAAACCATCATTACCGCCCAGTTCGACCAGCACCCAACGCGGTTGATGCTGCTTAAGCAGGGCAGGCAGGCGCGATAAGCCTTGCTGCGACGTATCGCCGCTGATGCTGCCGTTCACGACAGAGGCCCGGGACTGCCATTTATCATTGAGCAGGGCGGGCCAGGCCGCACTGGCGGCCATACGATAGCCCGCGCTCAGGCTGTCGCCCAGAATCAATAACGTGTCCGCAGCCGCCGCGCGGAAGGTCATCAGCATCAAAAACAGGAAGGGCAAATGCCAGCGGAAAACATTGTTGAAGTTCATCGTCTTAAGAAGTCCGTCGGTCAGGGGGAACACGAGCTTTCCATCCTCACCGGAGTTGAACTCGTTGTCAAACGTGCCGAAACCATCGCCCTGATTGGTGAATCCGGTTCCGGTAAGTCCACGCTGCTGGCCATTCTCGCCGGTCTGGACGATGGCAGCAGTGGGGAAGTGAACCTGGTCAGCCAGCCCCTCCACGCGCTTGATGAAGAGGCCCGCGCCGCGCTGCGAGCCCGGCATATCGGGTTTGTCTTTCAGTCATTCATGCTGATCCCGACGCTGAACGCGCTGGAAAACGTTGAGCTACCTGGCCTGCTGCGCGGTGAAAATACCCGTGAAAGCCGCGATCACGCGAAGGCGTTGCTGGAACAGCTGGGGCTGGGAAAACGTCTCGACCACCTTCCGGCACAGCTTTCCGGCGGTGAGCAGCAGCGCGTGGCGCTGGCCAGGGCGTTTAACGGGCGCCCGGAAGTGCTGTTTGCCGATGAGCCAACGGGCAATCTCGACCGTAAAACCGGGGACAGAATTGCCGATCTGCTGTTTTCCCTCAACCGCGAGCACGGCACCACGCTGATTCTGGTTACCCACGACCCGCAGCTGGCCGCCCGCTGCGACCGCCGCCTGCGGCTGGTGAACGGTATTCTTCAGGAGGAAGCATGATTGCCCGCTGGTTCTGGCGCGAGTGGCGCTCGCCCTCGCTGCTGATTGTCTGGCTGGCGTTGAGCCTGGCGGTGGCCTGCGTGCTGGCGCTCGGTAGCGTCAGCGATCGTATGGAGAAAGGGCTTAGCCAGCAGAGTCGGGAATTTATGGCCGGGGACCGGGCTCTGCAAAGTTCTCGCCCCGTGCCGCCGGGCTGGATTGAGGAAGCGCGCAAAGAGGGGCTGAAAGTAGGGGAGCAGATCACCTTTCAGACCATGACCTTTGCGGGCGACACGCCGCAGCTTGCCAGCGTAAAAGCCGTGGATGACATCTACCCGATGTACGGTGACTTACAAACCAGCCCGCCGGGGCTAAAACCGACGGCCGGTACGGTCCTGCTGGCATCGCGACTGATGGCGCTGCTGAACCTGAAGCCCGGCGACAGTATCGACGTCGGCGACGCGACACTCAAAATTGCCGGGGAAGTGGTGCAGGAGCCCGACTCCGGATTTAATCCGTTCCAGCTTGCGCCGCGCCTGCTGATGAACACCGCGGATGTGGCGAAAACCCACGCCGTCCAGCCGGGAAGCCGTGTCACCTGGCGGTATAAGTTTGGCGGAACGCCAGCTCAGCTGGAGGCGTACGAAAAATGGCTCCTGCCGCAGCTCAAGCCGGAACACCGCTGGTACGGACTGGAGCAGGATGACGGGGCGCTCGGCAAATCTCTTGAGCGTTCTCAGCAGTTCCTGCTGCTGTCGGCGCTGTTAACCCTGCTGCTTGCCATTGCGGCGGTTGCCGTGGCGATGGGGCACTACTGCCGCAGCCGTTACGATCTGGTGGCGATCCTCAAAACCCTCGGCGCGGGCCGCGCGCAACTGCGCAAGCTGATTGTCGGCCAGTGGCTGATGGTGCTGGCGCTGTCGGCTCTGACCGGCGGGGCGATAGGGCTGCTGTTTGAAAAGCTTCTGATGGTGCTGCTCAAACCGGTACTGCCCGCCGCATTACCGCCTGCCAGCCTCTGGCCGTGGCTGTGGGCAATCGGCGCGATGACGACGATCTCCCTGCTGGTGGGGTTACGCCCGTACCGGCTGCTACTCGCCACCCAGCCGCTGCGCGT
The DNA here is from genome assembly GCF_049238805.1 of Enterobacter cloacae complex sp. CDL013. NCBI lineage: Bacteria > Pseudomonadati > Pseudomonadota > Gammaproteobacteria > Enterobacterales > Enterobacteriaceae > Enterobacter > Enterobacter cloacae complex sp. CDL013. The sequence continues at coordinate 348,928 of NZ_JBMKGT010000003.1, read as the reverse complement.
GCTGCGCCGCGATGTGGTGGCCAGCGTTTGGCCGCTGAAGTTCTACCTGCCGGTGATTATTGCGGTGGCGGTCGGGCTGCTGGCCTGGCTGATGGGCGGCAGTACGCTGCTGTGGGCGGTGCTGGCGGGCGCGGTGGTGCTGGCGCTGCTGTGCGGCGTAGTGGGCTGGATACTGCTTAATGTGCTGAGAAAGCTGACAGTTAAATCACTTCCCATACGGTTAGCGGTTAACCGACTGCTGCACCAGCCGTGGTCTACCCTCAGCCAGCTCTCGGCATTTTCGCTGTCGTTTATGCTGCTGGCGCTTCTGCTGGTGCTGCGCGGGGATCTGCTGGATCGCTGGCAGCAGCAGCTTCCGCCAGAAAGCCCGAACTATTTCCTGATCAACATCGCGCCCGAGCAGGTGACGCCGCTGAAGGGCTTCCTGTCCGAGCATCACATTATTCCCGAGTCGTTCTATCCGATCGTGCGCGCCCGACTGACGCAGATCAACGGCCAGTCGACGGAGGGAAATAAGGATGAATCGCTCAACCGCGAACTCAACCTGACCTGGCAGGCGAAACGTCCGGACCATAACCCGATCGTTGCTGGCACCTGGCCGCCGAAAGCGGGGGAAGTGTCGATGGAGGAGGGGCTGGCGACACGCCTGAACGTGAACCTCGGCGACAGCGTGACCTTCACCGGTGATACCCAGGATTTCACCGCCAAAGTTACCAGCCTGCGTAAAGTGGACTGGGAAAGCCTGCGGCCAAACTTCTTCTTCATCTTCCCGCCGGGTGCGCTGGACGGACAGCCCCAGAGCTGGCTCACCAGCTTCCGCTGGGAAAACGGCAACGGCATGCTGACGCAGCTTAACCGGGAATTTCCGACGGTGAGCCTGCTGGATATTGGCGCGATCCTTAAACAGGTCGGGCAGGTGCTGGAGCAGGTAAGCCGCGCGCTGGAGGTGATGGTGGTGCTGGTGACGATCTGTGGCATATTGCTGCTGCTGGCGCAGGTGCAGGTCGGCATGCGTCAGCGTCATCAGGAGCTGGTTGTCTACCGCACGCTGGGGGCCAGTAAACGGCTGCTGCGCGCCACGCTGTGGAGCGAATTTGCCCTGCTCGGGCTGGTGGCGGGCCTGGTGGCGGCCATCGGGGCGGAAACGGCGCTGGCGGTACTCCAGAGCAAAGTCTTCGACTTCCCGTGGGAGCCCGACTGGCGGCTGTGGCTCACGCTGCCCGTCTGCGGCGCCGTGCTGCTGTCCCTGTGCGGCGGCTGGCTCGGATCCCGGCTGTTGAAAGGTAAAGCGCTATTCCGCCAGTTTGTCAGCTAGTTTACTGACGTGATGATGACGCACCGGCATTTCTGCTGGTGCGTCATTGCTTAACGGCACAAATCGTTAATGTCCCTGCATTTAGCAGCACAAAACATTAAAAACCCGCCCACACAGCCCGAATTTTTCCGGTTAATATTCACCAGCTAAATATTTAGTAGCGTGTCTATCAAGGAAAAAGAATGACTATAAGAAAAACAGCGCTGGCGACAACGATCGGCGCAGCAGTGGCATTGGCTTCTTTCGCATCCCAGGCGGAAATCACTCTTCTGAAACAGGATCCGCAGGCGGGTAACCCGCTGAGCCGCCTGAACTTCACCGTTGGCGGTAGTATTCGTCCTCAGTTCCAGAACATGACCGGCGATGACGGCAAAAACGGCTACAAGCGCAACGGCTTTGACGGCGGTACCCGCTTCCGTTTCGCGGCAGACTACTACCTGTTCGATGACATCAGCTGGATCACTTACTACGAGCTGGGTGTGAACATTCCGGCGCAGTTTAACTGGGATAACCACTACGCCGACGGCGCGCACGATACTTCACGCCGTATGCTCTACACCGGTCTGAAGAGCGACACCTGGGGTACGCTGACCTTCGGCCAGCAGAACAGCGTGTACTATGACGTGGTGGGCGCAAAAACCGATATCTGGGACTACGACATGATTGGTCAGGCGCCAGGTAACGGGATTAATGGCGACTACGACGGCTCTTACCGTTCACGCCAGATGCTGAAGTACAAGAAAACCGTGGGCGATGCTGACATCTACGCCTCTTACCTGTTTGAAGACAGCGAATACCTGCCGGGCAACGGCCTGCGCTACAAGCGTAAAGGCGGCGGTTCACTGGGTATCGATTATCACCTGACCACCGATCTGACCTGGGGCGCAGCGTGGAACTACACCCGCGCGGACATGCGTAACCCGGACAACGGCGACAGCAAATCCTACGACCAGAACATCCTTGGTACCGCCCTGAGCTGGACGCCGGATAACTGGACCTTCTCCGCAGGCGGCGGCTGGTATCAAAACTTCCTGACCACCAAAAAAGTGTCCGTTAACGACTACTTCGCCGGTGATGCATGGGGTATTGAATACTTTGCGGGTTACAAGTTCCCTGTTGGTCAGTATGCGGTGAAATCCATCCAGCCGTACTTCATGGGCGACCGTATCGAGTACGTGAATGGCCGTAACTACCAGCGCATCGACAACGGTGTGGGTATCAGCTTCCAGCTGGATTACGGTTTCCGCGTGGATTACGAACACGTGTTCACCTCCAGCACCGACAACCTGGGCGACATGAACCTGGTGCGTCTGCGTTACGACTTCTAAGTTGTCATGTAGGGTGCGGCCTGATGCCCTCACCCTGACCCTCTCCCACGGGCAGAGGGAAAAAACATTAAAAACGGCAACCCAGGTTGCCGTTTTGCTTTTACCTCGCCACCCGGCTTTATTTTTCAGCGATCGAGCCACTCAGCAATTTCTTCGTACGTCCCGCGATACACAATCTTCTCCGCCTTTTTCTCCAGCTGATAGCCGTACATCGGGTCGTAATAATCCTTCAGCAGCGGCACAAGCCAGCTGAAGTGCGCGTCAGTGCTGCCAGTACGCTGTTGCTCGACAAGCGCGGCATCCAGCAGGGCGGTAAATTCCGCGAAGCGTTGCAGCCCCAGACGGCGACGAATGGCGTACAGGCCGTGATGCAGATATTCGCTATACGCTTTCCAGCCCGCTTTCTCGCCGTAGGCAGCAGAAAAATCGGCCCACATATGGTCGAAATACTCTTCGCGCAGGCGCTCCAGGCGGACTTCAAAGGGGTCTTCGACGACAACGACAGGGGCGTCAACCATGCGGTCGCGCAGGCATTCCGGCAGGTGGTTAGAGCCAATCATCCGGCCTTCATCTTCCAGCACCCAGCGCGCGGCGTCTTTTTTTAGCAGTTCGACGGCAAGGTGATTTTCAAAACTGGCCTGGGAAAGCTGCGGGGTGAGCGTGCGACCAAATGATGAGCCGCGATGGTGCGCCAGCCCTTCCAGATCGATGCCCTGCGCATGCTGCTTAACCAGCAGCGTTTTACCGTTTCCGGTACAGCCGCCGATAAGCACCATCGGTTTTTGTGACTGCTCAATGGTCACCTGAATCGCCGTCTGACGCAGGGCCTTATAGCCGCCGCGGATCAGCGGATAATCGATTCCCGCCTCTTTCAGCCAGGCCTGGGAGATGTGTGAGCGCTGGCCACCGCGCGCGCAGCAAAGGTAGCCCTCAGGATGGGCCAGGCTGGCTTCCCGCCAGGCGTTGATGCGCGCCTCTCGCGTCTCGCCGTTGACCAGGCTATGGCCGAGCGCCAGCGCGGCGTCCGGACCCTGGCGTTTATAGCAGGTGCCGACGGCGGCACGCTCGTCGTCGTTCATTAAGGGCAGGTTGAGTGCGGCGGGCATCGCACCCTGGGCAAATTCGATCGGCGCGCGAACGTCGATTAAAGGGGTATCGGACGCGAGGATCGCGCGATAGTCCGTTCCATCGTTCATGGTGATTCCAGAAGAAAACTGAGCAGCAATGGGCGGGAATTGTACGCCGGGGAAGGGGAAGGTCAACTCCCCGGCGGGGGATACTTACTTCAGTTTTGACTGCGCCCAGACAATGCCGCTCGCGTATTCTGGCGGCAGCAGGGGAACAATCGCTTCCAGCGTAGCGCTCAGGCGGTCCGTGTCAGTATCGTTCAGGTTCAGGTGGCCGACCTTACGCCCCGGACGTACCTCTTTGTCGTACCAGTGCAGGTGCACCAGCGGCAGCTTCAGCCAGTTGTAGTTCAGATCGGTGCCGATCAGGTTGATCATCACCGACGGGCTGGTCACCACCGGCTGCGGCAGCGGCAGGTCAGTGATGGCGCGCAGGTGCAGCTCGAACTGGCTGATGGAGGCGCCGTTTTGCGTCCAGTGACCGCTGTTGTGCACGCGCGGCGCAAGTTCGTTGATCAGCAGACCCGACGGCGTGACGAAACACTCCATCGCCATTACGCCCACATAGCCCAGCTCATGCATGATGGCAGAGAGCATTTCTTCCGCCTGCGCCTGCTGGTCAGCATTGGCCTGCGGGAAGGCGACGCTGGTGCGCAGAATCCCGTCCTGATGCAGGTTATGCGTTAGCGGGTAAAAAACGGTGTGCCCGTCATGCCCGCGCGCGCCAACCAGCGACACTTCACCGCTAAAGTTAATGCCCTGCTCAACGATGCACTCGCCGTAGCAGTCATCCGGCAGCTCGGCGGTGTCGTTCGCGCGCAGGCGCCACTGCCCGCGGCCGTCGTAGCCGCCGACGCGACGCTTCACAATCGCCAGGTCTCCCAGCATCGCAAAAACGTCATCCCACTCGCGCTTATCGGAAAGCAGCTGCCACGGCGCGGTCGCGAGGCCGAGCTTGTCGAACAGCTGCTTTTGCGTCAGGCGGTCGGCAATGATCGGAAACACGTCGCGGTTTACAAAGGCGTTATGGCGCGCCAGCTCGCGGGTCAGGGCGGTTTCCGGCCAGCGTTCAATTTCGGCGGTGATCACGCTCTGGTGGAACGGCACGGCTTCCGGCTCGGCATCCAGCCCGACGGGCCAGACGGCAATACCCAGCGGCTCACCGGCCTGACGCAGCATCCGGCCAAGCTGACCATTACCAAGAACGCAAACCTGCTTCATGCTGCACCCCGCGGATCCGGGTTATCCAGCACCTCGTCGGTCTGGGCTTTACGCCACTCCGCCAGACGCTGATGTAACTCTTTATCATGCGTCGCCAGGATCTGCGCGGCCAGCAGGGCGGCATTTGCCGCACCCGCTTTACCAATCGCCAGCGTACCGACAGGAATACCGCGCGGCATCTGGACGATAGAGTAAAGGCTATCAACCCCGCTTAACGCGGCGCTTTGCACAGGAACACCCAGTACCGGCACCAGCGTTTTGGCGGCAATCATGCCCGGCAGATGTGCTGCGCCGCCCGCACCGGCAATGATCACCTCGTAACCGTTCTCTTCGGCGCTTTCGGCGAAGCTGAACAGTTTATCCGGCGTACGGTGCGCGGAAACCACTTCGACGTGGTGCGGAACATTCAGGATTTCAAAGATTTCGGCGGCGAACTGCATGGTAGCCCAGTCGCTTTTGGACCCCATCACGATGGCGACACGCGCCGGATTATTGCGGGAAGACATGCGTCTTAAAACTCCTGTGGTGCGGAACACACTGCTTTCGAGGGCACAGAGAATAGCATGTAATACCGGCAAGGAAAACGGTTGCGTGGTCGGGAAATGGGCGAAAAGACGGGGAGGGTTAAAACGGGAAGGCGATCAGTTCAACACCTTCCGGCGTGACTTTGACCATCGATCCTTCGCTGTGCCAGGCCCCTAAAACCACGCGATGGGCGGGCTCGCCGTTGGCGATAAGGGAATGAACATCGGGACGATGGGTATGGCCATGGATCAGCCACTGAACGCGATGCTTCTCCATCACCTTCACCACCGCCTGCGGGTTGACGTCCATGATGGTCATCGATTTGCTGCTGTTGGCGGCCTTGCTGCCCGCGCGCATTCTGGCGGCGATGCGGTTGCGAATAAACAGCGGCAGGGCGAGGAACACTTTCTGGATCCACGGGGTGTGAACTTTGGCGCGAAACGCCAGGTAGCCGGTATCGTCAGTGCAGAGCGTGTCGCCGTGCATGATCAGAATATTGCGGCCATAGAGGTTTAGCACCTGCTCTTCCGGCAGCAGCGTCATGCCGCTCTCGCGGGCGTAGCGCTGGCCGATCAGGAAATCACGGTTGCCGTGAATGAAATAGCAGGGGACGCCGGAATCCACCAGCGTTTTAATGGCCGCAGCCATCTCACGGTGCAGCGGGTTCGGATCGTCGTCGCCAATCCAGGCCTCAAACAGGTCGCCCAGAATGTACAGCGCGTCGGCGTTTTTCGCTTCACCGCGTAAAAAACGCAGAAAACCGGCGGTTATCGCCGGTTCTTCTGTTTGCAGATGTAGATCCGCAATAAAGAGTGTCGCCACGAATTACTCGCTGACGGTCACGCTTGTAATCACAACGTCTTCTTTAGGAACGTCCTGGTGCATACCGCTGCGGCCAGTAGAAACGGCTTTGATCTTGTCGACCACGTCCATCCCTTCAACCACTTCTGCGAATACGCAGTAGCCCCAGCCTTGCAGACTTTCGCCAGAGAAGTTCAGGAAGTCGTTGTCCGCTACGTTGATGAAGAACTGTGCGGTTGCAGAATGTGGCGCCTGAGTACGGGCCATTGCCAGCGTACCACGGGTGTTTTTCAGGCCGTTGTTCGCTTCGTTTTTGATCGCTTCTTTCGTCTCTTTCTGGCGCATGCCAGGCTCGAAACCGCCGCCCTGGATCATAAAGCCGTTGATCACACGGTGGAAAATAGTGTTGTTGTAGAAACCTTCGCGGCAGTAGTCCAGGAAGTTTTTAACTGTTTCAGGCGCTTTGTCATCAAAGGTTTTGATTACGATATCGCCATGATTAGTGTGGAAAGTAACCATTTTTGCATCCTGTTCCGTTATTGTGGTGCGTCGACCCGTGCTCGGGTCACATATAGGGGCTTGTTATAGCATAACCACAGGACACGATCACCTTGCATTGTGTGCTGACCGTACTCCGAATTATGGGTATTATAAGGAACAAACAATCCATACACGTGTTTACATGGAATCTTCGATGTTAAAAATCTTTAATACAATGACGCGCCAAAAAGAGGAATTTAAACCTATCCATGCCGGGGAAGTCGGCATGTACGTGTGTGGTATTACGGTTTACGATCTCTGTCACATCGGCCATGGCCGTACCTTTGTCGCGTTCGACGTGGTGTCACGCTACCTGCGCTTCCTGGGCTACAACCTGAAGTATGTGCGCAATATCACCGACATCGACGACAAAATCATTAAACGTGCTAATGAAAATGGCGAAAGCTTTGTCGCGCTGGTGGATCGCATGATCGCCGAAATGCACAAGGATTTTGACGCCTTAAATATTCTGCGCCCGGACAGCGAGCCGCGTGCGACCCACCATATCCATGAAATCATTGATATCACCCAAAAGCTGATCGAGCGCGGTCACGCCTATGTGGCGGACAACGGCGACGTGATGTTCTCGGTGCCGACGGACCCAACCTACGGTGCGCTTTCCCGCCAGGATCTGGACCAGCTCCAGGCCGGTGCGCGCGTGGACGTGGTTGACGTGAAGCGTAATCCGATGGACTTCGTGCTGTGGAAGATGTCCAAAGCGGGCGAACCAAGCTGGCCATCACCGTGGGGCGAAGGGCGTCCGGGCTGGCACATTGAATGTTCCGCGATGAACTGCAAGCAGCTGGGCAACCATTTCGACATCCACGGCGGCGGTTCGGATCTGATGTTCCCGCACCACGAAAACGAAATCGCGCAGTCCACCTGTGCTCACGGCGGCGAGTACGTGAACTACTGGATGCACTCCGGGATGGTGATGGTTGACCGCGAGAAGATGTCGAAATCGCTGGGTAACTTCTTCACCGTGCGCGACGTGCTGAAGTATTACGACGCGGAAACCGTGCGTTACTTCCTGATGTCTGGCCACTATCGCAGCCAGCTGAACTACAGCGAAGAGAACCTGAAGCAGGCGCGCGCTGCGCTGGAGCGTCTGTATACCGCACTGCGCGGCACCGACAAGTCTGTTCCAGCCGCAGGCGGCGAGGCGTTCGAAGCCCGCTTCGTTGAGGTCATGAACGACGACTTCAACACCCCTGAAGCCTATTCCGTGCTGTTCGACATGGCGCGTGAGGTGAATCGCCTGAAGTCAGAAGATATGGCGGCGGCCAATGCGCTGGCGTCTCATCTGCGTAAGCTCTCTTCCGTGCTCGGCCTGCTGGAGCAGGAGCCGGATGTGTTCCTGCAAAGCGGCGCGCAGGCGGACGACGGCGAAGTGGCGGAAATTGAAGCACTGATTAAAGCGCGTCTGGAAGCGCGTCAGGCGAAAGACTGGGCGGCGGCGGATGCGGCGCGTAACCGTCTGACCGAGATGGGCATTATTCTGGAAGATGGCCCGCAGGGAACCACCTGGCGTCGTAAGTAATTTTCTCCTCACTCTAACCCTCTCCCACAGGGAGAGGGAATTGTTAGGTTTTCTCCCTCTTTACGTGGGAGAGGGCCGGGGTGAGGGCATCAGCGCGCACGTTTTCTCCACCATAACATCCCCATCAGCACCATCCCCGGCAGCCACACCCACAGCAGTTCCGAGATAATGACCTCATGCCCGTATGGCGTGGTATAGCGCGACAGCGCAAACGGCGCGACTTTGATCACCTGCCACGGCGCAAAGAAGCGCTCATCTGACCAGGGCCACAGCCAGCCGACGCCTTTCCCGCCGGTGGTGATCGAATCCAGCAGGCTGTGCGACAGCAGCGACACGGTTAAAAACAGCCAGCAGCGCGTCAGGCTGGCCCTGAACCATCGTCGGCCTGCCAGCACGCAGAGTATCGGCACCACCAGGGCAAACAGTAGCGAATGAGTGAAACCGCGATGGCCGAAAATATTCCCGTAGGCAACACCGAATTTAAACGCCAGTACATCGGCATCGGGCAGCATGGCGAGGACGATCCCGGCAAACAGCAGGCGGGGTGGGATGACGTTGGTTCCGAGCCCTAAGCCCAGACATAGAGGTACGGCAGCGTGGGTGATAACGGTAGGCATTGCATTTATCCATGGCAAATCATGGAAATATAGCAGTCATCTCGCGCTAAAAGACCCATGCTAAATTCTGATTTTACGCCGATTCCCGCGCGATAAGCTGCCCGGAGAGGGTTATGCGCTGCGTTTGCAGGTCCGGCTCTTTCAGCCTGCGGATCATCAGCCCTGCCGCCTGGCGGCCGGTCTCTTCGCTGGCAGACGAAACGTAAGTCAGTGACGGCGACGTGAGATTAACGTGGAGCATATCTTCAAAACCAATCAGCGCCACCTGCTGGGTTAAAAACACGTCTTTACCCACCGTGCGCCCCACCTGGTGAATACCTGAGATCGAACCGATCATCGCGTCCGGTGAATGGCAGAGCAGGGCGGTAATCGTATTGTTCTTCTCCAGCAGCTGGCGGGTCGCCATGGCCGCCGCCTGCGTGTCATCGGTACAGGCGGGAGAATATTCCTCACGCCAGATCAGACCGTTCTGCGTCATCGCGCTGCGAAAACCGAGCAGGCGCTGCTCGCGGATACGGCACCCGTCGCGCCCGCCAATGTAGGCGATGGTGCGGTGCCCGCGCTCGATAAGATAACGCGCGGCCAGGTTCGCCGCCTGGCGGTTATCGCGCATCACCAGATTGCATTTCTCTTCCAGCAACGACTGCGAAACCGCCACAAGCGGCAGCGGGCAGTGGCGAATGTGTTCCGGGAGAGAGGCGGTGCGGGTGTCCGACGCCAGGTAGATGACGCCCGCCACGCCCTGCTGCTTAAACGAGAGCAGGGTACGCTCAAGATGTTCGCCGTCATTCAGCGGCTGACCGAGAAAAACCATATAACCCTGCTTCTCCAGCTCCTGAACGATGCTCGCCATCACCTTGATGGAAAAGCTGTCGCTGAAGTCGCGCAGGATCAGGCCGATTAAGTTGGAGGTGTTGGCGCGAAGATTGGCAGCGGCGACGTTATGAACATAGCCCAGCGTTGTGATGGCGGCATTGACCTTCCCGATCGTCGCCTCTGAGATCTTCCCTTTCTGGCGCAGCACCAGCGAAACGGTAGAAACCGACACGCCCGCATGCTTTGCGACATCAATAATGCTGACTTTCTTCAAAACCGCTCCCTGAAATTTACCGATTATCAGCCAGATAAGAGGCGACCCCCAGCGTACAGGAGACGCCTCCTTCAGGCATCTTATTATTTGCCAATCATCGTGGACATCGTCTGGGCGATAAACTGTGCTCTGGCCCCGAAAATCACCTGTATCCCGTTATCGCCCACGAACACCACGCCGCGCGCGCCAAGCCCATTCAGCCCGTCCCGGTCCACCGCTTCGCTCTTCGCCACTTCCAGACGCAGACGCGTGATGCAGGAGCCGACGGAATCAATGTTCTGCGCACCGCCCAGCAGGCCGATGATTTCGGTGGCAAGTTCGGAATCGGACTTGTCATTCGCGCTGGCGGTCACTTCGGTGCGGCCCGGCGTTTTCACGTCGAAACGGCGGATCACGAAGCGGAAGGTGAAGTAGTAGATTAATGCCATCGGAATGCCGATGATAATGGCGCTCAGGAAGTTGGTCTGATAGCCGTTAAACGACGGCAGGATCCCGAACGACAGGTAGTCGATAAAGCCCGCCGAGAACGACTTGGCGATATGCGCATGCAGCAGGTACATGGTCATGTACGCCAGGCCTGCCATGATGGCGTTGAAGACGTAAAGGATCGGCGCCACGAAGATAAAGGTGAACTCTACCGGCTCGGTGATGCCCGTCAGGAAGCAGGTGAGGGCGGCGGAGAAGAGAATACCGGCCGCGATTTTCTTATTCTTCGTGTGCGCTTCGTGGTACATCGCCAGACACGCCGCGGGCAGTGCGAACAGCATCAGCGGGAACTCGCCCTGCATGAATTTCCCGGCGTTCTGGTAGGTGTCGCTGCTGAAGGATTTCACTCCCTCTTCCAGCATCTTGAACCAGATGGTCTGGTCGCCGTGGATCACCTGACCCGCCTGGGTAGTGTAATCCCCGAACGAATACCAGAAGGAGGGATACCAGATGTGGTGCAGGCCGAGCGGGATCAGCGCGCGCTCCACTAGCCCGAAGATAAAGGTCGAGGCCGCCTGGTTATCGCCGTTCACCACCACGGACAGGGCGTCGATGCCGGACTGAATATGCTGCCAGACGTACGGCAGCAGCAGGCCGAGCAGGAACGACAGAAACGCCGTCGCAATCGCCACAAAGCGCTTGCCGGAGAAGAAGCCGAGGAATTCCGGCAGCTGCATGGTGTGGAAGCGGTTGTAACACCAGGCCGCAAGAATACCGCAGATCAGGCCGCCAAAGACGCCCATCTGTAACGTCGGAATGCCGACGACCATGGCGTATTTCCCGCCCTGGGAGGCCATTTCCGGCGTAATGCTCAGCACGGTGCTGATGGTGATGTTAGTGACAAACACGGAGACCGCCGCAGAGAGAGCGGCAATGCCGGATTCCGAAGCCAGTCCGACGGCAGAGCCGATGGCGAAGAGCATTGGCAGGTTATCAAAGATAACCCCGCCTGCGTTCATCATCAGCGGCAAGTGGAACTTATCGCCGAAGGCCAGCAACAGGCCCGCAGCGGGAAGCAGTGAAATTGGCAGCATTAAGGCGCGACCAATCATCGATAACTTAGACAGCGATTTAACAAACCCTGATATCAGGCTCATGCTGATTTCCCCCGAGTAGCGCTTTTTTTGCGCTGTTATTGTAAGTAGAACGTTTTAGTAGAACGTTCTACTTATCGTGGGGAAAGTCTGAAAATCGCGCAACTTAAATTTCACATTTCGCCAGAGGGAATAGTGATTATTTGAAGTTGATCGATAATTAACCGTGATGGGTGTGAGGGGATGTTTATCCCCTCTCCCTGTGGGAGAGGGTTAGGGTGAGGGCATCAGACAGCTCAGGCCGTCACGGTCACGCTCTGACCTGCGAAGCTCACGGTCTGACCCGCGACAATTTTGCAGCGCTTGCGGGTTTCCACCGCGCCGTCTACTGTTACCTGCCCGTCGGCGATGACGATTTTCGCCTGCGCGCCGCTTTCGCTCCAGCCTTCCAGCTTCAGCAGATCGCACAGCTCAACGTGCGGGTGTTTACCTAAAGAAAAAGTTGCCATGATTACGCGTCCTCTACGTCGTGATACTCCTCGCACGCCTGCAAGGTATTCTGAATCAGTGTTGCTACCGTCATCGGGCCAACGCCGCCCGGGACCGGAGTAATATAGGATGCGCGCGCTGCGGCATCTTCATACACCACGTCGCCAACCACTTTGCCGTTTTCCAGGCGGTTAATACCCACGTCCACGACGATTGCGCCCTCTTTGATCCACTCGCCCGGAATAAAGCCCGGCTTGCCGACCGCAACGATCAGCAGATCGGCGTTTTCGACGTGATGACGCAGGTTTTTGGTGAAGCGGTGGGTGACGGTGGTGGTGCAGCCCGCCAGCAGCAGCTCCATGCTCATTGGACGGCCCACGATGTTGGAGGCGCCAATCACCACGGCGTTCAGGCCATAGGTATCGATGTTATAACGCTCCAGCAGCGTCACGATGCCGCGCGGGGTGCATGGACGCAGGCGCGGCGCGCGCTGGCACAGGCGGCCTACGTTATACGGATGGAAACCGTCAACGTCTTTGTCCGGCGCGATACGCTCCAGCACCTTCACGTTGTCGATGCCCGCAGGCAGCGGCAGCTGAACCAGGATACCGTCGATCTCTTTATCGGCATTCAGGGTGTCGATCAATTCCAGCAGTTCCGCTTCGCTGGTGGTTTCCGGCAGATCGTAAGAGCGGGAGACGAACCCCACCTCTTCACACGCTTTGCGTTTGCTGCCGACATAAATTTGCGAAGCCGGGTTGCTGCCAACCAGCACAACGGCCAGCCCGGGGGCGCGAAATCCGGCGGCTTTACGCGCCTTCACTTTTTCCGCAACCTCAGAGCGCACCTGCTGCGCAATCGTTTTACCGTCAATAATCTTTGCTGCCATCAGAGAGAAGATTCCGTCTGTAACGTTAGAAAGGGGGGATTGCCTGTATTTTGTCAGAAGCGAGCGCCGCTGTCAGTCACCCTTTACGAGATTTCATCGATGTCCCGCAAAATCCCTTCTCAGGGCATGGTCAATTTCTTAGAGGTGATTAGGATGTGACCTGGCTAAATGGCAGCGTTTTGACATATTACAAAATAGATTCCTGAGCTACTTTGTCCTCTCCGAAATAAGCCTTCAATTTTTTAATTGAACGTATTTCTTATTCCCGAATATGCGCGGGAAGGGTTATTTACATTTTAAAGGAATAGACATGAAACTCAGCAACATTGCTTCTACTGTTATTGCAACTCTGGCCCTGGTCGCGGGTGCCGCTCACGCAGAAGATCCGGTAGCGCCTGTATCTGTAAACGGTGGTACGGTGCATTTTAAAGGTGAATTAGTGAATGCCGCGTGTTCAGTGAATACTGACTCTTCAGAGCAGACGGTTAATCTTGGCCAGTACCGTACCGCGAAATTCACTAAAGTGGGTGACACCACCTCCAATATTCCGTTCACCATCGAACTGAACGACTGCGATCCTGCGGTAGCGAAAACCGCTGCTGTCGCGTTTACCGGCCAGATCGACGCCACCGACAAAACGCTGCTGGCGGTAAGCTCCGGTAACAACGACAACTCCGCGAAGGGCGTAGGTATTGAGATCCTCGACAGCAAATCCTCCACGCTGACCCCGGACGGTGCAACCTTCTCTGCGGCGCAGAACCTGATTGAAGGGACTAACACCCTGAACTTCACCGCACGCTATAAAGCCACGGCGGCGACCACCGAGCCAGGCCAGGCAAACGCGGACGCAACATTCGTAATGAAATACGAGTAATGCCTGAGTACAGGGATGTGGCTGGCCTCAGGGAAGAGGTCTTTTGATCGCCTATACCGGGAGCGAAGGATGACAAGGACTGGGATACTGCTGTGCGCCCTTGCGATTGCCCCAGCGGTAAACGCACATACCGTGGTTATTGACGGCGGCAAAGTACACCTCAGGGGAGAGCTGGTTAACGGCGGCTGCGCCGTGGCTCCGGACAGCCAGAATATGCGCGTGGATATGGGGCAATACCGCACAAACGCCTTTTCCGGCGTCGGCAGCTTTTCCACGGTTAATGTGCCTTTCACCGTACGTCTGCTGGATTGCAGCGTGGACGTCTCCCGCACCGTGGGGATCCAGTTCCAGGGGGTGACACCGGCAGAAGACCCGCAGGTTTTCCTGGCGACATCGCGGCCGGGGGAAAATGCGGTCAGCAGTGGTGTCGGGCTGGCGCTTTTTGACGAACAGCAACGTCAGATCATCCCGAACGCGACGGCGGTGAGCTGGTTACCCATTAACACCCGCGAGCTGGTATTTCATTTCAGCGCCCGCTACCGGGCAATTTCCGAACACCTTGTACCAGGCACTATTCAGTCGAATGTCTGGTTTACGTTGATTTATCCCTGACGCCTGCGAACTAATTATTAAAGGTACGGTTGTGATGAACACCCTGATTAAACCTGGACTGTTTTTATCTTTTATTTTGATGATGGTTTCTGCCAGCGCGAATGCGTCCGGCGGAATTGCGCTGGGCGCGACGCGCGTTATTTATCCGGCCGATGCCAAACAAACGTCGCTGGCGATCACCAACAGCAATAAGCAAGAGCGCTATTTAATTAACGCGTGGATAGAAAATGCCAACGGGCAAAAGGAAAAAACCTTTGCCGTCACGCCGCCGCTGTTTGTCAGCGAGCCGGCCAGCGAAAACACCCTGCGCATTATCTACGCAGGCCCGGCGCTGCCTGCCGATCGCGAATCGCTCTTTTACATGAACGTCAAAGCGATTCCCTCCGTCAGCAAAAAACATCAGGACGGCAACAACGTCCTGCAACTGGCTATTCTGTCACGTATCAAGCTGTTTGTTCGCCCGGCTAACCTGGCGATGCCGCCGGAAGAGGCGCTCTCACAGCTGCGCTTTGAGCGCGTCGGCAACCATCTTAAGGTGAGCAACGCCTCACCGTATTACGTCACGCTGGTCAATCTGAAGCTCGGCGGACAGACGCTGGATAACCTGATGGTTGCTCCTAAAAGCTCGGCGCAGCAGGTGCTGCCTGCCGCTACGAGCGGCACGCTCTCCTGGCAGAGTGTGAATGACTATGGCGCCATTACGCCGGCGCGTAGCGTCAGCCTGTGAGCAGAGACAGGGCGATGAACACTCAATGGCGTTACTGCCCGGTTGCGCTGGCACTGATGGCAACGCTCTGGCCACTCGCTGGCTGGGGCGAAAGCTACTTTAACCCGGCGTTTCTCTCCGATGACACGGCGAACGTCGCGGATTTGTCGCGTTTTGAAAAAGGCCACCAGCAGGCACCGGGCGTCTATCGCGTCGATATCTGGCGTAACGATGAGTTTATCGGCACGCAGGACGTGCGGTTTGAGCAAGCTGACAACACGCCGCCGGTCGCAGGCGGTTTGTCGCCGTGCATTACGCGCGCGATGCTCGATCGCTTTGGCGTCAATATCGCCGCCTTCCCGGAACTGAGCAACGTGCAGGGCGATACCTGCGTTCCGCTCACCACGGCTATTCCGGGCAGCGAAGCGGCGTTCAACTTCGCCTCGTTGCGCCTGAACGTCAGCCTGCCTCAGGTGGCGATGCAAAACAGCGCCCGCGGATATATTCCGCCTGAACAGTGGGATGAAGGCATCCCTGCCGCGCTGCTGAACCACAGCTTTACCGGCAACCGGGGCAGCGACGACGACAGCTACTATCTGAACCTACAAAGCGGGTTGAACTATGGCGCCTGGCGATTACGCAATAACGGCGCGTGGCGTTATACCGAAAGCAACGGCCAGCGGCACAGCAGCTGGCAAAATATTGGTACCTGGGCGCAGCGTACGATCATCCCGCTGAAAAGCGAGCTGGTGCTTGGCGACAGCAACACCGGAAACGATGTCTTCGACAGCGTCGGTTTTCGCGGTGGTCGCCTCTATTCGTCCGACAGTATGTACCCGGACAGTCTGCAAGGTTACGCGCCTACCGTGCGCGGAATCGCCCGCACCCCTGCCAAAGTGGTGATCCGCCAGAACGGATACGTGATTTACCAGAGCTATGTGCAGCCGGGGGCTTTTGCGATAACTGATCTTAACCCGACCTCCTCAAGCGGTGACCTGGAGGTGACGGTGGAAGAGAAGGACGGCAGCCAGCAGCGCTACACCGTCCCGTATTCCACCGTTCCGCTGCTCCAGCGTGAAGGACGCTGGAAATACGATCTGGTGGCAGGGGACTATCGCAGCGGCAACAGCGAGCAGGACACGCCGTTCTTTACTCAGGGTACGATGATTGCGGGTCTTGCCGACGGCTACATGCTGTACGGCGGAACGCAGCTGGCCTCGCGCTATACCGCCATCGCCATTGGCGCGGGTAAAAACCTCGGTGACTGGGGGGCGGTTTCACTTGATCTCACCCATGCCCGCAGCCAGCTTGCCGATGACAGCCGCCATGAAGGGCAGTCCCTGCGGTTCCTGTACGCAAAATCCCTTAACGGATTCGGCACCAACTTCCAGCTGCTGGGCTATCGCTACTCGACCAAAGGCTTCTACACCCTCGACGATGTGGCCTGGCGCACAATGGAAGGCTACCAGTATGGCGACGATCAGGACGATGACGGCGTGCCGGACGTGCAGAGCTATCACAACCTGACGCTGAATAAAAAAGGGCGTTTCCAGCTCAATATCTCCCAGTCTCTTGGCGATTACGGCTCGGTGTACGTGTCGGGCAGCCAGCAAAGTTACTGGGGCACCAGCGAATCCAACGTCTGGTATCAGCTTGGCTACGCGGGCGGGGTGAAAGGGGTCAGCTACGCCTTATCCTGGTCGTGGAACAAGGCCGTCGGCATTGATGGAACCGACCGGATCGCCTCGTTCAACGTCTCCGTCCCGTTCAGCCTGTTCACCCGTCACGGCTACCGTCGCGATAACGCGATCGATCGGGCCTATGCCACGGCCTCTGCCAGCCGTAACAGCGACGGTGATACCAGTTGGCAGACCGGGATCAGCGGAACGCTGCTCCAGGATCGTAACCTGAACTACAGCGTCACGCAGGGTCACACCAGCAATAACGGTGCCAGCGGCAGCGCCAGCGCTAACTGGCAGGCGACGTACGGCACGCTGGGCGTGGGCTACAACTACGCCCGGGATCAGCACGACCTCAACTGGCAGCTCTCCGGCGGCGTGGTAGGGCATTCAGACGGCATCACATTCAGTCAGCCGCTGGGCGATACCAACGTCTTGATCAAAGCGCCGGGCGCGTCAGGCGTGAGCGTCGAAAACCAGACCGGTGTCAAAACCGACTGGCGTGGCTATGCGGTGATGCCGTACGCCACGGTGTACCGTTACAACCGCGTGGCGCTCGACACTAACACCATGAGCAACAACACCGACATTGAAAATAACGTTTCCAGCGTCGTGCCGACGAACGGTGCGCTGGTGCGCGCCAGTTTTGACACCCGCATCGGCGTGCGCGCGTTGCTCACCGTTAAGCGTGATAACCAGCCTGTGCCGTTTGGGGCGGTGGTGCGTGAGACGCAGAGCGGCGTAACCAGCATGGTGGGAGATGACGGTCAGATTTACCTGAGCGGGCTGCCACTGAGCGGGGAGCTGCTGATTCAGTGGGGAGACGGGAAGCAGTCCCAGTGTCGTGCGCCCTACAGCCTGCCAGAACAGAGCCTGCAACAGGCGATCACACTTAAGGGGATCCGCTGTGAATAAAATCCATTATCTGGGGCTATCCCTGCTGGCATTTTTGCCGCTATCTCAGGCGTTCGCCACCGTCTGCGTCAATGAAAATGGCGTGCCGACGGAGGTGTATTACGACCTGACGGATAAATTCAACAGCTCCAATAACCAGGTGGGGCAGATTGTCACACTCAGCGAGAAGTCTCAGTGGGTGGGTGTTAACGCCGTCTGTCCTAAGGGAACGTCCGGGAACACCACCAAGCGCAGCTATGTTACCGATTTCCCGGTCACGGGCACCAGCGATGGCTACCAGTATCTGAAGCTTAACGACTATCTGGACGGAGCGATGAAAATCACCGACAGCTACGCTGGCACCTTCTATCCACCCAGAAAGTACATTCAGATGGGGAGCCATCCGAACGTGTCTAAAAACAAACCGTTTGGTGTACAGGATTCCAGCCTCGTCTTCCGGCTTAAGGTGACCCGACGCTTTATTAATATGGTGGTGATCCCCCGGGCGACCATGTTCCGGGTTTACGTCACCACGACCTCCTCGGATCCGCTCACCACGCCGGTTTATACCATCAGCTACAGCGGGACCATTCAGGTGCCTCAGAGCTGTGAAATTAATGCCGGGAATGTGGTGGAGTTCGATTTCGGAGACATCGGCGCCTCCCTGTTCAGTAAAGCGGGCATCGGGAATAAGCCGGAGGGGATCTCAGCGCAAAGCAAAACCATCGGCATAAAATGCACCAACGTCGAGGCGAACGCCATGCTCACGATGCGTGTTGAAGCGGAGAAGGTTTCAGGCAGTACGCTGGTTTCCGATAACGCGGATGTGGGTTTTGTGATTGCCAACAGTAATGGCGTGCCGCTGACGCCCAACAACCTGACCAGCAAAATCCCGTTCCGTCTGGACGACAGCGCTCAGGCACAGGTGGGGATCCGCGCGTGGCCCGTCAGCGTGACCGGTAAAAAACCTGCCGAGGGGCGTTTTACCTCTCGCGGCTATTTACGCGTCGACTACGACTAAGGAGCAGATATGCGAAACGGAATACGGTATTTAGCCGTCGCGCTCTTTGCGCTTTGCTCCCCTGCACACGCAGAGACGGCGCTTGGGGAAATTAACATTCAGCTCTACGGCAATATCGTGGATTTTACCTGCGTGGCGGAGGGGGACGACAGCAATAAAACCGTCACGCTCGGCACCTGGCCCACGAAACAGCTCCGCACAACGGGGAGCCGGACGCAGCCTGTGCCGTTCACCATGAAGCTGACCGGATGCCCGCCGGGGGCAGCTTCGGTCACATTTACGGGGAAGATGGACGGGCATGATAACAGCCTGCTGGCGCTGAATGATGCCAGCGCGGCCAGCAACGTGGCCGTGGAGATCCTTGACCGGGATAAAACGCGCCTCGCGTTGCAGCAGGCCAGCCAGACGGTGGCGGTGGATGCGCAGGGAAATGCAGAACTGTCGTTTTATGCCAATTATATCGCCACGGCGGATAATCCGCAGCCGGGCCGGGCTGACGCCGATGCAACGTTCATGATCAATTATAATTAATCGTATCCACTCTCCCTGTGACGATTATATGTTGCAGGGAGAGAGAGGGATTACAGTAATTCGTGCGCTTTCGCGTAATCAATTAATTCAACGATACTTTGCACGCCCAGCTTGGAAAAGATATTAGACTTATGGGCACTAATTGTTTTGTTGCTAAGTAATAATTGATCCGCAATCTCCTTATTAGATAATCCGTTCGCCAGATATCTCAGAACCGTCACTTCACGATTCGATAATGGCATATCCACAGCGGCGCCCGTCCGCGACCCCAGATGGTTTATAAAACTTAATGTTTCTGAAGGGAAGAAAGAATAGCCCGTCAGTATCATTTCCACCGCGTTATAAATTTCCCCCAGATCTTTTCGCTTACTGACAAAACCATTTGCCCCGGCGCGGATGGCGCGTCCTGCGTAGAAGGCTTCAGATTTTGAAGAGAGGAAAAGAACCTTAATGTCTTTATTTAAGTTCCTGATTCTTTTCAGTAATACGAACCCATCCGTGCCCGTCATTTCAATATCGAGAATGACCAGGTCAATGGGGTGGTTGCGTATACAGTCAAGCACTTCGTGGCTGTCGCCTGACTTCAGTTTGACCTGGATGTTTTTATTTTTCTGTAGCAGGACTTCTATCGACATTCTGACGATAGGGTGTTCGTCCATAATGATAACGGATGCCGGTTTCATTTTTTATGCCTCAGATTGTTAAAAGCGTTATGCTGAGTTTTGTTAAAACTCTCGAAAAGCCGGAAGGATAATTGCGCAGATCCTTGTACGGTAAATGTCCCTGGGAAGAGCGAAAGCATCCTTGTTTACGTAGTGGTGATATCAATGCCTCAGCGCAGTTATCTCATAAGGCTGGTTATGGCAAAATGATTTTTCTTATTCGCGTGTCAAACACGTCTTATTATACCGTTTAAGTATTGTCCGAAAAGCCTGTAAATTAATATCCATATATTGCTGATTATTATGTTCTGGATCTGAATCACTAACTTTTTAAAATTAGCAAAAATGTCCTGATATTGCATTTACCACACACTTTCATCTTTATGTAATAACAAAAAATAAACGATTTGACTGTATGTTAAATGAATGTTAACAGTGAGCGGGCTGTGACAACCAGCATCCCGCCTGCCCGCCATCCCTGAAATCCGCCATTTCGTGCGTCATCTCTCCGTTTCAAACGTCTCCTGGCAAATTGCCGTTCCCAACAACAGAACAGCACTATCTGCTGTTTTCTTCACCTCTCATCGCATTCTTTTACAGGTAAATCGCTTGTTTTTACACCATTATCATCCTGTTAACGGAAGCGCCAGAACCTTAACGCATGGATAAAATCACTCTCGTTGAGCGTACCAGCAGCATTTCGCATGGTTTAAGGTCAAGAATTAGGAATAGTTATAAAATCGAAAGTTTTGTTAAAAAACACAAAAATTTAACATGTTTCCTAAGTAATTTCCTAAAGGTCTTTAGGAATTAAGAAGTTACTGAATACGTTAATACGTGAAATCTGAGAGGTTGTTGAGAAGATGTAGCAACTCATGACGATGATTCAGTCCAAGTTTCGCCAGGATGCAGCTGAGACGGTAAATAATGCGGCTATATGGGCGGTTCTGTAACTGCGCGATCTGACGCAAGGAGCTACCCTGTGACAGCGCCTGTAAGATCGGCCATTCATCCCGTGAAAACCACTCTTTGCGGTTGCCGGCGGGTGCCGGTGCTTCCAGCAAGGTTTGTTGCATAGCTAACGCCGTAAGCTGGCGTTCAAGCACATGAAAAGGGCCAGCCGCTTTACAAAACAGGCGAGCATCATAATCATCGGCGCGGACGAGCAGGTAGGGTGTCAGGTAGGGGGCGAACAGGCTGTGGCGGCGTAATCGGTCCAGCAGGTCAATGAGCGGCGAGGCGCGGCTTTCAATGTCAACTACCAGACGCGATGAAGGCCAGTGATTTAAATCACTGAGAGCGGCATCCAGCGTGGAATAGTCGCAGCAATTGCTCAGGGGCGACTGCCCGCTCAGAAAACCGGAACGGAAATAATTATCCTGTGTGACCAGAATGATAAAGGGAGCATCGGTTTTGCGGGTCTGGTTGATTGACTGGCTCAAATATTCGAGACGATCAAAAAATGGGAGAGCAAAAGGCGAGTGCGTAGAACCCAGTGAATCACTTCCTGTCCGACGACGCCGGTAACGGCGTACTGTCATTCGCATAGCTTCCCTCTTGGCGATGACCGTTCAGTCCTCCTGCCATCTCCAGGATGGCCAATAATATCCCTGACCGAAGCGCGCGCCAGCATGAAGCGCGCATGTACGGTCCCGTTCTGTTTCAATGCCTTCAATAAGCACATTCGCAGCAATTTTTGAACAAAGGGTGACCAGCTGTGTCAGCGCCGGCGTTTCACGTAAACGCCAGAAAGCGATCTTATCGATTTTTATTCCGCTTAACGGCAGGCGACAGGATAAAAATGCTTGCCCTGACGCTTCATCAATATCATCCAGCCAGATCCGGTGTCCCCGCGCGGTCAACTGCTGAAGCGCACAACTCACCCTCTGACGTACCGGGTCTGAGAGTGAAAAGAACGAGGCAGGTTCCACGAGTTCAATGTTCAGCGGTGGGCTGTTAAGTTGCAGTAAACGCTGGAACATTTCCGGTATGGTCAGAACGGTTATCGGCAAATTTATGAAAAGGTTGTCACAGGGGAAGGGGTTTTTTAACGCGGCGATCTGTGCTTCCAGCAACATAAGCGCCCGGGTGGCTGACCAGTCCTGGAAAAAGCTTTCGCTTTGCTGATGCGGCGACAGCACGCTGAGCACTTCGGCCCCCACCGCGCGTGAAGAGGAGAGGGCGACAATAGGTTCAAGCTTAATGCCTGTAATGTCGTGTGAGATGTGCTGCACGCACGCGGGAAAACCTGTCTGCTCTGGCGCTGTCACTCCGTCGTCCTGTTCACTTCCAGCCTCCAGGCGGCCGGGATACCGCAGGACAGTGTGAAGGTGAAGTAAACAGGAAAACAGCAGGCGTTACTTAAAAGCGGCTAAGCCTTTTCGCAGCCCGTAAAAGAGGGATAAATGTTGAAAAAACAGCCGTATTTACAATCAGCTAGTCATTATCGCCAGAGAAGGCGGAAAAGGCATTGACTCACTACGCATTGACCGTATAATTCCAGGCGTTTCACCACCGCGAAGTACACTCTTCTCCGTGCGCCCTTAGCTCAGTTGGATAGAGCAACGGCCTTCTAAGCCGTAGGTCGTAGGTTCGAATCCTACAGGGCGTGCCATTTAAAAACAGGCGCTTACGCCAGTTTCAAGCCAGCCTGATTTTCTTCATGAAACACCCATCGCGAAAGTAGCGTTAACGCACATTTTTCACAGCACAATTGACTGTTATAACAGTATTTTTCTTACGCTGTGGCAATTTTATTATTCCTCTACCATGCTCATATCACCTCACTCTCACTCGTGGGGCTTTTTGTAGTTGCTGATTAATCTCAAGGAAAAAGGTTATGAAAAAAACGACTGCTATTTTGATGGGCGCTGCATTTCTGTTTACCACCAATACCTTTGCGGCTGAACTGCTGACGAAAAACGAGTTTGAGAAAGTTGAATCACAGTATGAAAAAATCGGTACCGTGAGCACGGCTAACGAAGTCTCTGTCGACGATGCGAAAAAAGAGCTGGTCGAAAAGGCCGATAAAGAAGGTGCTGATGTACTGGTGCTGACTTCCGGTAATACAAACAACAAAATTCACGGCACCGCCGATATTTACAAGAAAAAATAATACCTTAGTAACCACCCCTGTTTCGGGGTGGTTGCGCGCCCTACCTCCCACCCAACATTGTTTCTTGCCGCTTCTCGCTCAGAGAGGCCGTTGACACTTGATTACGTTTACATAATGCGTATAGTTCTCATTTGCATTTCTTTTAATAACTTTTAAGGCCCGACAACGGGTCATTTTTGCGCGCACGTTAAGAGCTCATTATGAACAACACCACAATGCACAAAACGCTGCTGGCGATTGCCATCGGCGCGGTAACCCACTCCGCTTTTGCGGCGGATGAGAAAAAAGAGGACACCATCGTCGTCCAGTCCACGGCGGGGAGTGATTTCAAACCCGGCGGCGACCAGCTGGTGCCCGCCTTCCTTGACGGGCAGGTGGCGAACGGCGGGCGCATGGGTATGCTCGGTCAGCAGAACGCCATGGACGTGCCATTCAATATCATCAGCTACACCTCGAAGCTGGTGGAAGATCAGCAGGCGAAAACCATTGCTGACGTGGTTGCCAACGACGCGGGCGTGCAGTTCGTTCAGGGTTACGGCAACAGCGCGGAAACCTTCCGTATTCGCGGCCTGAAGTTTGACGGCGACGACATGACCTTTGGCGGATTGTCCGGCGTACTGCCACGTCAGGTGGTGGATGCCCAGATGGTCGACCGCATCGAGATCTTCAAAGGGGCCAACTCCCTGATGAACGGCGCCGCAAGCTCGGGCGTGGGCGGGATGATCAACCTTGAGCCAAAACACGCGGGCGACACCCCGCAGGCGAAAGTGGGTGTGGACTACACCTCGGATTCCCAGATTGGCACCACGCTGGATGCGGGCCGCCGCTTTGGCGATAACGACCAGTTTGGCGCGCGGGTGAACCTTGTGCATCGTGAAGGCGAAACCGGCGTGCCGAACGACCGCCGCCGCACCACGCTGCTTTCTACTGGTCTGGATTACAAAGGCGACCGTTTCCGCACCTCGCTGGACCTGGGCTACCAGAAAAAAACCTTCCACGGCAGCCCGACCAGCGTCAACATCTCGGCGGTGGATTTTGTGCCTGAACCGCCGAAGAACGATCGCAACTTCTCGCAGAAGTGGGCCTACAGCGATATCGAAAACGAGTTCGGGATGTGGCGCAGCGAGTATGACATCACCGATAGCTGGACGGCGTATACCGGTCTCGGCGCGCAGCACGCGCACGAAGAAGGGATCTACAGCGCGCCGAAGCTCCTCGATAAGAGCGGTAATGCGGTGGTCAGCCGTCTTGATACCAACCGCATCAGCGATTCTGTCAGCGGCATGGCGGGCATTCGCGGTAACTTCACTACCGGATTCGTCTCGCACAAGGTCAATGTTGGCTATTCGGCGATGACCAAAAACGAAAAGATCGCGTGGAAAATGTCGGCGACGAAGGATAATCCGACCACCAACATCTACCACAACACCGGCGTCGATATGCCGGACAGCTCCAACCTCAACGGCTCAGGCGGCAAATACAGCGATCCGCTGACCAGCGGGCGCACCCGCACGCAGGGTTGGCTGCTGAGCGATACCCTGGGCGTGCTGGACGACAAGCTGCTGTTCACCGCAGGCGCGCGGCATCAGAAAGTGGTGATTCGCGGGTACAACAAAATCACCGGTGCGGAAAACGACGCGGACGGTTTCGACGGCAGCCGCTGGATGCCCACCTACGGCGTAGTCTATAAACCGTGGGAGGAAATTTCCCTCTACGCCAACCACACCGAGGCGTTACAGCCCGGTGAAACCGCGCCTCGCTCAGCAAACAACTACGGCCAGAGCACCGGTATCGTTCACTCTAAGCAGAACGAAGTGGGCGTAAAGGCGGACTTTGGCCGCGTGGGCGGCTCCCTGGCGCTGTTTGAGATCAAAATGCCGTCGGCGATCCTTGACGACAGCGGTCACTACGGCCTGGATGCAGAACAGCGTAACCGCGGCGTGGAGCTGAACGTCTTCGGCGAGCCAATGCTCGGGATGCGTCTGAACGCCAGCGCCACCTGGTTGCAGGCCGAGCTGACCAAAACCAAAAACGGCGTCAATCAGGGCAACGATGCGATCGGTATTCCGAGCTTCTACGCCGTGCTGGGCGCAGAGTACGATATCAAGCCGATTGAAGGCCTGACGGCGACCGCGCGCGTTAACCACTCCGGCACGCAGTATGCCGATCTTGCGAACAGCAAAAAGCTGGACAGCTACACCACGCTGGATCTGGGCATGCGCTATCGCTTCGCGGTGAACCACAATGAAAATCAGATGACCGTACGGGCAGGTATCGACAACGTGACCAACGAGAACTACTGGTCAAGCGTGGACGATTCCGGTACTTACATTACTCAGGGCGAGCCGCGTACCTTTAAGGTCTCGGTTGGCTACGAGTTCTAAGCGTTCCACCTCGTTATCCGGGGCAGGGACGCCCCAATCCCTTCGTTGTCGTGTTATAAAATTGTAATAAAAGCTTCTTACACTGGTCGCCACAACCTTACCTCTTGGCCAATGACAGGAAGCCGCTATGGGCAGACCCCTCAAATCCGTATTTAAAAAAGAACATCGCGACGATATCAGTAACCGCAGCGCTAACCCGGTATTCTCCGAGGTTGCAGAATTGTTCCTCTCGCGCCGCCGTTTTCTCCAGATGGGGGCCGTAGCGGGGGCTGCCGTATCATTCCCGTATCTGATCACACCCGAAAATGCCATTGCCGCGGTATCGAAGCCTTCCGCGCTGGCAAAAGCGGTTTCCCTGGGCTTTACCAGCATCGACGTCTCTACGGAAGACACGGTCAGGGTGCCGGAAGGTTATATCGCCCGCCCGTTCTATCGCTGGGGTGATCCGACGGGGATCAAAGACAACATGCCGGCCTTTAAGCCGGACGCCAGCAATACCACAGACGAACAGGCTGTGCAGGCGGGCATGCACCACGACGGCATGGCGTGGTTTAGCCTGCCGCAGGGGGCGCAAAACCCGGAGCATGGCCTGCTGGCGCTGAACCATGAGTACATCGACAACGGAATGCTGTTTACCGACGGTACGGCGAACTGGAGTCTCGACAAGGCCCGCAAGGGGCAGAACGCGATGGGCGTGTCGGTGGTGGAAGTGAAAAAAACGGGCAGCGGCTGGGAGGTAGTGCGTCCGTCTTCCTTCGCCCGGCGTATTACCGTCAATACGCCGATGCAGCTTACCGGCCCGGCGCGGCATCAGGATTTAATGAAAACCGCCGCCGACCCGCAGGGGGAACGCGTTCTGGGCACCATGCAGAACTGCGCCAACGGCCACACGCCGTGGGGCACCTATCTCACCTGCGAGGAGAACTGGTCGGATATTTTTGTCAAAAAAACCGATCTCAACCCGCTGGAAAAACGCTACGGCATCAGCGACAGCGATGAATCGTACCGCTGGAACGAGGTGGATGAGCGGTTCAGCGTTGATAAAACCCCTAACGAACCCAACCGTTTCGGCTGGGTGGTGGAGATCGATCCCTACAACCCGACCTCCACCCCGCGCAAGCACACCGCGCTCGGCCGCTTCAAGCATGAGGGGGCCGCCGTCACGCTCGCCGCCGATAATCGCGTGGTGGTCTACATGGGCGACGACCAGAAGTTTGAGTACATCTATAAGTTTGTCTCGGATAAAAAATACGATCCCGCGAACCAGGAAGCCAATATGCAGCTGCTGACGTCCGGCACGCTGTACGTCGCCAGGTTCAACGAGGACGGCAGCGGCGACTGGCTGCCGCTGATCTTCGGGCAAAATGGCCTGGATAAAAGCAACGGTTTTGCAAGCCAGGGCGATCTGCTGATTAAAACCCGTCTGGCGGCCGACGTGGTGGGGGCGACGAAAATGGATCGCCCGGAGTGGATAGCCGTCGATCCGCACGCCAGCGGCAGCGTCTACTGTACGCTGACCAACAACAGCGATCGCGGTAAAGAGGGCAAGGCGCCGGTGGATGCCGCCAACCCGCGCGCTAATAACGTGTTTGGTCACATCATGCACTGGCACGAAGAGGGTGCCGATCCTGCCGCCGCACGCTTTAAGTGGGATATTCTGGTCATGGCCGGGCGCACCGACGGCGACGATCCCAAAGCCAAAGGCTCGATGCAGGGCGCGGCATTTGGCAGCCCGGATGGGTTGTCGTTCGATCACCAGGGCGTGCTGTGGATCCAGACCGACGTTTCCTCCAGCACCATCAATAAGAAAGCCTACGAGGGGATGGGCAATAACCAGATGGTGGCCACCATTCCGGGCACCAACGAGTATCGCCGTTTCCTGACCGGGCCGCGCGGGTGCGAAATCACCGGCATTGCGTTTACGCCGGACAACCGCACGCTGTTTATCAACATTCAGCATCCGGGGGAGGGCGGGGATGATATTACCGACCCGGCCAATCCGCGCGCTGTTTCCAACTGGCCAGACGCCAGCCCGAACGGGCGTCCGCGATCGTCAACGGTGGTGATTACCAAAGCGGACGGCGGGATCATCGGGTCGTGACGTTTATCCGCCGGGCGCATGCGCTGGCCCGGCGTTAAGCTTGCTACCACCAGCATGAAGTGTTAAAACGTGCCCCTTCTAAAAAAGAGACAGGGGTAGGGCGTGAAAGACGCGTCATCCGCTTCAGGCCATGGTAGCGCTGAAGCCTCGTCGGATCAGAATCCGACGCTGCAACGTGGTTTGCAAAATCGACATATTCAGTTAATTGCCCTTGGCGGCGCAATCGGTACCGGGCTCTTTCTCGGCATCGGCCCCGCTATTCAGATGGCCGGTCCGGCGGTGCTACTGGGTTACGGTATCGCCGGGATTATCGCCTTCCTGATCATGCGCCAGCTTGGCGAGATGGTCGTTGAAGAGCCGGTGTCAGGCTCATTCGCGCATTTTGCCTATAAATACTGGGGGCCGTTCGCAGGTTTCCTCTCCGGCTGGAACTACTGGGTGATGTTCGTGCTGGTGGGGATGGCGGAGCTGACCGCCGCCGGCATCTACATGCAGTACTGGCTGCCGGACGTGCCCACGTGGATCTGGGCGGCGGCCTTCTTCATCATCATTAACGCCGTTAACCTCGTCAACGTGCGCCTGTATGGTGAAACCGAGTTCTGGTTTGCGCTGATCAAGGTGCTGGCAATTATCGGCATGATCGGCTTTGGCCTGTGGCTGCTGTTCTCCGGCCACGGCGGCGAGCGCGCCACGATCGATAACCTGTGGCAGCACGGCGGCTTCCTGGCGACTGGATGGAAAGGGCTGATCCTCTCGCTGGCGGTCATTATGTTCTCCTTCGGCGGGCTGGAGCTGATTGGCATCACCGCGGCTGAAGCGCGCGATCCGCACAAAAGCATCCCGAAAGCGGTCAACCAGGTGGTGTACCGTATCCTGCTGTTCTATATCGGCTCGCTGGTGGTGCTGCTGGCGCTCTACCCGTGGGTGGAAGTGAAATCTGACAGTAGCCCGTTCGTGATGATCTTCCACGATTTGAACAGCAACGTGGTCGCTTCGGCGCTTAACTTCGTCATTCTTGTGGCGTCGCTGTCGGTCTACAACAGCGGGGTTTACTCCAACAGCCGCATGCTGTTTGGCCTCTCCGTACAGGGCAACGCGCCGAAGTTCCTCACTCGCGTCAGCCGTCGCGGCGTGCCGGTCAACTCGCTGTTCCTTTCTGGCGCTATCACCTCGCTGGTGGTGCTGATCAACTATCTGCTGCCGAAAGAGGCATTTGGCCTGCTGATGGCGCTGGTTGTCGCCACGCTGCTGCTTAACTGGATCATGATCTGCCTGGCGCACCTGCGCTTCCGCGCGGCGATGCGCCGCAAGGGGCGCGAGACGCAGTTCAAAGCGCTGCTCTATCCGGCGGGGAACTACCTCTGTATCGCCTTCCTCGGCCTGATTCTGGTGCTGATGTGCACCATGGATGAGATGCGCCTGTCAGCGATGCTGCTGCCGGTGTGGGTGGTGTTCCTGTTTATTGCATTTAAGCTCTCGCGCAAAAAGTAGCGCGGTTTTCTCCCTCTCCCTGTGGGAGAGGGACGGGGTGAGGGCACCAGACCGCACCAAACCAGACCGCACCACACTGCCTGCCTTCACGCCCGGTGGCGCTGCGCTTACCGGGCCTACAAAGTATCACTCCACCTTTATCGTGACCCCCCTCCCAATTCCGTTTCGATCCACAGGATCTTTATTTTGTAATCGATTACTTTTTATTTGAACTGTTTTGTAATCGATTACTTTTTCCGGGTGAGGCTTATCATGGTGTCAACTGAGAGTAGTGAAAAGGCGATAACGCAACACCGGCTGCTGGTGCCGCGTCTGTCGCTGATGATGTTTCTGCAATTTTTTATCTGGGGTAGCTGGTCGGTCACACTTGGCCTGGTGATGACCCGGCACAACATGTCTTTGCTGATTGGCGACGCGTTCTCTGCCGGGCCCATCGCTTCCATTCTTTCGCCGTTCGTGCTCGGGATGCTGGTGGACCGCTTCTTCGCCTCGCAGAAGGTGATGGCGGTGATGCACCTCGCGGGCGCGGTGATCCTCTGGTTCGTGCCGGGGGCGCTGATTGCTGAGAATGGCGCGCTGCTGATTGGCCTGCTGTTTGGCTACACGCTCTGCTATATGCCGACACTGGCGCTGACCAACAACATTGCGTTTCACAGCCTGGCGAACGTGGATAAAACCTTCCCGGTAGTGCGCGTGTTCGGCACCATCGGCTGGATCGCGGCGGGCATTTTCATCGGCGTCACCGGCGTGGCGTCCAGCGTCACCATCTTCCAGGTGGCGGCGGTCAGCTCCGTGCTGCTGGCGCTTTACAGCCTGACGCTGCCGCACACGCCAGCGCCGGCAAAAGGCCTGCCGGTTAAGGTGCGGGATCTCTTCTGCGCGGACGCCTTCGCGCTGCTTAAAACCCGCCACTTCTTCGTCTTCTCCGTCTGCGCGATGCTGATCTCTGTCCCGCTCGGCACCTATTACGCCTACACCGCCTCGTATCTGGCGGATGCCGGCATTGCCGACGTCAGCACCGCCATGTCCTTCGGGCAGATGTCTGAGATCGTCTTCATGTTGGTCATTCCTCTGCTGTTCCGCCGACTGGGCGTGAAAGTCATGCTGCTGATCGGCATGCTGGCGTGGTTCGTGCGTTATGCCATGTTCGCGTTGGGCGTCAGCGAAGAGGGGCGCATTCTGCTGTACCTTGGCATTCTGCTGCACGGCGTCTGCTACGATTTCTTCTTTGTCGTCGGCTTTATCTATACCGACCGCGTGGCGGGCGAAAAGGTGAAAGGCCAGGCCCAGAGCATGATCGTGATGTTCACCTACGGCATCGGCATGCTGCTCGGCTCGCAGATTTCCGGCGCGCTCTACAACCGCCTGGTGGCAGGACAGACCGTGCCGCAGGCGTGGGTCACATTCTGGTGGATACCGGCGGTGGCTGCCGCGGCGATCGCGCTGATTTTCCTTCTCACGTTTAAGTATGACGATGACAAGGCGTAACGTTCAGGAGGTGGTATGAGGACAATGAAAGGACCGGGCATTTTTCTGTCGCAGTTTATTGGCGCAGAAGCGCCGTTTAATTCGCTCGACGGGCTTGCTGAATGGGCGGCAGGTAAAGGTTATAAGGCGGTGCAGATCCCCTGCAACCATCCGCACATCTTTGACGTCGAGAAAGCCGCAGAGAGCCAGGCCTACTGCGACGACATCACCGCCAGGCTGGCCGCACACGGGCTGGTTATCAGCGAGCTGTCGACCCATCTGGAAGGGCAGCTCGTGGCGGTGAATCCGGTTTACAGCGAGGCGTTTGACCACTTCGCACCCGCCGCCGTGCGCGGTAACGAGGCGGCGCGCCGGGCGTGGGCGACGGAAAAGCTGAAGCAGGCGGCGGTCGCTTCGGCCAGATTAGGGCTGAAGGCGCACGCGACCTTCTCCGGCTCGCTGGCGTGGCCGTTTTTCTATCCGTGGCCGCCGCATAACCAGCAGCGTTTTCAGGAAGCGTTCGAGGAGCTGGCAACCCGCTGGCGGCCAATACTGGATACCTTCGACGAGCAGGGGGTGGACGTCTGCTTTGAGCTGCATCCGGGGGAAGATCTGCACGACGGCGTGACCTTCGAGCGTTTTCTGGCGCTGGTGGATAACCATCCGCGCTGCAACATTCTCTACGACCCGAGCCATATGCTGCTTCAGCAGATGGACTATCTGGCCTTTATCGATATCTTCCACGCGCGCATTAAAGCGTTCCACGTGAAGGACGCGGAGTTCCGCCCCAGCGGGCGCAGCGGCGTCTACGGCGGCTACCAGCCGTGGATCAACCGCGCCGGACGCTTTCGCTCGCCCGGCGACGGGCAAATCGACTTTAAGGGCATCTTCAGCAAGCTGACCCAGTACGACTACGACGGCTGGGCGGTGCTGGAGTGGGAGTGCTGCCTGAAGGATGGCGATACCGGCGCGAGTGAGGGCAGCGAATTTATCCGCCGCCACATTATTCCCGTTTCCGGACGGGCGTTTGATGATTTCGCCGCAGGGGGCTGCCATGATTAACGTCGGGATTATCGGCAGCGGGTTTATTGGCCCGGCACACATCGAGGCGCTCAGGCGTCTCGGGTTTGTGCAGGTGGTCGCGCTCTGCGACGGTTCGCTCGTTAAGGCGCAGGAAAAGGCGCGCCAGCTAAATGTCCCGCATGCTTACGCCAGCGTGGAAGAACTGCTCGCGCACCCCAATCTGCATGCGGTGCACAACTGCACGCCGAACCACCTGCACGCGGAGATTAACCGCCAGATCCTGCGCGCGGGCAAGCACGTGTTTTCCGAAAAGCCGCTGTGCATGACGCCGGACGAGGCGCGCGAGCTGGTGGCGCTGGCAGAGCAGGCGGGCGTGGTGCATGGCGTGAGCTTTGTCTATCGTCAGTTTGCGATGGTGCGCCAGGCGGCGAGCATGATGCGCGCGGGCACCGTCGGGCGGCTGTTCGCCTCGCACGGCAGCTATTTGCAGGACTGGATGCTGCTGGAAACCGACTACAACTGGCGGGTGGATGCCGCGCTCGGCGGCGCGTCGCGGGCGGTGGCGGATATCGGTTCCCACTGGTGCGATACGGTACAGTATGTGACAGGCAGGCGCATTACCGAGGTGATGGCTGATTTATCCATCGTCTGGCCGAGGCGCAAGGCCAGCGCGGGTGGTTATCAGACCTTCTCCCATGACGAGCAGGCGGAGTATGAAGTCAAACCGGTCACCACCGAAGATTTTGGCTCGGTGCTGTTCCGCTTTGACGACGGCAGCAAGGGCAGCTTTAGCGTCTCGCAGGTGAGCGCGGGGCGAAAAAACCGCCTGACCTTTGAAATTAACGGCAGCGAGCAGTCGGTGGCGTGGGATCAGGAAATCCCGCAGCAGCTGTGGATCGGCCATCGCGCCCGGGCAAACCAGACGCTCACCGACGATCCAGGCCTGATGAACCCTGACGTGGCCGACAGCGCCCACTTCCCCGGCGGGCACATTGAAGGCTGGCCGGATGCCTTTAAAAATATGATGGCGCAGTTTTACCGTGCCGTGCAGGCGGGCGCGATGCCGGATAATCCGCAGTTTGCCACCTTTTACGATGGCGCCAGTGTGATGTATATCATTGATGCAATTGTGAAAAGTCATCAGCAGCAGCGCTGGGTGCGCGTGGAATACTGACGTATTGCCCGGTTCGCCGGGCAATCAATTTATGGTAGCCTGCACAAAACGCTAACCGCAGGATGTATCGTCGCTATGTCAATTCAGAAAATCGCTCAACTGGCCGGGGTATCCGTGGCAACGGTCTCCCGCGTACTGAATAACAGCGATACCGTAAAGGCGAAAAACCGCGAGCGCGTTTTGCAGGCGATCCAGGAGAGTAACTACCAGCCCAATCTGCTGGCGCGTCAGCTGCGCACTGCCCGCAGCTATATGATCCTGGTGATGGTCTCGAACATCGCCAACCCGTTCTGCGCCGAAGTGGTGAAGGGTATCGAAGCCGAGGCGGAAAAGAACGGCTATCGCATTCTGCTGTGCAACTCCGGCTCGGATATTGAGCGCTCCCGCTCGGGCTTAAGCCTGCTCTCCGGCAAAATCGTCGACGGCATTATCACCATGGACGCCTTCTCGAAGCTGCCGGAACTTGCCGCGCTGATTGGTTCTGCACCGTGGGTGCAGTGCGCCGAATATGCCGATGCGGGCGCGGTCTCCTGCGTCGGCATCAATGATGTGGACGCTTCACAGCATGCCGTCAGCCAGCTGGCCGACGGCGGCCGCAAGCGTATCGCGATGATCAACCACGATCTCAGCTACAAATATGCCCGCCTGCGCGAACGCGGCTACAAGAGCGTGATCCACCTGCGGGATCTGGACTATCAGGCGGTGGAGTACGCCAGTGAGCTCAGCTCTGGTGCGGGCATGGCGGCGATGCAAAACCTGCTAAAAGCAAACCCGCCGGATGCGGTGTTTGCCGTTTCCGATACGCTGGCGGCGGGGGCGCTGCGCGCCATTCAGCAGGCAGGGCTGCGGGTGCCAGAAGATATCGCGGTGGTCGGCTTTGACGGCACCGAGCTGGCGGAGATGGTTTCTCTCACCACCATTGAACAACCGTCGCGGGATATCGGGCGCAAGGCAGTCAATTTGCTGTTAAATAAGATCGACAACCCGGATGCGCCCACGGAGAGGGTCATGATGGACTGGCGCTTTATTTCCCGCGCCAGCACCTGATTATCTGGCGATGACGCCAGCCAGCGAGCGAATATCGTTTCCGGTTGGCGACTGGTGAATACGCAGGCCAAATTCATCCACCACCGCGAAAATATGATCGAAGATGTCGGCCTGAATATCTTCGTATTCCGCCCAGATCACCGTGTTGGTAAAGGCATATATTTCAATCGGCAGCCCGTTGGCATCCGGCGCGAGCTGGCGCACCATCAGCGTCATATCTTTACGAATACGCGGGTGGTTGCGCAGATATTCATTCAGGTAGGCACGGAAGGTGCCGATATTGGTCATCTTGCGCAGGTTTAATACCGATTCCCCTTCGCCGTTCTGCTGATTCCACAGGTTAATTTCCTCATGACGCGCCGCCAGATACGGCTTCAGCAGTTTCGCCTGAATCAGTTTTTGCTGCTCCTGCTCGTCGAGGAAATGAATGCTGGTGGTATCGATATTCAGGCTGCGCTTGATGCGGCGACCACCGGAGGCGGACATGCCGCTCCAGTTGATGAACGCATCGGACACCAGCGCCCAGGTCGGGATGGTGGTGATGGTGTTATCGAAGTTGCGCACTTTAACGGTGGTCAGGCCGATGTCGGTCACCGTGCCGTTGGCGCCGTATTTCGGCATCTCCAGCCAGTCGCCGAGCTTGAGCATGTCGTTGGCGGAGAGCTGAATACCGGCCACCAGGCCGAGTATCGGGTCTTTAAAGACCAGCATCAGAACGGCAGCCATCGCACCCAGGCCGCTTATCAGAATGGCGGGTGACTGACCGATCAGCAGGGAGATAATTAGTATCCCCACCAGAATGGCGCTCACCAGCTTGATGCCCTGGAATATCCCCTTCAGCGGCAGCTGTGACGCGGTGGCCATTTTCTGCGACAGATTGAAAATCACGTCCAGCAACGAGAAGAAGGAGAGCAGGGCATAAACCATCACCCACAATTTCGCGCAGGTGGTAAGTAATTCCGCCGCTTCGCTGCCTTTTTGCAGCCACAGAACCGCCTGAACGTTGACGATTATCCCCTGGAGGGTAAACGCCAGACGGTGAAATAACTTGTTCTGCGTAATGATTTGCAACCATAAATGGCTGCTGGCCTGGGCGCGTTTCTCGAATGCGCGCAGCACCACTTTGTGCAGAATAAAATGAACGATAATGGCCGTAAGAAAAATAATACCAAAGATAATCACTAAAGAGGTGGTGTGATTAATTTCAATCCCTAACTCTTCAACCTGAGCAATTAATTCCTGCATAACGTCTCCTGTATTGATGCAGCCCCATAATGGCGGCTGCGGATCTATTATGCAAATTCAGGCAGTTTTATTTTGTCGCCGGACAGGCCTTGACGACCGGTAAACACAGACGATGGCGCATACGCAGCGTGGCCAGCGCCAGCACCACCATCATGGCCGTTTCCACCATCAGGAAGACATTGACCGCCTGGGTGTAATCTCCGTGATGATTTTGCAGCCCGTGCAGCAAAATCGCGCCGAAAATGGCCGGGCCAAGCCCCAGCGCAGCCTGTTGCAGCGTGCTTAAAATCGCGCTCGCGGCCCCCGCGTCGTCAGGCTGAATATCACGCATCCCGATACGGTAGAAGCTGTTTACAATCAGCGCCTGCCCGTAACCCACCAGCCCGGTGGCCGGGGCCAGCGTCAGCGCGGTATTCTGCGTTCCCCAGTGACGGAACGTGGCAATCAACGCCACCAGACCGACAAGCTGAATCGCAAGTCCGGTCAGCAGGATGGCGCTGGTGCTGTAGCGGGCAATCAGGCGTGGGGCGAACCAGGCAGAAATAAAATAGGTGACGCCAAGCGCGATAAAGCTGTTCCCGGACTGCCACGGCGCCATCCCCAGACCGCTTTGCATGGTCAGCGCCATACAGAACATGAACCCGGACCAGACGCTGAAAAAGAGTATCCCGATTAGCACGCCAAAGCGGATGCTGCGCAGCTGCAACAGGCGCGGCGCGATGAGCGGGTGGGCATTCTCACGCTCTTTTTTGCGCGCGTTCAGCACCATTACACAGACCAGCGGCACAATCGCCAGCAGTGCGGCCTTCAGCGGCCACGACCAGTGCCACTGCGGGCCGAGCGCCATCGGGAACAGCAGACAGCACAGTATTGCCGTCAGCAGGACAGTCCCGGTCCAGTCAATGCGCGACGGCGTGTCGCGGCGGGTTTCCGGTACGTAGCGACGGCTCAGCGCCAGCACCACCAGACAAATCGGCACGTTGATAAAGAAGGCGTTACGCCAGCCAAGCCCGGCGATGTCCGCCGACACCAGCCAGCCGCCACCCATCTGGCCGACGATAAACGCAATTCCGCCGATACCGCCGAACAGACTGATCGCTTTGGCGTGTGCCGTTCCTTTTAACGTCACATGCAACGTCGCGAGAATTTGCGGCATGATCAGCGCGGCGCCCGCACCCTGAATAATGCGCGCGCCAAGCAACTGTTCGATATTGCCCGCCATGCCGCACAGCAGTGAGGCCAGGCCAAAACACGCCACGCCCCACATAAACAGGCGACGGCGGCCAAGGTTATCGCCCAGCTTGCTGCCGGGTGCCAGGCAGACGGCAAAGGCCACGCCGTAGAGGGCGACGATCAGCTCCAGTTCGGTGGCGGTGGCGTGTAACGAATGGGTGATGGAATCCAGCGCCACGTTGGTGATTGAGGTATCAATCAGCGGCAGCATCTGGCCGGTTAACAGCAATATCAGGCCCGCACGACCCGGTGAAACAACTGACGTATTCATGGTGACTCCATTGCGTCAAACAGCGTAGAGTCGTAGCATCAATCATCTGATAAACGGGTACCAGTTCTTACTTATACTGGTACTGGCACTACCATGCAGGAGATGTTATGGCGCTGATGTCTGAACCTGTCACCTCTCTCCAGGATGACACCCGCAAGCAGCTGGGCGCGTTTTTGCGTGCCCGGCGCGAAAGCCTCGATCCGCAGCGCCTCGGCTTACCGCGCAGCGGCCGCCGCCGCACGCCGGGCCTGCGCCGGGAAGAGGTGGCGATGCTCGCGGATGTCGGCGTGACCTGGTACACCTGGCTGGAACAGGGCCGGGACGTCAATCCGTCCAGCGCGGTGATGGCCGCCATCGCAAAAGCGC
Source organism: Enterobacter cloacae complex sp. CDL013 (assembly GCF_049238805.1). Taxonomy (NCBI): domain Bacteria; kingdom Pseudomonadati; phylum Pseudomonadota; class Gammaproteobacteria; order Enterobacterales; family Enterobacteriaceae; genus Enterobacter; species Enterobacter cloacae complex sp. CDL013. The sequence continues at coordinate 312,030 of NZ_JBMKGT010000003.1, read as the reverse complement.
TGCAATGCACCCCGACCGAAGCCCGGCATCTTTTTGTGCTTGCCGGTTTGCCGCCGGGCGAAGCCCCGCAGGCGGTGTGCTGTGAGGGGATCAGCGAAGGCACGCGTCGCCTGCTGGATACCCTGATGCCGAAACCCGCCAGCATTCAGAAACCGAACTTTGATATCGTGGCGTGGAACGACAGCTTCGGACACCTGATGGGCGTCGATTTCAACGCTATCCCGCCGGAAGATCGCAACTGTATTTACCTGTTCCTCACCCATCCGGCGTGGCGCGCGCGGCTCGGCAAACGTGACGACGTGCTGCCGATTTTCGTCTCCTACTTCCGCGCGGCAATGGCTGAGCACCGTGGCGACCCGCTCTGGGAAGCGAAGCTGGCGCGTTTTTTTGCGGTGTCCGAAGAGTTCAAAACCCTGTGGCACCAGCGTAACGACGTGCGCGGCGTGGAGAACCAGCTCAAGCTGTTCACCCATCCCGAGCTGGGGGATTTTCATCTCCAGCAGATGTACTGGTACTCCGCCCCGCGAAACGGATCGCGGCTGCTGGTCTATTTACCCGTGGATGAGGCAGGGGAGAGGGCGATGGCGTGGCTGGCGGAGCAGGGGATATAAATTTTTTGCGAGGGGCTTTCAGGGAATCAACGCTGCTCCGGTCCTGCCTGGAATAAGCTGGTAAGGTGAATCACGAAAGGCAAAATTAGCCTTTAATGCAAATTGCCTTACATGCTAATATTATCAGGGATGAAATACAGTGTTCAGACTTATCGTTCATGCGGCAGTCAGAGAGGAGATCCTCTCATTGCCTGCGGATGTTTATCAAGAAGACGCAAAAAACGCCCTCTGCTGAACTCCGTCTGGCACTGAAACGACAACAGGAGATGTTGGATGAGCAAGAAGATTATTGACTGGGATGAACTCAGAGCTGAACTGTTAAGCGATTCAGAAATTCAGGCTTCCTTTGATGCAGAAGAGCGCAAGGAGCGTCTGCGGGAGATGCTGGCGCAATGGCGCAATCATGCTGGTCTGACGCGCGCCCAGGTGGCGGAGCGGATGGGCGTCAGCGCACCGACGGTATCACGAATGGAAGCAAATATTACCCGGGCGAGTCTCGATACATTAACGCGTTATGCGCTGGTGTGCGGGGTAAAGCATCCGCAGATAACGCTTTACTGAAAACGGGCACGCCGATAGCCGGCGTGCCAGAAGCGCTTAGCACTCAGTCACAATCGTGCTCAGCGGCAGGCGAGATTTCGGCAGCGTGGCGTTGAAATCTTCCACGCTGTGATGCCCGACCGGGACCACCACCAGGCTGGTGAAGCCTTTCTCTTTCAGGTCAAACTCTTCGTCGAGGATCGCGGCGTCAAACCCTTCGATTGGTACCGCATCCAGGCCCATCGCGGCCACGCCCAGCAGGAAGTTGCCGACGTTCAGGTAAACCTGCTTCGCCATCCACTGGTCGTCATCTTTCAGATCCACGCGGTGCATGTCGGCAAAATAGCAGCGGCCTTTGTGGTTCGCGGCTTTTGCTTCTGGCGTGGCGAAACGGCCGTCAGCCTCTTCCTGATCGACAACGCGCTCAAGCCAGGCATCGTCCATCGCGGTTTTCGCGCAGAACACCACTACGTGAGAGGCATCCAGCATTTTGCGTTCGTTAAACACATAGGTGCCCGCCGCGGATTTTGCCACGCGCGCTTTACCCTCTTCAGTGCTGGCAACAATAAAGTGCCACGGCTGGGAGTTGGTGCTGGACGGGCTGTATTGCAGCAGCGTTTTGATTTTTTCCGCTTCTTCTGCGGTCAGTTTTTTGGCTGGGTCGAACGCCTTGGTAGAGTGGCGTTTCAGGGCGACAGAAATAATATCCATAACAACTCCTGGTGATGAAATTCGCCCGCGGGCGGGCGTGAAAGGAAAGCAGATTACCGCGCGAAGCGGGAAAAGATAAGTGCGATTCGAGCGCTTATTCTGTTCGTCTGAGACGAACAATCAGGCTGGGCGAATCCACTTCTGATCTTTTTTCGGCAGTTTATCAACGACCAGATTCCACGAATCCGTAATCAGGTCGGTGACCAGTTCAGGCGTGATGTCGTCCGTGCCATAAAGGGAGATCCAGTGTTTTTTATTCAGGTGGTAACCGGGCTCCACGCCACGGTAGATCTGCTGATTGAGCAGCGATTTTTCCGGATCGGATTTCAGGCTGACGTGGGCCCGACCGTGTGCGGTCGCCATCAGCATAAAAATTTTCCCGCCCACCTTAAACACGTCATACTCCGGGCCAAACGGCCAGCAATGTTCGGTAAAAGGCATCTCCAGCGCGACGCGTCTGGCATGTTCCTGCAAGGATTTACTGTCCATGGTTATCTTCCTCAGCAAGCCCGCGCCACATGGCTTCAAAGCCCAGCGCTTTAAAATCGACGGCACGGGACGGATCGCGGGCGGCAAACTCCATGGTGGTTTCAGCCAGCGATAAGAACATTGCATCACCGAAGGTCTTAAACTCGTCAGACATAAACACCGGGCGGATCGAACGACGACACAGTTCATGCAGTTCCGGGAACATGTCTTTCACCGCCTGCTCGGTTTCGGCGTTCAGCTTTTCACTGACGCCAATCTGACGGATAGCCGCATGCGCCAGGGGGTTACGAATGCCCCAGTCCACATAGCTGTTCCAGATATTGCGGGTATGCTCTTTTGGCTCGGTGATGGTGCGATCGAGATTCGCCAGCATGGTCTGGCAGAGATCCTGCTTCAGATGCAGGTAGAGGGCATTCAGCAGATCGTCTTTGGTAGCAAAGTAGCGAAACAGTGTCCCTTCAGCGACGCCCGCATTACGGGCAATTAACGCCGTTGAGGCGGCAATACCTGACTGCGCAAACGCAGCCGTTGCTGCTTCCAGTAAGGCCTGTTTTTTATCTTCACTCTTCGGACGTGCCACTAAATTTTTCCTCCCGTCAATTGTAAAAGCCCTGATTGAAACACGAGCCTTGATACGCTGCAACGCGGAATGTCAAAGATCGAAAACCTTCTTGACGGCGTAATCATCCTATCTATAATGAGTGCTTACTCACTCATAATCAAGTATCACCCGCGCAAACCATCGGATGGGGCGCGTAGGCGGGTCAGGAAATGAAAAAGCCTCTATTCATCTGCGTGGTGTTAGTCATGATTATTGCTTCAGCTGCCAGTTTACCATTTGTACTGAATGCCGGATTTGGCCAGCCACCGCAGGGTGCGCAGCTCTCTGAAGTGGAAGCCTCTCCGCACTATCGCGACGGGCAATTCCATAACACGCTCCCTACGCCGGGCTTTACCGGGCAACAAAATATGCTGGTGGCATGGTGGCAGTTCCTTACCCGTAAAACCGAAAACGCCCGTCCTGCGCAGCCGCTGCCGCTGGTGAAAACCGATCTGGCTAGCCTGTCGCCTGAACAGGACACGCTGGTGTGGCTCGGCCACTCCTCCTGGTATATGCAGCTGGCAGGGAAACGCATCCTGATCGATCCGGTTCTGAGTAGCTACGCCGCACCGTTCTCGTTTCTCAATAAAGCATTTGCGGGGGAGTACCCGTGGCGTGCGGAGAGCATGCCGGAGATCGACCTGCTGATTATCTCCCACGATCACTATGACCATCTGGATTACGCCACCATCAAGGCGCTGCTGCCGAAGGTTAAGCGCGTGGTCACGCCGCTGGGCGTGGGTTCGCATCTGCGCTACTGGGGGATGACCCCGGAGATAATCGACGAGCGGGACTGGAACCAATCGGTGCATATCAGCGATGCGCTGACGGTACATGTTCTGCCCGCGCGCCATTTTTCCGGGCGCGGCATTAAGCGTAACCAGACCCTGTGGGGGAGCTTTATGTTTGTCACCCCAGAGCGAAAGGTTTACTACAGCGGAGACTCCGGTTACGGCCCGCACTTCAAGGCTATTGGCGAGCAGTTTGGCGGAGTGGACTTAGCCATTATGGAAAACGGGCAGTACGACCAGGACTGGAAGTACATCCATATGCATCCGGCGGAAACGGCGCAGGCCTCGGCAGATCTCAATGCCAAAGCGGTCGTACCGGGACATAACGGGCGTTTTGTGCTGGCGAAACATACCTGGAACGATCCACCGATCCAGCTGGCGAAAGCCAGCAAGGATAAAAACTACCGGCTGCTGACGCCGGAGCTGGGCGAGCCCGTGCGGGTGAGTGATACCACGCAACAATTTCGCGAGTGGTGGGAATAATGTTTAAGCGAGAAGCAGAGGGGGAGAGCAGTATGACGATTTCCGCTCAGGTCATTGATACGATTGTCGAATGGATCGATGACAACCTACACCAGCCGTTACGCATCGAAGAGATTGCCCGCCATGCGGGTTACTCAAAATGGCATTTACAGCGGCTGTTTATGCAGTACAAAGGCGAAAGTCTGGGGCGCTACATCCGCGAACGCAAGCTGCTGATGGCGGCGCGCGATCTGCGTGAGTCAGACGAGCGCGTGTACGATATCTGCCTGCGCTACGGGTTTGACTCGCAGCAGACGTTTACCCGCATCTTTACCCGCACCTTCAACCAGCCGCCCGGGGCGTACCGCAAAGAAAATCACGGTCGGGCGCACTGAAAAACATCCCCTCACCCCGGCCCTGTCCCCAAAGGGGCGAGGGCGTAATCGTCCCCTCTCCCCTATGGGGAGAGGGTTAGGGTGAGGGGATCAGACCGCACCATGCTTACCAGCTGTAATTCACCGTCGCCGTCACCGTCCGGCCAATCCCGTAGAAGCACGCCGTATCGCTTGCGCACGACGCCACATACTTTGTGTCTGCCACGTTATTGACGTTGAACTGCGCGCTTGCCCCTTTCAGGCTGCGGTTCATCTCGCCCAGGTCGTAGCGCAGCATCGCGTCATACAGATCCACCGATGGCACCTTGAAGGTATTCTTCGCATCGCCGTAGCTGGTGCCGATGTAGCGCATCCCCACGCCAGCGGTCAGGCTCTTCAGCGCGCCGCCCGGAACGGTATAGCTGGCGAACGCCGATGCCATATGTGCCGGAATGCGCGCAGGCGTTTTGCCTTCAGTTCCCGCCACCGTGGTGCTTTCGGTTTTTGCATCGGTGTAAGTGTAGGAGCCAATCAGGTTGATGTTATCCATCAGCGTGGCGTGGATTTCCGCTTCAGCGCCTTTCGAACGCACCTTGCCCGCATTTTCGAACCAGCCTTCAGCGCTGTTATAAGTCGCGACGTTGTTCTGAGTTAAATCGTACAGCGCCAGGGTCATCAGCGTGGTGTCGACCGGCTGATATTTCACGCCAATCTCGGTCTGCTCCCCGGTAGTAGGCCTGAAGGGCGCAACGCCCGGCGCACGGTTGGTTTGCAGGTTCGGTTCAAACGAGGTGCTGTAGCTGATGTACGGCGACAGGCCAGAATCAAACGCGTACAGCAGGCCAGTGCGCCAGGTAAATTTGCTGTCGTTCTGCTGCGTAACGCTGTTATCGGTGAAGTCGCTGGTACGCACTTCGCTCCAGTCGTAGCGCCCGGAAACCAGCCACTCCCAGTTGTTCCAGCTCATCTGATCCTGAAGATACAGGCCCATCTGGTCGAGATTTTGCTGCTCGTCGGACGCCGTTTTGAAGGTACTTTCATCCACGTTCACGCCGTAAACCGGGTTTGTCCAGTCAAGGTCATACTGTGAGCCGCTCCCGCGCGCCAGCAGCTGTTTATCCTTGCTGGTCTTGTAATCAAACCCGCCGAGCAGGGTGTGGCTGACGCTTCCGGTCTCCAGCTGATATTCCAGCTGGTTATCAAGGCCAAATTCGTTGGTCGTGCGCGCTTCACGCTGGGCGCGACGGGTCAACATCGTGCTGTTGGCCGCGCTGTTGGCGTAAACCAGATAACGATATTTCTGCTTGATGGTGGCGTAACGGGCGTTCTGGCGGAAGGTGAGGTTGTCGGCGAACTGGTGTTCCAGCTCGTAGCCAATCATCGTCTGCTCGCGCCAGGATTGATTGTAATTCGGATCGCTGACGTTAAAATCGCGCGGGATGTACTTCCCGTCGGCACTTTTCACCGTGCCATACGCGGGCAGGAAGTTGCGGTATCCGGCATCCGGATCTTTCTGGTAGCTGGTCAGCAGCGTAAAGCGGGTCTGATCGTTCGGGTACCAGGTGATTGCCGGGGCGATCGCCATCCGCGTCTCTTTATAATCGTCCACCTGATTATGCTGCGTACGGGCGATACCGTTCACGCGATACAGCACGCGGCCGTCGTCGCTCAGCCTGCCGCCGAAATCAAACGCACCTTCGGTGAGATCGTTATTGCCGGTGCGGAACTGCACGTTGTGAATGGCCTCCGCCGTCGGGCGCTTGCTGGTCATGCTGATTAACCCGCCAGGATTGACCTGTCCAAACAGGACCGAGGCCGGGCCGCGCACCAGTTCCACGCGCTCCAGCAGCCACGGGTCAACTGTGCCCGTCTGTGATGAGGCCGTTGCGCCAAAGCTTAAGCCGTCGAGGAATTTCGGCACGTAGCTAAAGCCGCGCACAAACACCTCGTCGTTACGGTTAGACGAGCCCCGGTACTCGGTAAACACGCCCGCCGAGTAGCGCAGCGCCTGCGAAACGGAGGTGACGTCCTGCATGTTCATCTGATCGCGGGTGATCACCGATACCGACTGCGGCGTCTTCACGATCTCCGCGCTGGTCTTGGTGGCGGAGAGCGTTTTCGTCGCCACAATGCCTTTTACGGGCGCAGTGGGCTCTTCACTCACGCCCTGCGTCACCGTAATCGTTTCTTCTTTCGTTTCTGCCTGAGCCGCGACGCTGGTCGTCGCCAGACTCAGTAGCCAGAGCCGCATTATCTTATTATTTTTAAACATTTTTATTGAACGTCCTTGGTTGCTATCGCCATAAAATCACCGGTAAATCGCCGTTGATGATATTGCAAATTATTACCATTTGCATTAGCGTTGTTAACAAATTTCGTTGGGGAACAAGCGGTAATGAAGAGGGTATGGAGTGGGTTGCTGTTGGGGATCGGCGCGCTGCCCGCCGTGGCGGCAACGTGCGAGCAGACGTCCCGGCAGGGCGATATTCAGGGAAAGTTTGATGCCAGCGGCGAAGTCTGCTTCTCCCTGCCTGAACTGGGTGAAAACTACGTTTCCGCCACGCTGAATGGCGTGACGGATGCGCGCCTGCTTGATGGGCAAAACCGCCGCATCCGCACGCTGATCGAAAATGGTCCTGCGGACGGGGAACACACGCTGCTGTTTGCCCTGCCGGTGAAACAGAACACCTCGCTGGTGCTACACGGAGAAGCCGGTAAGCCGTGGCGTTTTCAGTGGCGGATGAAAGAGACCTCTCCGTTACCACGCGTGCAGATGCTGGCGCCTGAAAGCCCGACGCTGAAGGCGCTGGCAAGCGTCATTTCTGCCGGTGGAAGTACCGAGGCGTTCTGGCAGGCGCAGCGTCGACAGGGAACGCCGATGGTGGAGCCGGTAGATGCGAGCCATAAGCGCGTGACCTTTCTGTGGCGCGGCGCGCGGGATAACGTCTTCATTCTCGGCTCTCCGGCGGGGGATCACGATCCGCTGTTCCGCCTGGGCAACAGCGACGTCTGGTTCCGCAGCTATGTAGTCCCCGCTGATACGGTAATGCAGTACAAGCTCGCGCCCGATGTGCCGATCGTCGAGGGTTCCACACGCGATCAACGCCGCGCCATCCTGGTAAGCGCGCAGGCCGATCCGCTTAACCCGAATACCTTCGGGGAGCAGAAGACCGATCGCTGGAATCGCTTTTCTCTGCTCGATCTCAGCCCGGCGCGCTATTGCTCCGTTCAAGCCACGGCAAAGCCGCTGGTGCACGGGACGTTGAGCCGTCAGAGTTTTTCCAGCCACATCCTTGGCAACGCCCGCGACGTGATGATCTACCAACCGCGCGGCGCACAGCCTGCACGCTGGACGCTCATCCTTTTCGACGGACAGGTTTATCAGGACGAATACCATTTTGCCAACGTGCTGGACGGTCTGATTGCCCGGCATCACCTGCCGCCGATTAACGTGGTGTTTATCGACAGCCTCGATCACGCCCGTCGCGGCAACGAGCTGCCGCCGAACCCGGATTTTGCTGACTTTATGGCGCACGAGCTGCTGCCGTGGCTGCGGGGGAAGGGCATCGGCATGCAGCGGCAGAAAACCGTACTGGCAGGATCCAGCTACGGGGGAATTGCCTCTTCATGGGTGGCGCTGCGCTATCCGCGCCTGTTTGGCAACGTGCTGAGCCTTTCCGGTTCTTACTGGTGGGCGCCGGAAGGTGACGCCCCGGGCTGGCTGACGCGTCAGTACCAACAGTCTCCACCGTATCCGGTGCGCTTCTGGTTACAGGCCGGGAAGTTTGAAACCGCGGGGCCGGGCGGCGGCATCTATCGCACCACGCAGGATTTTGAACAGGTGCTGAGGAAAAAAGGCTACCGCGTCAGCTTCCACCCCTCATCCAGCGGCCACGACTACGCGGCCTGGTGTGAAGCGCTGATCCACGGGATGCGCGATCTCACTGGCTTACGACGCCAGTGAAAACCAGCGGCGCCAGATGAAACGCAGGATAAAGAATTCGATGGCGCCGAGCACCAAAAACCACAGACAGAACAGAATGGTGTACAGCTGATTCAGATCGACCATATGAAAGGTCTGAACCAGCTTCTGCGCCAGCACCAGACCCAGCGACGGCGCAGGTAACAGCAGGCAGGAGAGCAGGGCCATCAGCAAAATGCCCCCTGCGGTGAGCAGCGATTCTAACGGGTGTTTCATCGTAATGTTAATCGTCAGTTAAAAATGTCATTGTCCGGCATCCTGAAACGTAAAGCAATATCATCCCCGCTGGCAAAATTGGGTGAAAGGCCACCGTTATTCTGCGAATTAATAACAGAAAACAGATAATATTTTCGGGGCGATTAAATTAATATCGCGTTATGTAAATAAACGTCTTTCTCATGAAAATAATTTTACAAAGCTATAGGTGCTATATCCAATTAACGTCGCAATAACAATGGCTGCGACAATGTATAACGCCAGGCGCCGTGCGCGATAAATACCAAACATGCTTCCTCCTCGTTTAGTGTTGGTTTAGAAATATTTTGTAAAAATCAACGCGTCGAAATAATTTTAATCAGTTTTGAATAACCGGGTAGTCAATATATTGCGGTAGATCAATTTAACCCGCAAGACTTAAAAATGAATTATTTAAAGCCAGAAAGGAATTCCGGCTTCCGTCCACCGGATATTGAAGGAAAAATACCATGACCAAAAAAAATTTCTCGCAGAATATGCCACCCGCATGCGGGCAGGCGTACCAGCAGACCGTAGAGCAGGTGCTTGCTCAGGCGCAGAGCCAGGCTAATGGCCTGGACCGCGCCGAGGCGCAGGCACGTTTGCAGAAACATGGCCCGAACGCGCTGCCGGAGAAAAAAGGCAAGCCGGGCTGGCTGCGTTTTCTCGCGCATTTTAACGATGTCCTGATTTACGTCCTGCTGGCAGCCGCCGTATTAACGGCAGTAATGGGACACTGGGTTGATACGCTGGTTATTCTGGGCGTGGCGGTAATCAATGCCTTAATTGGCCACATTCAGGAAAGTAACGCGGAAAAATCCCTGAAGAGTATTCGCAATATGCTCTCCAGCGAGGCGCGCGTTATTCGTAACGGCAACCATGAAACTATCCCGACGACGGAAATCGTCCCGGGCGATATTATTGTGTTGCGCGCAGGAGATCGTATTCCGGCGGATATGCGCTTAATCGAAGCGCATAATTTACGCGTGGAAGAGGCTATTCTGACCGGTGAATCCACCGTGGTGGATAAACACACGAACCCGCTGAGCGGCGAATTACCGCTGGGCGACCGTACGAACCTGGTCTTTTCCGGTACGACGGTCAGCGCGGGCGGCGGCGTGGGCGTGGTCATTGCCACGGGCCAGGAGACCGAACTCGGCCACATCAACCAGATGATGGCGGGCATTGAAAAACACCGCACCCCGCTGCTGGTGCAGATGGACAAGCTGGGCAAAGCGATCTTCGCCATCATTCTGGCGATGATGGCCGCGCTGTTTGTCTTCAGCCTGGTGTTCCGCGAGATCCCGATGGGCGAGCTGCTGCTCTCCCTGATTAGCCTGGCGGTCGCCTCCGTACCGGAAGGTCTGCCGGCAATTATCTCCATCATCCTCTCTCTGGGCGTGCAGGCGATGGCGCGCAAGCGGGCGATTATCCGCAAGCTGCCGACGGTTGAAACCCTGGGCGCGATGACCGTGGTCTGCTCGGATAAAACCGGCACCCTGACCATGAACGAGATGACGGTGAAAGCCATCATTACCGCCGACACCTGCTACCGCGTGGACGGCAACAGCTACGAGCCGGTGGGCAACATCTATCTCGAAGGCAGCGATGAGCCGGTGCAGATCCAGCCGGGCACCGTGCTGGAGCAGTACCTGCGCACCATCGACCTGTGTAACGACAGCCAGCTGATTCAGGACGAGCGCGGCCTGTGGGGCATCACCGGCGGCCCGACCGAGGGCGCGCTGAAGGTGCTGGCGGCCAAGGCCCACCTCGAGCCGGTCGTGACCACGCTGGTTAACAAGATCCCGTTCGACTCTCAGTACAAGTACATGAGCACCCACTACCAGATTGGCGGTGAGGAGCAGATTTTGATCACCGGCGCGCCGGACGTGATTTTCGCCCTGTGTGAGCAGCAGCAGACCCGCAACGGTGCGCAAGCCTTTGACCGCGCGTACTGGGAAACGGAGATGGAGCGCTATGCGCGTCAGGGGCTGCGCATGGTCGCCGCGGCGTTCAAGCCAGCGAACGGTGAGCAGGCATTGACTCACGACGATCTGAGCCACGGCCTGATCTTCCTCGGCATCGCCGGGATGATGGATCCGCCGCGTCCGGAAGCGATTGAGGCGATTAACGCCTGCCAGCAGGCGGGGATCCGCGTGAAGATGATCACCGGCGATCACCCGCAGACGGCGATGAGCATCGGCCAGATGCTTGGGATCACCAACAGCGAGCAGGCGGTTACCGGCTATCAGCTGGAGAAAATGGACGACGCCGAGCTGGCGGAAGCGGCGGTAAAATATGACATCTTCGCCCGTACCAGCCCGGAGCATAAGCTGCGCCTGGTGAAAGCGTTACAGGAAAAAGGCGAAATCGTCGGCATGACCGGTGACGGCGTGAACGATGCGCCGGCGCTGCGCCAGGCGGACGTGGGTATCGCGATGGGCATCAAAGGCACGGAAGTCACCAAAGAGGCGGCGGACATGGTCCTGACGGACGATAACTTCGCCACCATCGCCAGCGCGGTGAAAGAGGGGCGTCGCGTTTACGACAACCTGAAGAAGACCATCCTGTTCATCATGCCGACCAACCTGGCGCAGGGGCTACTGATTGTGATTGCGCTGCTGGCGGGGAACATCATTCCGCTGACGCCGGTGCTGATTCTGTGGATGAACATGGCGACCTCCGCCACGCTCTCCTTCGGCCTGGCCTTTGAGGCCGCCGAGCGCAACATCATGCGCCGCCCGCCGCGCCAGACCGGGCAGCACGTGATGGATGCCTACGCCGTCTGGCGCGTGGCCTTCGTCGGCACCATGATTGCCATCGCCGCCTTTGCGCTTGAAGCCTGGCTGGCCCCGCGCGGGCACAGCGCGGAGTTCATCCGCACCGTGCTGCTCCAGATGCTGGTCTGCGCCCAGTGGGTGTACATGATTAACTGCCGCAATACCGAAGGGTTCTCCCTGAACCGCGGCCTGCTGGCGAACAAAGGGATCTGGCTGGTAACGGGCGTGCTGTTCCTGCTCCAGGCGGCGATCATCTACCTGCCGTTTATGCAGATGCTGTTCGGCACCGAAGCGCTGCCGCTGCGCTACTGGTTCGTGACGCTGGCGGTGGCGGGGGTGATGTTCTTCGTCGTCGAAATCGAGAAGCGACTGACCCGCAGGTTCCGTAAGGCTGCATAACTTTTTGCCCTCACCCTAACCCTCTCCCACAAGGAGAGGGAACCCTGACCGCCCTCTCCCTGTGGGAGAGGGCCGGGGTGAGGGAAAACAACGCCGAGGTACTTCTTAATGAAATTCCCACTCCTGTTCGCGCTCCTCGCCTGCACCCTGCAACCCGCATTCGCCGCAGTCATTCCCGTTCGCGTCGCCACCGTGGAGCAAACCGCCCACGCCGCCGAGCGCCAAATTCCGGGCCGCATTGAAGCTATCCACACCGTTGAACTGCGTGCACGTACGGAAGGCGTCATCACCAGAATCCACTTCCGCGATGGCCAGTATGTGAAAAAAGGCGACGTGTTGTTCGAACTGGACGACGCCGAGCCGCGCGCCGCCCTGCGTCTGGCGCAGGCCGAAGTGAAAAGCGCCGAAGCCACGCTGCGTCAGGCGCAGCAGCAGCTGTCCCGCTTCGAAAGCCTGGGCAGCAGCAACGCCATCAGCCGCCACGACGTGGACAACGCCCGCATGCAGCGCGACGTCGCCAGCGCCGCGCTGGAGCAGGCGAAAGCCCGGCTCGAGACCCGCAGCGTCACCCTCAACTACACGCGCATTACCTCACCGATTGACGGACGCGTGGGGCACAGCAACTTTCACGTCGGCAGCCTGGTGAATCCTGCCAGCGGTGTGCTGGTGGAGGTGGAGCAGCTCGATCCGATCCGCATCGCCTTTGCGCTGGAAGAGGGCGCGTTTGCCACCAAAGCCGGACAGCATGCGGATATCAGCGCCATGAAGCAGGCCTGGCAGGCGCTGATTGACAGCAACGGCCAGCGCATCAGCGGGGAACTCACCTGCGTGGACAACCGCATCGACCCGCGTACCGCCAGCGTGATGCTGCGCGCCGAGTTCGCCAACCCGCGCCATCAGCTGCTGCCCGGCGGCAATGTGAACGTTTACCTGCGTCCGGCAAGCGAGCTACCGGTGCTGACTCTGCCCGCCGCTGCCGTACAGCAGAATGGCGACGGGTTCTTCGCCTGGGTGATTAACGCCGAGGATAAAGCCGAAATGCGTCCGCTGAAGGTCGCCGGGCAGATCGGCCAGCAGTTCCAGATTGCCTCCGGCGTGAAGCCCGGTGAGCGAGCGATTACTGACGGTGCGCAGCGCGTGCAGCCAGGCGTTGCCGTCCAGATACTGAATTAAGGAGCCATCATGCTGACGTTTTTCATCAAACGCCCGCGCTTTGCGATGGTGATTGCGCTGGTCATCACCCTGCTGGGGGCCATCGCGCTGAGGATTATTCCGGTGGAGCAGTACCCGCAGATCACCCCGCCGGTCGTGAATGTGTCAGCGTCATGGCCGGGCGCCAGCTCGGCTGACGTGGCGGAGGCCATCGCCACGCCGCTGGAAACGCAGCTGAACGGCGTGGATCACATGCTCTATATGGAGTCCACCAGTTCGGATGAGGGCGCTTACAGCCTGAACATCACCTTTGCGGCGGGCACCGATCCGGATCTCGCCGCCATCGACGTGCAGAACCGCGTGGCGCAGGCCATGGCACAGCTGCCGACCGAGGCGCAGCAAAACGGCGTGCAGGTGCGCAAGCGGGCCACCAACCTGATGATGGGGGTAAGCCTTTACTCACCGAACAACACCCACACGCCGCTGTTCGTCAGCAACTACGCCAGCACCCAGGTGCGCGAGGCGCTGTCGCGTCTGCCGGGCGTCGGGCAGGTACAGATGTTTGGCGCACGGGACTACAGCATGCGCATCTGGCTGAGGCCGGACCGTATGAACGCCCTGAACGTGACCAGCGATGACGTGGCGCAGGCGCTGCGCGAGCAGAACGTGCAGGGGGCGGCGGGCCAGGTCGGCACGCCGCCGGTGTTTAACGGCCAGCAGCAGACGCTGACCATTAACGGGCTGGGGCGCTTAAACCAGGCCGACGACTTTGCCAATATCATTATCCGCGCCGGGGAGATGGGGCAGCTGGTGCGCCTGAAGGACGTCGCCACCATCGAGCTTGGCTCGCGCAGCTACAGCTCTGGCGCGCAGCTGAACGGGCATGACTCCGCCTATTTGGGTATCTACCCGACGCCGTCCGCCAACGCCCTGCGCGTGGCCGATGCGGTGCGCGCGGAGCTGGAACGGTTATCCACGCGCTTCCCGGACGATCTGGTCTATGAAGTCAAATTCGACACCACCTCGTTTGTGGCCGCCACCATCAAAGAGATTGGCGTCTCGCTGGCGCTGACGATGCTGGCGGTGGTGGTCGTGGTGTCCCTGTTCCTGCAAAGCTGGCGCGCGACGCTGATTGTCGCCCTTGCCATTCCGGTGTCGCTGGTGGGCACCTTCGCGGTGCTCTATACGCTCGGCTACTCCGCCAATACGCTGAGCCTGTTCGCCATCATTCTGGCGCTGACCATGGTGGTGGATGACGCCATCGTGGTGGTGGAGAGCGTCGAAACCCTGATGGCGGAAGGGCAGAGCCGCACGGCGGCGACCGCGCTGGCGCTGCGCCAGATTGCCGGGCCAGTGATTGCCACCACGCTGGTGCTGCTGGCGGTGTTTGAACCGGTGGCGCTCCTGCCAGGGATCGTGGGCGAGCTATACCGCCAGTTCGCGGTGACGCTCTCGACCGCCGTCACGCTCTCAAGCCTGGTGGCGCTGACCCTGACGCCCGCGCTCTGCGCGCTGCTGCTGCGCCCGCGACCGGCACAGCCCGCCGCCGTTTTCCGTGGGTTCAACCGCGGGCTGGACGCCACGCGCACGCTTTACACCCGGATCGTGAGCGTGTTCAACCTCCGTCCGTGGCTGGCGCTGCTGGCCACCGCAGGCGCGGCGGCGGTGGTGGTATTCAGCTTTATGTCGATGCCAAAGGGCTTCCTGCCCCAGGAGGATCAGGGCTACTTCTTCGCCAGCGTCCAGCTGCCGGAGGCAGCCTCGCTGGAGCGCACCGAAGCGGTGATGACCACCGCGCGCGAGCTGATCGCTAAAAACCCGGCGGTAGAAGACGTGATTCAGGTCTCCGGGTTTAACATCCTCAACGGCACCAGCGCATCGAACGGCGGGTTTATCTCCATCATGCTCAAAGACTGGAGCGAGCGTCCGCCGCTGGATGAGGTGATGGGCACCCTTCAGCGACAGCTGCTGGCCCTGCCGGAAGCCACCATCATGACCTTTGCGCCGCCGACGCTGCCGGGGCTGGGCAACGCCTCCGGCTTCGACCTGCGCATTCAGGCGCAGGCGGGGCAAAGCCCGGCGGAGCTGGAGCGCGTGACGCGTGAGGTGCTGGCGAAAGCCAACCAGCACCCGCAGCTGAGCCGCGTGTTCACCACCTGGAGCAGCAACGTGCCGCAGATGACGCTCACCGTTGACCGCGAGCGCGCGGCCCGCCTCGACGTGCCGGTGTCACGCATCTTCAGCAGCCTGCAAACCGCCTTTGGCGGCACGCGCGCCGGGGATTTCAGCGTCAACAACCGCGTCTACCACGTAGTGATGCAGAACGAGATGCAGTGGCGCGAGCGCGCGGAGCAAATCAGCGAGCTGTTCGTGCGCAGCAACAGCGGCGAGCGGGTGCGTCTGAGCAACCTCGTCACCATCACGCCGACCGTCGGCGCGCCATTTATTCAGCAGTACAACCAGTTCCCGTCGGTATCGGTGAGCGGCTCGGCAGCGGAAGGGGTGAGCAGCAGCACCGCAATGGCGGCGATGGGCGAGATTCTGGCGGAAAACCTGCCAGCCGGGTACGACTACGCCTGGAGCGGCATGTCGTATCAGGAGCAGCAGACCGGCAATCAGGCGATATGGATTGTGCTGGCGGCGGTGGTGATGGCGTGGCTGTTCCTCGTCGCCCAGTATGAGAGCTGGACGCTGCCGGCGAGCGTGATGCTCTCGGTGCTGTTCGCCATCGGCGGGGCGCTGGTCTGGCTGTGGCTGGCGGGCTACGCCAACGACGTGTATGTGCAGATTGGTCTGGTGCTACTGATAGCCCTCGCCGCCAAGAACGCAATTCTTATCGTGGAGTTTGCCCGCGCCCGGCGCATGGACGGAATGGCGATTGTCGATGCCGCACGGGAGGGAGCATCGCGCCGCTTCCGCGCGGTAATGATGACCGCCGTGTCGTTCATTATCGGCGTCCTGCCGATGATGCTGGCGACCGGGGCGGGTGCCCAGAGCCGCCGCATCATCGGCACTACGGTCTTCAGCGGCATGCTGGTGGCGACCGTGGTGGGGATAGTGTTCATCCCGGCGCTGTTCGTGCTGTTCCAGCGCCTGCGCGAGTGGGGCCACGGCCTTACGGACTCGTCGCCCACAGCTCACAGTGCTTCTGCACCAGAGAAATCAGCGAGCCGCCATCGGCGATAAAGTCCCGCATGCGCTGCGCCTCGCTCTTGCCCTGCTTTAACAGCAGGGCAATTTCCTTGATGGCGCTTGTCGCGCCGAGCTTCTCGGCGGACGGCGCAACCTGCTCGAGCAGCCAGGCGATATCTTCCGCCACGGTTTTGTGCTCGCCGGTATGCACGTCTGTCAGAATGCCTTCCAGCCCGTAGCGACAGGCCTGAAAACGGTTAAAGCGATACAGCAGAAAATCCCGTTCCTGATGCTTATACGGCCGCGCGGTCAGCAGCCAGTGCGACGTCGCCTGAATAAGCCCGGCGATGTTAATCGCGTGGCCGAGCGTCAGCGGGGTATCCATCACCCGTACCTCAACGGTGCCAAAATGCGGGCTGGGGCGGATGTCCCAGTGCAGATCCTTAATGCTGTCGATCATGCTGGTGGAGCTCAGGCGGCGGAACAGCCCCTCGAACTCCTGCCAGCTGTTGACCCACGGCATCTGTCCGTTATCCGGGAAGCCCGAGAAGATGTTGAGACGCGATGAGGCGAACTTCGTGTCCGTGCCCTGCATATACGGTGATGCGGCGGCCAGGGCGATAAAGTGCGGCACAAAGCGCGACAGGCCGTGCAGTAGATAAATTGCGTCGTCCCCGGTCCGACAGCCGACGTGTACGTGCTGGCCGAACACCGTCGCCTGCAAAATCAGATAGCCAAAGCGCTCCAGCGTGACGTTATAGCGCTCGTCGTCACACACCTCCTGACGCTGCCACTTCTGGAACGGGTGCGTTCCGCCGCCGCAGATCTGGATGTGATGCTCCGCCGCCGCGCGCAGGATGCTCTGCTGCATCACCGAGAACTGCGCCGCTGCCTGGTCGATGGTCTGGCACACGCCGGTGGCGATTTCGAGCATGCTTTCGGTGATATCGTGTTTGACTTCGCCCCCTTTGATGTCGTCTTTGACGGCGGCGATGAGGGCAGAGGAGTCCTGGCTCAGATCGTAACCCGGCGGGTTAACCACCTGGAGTTCGAGCTCAATGCCGAGGGTATAAGGTTCAGAGGATTTGAAGTCGGGTAAGGGCATGGCGCACTCCGTTGTCTGTTATGAGTTGAGTATAGACAATGGGCGTGGCGCGCTCTTTTCAGGGTGGTATAACTGATAGCAGGCTTAGCAAAAGGGGAGTGACCCATGTCTGACTATCCAACCATTGCGCTGACAGGACCCGGTGCGATTGGGACCACCATCGCCGCGGTGCTGCATGAAGCGGGCCGCACGCCGCTGCTGTGTGGTCGCACCGCGCATCCGGAACTGCGCCTGCGTCATGATGAGGGTGAAACTGTGGTGCCCGGTCCGGTACTCACCGATCCCAGCGTCATTACGCGCCCCGTTGACCTCGTTTTTTTGGCGGTCAAAACGACACAAAATGCCGACAGCGCCGGGTGGCTGCGTGCCCTGTGCGATGAAAACACCGTGGTCTGCGCGCTGCAAAACGGCGTGGAGCAGAAAGCCCAGCTTGCGCCTTTGGTTAATGGCGCAACGGTACTGCCCTCGGTGGTCTGGTTCCCTGCCCAGCGCGAGCCGGATGCCTCCGTCTGGCTGCGCGCCAAACCGCGCCTGACGCTGCCGGACGTGCCGCAGGCGCAGCGGGTGGTCGAAGCGCTTCGTGATACGCGCTGCGCGGTTGAGCTCTCGGAAGATTTCCCCACCGTCGCCTGGCGCAAGCTGCTGCAAAACGCGGTCGCCGGGCTGATGGTGCTGGCCAATCGCCGCGCCGGGATGTTCAGGCGCGAGGATATCAGCGAGCTGGCGCTGGCCTACCTGCGCGAGGGGCTGACCGTCGCCCGCGCCGAAGGGGCGAAGCTGGACGATGCGGTGGCGGAGGAGATTCTGGCGAACTTTCAGCGCGCGCCAGTGGATTTGGGCACGTCGATTCTTGCCGACCGTCAGGCGGATCGTCCGATGGAGTGGGACATCCGCAACGGCGTGATCCAGCGCTATGGCCGCAGGCACGGGATTGCGGTGCCCGTCAGTGATGTGGTGGCGCCGCTGCTGGCGGCGGGGAGCGAGGGGCCGGGGTGAGTGAGATAGTGGTATTAACGTCTGGGGAATTGGTCTGGGTGAAAACCTCGCATCAGTTCCCTACAAACGCACTCACCGGCAAACCAAAACGCTTCGCCAGCGCGCGCATATGATCCAGCGTTAACGTGCGCTGTCCGTTCAGGATCCGACTCACCAGAGACTTCTTACCAATCTCGTTCTCAAAATCACTCTGAGTGAGTTGGTACTGATCCATCAGCGTTCGCAGTAACGCAACGCCTGACGGAATACTGGCAATACGCGCGTTAAATTCTGCAAACTCCGGGGACTCGTTTTCGTACTTATCGATTTTGGCAGTAAGCATCTCTACCAGCGGGTTATCCGGGTCGTGCTCGATAAGATACTCCACCAGCGCCAGCGCATCCTCGTAGTCTTGCCGCGACGGGCTTGAACCCAGGAAAGGGAGTTCGTTTGTCAGAGCGTTTGCCGCTTTGATGGCTGCTGCATAATTCATTCTTTCGTTCTCCGGTAATAGTCCGTGAGCTTGTCATAGTCTGCGTGAGTGCTGATGTGTTTGATGAAGATCTTTCCACGCTCAAAATCAGCAAAAAACATCACTCTTAAATGCCCGCCACCCACATCAATGACCCACCATTTTTCCCGGTATTTCATCCGGTCCAGGCTAGGAAAGCGCTTTCGCAGCTCGTCTGGTGAGGGGTAGTGTTCCTTTTTTAGTACCCGGTAAAGATCGTCCAGGGCGAGTGATTGGTTGGGAAAATGTCTGGTGGCCGCGTCGAAAGGTGCTCTTGGGACTACATGCATCCTTGCCCCCATGTTTTCATGCTGGAAACATTATAAGTGGTAGTTGGTGTGTTGACAATGTGGAAACACGGATGGAGTGCAGTTCTCATATGCTCGCGATGACGGGGATCATTTAATAAGTACGAATACTGTATGAGGTAACTGTAAAAAATGTCCGCTTCGTACCAGAAGCGGACTGAATTTTATGAATTAATGAGTGTGCCTTTTATAGGAAAGCATTGGTTTGGTTTGAAAAATGTTATGGTTGAACCAACATTAATTATAAATAACAATAAGTCTCTATATTTTATTCTGGAACATTGTCAACATTTTTAAGTATAGTAGATGTAAGAGGTTGCGATTTTAATAAATCACGGGAGATATCTGGATCCGCTATGGCTGTTTTTACTAAGTTATCCAATTTATCGAACCATTCGCCATCATTTGTTGAGAATAAATTATGCAGTGCTTCGTTTTTACTTTTACACTTCCATGATTTGTAATGCTTACTGCAATATTTAGAAGCAGCGGTAAGAATATGCCAACGTAACTTTGAATACTTACCATCAAATCTTTTGTTTGAAATAAGTGCTTTCAATCTATAAAGACAAAAACAAGATATATAATAATCATCCTCATTAGCACCGACCGAGAAAACTTCATTAAGTAAATCGCCAGTTAGTCTATTAGGATAGCGACTGGAGAGGTCTGGTCTCATCATTACAATTGCGGCATATCCTCTAGCCACTTCTCTTACATCAAAAATACGCACAGGTGCTATATTTTCAGAGCTATACTGCCCTTTTCGACGTTCAAAATAAATTCTATTTCCTTCTATGGCACCCTTAGCATTAAAATATTGCTCGAGTTCTCTAAGAGTTTGCAAGGTTGAAATAAATTGAGCGTCCTCTACTTTGGATTGCTTATTTGTTGCGCGTACAATGTCATCAAGGATAGTTGGCTCTTCTGTTTCAATTAATTTAATCATTAAACTTACAGAGTCGTCAACTTGAGCATCTTTAGCTATAAGTACGTTAGATGTTTGGCAGCCATTGACTATCTGAAAATCACGTATGAATATTTCCTGCCCAGCAGGTCTAACACTAGAAGCAACTATGGTAATACCATTGTTCATTAAACCAAATCTTGCTTTTTTACCATGATTTTCAAGTGTGTCTGATATTTCAGAGTTAACATCGCCGTCTACACCAAGAAAATCTCTAACATTTTCCTCAAAAAGTTTTTTCCTTGGAGAACCATTTTTATCTTTTAAAATAGAATCGATAAAACTTCTCGCTTTTACAGTGGCAACATATGCGTTATTTATATTTGGTGCCGCAGGGAAAGGTGCATAGCCGATTGTAGGTAGCTTTGCTTCAATCGGGCCATCAGCTGCTAACCACAATTCATGTATGAAATCCCTATGAGCCATAATCAAAGAGGTCTCATGAAAATACCCGAGAGCTTTTAAAGTTCTCTCGCCTGTTCTAAATGCAGCCTTAATTTCTTTTGCTTGTGTATCTGGCGCAGCGCTAAAAAAATAAGAGTATAGATCAGGAAGCCCATTTTTAATTCTTCCAATATTGGCAAAAATTAAGTTGAACATTTCCTTAAAGTCTGCGAGATATTCACTATGTGGTTGCTGAGGTGCTGATGAAAGAAAATCACAGATTGATGACACGTAAGAATCAATTTCTTTTTTATCCCATTTCTCTGATGTCTTAGCTTGAGTGAGAACTATTGAAACATGAAATTCTCGTCGTGAATTCTCAAAAATCTCTTGTAATTCTTGAGTTGAAAATATAGCTCTATCATCTAAAAAAAAGTAATGCTCCATCTATGCCCGGATCGGGACCATCATAGACAAGATCGCTAGCCTCCACTTTATCACCGGAATGTTTAGAAAAAGCACAGTAATTTACAAATGCTTCAAAGTTTTTGGTTTCTTGATACGGTGCAGCAAAGGCCCTGCAAAACGTATCGAAATAAGACCTAGTAACAAGATGCATTAATTCCATCCCCTATTTAAACAACGCATGAAAGTTAGATGTTGCCGTGACTGTTTTAATTTATATTATTTAATCACATTTGTCTTGATTCGACAATTAATCCTTTTAAATAATAAGATTATTAAAAGGTATATCACATTTTTCTTAGGCTCTGAGTGTTAGTCAAAAATCAAGCGTTAGGTATCAATGAATGCCCGCTACTCGCTCTTAACAGACATTCAAAAACCACATTATTTTTTTGCGAAAGGCCGAAATCCTGCTTCTTACCCCGCAGAACCCCGGCCTCCCATCACCCGCCTCAGTGCGCCTGGATATAAGGCTCTTTCACAAACTCCGCCAACAGCCACACCATATCATGCAACAGCCCGGTGAGTTCTTTCGCCACGCTCGCAGGCAACGTCCCGCCCATCACCGCCAGCGTTAACGCCACGGCGTAATCCACCTGTAGCGCCGTTTCTTGCCAGCATTCCGGCACGCAGGAGGCGATCTTTTCCCCCGCAATGAGCCGTTCAACCAAATACGGCGGAAGTTCTGAGTCACAGCACTCGCGCAGCCGCTTCAGCGCAGCCAGCAGTCGCTCGCAAAGCGTGGCGAATGTCACTGTGTCGTCCGTTTCAACCAGCACGCTCACATACGCAGTGCAGGCGTCAGCCAGTTCAAAGAGATCCGCAGACTCAGGCAGTTGCAGGAGGAGAAGATGATGAACAGCACTTTCCTCAGAAAGCGCGTAAGACAGGGAAGGGATAGTTGTCATGTGATTTTCCTTTTTAAACATACTCCAGACCACCACATAAGTTCCTACGCTCATGGGTGGTAGCGCTGACGGAGGTAGGAATACCGCACATGACAAAGCGGCCAACCTTTCGGTTGCTCCGCCAGCGCGACCGTATTTTAACGGGATGAGCGCTGTCGCGACAAAAATAATTGCCGTGTCATGTTTAACGGGTTCCTACGCCCGGTTACGGATGTGCCGCAACGCAGGCACTTTACGGCGGCGAAAAAAGGAAGGAAAGGGGATACCCCTGAATTACATAAGGTTGCTTGCAGGTTTGCGAGGCGGCTTCCAGAACGGCATTGCCGGTTGGCGGCTACGCCTGACCAGGCCTACAAAATCCAAAGCCCCAACAGCGACACGAACCGTAGGCCCGCGCAAGCGCAGCGCCGCCGGGCACAGCCACACCGTAGCTACCCCTCGCTCATCATCGCCAGAAACCGCTTCACCGTCCGCGAACGCTCAAATCGCCGCCAGCAGAGTGCGATATCGGTATAAAGCTCTGGCGAGCGCAGCGCATGGTAGGTGACATTCGGCGGCGAAATAGCGGCCATGGATTTCGGCACCAGCGCGAACCCGCCGCCCGCGGAGACCATGCTCAGGGAAGAGGAAAGTTGTGAAGATTGCAGCGTGTGTTGCATATCGATCCCGGCCCGCTCGCAGCTGCCGTAAACGCGGTCATACAGCCCCGGCGCGACCTCCTGGGGAAACAGCACCACCGGCGTATCCCGCAGCTCCTCCAGCGCCAGATCGCCACACGCTGCCAGGGGATGATCGCGATGCAGCGCCACCACCATCGGCTCCCGGTCGAGGATTTTTAGCTCGAACACCTTACTGCTCTCGCACGGCAGGCGCACAAAGGCGATATCCAGCTCACCCTCCGCCAGCATCGTCGTCAGCGACGACATATTGGCTTCCACCTGGTGAACCTGCACCGCCATGTTCTGCACCTGAAACTGGCGAATCAGGGCGAAGATTTTGGGATGAAAAGCATCTGAACTGGTGATGCCAATCGACAGGCTGCCGTTCAGCCCGCGCGCGATGCCCCGGGCTTTCTCCAGCGCGGCGTCGCTCAGCGCCAGGATCTTACAGGCGTCCTCATAGAAGGCTTCTCCCGCCTCGGTCAGCTCCACGCCCCGCGTCAGGCGCCTGAACAGCGGCGTGCCCACTTCCTCTTCGAGCCGTTTGATCTGCTGACTCAGAGGAGGCTGTGAAATACCCAGCGCTTTGGCCGCCCTGGTGAAGTGTCGCTCGCGTGCTACCGCGACAAAATAGCGCAGATAACGAAGTTCCATATCAAAAACGTCTCAAACCAGCATGGATTCTATATTGGAACTCTCTGCTGAATCGGGTCAACATTTATTTAACCTTTATAAATAAAGTTGAAGAGGACGGGCATGATGATGCATTCATCTGCATGCGACTGTGAGGCGAGCTTATGCGAGACCCTGCGCGGGTTCTCGGCTCAGCATCCTGACAGCGTGATCTATCAGACATCGCTAATGAGCGCCCTGCTAAGCGGCGTCTACGAAGGGGAGACCACCATCGCCGACCTGCTGGCGCACGGCGATTTTGGTCTCGGTACCTTTAACGAGCTGGACGGTGAAATGATTGCCTTCAGCAGCCAGGTGTACCAGCTGCGCGCCGACGGCAGCGCCCGCGCCGCGAAGCCGGAGCAAAAAACGCCGTTCGCGGTGATGACCTGGTTCCAGCCGCAGTACCGCAAAACCTTCGACGGGCCGGTCAGCCGTCAGCAGATCCACGACGTGATCGACCAGCAAATCCCCTCCGATAACCTGTTCTGCGCGCTGCGCATCGACGGCAATTTCCGCCACGCGCACACCCGCACCGTACCGCGCCAGACGCCGCCGTACCGGGCGATGACCAACGTGCTGGATGACCAGCCGGTGTTCCGCTTTAACCAGCGCGAGGGCGTGCTGGTCGGGTTCCGTACCCCGCAGCATATGCAGGGGATAAACGTGGCGGGCTATCACGAACACTTCATCACCGACGACCGACAGGGCGGCGGCCATCTGCTCGACTATCAGCTGGAGAACGGCGTGCTCACCTTCGGCGAAATCCACAAGCTGATGATTGACCTGCCCGCCGACAGCGCGTTTTTACAGGCCAACCTGCACCCCAGCAACCTTGATGCGGCTATCCGCGCCGTCGAAAACTAACAGGAGAACTACCGTGAACAGTGAAAAACAGTCACGTCAGTGGGCGCACGGCGCCGATATGGTTGTCGGCCAGCTGGAAGCGCAGGGTGTGAAGCAGGTGTTCGGCATACCGGGCGCAAAAATCGACAAGGTCTTTGACTCCCTGCTGGACTCCTCCATCGAGATTATCCCGGTGCGTCACGAGGCGAACGCGGCGTTTATGGCGGCAGCGGTAGGGCGGCTAACCGGCAAGGCCGGAGTCGCGCTGGTCACCTCCGGGCCGGGCTGCTCCAACCTGATAACCGGCATCGCCACCGCCAACAGCGAAGGTGACCCGGTGGTCGCGCTGGGTGGGGCGGTGAAGCGGGCAGATAAAGCGAAGCTGGTGCACCAGAGCATGGATACCGTCGCCATGTTCAGCCCGGTGACCAAATACGCCGTGGAGGTCAATTCGCCTGACGCGATTGCCGAGGTGGTGTCGAACGCGTTTCGCGCTGCCGAGCAGGGCAGGCCGGGCGGGGCGTTTGTCAGCCTGCCGCAGGATATTGTCGACCAGCCCACCACGGGGGCGATTTTGCCCGCCAGCGGTCCCGCGCTGATGGGGCCAGCACCGGAATCCGCCATTAACGACGTGGCGAAGCTTATTGAAAAGGCCAAAAACCCGGTCATCTTACTCGGCCTGATGGCCAGCCAGCCCGCCAACAGCGCCGCGCTGCGCAAGCTGCTGGAGAAAAGCCGTATTCCGGTCACCAGCACCTACCAGGCCGCCGGGGCGGTGAATCAGGAACACTTCACCCGCTTCGCCGGACGCGTCGGTCTGTTTAACAACCAGGCGGGCGATCGGCTCCTGCATCTGGCGGATCTGATCATCTGTATCGGTTACAGCCCGGTGGAATACGAGCCGTCCATGTGGAACAGCGGTGACGCCACCCTGGTGCACATTGACGTGCTGCCCGCCTATGAGGAGCGCAAGTATGTTCCCGATCTGGAACTGGTTGGGGATATTGCCGCCACGCTGAATCTGCTTGCCAGCCGAATCGAGCACAAGCTTGAACTCAGCCAGCGCGCCTCGGAAATTCTTGTCGATCGCCAGCATCAGCGGGACCTCCTCGACCGTCGCGGCGCATCGCTTAACCAGTTTGCCCTGCATCCGCTGCGCATCGTGCGCGCCATGCAGGACATCGTGAACAACGACGTGACGCTCACCGTCGACATGGGCAGCTTCCACATCTGGATCGCCCGCTACCTCTACAGCTTCCGCGCGCGTCAGGTGATGATCTCCAACGGTCAGCAGACCATGGGCGTGGCGCTGCCGTGGGCGATTGGCGCGTGGCTGGTCAACCCGGGGCGCAAGGTGGTGTCGGTCTCCGGGGACGGCGGCTTTTTGCAGTCGAGCATGGAGCTGGAAACCGCCGTACGCCTCAACGCCAATATTCTGCACATCATCTGGGTGGATAACGCCTACAACATGGTGGCCATCCAGGAGGAGAAAAAATATCAGCGTCTCTCCGGCGTGGAGTTCGGCCCGGTCGATTTCAAAGCCTATGCCGACGCGTTCGGTGCGAAAGGCTTTGCCGTCGAGAGCGCCGATGCGCTCGAACCGACGCTGCGTGCGGCAATGGATGTCGATGGCCCGGCCGTGGTGGCCATTCCCGTCGACTACAGCGATAACCCGCTGCTGATGGGCCAGCTCCATCTCAGCCAGATTTTGTGAATCAATATAAGGACAGAGAAATGCAAAAAGTGGCTCTCGTAACCGGCTCCGGCCAGGGGATTGGCAAAGCGATCGCGCTTCGCCTGGTGAAGGATGGTTTTGCCGTTGCTATTGCGGATTATAACGAAGAGACGGCGAAAGCGGTCGCGGATGAGATCACCCGCAACGGCGGGAAGGCCGTCGCCGTGAAGGTGGACGTCTCTGACCGCGAGCAGGTGTTCGCGGCGGTGGAAAAAGCCCGCACTGCGCTGGGCGGTTTTAACGTCATCGTCAATAACGCCGGGGTGGCGCCGTCCACGCCGATCGAATCCATCACGCCGGAGATTGTCGACAAGGTCTACAACATCAACGTGAAAGGGGTGATCTGGGGCATTCAGGCCGCAATTGACGCCTTCCGCAAAGAGGGGCACGGCGGCAAAATCATCAACGCCTGCTCCCAGGCGGGCCATACCGGCAACCCGGAACTGGCGGTCTATAGCTCCAGCAAGTTCGCGGTGCGTGGCTTAACCCAGACCGCCGCGCGGGATCTCGCGCCGCTGGGGATCACCGTTAACGCCTATTGCCCGGGCATCGTCAAAACGCCGATGTGGGCGGAAATCGACCGTCAGGTCTCCGAGGCGGCGGGTAAACCGCTTGGCTACGGGACGGAAACCTTTGCCAAACGCATCACGCTTGGCCGTTTGTCCGAGCCGGAAGACGTGGCCGCCTGCGTCTCTTACCTCGCCGGGCCGGATTCCGACTACATGACCGGTCAGTCGCTGCTGATTGATGGTGGGATGGTGTTCAACTAAATACACAATACTAAAAAGCTCTGACATGAACTTTCCCCTGCTCCCGTGCAGGGGCTTTTTTTTGTCTCGTCAGCCATTGTGCATTACACTGCGCGCTGCAAAACTTTAGTCTTGAGATCTGACAGGCGGTAACAGCGATGAACGGTACAATCACAACGTGGTTTAAAGATAAAGGCTTTGGATTTATCAAAGATGAAAACGGCGACAACCGCTACTTTCATGTGATTAAGGTCGCCAACCCTGATCTGATTAAGAAAGATGCGGCGGTGACCTTCGAGCCAACCACCAACAGCAAAGGCCTTTCCGCGTATGCGGTGAAGGTGATCCCCGAAAGTAAGCACCTCTATATTGCAGGCGAGCGCGTGAAGCTTACCTCAATTAAATCCTTCGTGGTGTTCAGCGAAGAAGAGCCCGTTGATACTAAAATCGACAAAGAGAACGCGGTGCTGTCGGTGGGGCTGCTGATGAACAGCATCAAACCAAAAACCGAGAAAAAGCCGGGCGAAATGCGCACGGTGAAGAAGCTGGCGATCACTACCTTCCAGAACACGACGCTGATCTTCACTGAAGATGAGATCGACATCGATGCCACGGTGAAGCTGCTGAAGTAACGTTTTGCCGGGTGGCGGTTACGCCTTACCCGGCCTACAAAATGCGTGCGGCACTCGCCGCCGCACGGTTTACCCCATCCTGTGCTCGCCCCGCAACATTGCTTCACGGTCAAATACCCGCTGGATCTCCCCGTGCGCCATAAATGCCGCCCGGTCGGACATATGCGCAATCACGTCCGCATCGTGGCTCACCAGCAGGTAGGTCATGCCGTGCTGCGCCTTCAGGCGGTTGAGCAGGTTCAGAATCTCCGCCTGTACCGACATATCCAGCGCCGAGGTCGGTTCATCCAGCAGCAGAAGCTGCGGGCGCAGCAGCAGCGCGCGGGCAATGGCCACGCGCTGACGCTGTCCGCCGGAAAGCTGATGCGGGTAACGCCTGCCCGCGTCGGCAGCCAGCCCCACCTGTTGCAGCGCATCCGCCACTTTTTCGGCAACCTGGCTTTCGCCGTGGATGTTTAACGGCTCCGACAGGGTGCGGGCAATGGTGTGGTTCGGGTGCAAAGACGCCCACGGATCCTGGAACACCATCTGCACGTTGCGGCGAAGCGCGCCTTCAAAACGTCGTCCTGGCCGTAAATTTTCCCCGAGGACGGAAATGTGGCCATTCCACTCGGGCAGCAGCCCCGCCAGCACGCGCAGAAGAGTCGATTTGCCGCAGCCGGATTCACCGATCAGGCTGAAGGTTTCACCTTTTTCGATGGCAAAACTGGCGGCGGAAACCGCCGTTTTTTCACCAAAACTCACCCGGAGCTGGTTAACCTCAACGAGTGCCATTGTCGTCCTCCTTCCACGGTTGCGAACGGTCGAGCGTCGGCAGCATCTTGCCAAACGTCCCGGCGTTCGGGCGGCAGGTCCAGAGCGTGCGCGTGTAGGGATGGGTTGCCTGCGGCAACTGGCTCGCCGCCATTTCATCAACGTTCTCACCCTGATACATCACCAGCACGCGGTCGCAGTGTTCCGCGACGAGCGGCAAGTCGTGGCTGATTAACAGCATCGCCATCTGCCGCGCCTCGCACTGCTGTACCAGCAGCTCCAGGATCTGGTTGCGCAGGCGTGCGTCCAGCGCGGAAGTCGGTTCGTCGGCGATCAGCACCTGCGGGTTGTTGACGAGCGCAATGGCGATCATCACGCGCTGGCCCATGCCGCCGGAAAGTTCGCCGGGATAGCGCTGGAGCACGTGCTCGTTCAGCCCCACGGCGCGGATGATATCGTGAATGCGCGCCAGTCGTTCGGCGCGGGGCAGGCGCTGATGGAGGGTCAGCGCCTCATCAAGCTGGGCGGAGACGGTTTTCACCGGGTTTAGCGCGTAGCGCGGGTCCTGTAGAACCATCGCTATGCCGTTGCCGCGCAGCGCCTGCCAGCGGCGGCTGTTCAGGGTCAGCAGGTCGTTGCCAAGCACGTTAAGCCGCTTAGCGCTCACGATGCCGGGCTTGCGCACCAGCCCCATCAGGGCGCGGGCAGACATGGACTTGCCGGAGCCGGATTCTCCTACCAGCGCCAGCCGCTCTTTGCCCAACGTAAAGCTCAGGTTGTTGACCACGCGCGCGGCGGGGTAGTCGATATTCAGCGCATCGACGATGACGCGGTGTTCAGTCATGCTGTGGCTCCAGTACGTCGCGCAGGCCATCGCCCAGCAGGTTAAAGGCCAGGCTGGCAAACAGAATCGCCCCGCCTGGAATGGCGGCAATCCACCACTGGTCAAAAATGACCTGCATGCCGTCGGCAATCATCGCGCCCCATTCCGCCATCGGTGGACGCGCGCCCAGACCAAGGAAGCCCAGCCCGGCAGCGGCCAGAATAATCCCGGCCAGATCCAGCGCCAGTCGCACAATCGCGGAGGGCAGGCACAGGGGCAGAATATGGCCGACCAGCAGGCGCGGGCCGCGAATGCCCATCATCTCCGCGGCGGCCAGATAATCGCTGTGGCGCAGACGCTGGATTTCACTGCGCGCCTGGCGCGCATAGGCAGGCCAGGTCGTTAAGGCCAGCGCCAGCGCGCCGTTGACCAGCCCCGGGCCGAGCATCGCCACAAACGCGAAGGCGAGGATCAGGCGCGGCATCGACATCACCACGTCGGAAAAGCGCATCAGGATGCGCTCCATCCAGCCGCCGTAGTAGCCTGACAAAATCCCCACCAGCAGACCGGCTGGGAGGGTAATAACGGTGACTAAGGCCACCAGCCCCAGTGCCGGACGGGTGCCGTAGATTAATCGGGAGAGCAGATCCCGCCCATAGCTGTCAGTACCCAGCCAGTGCTGCGCGTTGGGCGGTTGCAGACGCGCGGCGGCGTCCTGCCAGTTGGGATCCTGCGGCGCAAGCCACGGCGCGAACAGAGCAATAAGCACCAGCAGCGCGATGGCGATCAGCCCGCAAAACGCGGCAGGGGAGCGGCGCAGGCGGCGTAAGAAGAGATAAAACGGCATTAGCGCACCCTGGGATCGATCGCCCGCACAAGCAGGTCGGTAAGGTTATTGATCAGAACAAAGCAGACGCCAATCAGCAGCGTGCCGCCCATCACGGCGGTGGTGTCACCGGCGAACAGGGCCGTGGTGAGGTAGCGCCCGATGCCCGGCCACGAGAAGACGGTTTCGGTTAATACCGCGCCCTCCAGCATGCTGGTGTAGGCCAGCGCAATCACCGTCAGCAGCGTGCTGCGAATGTTCGGCAGCACGTGACGCAGCAGGATGGTCATCTCTCCGGCGCCCTTGGCGCGGGCGAGCAATATGTACTCTTTGTTCATCTCGCTCAGACAGGCGGAGCGCGTCAGGCGGGTGATACTTGCCAGCGAGTAGTAGGCCAGCAGCAGCACCGGCAGCACCAGGTGGCTGATGGCGTTGCGGAACGCCTCGCGGTCGCCGGAAAGCCAGGTATCTACCAGCGCAAATCCGGTTCGTGGCTCGACGGTGAATTGCCAGATGTCGTCCAGCCTGCCGGGGCCAGCGCTCCACTGTAGTTTCGCGTAGAACAGAGCCAGCATCAGCAGGCCGAGCCAGAATATCGGCACCGAATTGCCGAGCAGGGTGAGCGTTCTGATCGCTAAGTCCAGTGGCGAACCGGCGTAGCGGGCGCACAGCACACCCGCAATTACGCCGAGTACTGTGCCGATAATTAGCGCCAGCGTTGCCAGTTCCAGCGTGGCGGGAAAGGCGTGCAGCAGGTCCTGCAATACCGGCTGACCGGTAGCGCTGGCGGTGCCTAAATCCCCGTGAGCGAGGTTTTGCAGGTAGTGCCAGAACTGCACCGGCAGGGGCCGATCCAGCCCAAGCTGCTGGCGAACCTGATCGTAAGTGGACTGGCTGGCGTGATCGCCGACGATCTGCAATACGCGATCGACCGGGGAAAAGGCAGAGAGCGCAAACGTGACCAGCAGTAGCCCGAACAGCGTGAGCAGGAGAGTCAGCAGACCCTGAAGCACGCGGGTGGAAAGATGTGGCATGGGAAAATCGTTATCCTGAAAATATGCACGAACGACCCCCTCTCCCACGGGAGAGGGAGAGGGGGGAAAAGCTACTTCATAACGCGATCGTACCAGACCATATCCGCGTTCAGCCCCTGCTGATACCCCTTCACGTTATCGCGCACCACGATCTGAGTTTTGCCCTGGTCAACGAACACGTACGGCGAGTTATGCTGTAACTGTTCCTGCATCTTCTTATACAGATCCAGACGTTTCGCCGGATCCGGCTCGGCAACCGCCGCCTGCGTGGCCTTGTTCAGCTCCGGGATTTTCCAGCCGTTCAGACCGGCCACGGTGCTGGACTTCCCGTCGTTCCACGCGAAGGCGCTGGCGTTGGAGTGCGCATCGAAGTAATCCGGGATCCACAGACGAATCGCCGCCTGATGCTGCTTAGCGCGCACGCGGGCGTACACCTGGCTACCCGCAGCGGGCAGCAGATCCACCTTCACGCCACCCTGAGCAAAGCTCGCCTGCATGGATTGCGCGATGGTGATGAACGGTGGTTTATTCTCCACGTCCAGCGTGAAATGCGCGTCTTTGATGCCCGCCTTGGCGAGGATCGCTTTTGCTTTTGCCGGGTCAAACGTGAACGGATTGTCCTCCAGCGCGCCCGGCAGGCCGACCGGCAGGAAGCTCTGATGAACAAAATACTGGCCTTTCAGCAGGTCTTTGGTGATGCCTTCATAATCCACCAGCCAGCGCGAGGCTTCCCAGAACGCTGGATTATTCAGCAGCGGGTTAGCGCTGTTGCCGGTGTTAAACACCAGATAGTTTTGCTCGGCAGAAGGGATGCTAAGCACCTTCACGCCCGGCTTGCCGCTGAGGGCGCTTATCTGGTCTGCACCCAGATCGCGCGCCACGTCCGCATCACCCTGCTGGATCAGCAGGCGGCGGGAAGCGGGATCGGGGACGTTTTTAATGATGATGCTTTTAAGCTTCGGCGCGCCGCCGGGCGCGGATTCGTTGGCTTCCAGCACGATGGCCTGATGCGGCTGGTAAACGCGCATTTTGAACGCGCCGCTGCCCGCAGAGTGCATTTTTAACCACGCGTTGCCGAAGTCGTTATCCTTCACGTTCGCCGCAACCTGTTTTTCATCGACGATGGAGGCAATCGGCGTGGAGAGAATATTCAGCGCGACCGACGGGCTAACGTCGGCCGTCCAGTGAAGCGTGAGGGTATGGTCGTCCACTTTCTTTAGCTGGCTGGCGATGTTGCTGGCGTCCCAGCCCAGTACGTTGAGGATAAACGCCGGGGATTTGTTCAGCGTCACGGCGCGGGTATAAGAGAAGATCACGTCTTCCGGGCGCAGCGGGTTGCCGGAGGAGAATTTCGCATCGGGTTTAAGCTTGATGGTCAGGGTTTTTGCTGCCGCGTCCGCGTCCCAGCTTTCTGCCAGAACCGGCGTGATTTTTTCCGGATTATCGCGGTCCGGCTGTACCAGACGCTGGTACAGGCTTGGCACGGTCTGGATGCTGGAAAGCTCGTTGGCTTCGGCCGGGTCAAGGCTCACGATATCATCCAGACCCTGGGCGACAACCAGCGTGTTGGGCGGGGTAGCGGCGTGAGCAGCGCTTGAGAGCGCAGCCAGCACCAGTAACGGCAGCAGTTTTTTAGTCATAGCGATCCCTGAAGAAAATATATTGTGATTGTTTTATGCACCGTTACGGTAGGCTGGCTGAGGATTTCCTCAAAGTCGAAATTCTGCTTTGCTTATGCCATCCGGGAATAACGCATTCGGTCTGGTTATGAGTCACCTCTCTTTTCGTTCGCTTTTTAACCTGCTATAACAAACTCCTTACCTTTCAGGGAGTCACCGCCGTGCCCGAAATCAATCAACATGGTCAAACCGTTAACGATATTGTCCCAGACTGGAAATGCGCCCGCGCGTTAACCCGTACTCTGCTCACCGGCCAGTATTGCCGCCTGGAGCCGCTGGATGCTGACCGCCATTCGGCTGATTTGTTTGAAGCCTATGCGCTGGGTGACGACAGCGACTGGACGTGGCTTGCCAGCACCCAGCCTGTGAGCGTTGAGGCCACTGCGCACTGGGTGCTGGGAAAGGTGCTGGATGACGACCTGGTGCCCTTTGCCGTTATCGATCTGCGCACCGAAAAGGCGGTAGGGCTGGTCAGCTATATGGCGATAGAACGCTTCCAGGGCTCGGTTGAGATCGGCCACGTCACCTGGTCGCGCAGAATGAAGGGCACCCGCGTGGGTACCGAAGCGGTGTGGCTGCTGCTGAAAAATGCCTTTGAGCATCAATATCGCCGGCTGGAGTGGAAGTGCGATTCGATGAACATCGCCTCACGCAACGCGGCGGAGCGTCTGGGGTTTGTCTGGGAAGGGCGGCTGCGCCAGAAGCTGGTACGCAAAGGACGCAACCGCGACAGCGATATGCTTTCGATTATTGACGGCGAATGGCCGGAAAAGGATGCGGCTCTGCGGGCCTGGCTGGCAGCGGAGAATTTTGACGGGGAAGGGCGGCAGGTCAGGCGGTTAGAGGAATTTCGGACGTAAAAGCCTTACCCCTCACCCCAACCCTCTCCCCTTTGGGGAGAGGGTGTTCAAGTTCCCTCTCCCCTTTGGGGAGAGGGTTAGGGTGAGGGGAGAAGTTCGCACTCAGCGGCGAACCGGCGCCCCGTTCGCCACATAATAAGCCGCCGTGCTCTTCGCCAGCGGCTCGCGCCCGCGAATGGCGTCGGCAATCTTTTCGCCAATCATGATGGTGGTGGCGTTCAGGTTGCCGGTGATAATCTGCGGCATAATCGACGCATCCACTACGCGTAACCCTTCCAGCCCGTGAACGCGGCCTTCGCCGTCGACCACCGCCATTTCGTCGTAGCCCATCTTGCAGGTACCGCACGGGTGGAAGGCGGTTTCGGCGTGGTTGCGCACGAACTCGTCCAGCTGTTCGTCGGTCTGGCATTCGACGCCCGGGCTGATTTCACGACCGCGATACTTGTCCAGCGCCGGCTGATGCATGATCTCGCGGGTGATGCGGATCGCGTCGCGGAACTCCTGCCAGTCCTGCTCGTGGGACATGTAGTTGAACAGGATCGCCGGATGCTGGTGCGGATCGCGCGACTTGATGCGCACGTGGCCGCGGCTCGGGGAGCGCATGGAGCCAACGTGGCACTGAAAACCATGCTCTTTCACCGCGTTCGAGCCGTTGTAGTTAATCGCCACCGGCAGGAAGTGATACTGAATGTTCGGCCACTCGAACTCCTCGCGGCTGCGGATAAACCCGCCTGCTTCGAAGTGGTTGCTCGCGCCCACGCCCGTGCCGCCAAACAGCCACTCCGCGCCAATCTTCGGCTGGTTCCACCATTGCAGGGCAGGGTAGAGGGAGACCGGCTCCTTACATTCATACTGAAGATACATCTCCAGGTGATCCTGCAAGTTTTCACCCACCCCGGGTAAATCATGTACCAGCGGGATATCAAACTGCTTCAGCAGTTCAGCGTTGCCCACGCCGGAGCGCTGGAGGATCTGCGGAGACGCGATGGCGCCCGCGCACAGCAGTACCTCTTTCTTCGCTGTCGCTTTTGACGGAATGGTGCTTTCGCCTTCCAGCCACTCGACGCCCACCGCGCGCTTGCCGTCAAAGATAATGTGATCGGTCATGGCGTGGGTGCGGATGGTCAGATTCGGGCGCGGTTTGGCCTGATCCAGATAGCCGCGCGCGGTGCTGGCGCGTCGGCCCTGCGGCGTGACCGTGCGATCCATCGGGCCAAAGCCTTCCTGCTGATAGCCGTTGAGATCGTCGGTGCGCGGGTAGCCCGCCTGCACGCCTGCCTCCACCATCGCTTCAAACAGCGGGTTCACACCCGGCTTAGAGGTGGTGACGCTCACCGGACCGTCGCCGCCGTGGTAGTCGTTCGGCCCCACGTCGCGGGTCTCTGCCTTGCGGTAGTAGGGCAGGCAGTTGAGATAGCTCCAGTGCTCCAGACCCGGTTCTTTCGCCCAGTTGTCCAGATCCATTGCATTGCCGCGCACGTAGCACATGCCGTTGATCAGCGACGAGCCGCCCAGCCCTTTACCCCGTCCGCACTCCATGCGGCGGTTGTTCATGTAAGGCTCTGGCTCGGTTTCATACGCCCAGTTGTAGCGCTTGCCCTGCAACGGGAAGGCCAGCGCGGCAGGCATCTGGGTGCGGAAGTCAAAGCGGTAGTCCGGCCCGCCCGCCTCAAGCAGCAGGACGGTGGTGTTTGGATCTTCAGTCAGTCGTGTTGCCAGTACGTTGCCGGCAGAGCCGGCCCCGATAATGATGTAGTCAAATTGCAAATAAACCTCCCGGTTAAAATATGGACTGGAATTTACCCATCTCAACCTGGATGGACTTCACCTGGGTGTAACTCTGAAGCGTCATGACGCCGTTCTCACGGCCAATGCCGGAGTGTTTGTAGCCGCCCACCGGCATCTCTGCGGCGGATTCGCCCCAGGTGTTGATCCAGCAGATGCCCGCTTCGAGCTGATGAATGGCGCCGTGGGCGCGGTTCAGGTCGGTCGTGACGATGCCTGCCGCCAGCCCGTAGTCGGTGTCGTTGGCGCGGCGAATCGCTTCCTCAATGGACTCATAGGTGAGGATGGACATCACCGGGCCGAAGATCTCTTCGCGCACGATGGTCATCTCGTCGGTGCAGTCGGTGAACACGGTTGGGGCCACCCACGCGCCGTTATCGAAGCCTTCGCCCTTCAGCACGTCGCCGCCGCACAGCACGCGCGCGCCTTCCTCTTTGCCTTTGGCGATGTAGCGCATCACGCTGTCCCGGTGCGGGAAGCTGACCATCGGACCAAAGTTGGTAGCTTCATCGAACAGATCGCCCGCGCGGATGCGGCCCACGCGCTCAACGATTTTTTGCTCAAACGCGGCTTTGAACTTCGCGGGCACGAACACGCGGGTGCCATTGGTGCACACCTGGCCGGAGCTGAAGAAGTTGGCCATCATGGCGATATCTGCCGCGAGATCCAGATCCGCATCGTCAAACACTATCAGCGGGGATTTACCGCCCAGCTCCATCGTCACCTCTTTCAGGGACGAGGCCGCCGAGTTGGCCATCACCTTTTTGCCGCTGGCGACGCCGCCGGTAAAGGAGACTTTCGCGATGCCCGGATGCTCGGTCAGGTACTGGCCGGTCTCCGCGCCTACGCCCGGCAGGACGTTAAACACGCCGTCCGGCAGGCCCGCTTCGGTGTAGATTTCAGCAAGCTTCAGGGCGGTAAGCGGTGTCACTTCGCTCGGCTTGAAGATCATTGCGTTGCCCGCCGCCAGCGCCGGCGCGGATTTCCACAGGGCGATCTGGATCGGGTAGTTCCACGCGCCGATGCCCGCCACCACGCCCAGCGGCTCGCGGCGGGTGTAGACGAACGAGGTGTCGCGCAGCGGGATCTGGCTGCCCTCCAGCGCCGGGATCAGCCCCGCGTAGTACTCCAGCACGTCCGCGCCGGTGACGATGTCGACGGTCGAGGTTTCGGAATACGCTTTACCGGTGTCGAGGGTTTCCAGCGTTGCCAGCTCGTCGTTACGCTCGCGCAGGATATCGACGGCGCGACGCAGGATGCGCGAGCGCTCCATGGCGGTCATCGCCGCCCAGATTTTTTGCCCGCGCTTTGCGCTTTCGACGGCGCGGTCCACGTCTTCGCGCCCGGCGGCCTGCACGGTCGCCAGAACTTCACCGTTCGCCGGGTTGATGGTCTCGAAGGTGCGACCGCTGGTGGCGGATGTATAACCACCATTGATATAAAGCTGCTGTTCTGCCATTCGGGACATAAATTCTCCTCGGTTAGTCGGTCGGTAAATGCTGGCTGATAAAGTGGCTGGTAAGCGACTGGGCCAGGGTTTTATCCAGCGGTTTGCCGCTGAGCGCAGCGCGCAGCCACAGCCCGTCAATCAGTGCGGCGAGCCCGTAGCCCGCCTCTTCAGCCTGTTCACGCGGCAGCTCGCGGCGGAACTCGTACACCAGGTTTGAGAGCAACCGACGGCTGCTGACCTGCTGCAAACGGTAGAGCATCGGCTGATGCATGCTGCTGGCCCAGAAGGCCAGCCAGGCCTTCATCGCCGCGCCGCTAACCTGAGTTTCATCAAAATTGCCGCCGACAATCGCCTGCAAGCGCTGCTCTGCACTGCCGTCCGGCAGGGCGCGTAAACGGCTTAATACCGCGTCGCGCAGCTGACCGGTGATGTCGCGCATGGTCGCTTCCAGCAGACCGTTTTTATCTTTGAAATAGTGGCTGATGATCCCCGTGGATACGCCCGCCCGACGGGCGATCTGCGCGATGGTTGCGTCATGCATTCCCACTTCATTAATTGCTTCCAGCGTGGCATCGATTAGCTGCCTGCGCCGGATCGGCTGCATCCCCACTTTGGGCATTTTTGCCACT
Source organism: Enterobacter cloacae complex sp. CDL013 (assembly GCF_049238805.1). NCBI lineage: Bacteria > Pseudomonadati > Pseudomonadota > Gammaproteobacteria > Enterobacterales > Enterobacteriaceae > Enterobacter > Enterobacter cloacae complex sp. CDL013. The sequence continues at coordinate 275,017 of NZ_JBMKGT010000003.1, read as the reverse complement.
CCATTCATCAGCGTTGGTAATCTATTAAAGCGGTTTTTGATTGGACGTTCAATATAAAATGTGTCTTAATTGTTGCGATTTTGGATTTCAATAGTTACAAAAACAGTGGGGATACTGGATGACAGACCTTTCACAAGACAGAGAAAAAGACAAAATCAACCCGGTCGTTTTTTATACGTCCGCCGGGCTGATTTTGTTGTTTTCCCTGACGACCATCTTCTTTCGTGATTTTTCTGCCGAGTGGATTGGGCGCACTCTGGACTGGGTGTCAAAGACCTTCGGCTGGTACTATCTGCTGGCCGCGACGCTTTACATCGTGTTCGTGGTCTGCATTGCCTGCTCGCGCTTCGGTTCGGTAAAGCTCGGGCCAGAGCAGTCCAAGCCCGAGTTCAGCCTGCTGAGCTGGGCCGCAATGCTGTTTGCCGCAGGCATCGGCATCGACCTGATGTTCTTCTCCGTGGCGGAACCGGTCACGCAATATATGCAGCCGCCGGAAGGGGCAGGGCAGACGATGGAGGCCGCGCGCCAGGCGATGGTCTGGACGCTGTTCCACTACGGCCTGACGGGCTGGTCGATGTACGCCCTGATGGGCATGGCGCTCGGATACTTTAGCTATCGTTATAATTTGCCCCTTACCATCCGCTCCGCGCTGTACCCGATTTTCGGCAAAAAGATCAACGGTCCGATTGGCCACAGCGTCGACATTGCGGCGGTGATCGGCACCATCTTCGGCATCGCCACCACGCTCGGAATTGGCGTGGTGCAGCTCAACTACGGGCTGAGCGTGCTGTTTGACATCCCGGATTCGATGGCGGCGAAGGCGGCGCTGATTGCGCTGTCGGTGATTATCGCCACCATCTCGGTGACCTCCGGCGTGGATAAAGGGATTCGCGTGCTCTCCGAACTGAACGTCGCGCTGGCGCTGGGGCTGATCCTGTTCGTGCTGTTTATGGGCGACACCTCGTTCCTGCTCAATGCTTTGGTACTGAACGTGGGTGATTACGTGAACCGCTTTATGGGCATGACGCTGAACAGCTTCGCCTTTGACCGTCCGACAGAGTGGATGAACAACTGGACGCTGTTCTTCTGGGCGTGGTGGGTGGCGTGGTCGCCGTTTGTCGGCCTGTTCCTGGCGCGTATTTCGCGTGGGCGCACCATCCGTCAGTTCGTGATGGGCACGCTGATCATCCCGTTCACCTTTACCCTGCTGTGGCTGTCGATTTTCGGCAACAGCGCGCTGCACGAGATCATCCACGGCAATGCGACTTTTGCCCAGGAAGCGATGGCGCACCCGGAGCGCGGCTTCTACAGCCTGCTGGCGCAGTACCCGGCGTTCACCTTTAGCGCGTCCGTAGCGACCATCACCGGCCTGCTGTTCTACGTCACCTCGGCGGACTCCGGCGCGCTGGTGCTGGGGAACTTCACCTCGAAGCTCAAGGACATTAACAGCGACGCGCCGAACTGGCTGCGCATCTTCTGGTCCGTCGCCATCGGCCTGCTGACGCTCGGCATGCTGATGACCAACGGTATCTCGGCGTTGCAGAACACCACGGTGATCATGGGCCTGCCGTTCAGCTTCGTGATCTTCTTCGTGATGGCCGGGCTGTATAAATCGCTTAAGGTGGAAGACTACCGCCGCGTCAGCGCCAGCCGCGACACCGCCCCGCGTCCGCTGGGCGCGCAGGACAGGCTGAGCTGGAAAAAACGCCTCTCGCGCCTGATGAATTACCCCGGTACGCGCTACACCAAACAGATGATGGAGACGGTCTGTTTCCCGGCGATGGAAGAGGTGGCCCAGGAGCTGAAGCTGCGTGGCGCCTACGTGGAGCTGAAAAACCTGCCCCCGGAAGAGGGCGAAAATCTGGGGCACCTGGATCTGCTGGTGCACATGGGCGACGAGCAGAACTTTGTCTATCAGATCTGGCCGCAGCAGTATTCGGTACCCGGCTTTACCTACCGGGCGCGCAGCGGGAAGTCGACCTACTACCGGCTGGAGACCTTCCTGCTGGAAGGCAGCCAGGGGAATGATCTGATGGATTACAGCAAGGAGCAGGTGATTACGGACATTCTGGACCAGTATGAACGGCACCTGAACTTTATCCATCTGCACAGGGAAGCACCGGGGAATAGCGTGATGTTCCCGGATGTCTAAAGTTTGATCTGAATAAAGTGCGTGAAAGTTAAGGGGCCAGATTGTTATGAATCTGGCCCTGTACTTTTCGAATAGTGCTTATTATATCTTTTACTAGAGGTGTACTATGTACGCCTTTATGTTGTTCCGAGGTATAAAATGAGCATCTTTGATGAACTTAAAACTTCGCTTGAAGAGGCGGTTGAGATCCACAGCGGAAGGAAAGCAGCTTCCAGAATAACCCGCTATGAAGTTGCAGATGTTCGCGCAATCAGAGAACAGCTCAATATTACCCAATGCGAAATGGCGAAGGCGCTTGGCACGAGCGTTGACACTATAAAAAGCTGGGAGTCCAAACGTCGCAACCCAACCGGGCTGGCGGCGAAGGTACTTAATGTGATTCGGGAGAATCCTGCATTTTATAAGGCACTTGCCGGGCAGTGAGTCGCCCTTATGCCGGGTGGCGCTGCGCTTACCCGGCCAACAAAACTCCAAAACTGCTTTACCGTAGGCCTGATAAGCGAAGCGCCATCAGGCTCTCCCTCCGTTGACACAACTTTAATGATAATTATTTTCATTTAAATATAGCCTGTGCTATACCTTATAGCACAGGCTAATTTTGCTTTGATTTTAATCACCTCAGGAGACTTCTGCGATGCATCCACGGCAAGGATTGAAGCGTCTGTTGCTCGGCGCGCTGCTCATGACCGCGACCACCACGGGCGCGCTGGCGGCTGAAAAGTTCCAGGTCATCACCACTTTTACCGTTATCGCTGATATGGCGAAAAACGTGGCGGGGGATGCCGCAGAGGTCACCTCCATCACCAAACCGGGCGCGGAAATTCACGAATACCAGCCCACCCCGGGCGATATCAAACGCGCGCAGAAGGCACAGCTGATCCTGGCGAACGGCATGAATCTGGAGCTGTGGTTCCAGCGCTTTTATCAGCATCTGAACGGCGTGCCGGAGGTGATTGTCACCAAAGGCATCACCCCGATGGGCATCAGCGAAGGGCCCTATAACGGCAAGCCCAATCCGCACGCGTGGATGTCGCCGGACAACGCCCTGATTTACGTCGATAACATCTGCGACGCGCTGGTGAAGTACGATCCGGCCAACGCACAGACCTATCAGCGCAATGCGGAAGCCTACAAGCAGAAGATCACCGCCACTCTCGAACCGCTGCGCAAGCAGGTCGCGGAGATACCGGAAGACAAACGCTGGATGGTGACCAGCGAAGGGGCTTTTTCCTATCTGGCGCGGGATTTGGGCCTGAAGGAGCTTTACCTGTGGCCGATCAACGCCGATCAGCAGGGCACGCCCCAGCAGGTGCGCAAGGTTATCGATCTGGTGAAAAAACATCACATTCCGGCGGTGTTCAGCGAAAGCACGGTCTCGGATAAGCCCGCCCGTCAGGTGGCGCGTGAAACCGGCGCCCACTATGGCGGCGTGCTGTACGTCGACTCTCTGAGCGCGGAAAACGGCCCGGTGCCAACCTATATCGATCTGCTGAACGTCACCACCCGCACGCTGGTGCAGGGCATCCACGACGGGATGAAGGAGTAACCATGCAGAAGGGGATTGTTGTAACCGACGTGACCGTGACCTACCGCAACGGCCACACGGCGCTGCGCGACGCGTCGTTCAGCGTGCCGGGCGGATCGATTGCTGCCCTGGTGGGGGTGAACGGTTCCGGCAAGTCCACGCTATTTAAGGCGGTGATGGGGTTTGTGCGGGCGGCGAGCGGCACTATCTCCATTCTGGGGCTGCCGCCTCACCGGGCGCTGCGTCAGAACCTGGTCGCCTACGTGCCGCAGTCGGAAGAGGTCGACTGGTCGTTTCCGGTGCTCGTCGAGGACGTGGTGATGATGGGCCGCTACGGGCATATGGGGTTTCTGCGTCGCCCCAAAGAATGCGATAAGCAGATCGTCACCGACGCCCTGAAGCGTGTGGATATGCTCGAGCTGCGTCATCGGCAGATTGGCGAGCTGTCCGGCGGGCAGAAGAAGCGCGTGTTTCTGGCCCGTGCGATTGCCCAGCAGGGCGAGGTGATCCTGCTCGACGAGCCGTTTACCGGCGTGGACGTCAAAACCGAAGCCAGGATCATCAGCCTGCTGCGGGAGCTGCGCGACGAGGGTAAAACGATGCTGGTCTCGACCCACAATCTGGGCTCGGTCACGGAATTCTGCGATTACACGGTGATGGTCAAAGGCACCGTGCTGGCGAGCGGCCCGACGGATATCACCTTTACCGCCGAGAATCTTGAGCGCGCCTTCAGCGGCGTGCTGCGCCACGTGGTGCTCAGCGGCTCGGAAGATCGCATCATAACCGACGACGAGCGCCCCTTCGTGACGCACCGACAGGAGGCCAAATGAACGCGCTTCTCGAACCCTTCGGCTACGAGTACATGCTCAACGCGATGTGGGTCTCGGCGATGGTGGGCGGGCTGTGCGCGTTTCTCTCCTGCTATTTGATGCTTAAAGGCTGGTCGCTGATCGGCGATGCGCTGTCGCACTCCATCGTGCCGGGCGTAGCGGGCGCTTACATGCTCGGGCTGCCGTTCTCGCTGGGGGCGTTTTTATCGGGCGGGCTGGCGGCGGGCAGCATGCTGTTTCTCAACCAGCGCAGCCGCCTGAAGGAGGACGCCATTATCGGGCTGATCTTCTCCTCCTTTTTCGGGCTGGGGCTGTTTATGGTCTCGCTCAACCCGACCTCGGTGAACATTCAGACCATCGTCCTCGGCAATATTCTGGCTATCGCCCCCGAAGATATCGTCCAGCTGGCGATTATCGGCGTGGTGTCGATAGTTATCCTGCTGTTCAAATGGAAAGATCTGATGGTGACCTTTTTTGATGAGAACCACGCCCGCGCCATCGGCCTGCGTCCTGAACGCCTGAAAATTCTCTTCTTCACGCTGCTGGCGGTCTCTACCGTGGCGGCGCTGCAAACCGTCGGCGCGTTTCTGGTGATCTGTCTGGTGGTCACGCCCGGCGCGACCGCGTGGCTGCTGACCGACCGCTTCCCGCGCCTGCTGATGATTGCCGTCGCCATTGGCAGCATCACCAGCTTCCTCGGCGCGTGGGCCAGCTATTACCTGGACGGCGCCACCGGCGGCATTATCGTGGTCGCCCAGACGCTGCTGTTTCTGCTGGCGTTCGTCTTTGCGCCGAAGCACGGACTGCTTGCCAGCCGTCGTCGGGCGCGGGAGGCACACCCATGATGACGCTGCTCCTCGAACCCTTCCAGTTTGCGTTTATGAACAACGCGCTGCTGATTTCACTCCTGGTGGCCGTGCCCTGCGCGCTGCTGTCGGTTTTTCTGGTGCTGAAAGGCTGGGCGTTGATGGGCGACGCCATGAGCCACGCGGTGTTTCCCGGCGTCGTGCTGGCCTGGATGATGGGCCTGCCGCTGGCGCTGGGCGCGTTCGTGGCCGGTCTGTTCTGCGCGGTCGCCACCGGATACCTGAAGGATAACAGCCGCATCAAACAGGATACGGTCATGGGGATCGTCTTTTCCGGCATGTTCGGCGCCGGGCTGATCCTCTATATCGCTGTCAAACCTGAGGTGCATCTCGACCACATTCTGTTCGGCGATATGCTGGGTATTAACGGGATGGACATTCTGCAAAGCGGTCTCGTCGCGGGGATGATTGCGCTGGTGATTGGCCTGAAGTGGCGCGATTTTCTGCTGTTCTGCTTTGACTATCAGCAGGCGCAGGCGAGTGGCCTGCGCACCCGCTGGCTGCACCACGGCTTACTGTGCATGGTTTCGCTGACCATTGTGGCGACGCTGAAAGCGGTGGGGATCATTCTGTCGATTTCCCTGCTGATTGCCCCCGGCGCGGTGGCAGTGCTGATTACCCGACGCTTTCACATGGCGCTGCTGGTGGCGGTCGCCGTTTCAGCGCTGGTGTCGGTCAGCGGCGTTTATGCCTCGTTTTATCTCGACAGCGCGCCTGCGCCGACCATTGTGGTCCTGTTCGCGATGGTGTTTATCGTGACGTTTGTGGTGACCAGCGTGAAGGCTCGTCGCCAGGAGCGTGTGACAGCAGAGTGATGACCTGTTCGCCGTGCTGCTGCCAGTGCAGGGGAAAGGCGGTGCCTTCTTGAAAGTCTGCTAGTTGACAGGTCAATGCCAGCGTAAGCGTCTTATCGTCGAGCATGGTAACGCGGGCGCAGTCAAAACCCATCCAGGCCTGTACCTGCGGAAAGAGGGCCTTAAACAGGCTCTCTTTGGCGCTGAAGACCAGCGTCAGGGCGAGGGCGAACGGGTATCCCAGGCGGGAAAGCACAGGTTCTTCCTGTGTATCAATGATGCCGTCTTTGATTTCCCTGGCTTCGTTTTCGGAGAGGATCGTTTCACAATCGATGCCGATAAGCGCCGGGTATTGCGTGACGACGGCTATCGCCTGCGTGCCGCTGTGGGTGATGCTGCCGGAAATATCTTGCGGCCAGAGCGGTTCCCCGCTGGGGCCGATGGCGGGCATGGTGTAGTCAGGTAAGGCGTGCGCGGCGGCGATGCGGCCTGCGAGGTGCTCGGCCTTGCGTTTGCGTCCGGCGTTAGCGAGTTGGGTGTGATGGGGCAGCCAGAGGAGATCGGCGTCCGTAAAGGTGGTGGGGTCGAAGGTGATGCGGTGGAGGGTGTGGTCGGCGAGAGAAAATGTGCTGTGGGTGGTGTGCATGGTTTTCCCTTCAGTATTGTGCGGCCTGATGCCCTCACCCCGGCCCTCTCCCAAAGGGAGAGGGAGCAAACACTAAAAACGGCAACGGGGTTGCCGTTTTGCTTTTACCTCGCCCTCACCCCGGCCCTCTCCCACAGGGAGAGGGGGAAGTCACTGCCTGTATCAGAACCTCGTATTTACGCTCATGTACCAGGTGCGACCCGGTTCATTATACGTATACGCACCCGCGCCGTACATATACGCACCCGTCGTGGTATTACCCGTGGTCTGGGCGTTACCCGCGCGCCACTGGCGCTTGTCGAAGACGTTGTCCACGCCGCCGGTCAGGCTGACGTTTTTGGTCACGTCCCAGGTCGCGCTCAGGCCAACGATGCTGTAGGGGCTGACTTCGTCTTTCTCAGACCCGGTCACCGGCTGACCTTTGTAGTTGTACTTCTTCGGCTGCTGCTTGCCGTACCAGGTGAAGGTCGACTGCAATGAGACATCCTGACGTACCTGCCAGCTCAGGGTAGAGTTCAGCGTATACTCCGGGATGATCGACAGACGATCGCCGGTCTCCTTGTTCTTGCTTTGCAGCATGTAGGTGATGTTGTTGGTCCAGTTGATGGTGTCGCTGACCGGCACGTTCAGGGAGCCTTCCAGACCTTCCACCACCGCCTTCGGTACGTTTTCCCACTGGTAGATATCGGTGGTGACTTTGCCGGTGGACGTCTGGCCAATCGGCGCGTAGCCCGCTTCAATCTTGTTGCGATAGTCGTTGCGGAACCAGGTCACGCCCGCCAGCCAGCCGTCGCGTTTCCACTCCAGGCCAATCTCTTTGTTGATACTGGTTTCCGCTTTCAGATCGTCGTTACCCATCATGTAGCAGCCCACGCCGTCGGAGCTTGCGTAGCAGCCCTGGCCTTTACTGTACAGCAGGTAGTTCGGGTTGGTCTGATACAGGCTTGGCGCTTTATAGGCGCGCGCGATGCCCATCTTCAGGGTGAAGTCATCCCCCAGACCTTGCGACAGGTTCAGGGACGGGCTCCAGTTATTACCCACAATAGTATGGTGGTCGAAGCGCAGGGCAGGGGTCAGCATGGTGCTGTCGGTCAGCTCCATGTTGTTTTCGGCAAACAGGGAGAAGATCTCCGCTGACGTGTACGGGCTACGATCTTCGCTCATGCCCGGGATGGTGCCCCCCTGCTGGGTTTGTGTAAATGAGGTTGAGTCCTTCATGCGCTGCTGGTTCCACTCGGTGCCGAGCGTCAGGTTCTGGTTCACAATGAAATCAATCGGCAGGTTGATTTCGCTGTGCAGCATCACGTCGGCCAGATCGGTATCGGTGAATTTATTGCTGTTGAACAGGCCTTCCAGACCGCCCGCCAGCCCTTCACCCAGACGAGAGTTGCGGGTGTGCTCGTACTGCGCCCAGTTGCTGGTGGTGATGCCGTTATCCCAGCCGCCGTTCCAGGTCACGGCGAAGTTCTGACGATAGATACGGTTAGTCTCTTTACCGTAGTTCTTCTTCACCAGCGCGTTGTCGTTGTTGGTGTTCTGCGTGTCGCCCGCATACAGGTTGTTCTGGCGGCTGTAGCCCGCTTCAAACTCCAGCGACTGCATCGGCGCGAAGTCCCAGCGCACCACGCCGTTGATGTCTTTATTTTCCACACCTTCACGGCCTGCGGGCAGGGTGTTGGCGTAAGCGCCCGTGCGGTCAGACTGGTGACCCTGGTTGATATCCCACGCGTCGGCCTGGGTTTTATCCAGGTTACCGTACATGCGGAAGCTGAAATCCCCGCCCAGCGGGCCGCTCAGGCTGAAGTTGGTGCGTTTGGTGGAACCTTCGTCTTTATGCTCTGGCGCGTTCAGGTAGGTGTTCCAGGAGCCGTGCCACTGGTCGTCAAATTTTTTGGTGATGATGTTCACCACGCCGCCCGCCGCACCATTACCGTAGCGGGCAGCAGCCGGGCCACGGATCACTTCGATGCGCTCGATCATCTCCGGCGGGACCCAGCCGGTATCGCCGCGGGTATCACGCTCGCCGCGCCAGCCCAGACGGATGGAGTTGCGGCTGGTGACCGGCTTGCCGTCGATCAGGATCAGGGTGTTTTCCGGGCCCATGCCGCGAATGTCAATCTGACGGTTGTTCCCGCGCTGGCCGCTGGTGGAGTTGCCGGTCAGGTTAACGCCCGGCATGGTGCGGATGATTTCCGCCACGTCGCGCGCTGGCGGGTTTTTGCGGATCTCATCGGCGGTGATGGTCGACACGCCCGGCGCCTGCAAATTCTGCTCGGCGGCAGTGATCACCATGGTGTCTTCGTGCTGCGCGGAGGCGGTGTTGTCGTCTGCCATGGCGGGCAGCGCGACACCATAAATCCCTAAATTGACCAGCAAGGCCAGAGAGTGAATCTTCTTATTCATTGTACGTCCCGCTTTTATGGTTATTTAATGAGCGCGCTTCCCACAGCGCGGGCATTACGCTATTGCAAATGCAAATAGTTATCAATAATATTATCAATAAAATTTGCTCTGAAACAAAAAAGACTGTTAAACATGGGGTTATAAGGGTGACGGTGTTAACAACCGGAAGTGAAGCGTGGTGGCAGGCGAAAAACGGGCCGGAACGGGAACGTCATCAGGAAAACTATCGCGTGACATTCTGGTGGCGGGACCCGGCGGGAACGCAGAAAACCTCGACGGTGAAACGCGTCTGGCTCTACGTCACCGGCGTGACCGATCACCATCAAAATGCCCGTCCGCAATCCCTTGAACGTGTCCCGGATACCGACGTCTGGCAGTGGCAGGGCGAGTTCAGCCCCGAATGGCGCGGCAGCTACTGTTTTATCCCCTCCGATAACGAAAACGATTTTGCCGATGCAGTGTTTGAAGGCGAGCAGCCGGACCGCATGGCGCTGCGCGAAGGGTGGCGTAAACTGTTGCCGCACGCGGTCTCCGACCCGCTGAATCCGCAAAGCTGGCGCGGCGGGCGCGGGCACGCCGTCTCGGCGCTGGAGATGCCGGAGGCGCCCGTACAGCCCGGCTGGAACCATCCCGATACCCCTTACAATAAGCCTGTCTGTATTGATTGGCACAGCGCGCGTCTGAAGAACCGTCGTCGCGTGTGGATTTTTACCACCGGGGATGAAAGCCCCGAGCGCCCGCTGGCGGTGCTCCTTGACGGGCAGTTCTGGGCCGAAAGCATGCCCGTCTGGCCTGCTCTGGCGTCGCTCACCCATGAAGGCAAACTGCCGCCTGCGGTTTATGTCTTAATTGACGTCATTGACACCGCACACCGCAGCCGCGAGCTGCCGTGCAACCCTGATTTCTGGCTGGCAGTGCAGGAAGAACTTCTCCCGCAAGTGAAAAGCATGGCCCCGTTCAGCGACCGCGCCGACCATACCGTGGTGGCGGGTCAGAGCTTCGGCGGACTCTCTTCCCTCTATGCGGGCCTCAACTGGCCGCAGCGTTTTGGCTGCATCCTCAGCCAGTCCGGATCCTACTGGTGGCCGCACCGCGGCGCGCAGCAGGACGGGCTGCTCATCGAACAACTCAAAGCGGGTGAAAAAACCGCTCGCGGGCTGCGCATCGTCCTTGAGGCCGGGCGCAACGAGCCGCTTATTTTGCGCGCCAACCAGGCGATCTTCGCCGAACTACACACTCAGCAACCGGTTTTCTGGCGTCAGGTTGACGGCGGACACGATGCGCTTTGCTGGCGCGGTGGGCTGACGCAGGGGCTGATGACCCTCTGGCAGCCGCTTATTCAATAACGGAGTCTGTATGGAATTCAGCAATCCTTTCGATAATCCGCAGGGACAGTTCGCCATTTTGCAAAATGACCAGGGGCAGTACAGCCTGTGGCCGCAGCAGTGCGAGTTGCCCGCGGGCTGGCGCGTGGTCTGCGAACCGCAATCTCAGGAGGCGTGCCAGCAGTGGCTGGCGGAACAGTGGCAGACGCTTGAGCCGTTTTATTTTGCGGGGGAGCGCGCATGAACCGTCTCCCTCTTGTCGCCGCCCAGCCGGGGATTTGGATGGCAGAGCAGCTTTCCTCCCTGCCAAACGCCTGGAGCGTCGCGCACTATACCGAGCTGAAAGGCGCTATCGATGCGCCATTGCTGGCAAAAGCCATCGCTGAAGGCATGATGCAGGCCGACACCCTGCGGATGCGTTTTGCCGAAGATAACGGTGAGGTGTGGCAGTGGATCGATGAGGCCATGCTCCTGCCGGAGCCGTCCATCGTGCGCGTTGACTCCCACGACGCCGCCGTGGCGCTGATGGAGGCCGATCTCAACCAGAACCTGCGCGTCGACAGCGGTCAGCCGCTGGCGTTTCACCAGCTGATCCAGGTGGGAGAAAGCCACTGGTACTGGTATCAGCGGTATCATCATCTGGTGGTAGATGGCTTCAGTTTCCCGGCCATTACGCGTCAGATCGCCGCCATTTACGCTGCGTGGAAGAAAGGGGAACCCGCGCCCGCCTCCCCGTTTACCCCGTTCGCCGAGGTGGTGGAGGAGTATCAGCGCTATCGCGACAGTGAGGCGTATCAGCGCGACGGTGCTTTCTGGGCCGAACAGCGCCAACAGCTTCCTTCTCCGGTCTCGCTCTCTTCCGCGCCCCTGCCTGGACACGCCGCCACCACCGACATCCTGCGCCTGAAAATGGCGATGGACGGACGTGCTTTCAGCCAGCTTGCACAGATGGCAGGCCAGGCGCAGCGTACCGATCTGGCGCTTGCGCTGGTGGTGCTGTGGCTGGGCCGCCTGACCGGACGGCTGGACTACGCCGCCGGGTTTATCTTTATGCGCCGCATGGGCTCCGCCGCGCTGACCGCGACCGGACCGGTGCTCAACGTCCTGCCGCTGGCGGTGAATATTCGCCCGCACGAGAGCCTGCCGGAACTGGCGCTGCGCCTGGCGAACCAGCTGAAAAAGATGCGTCGCCATCAGCGTTACGACGCCGAACAGATCGTGCGCGACAGCGGACGTGCCGCAGGCGATGAAGCCCTGTTTGGTCCGGTGCTGAACGTCAAGGTGTTCGATTATCAGCTGGATATCGACGGCGTGGAGGCCATTACCCACACGCTGGCGACCGGCCCGGTGAACGATCTGGAGCTTGCGCTGTTCCCGGACGAGCAGGGCGGACTGAGCATTGAGATCCTCGCCAACGGGCAGCGTTACGACGAGGCGACGCTAAAGGGTCACGCGGTGCGGCTGAACGCAATGCTGACGCAGTTTGCCGCCAACCCGGACCTGCGCTGTGGCGACGTGGAAACCGTATCAGAGCAGGAATACGCCCGGCTGGCGCGCATTAACGATACCGGGCTGGCGCTGCCGTCCACCACGCTGGCGGATCTGGTCGCGGAGCAGGCGAGCAAAACGCCGGACGCCCCCGCGCTGGCGGATGCCCATACTGAACTGAACTACCGCCAGATGCGCGAGCAGGTGGTCGCGCTGGCAAACCTGCTGCGCGCGCGCGGCGTGAAGCCGGGCGACAGCGTGGCGGTGGCGCTTCCGCGCTCGGTGTTCCTGACGTTAGCCTTGCACGGCATTGTGGAGGCGGGCGCCGCGTGGCTGCCGCTCGACACCGGCTACCCGGACGATCGCCTGCGGATGATGCTCGAGGACGCGAAGCCGTCCCTGCTCATTACCACCGACGAGCAGCTTCCGCGCTTTAGCGATCTCTCCGTCGAGACGTTTAGTTACAACACACTATTACCGACCTCGGGTGCTGAACCGCTGCGCCTGGCGAAGCCGGAGCAAACCGCGTACATCATCTTTACCTCCGGTTCGACGGGACGTCCAAAAGGGGTGATGGTCGGCCATACCGCCATCGTTAACCGCCTGAAGTGGATGCAGGATCATTATCCACTGACGGCGCATGACGTGGTGGCGCAGAAAACCCCGTGCAGCTTTGACGTGTCGGTGTGGGAGTTCTGGTGGCCGTTTATCGCCGGGGCGAAGCTGGTGATGGCCGAGCCGGACGCGCACCGCGATCCGCAGGCGATGCAGAGCTTCTTCGCAGAATATGGCGTAACCACCACCCACTTCGTGCCGTCGATGCTGGCAGCGTTCGTCGCCTCGCTGACGCCGGAAAACGCCCACTGTTGCAGGACGCTGAAGCAGGTGTTCTGTAGCGGCGAGGCGTTGCCGACTGCGCTGTGTCGCGAGTGGGAACTGCTCACCCATGCGCCGCTGCACAACCTCTATGGCCCGACCGAAGCAGCGGTGGACGTCAGCTGGTATCCGGCGTACGGCCCCGAGCTGGCGGCGGTGGAGGGTAACAGCGTGCCGATCGGTTTCCCGGTATGGAATACGGGGCTGCGCATTCTGGATGCGATGATGCGCCCGGTACCGTTCGGCGTGGCGGGGGATCTGTATCTCACCGGCATCCAGCTGGCGCAGGGGTATCTGGGACGCCCCGACCTTACCGCCAGCCGCTTTATCGCCGACCCGTTCGCGCCGGGCGAGCGGATGTACCGCACCGGTGACGTTGCCCGCTGGCTGGATAACGGCGCGGTGGAATATCTGGGCCGCAGCGACGACCAGCTGAAAATCCGCGGACAGCGCATCGAGCTGGGTGAAATCGACCGGGCGATGCTGTCGCTGCCGGACGTGGCTCAGGCCGTGGCGCACGCCTGCGTGTTCAACCAGGCAGCGGCGACGGGTGGCGATGCCCGCCAGCTGGTGGGGTACGTGGTTTCTGAATCCGGCTTACCGCTGGACCGCGACGCGCTGCTTGCATCACTCAAAGCCCAGCTGCCACCGCATATGGTGCCGGTGGTGCTGCTGCAAATCAGCGCGCTGCCGCTGAGCGCCAACGGCAAGCTGGATCGCAAGGCGCTGCCGCTGCCGGAGCTGACCAGCAGAACTTCCGGTCGCGCACCTGAGACGCAAACCGAAGTGGCCGTGGCGCAGGCGTTTTCTTCCCTGCTGGGCTGCGCGGTGAACGATATCGAGGCCGATTTCTTTGCCCTCGGCGGCCACTCGCTGCTGGCGATGCGCCTCGCGGCTCAGCTCAGCCGTGCGTTCAGCCGTAAGGTCACGCCGGGGCAGATTATGGTCGCCTCGACGGTAAGCAAGCTTAGCGCCCTGCTGGATTCGCAGATGAGCGACGAGCAGGCGCAGCGTCTGGGGTATGAAACCCTTCTGCCGCTGCGTGAAAGCAACGGCCCGACGCTGTTCTGCTTCCATCCGGCGTCCGGCTTTGCCTGGCAGTTTAGCGTCCTGGCGCGCTACCTCAGCCCGCGCTGGTCCATCGTCGGCATTCAGTCGCCGCGGCCAAACGGCCCGATGCAGCAGTGCGCGGATCTCGATGGGGTGATCGAACATCATCTGAACACGTTGCGTAAGCAGCAGCCGCAGGGGCCGTATTACCTGTTCGGCTATTCCCTCGGCGGCACGCTGGCGCAGGACATTGCGGCCCGCCTGCGCGAGCAGGGTGAAGCGGTGGCGTTCCTCGGCCTGCTGGATACCTGGCCGCCGGAAACCCAGAACTGGGCGGAGAAAGAGGCCAACGGTCTCGACCCGGAGGTGCTGGCGGAAATTGAGCGCGAGCGTCAGGCGTTTATCGCCGCCCAGCAGGGGCAGGGCTCCAGCGAGCTGTTTAACGCCATTGAGGGCAACTACGCCGACGCGGTGCGGCTGCTCACCACCGCGCACAGCGCGCGCTTTGACGGTAAAGCGACGCTGTTTGTCGCCGAGCGAACGCGAACCCTGGATCCTCAGGCCGCGTGGGCGCCGTGGGTGGGCGAGCTGGAGGTCTACAGCCAGGACTGCGCTCACGTGGATATTATTTCACCGCAGGCGTTTGAAAAAATTGGGCCGGTACTGAAGGAAATTTTAGGATAGTGCAAATGCCCCTCACCCTAACCCTCTCCCACGGGGAGAGGGGATGGTTTGCTCCCTCTCCCTGTGGGAGAGGGCCGGGGTGAGGGCATCAGACCGCACGTTTTCCAAGCGGCACCACCAACGGCGTACCCGCCACCGGATCGTCAATAATCATGCAGCGCATGCCGTAGATCCGCGCGATCAGCTCTGGCGTCACAATCTCCTTCGGCGCGCCCTGCGCCACAATCTCGCCGTCGCGCAGCGCAATCAGATGTGTCGCGTAGCGGCACGCCTGGTTTAAGTCGTGCAACACCGCCGCCAGGGTGTACCCCTGCGTACGGTTCAGCTCGCTCAGCAGCTCCAGCAGGTCAATCTGATGGCTGATATCCAGCCAGGTCGTCGGCTCGTCCAGCAGCATGATCGAGGTTTCCTGCGCCAGCACCATTGCGATCCACGCGCGCTGGCGCTGTCCGCCGGAGAGGGTATCGACGCTTTGCTGGGCCAGCTCGGTGATGCCCGTCGCCTGCATCGCGCGCTTCACGGCCTCGTCGTCCTCCTTGCGCCAGCGGGTAAACAGCGGCTGGTGCGGATAGCGCCCGCGGGAGACCAGCTCCTGCACGGTAATATCCCCCGGCGTGGTGGCGTTTTGCGCCAGCAGGCCAATTCGGCGCGCCACCTCTTTGCTGGCGAAGCGCTGGATCTGCTCCCCGTCGAGGAACACGCTGCCCTTAACCGGCGACATCAGGCGGCTCAGCGTGCGCAGCAATGTTGATTTGCCGCAGCCGTTTGGCCCGATAATGGCGGTGAAGTGGCCGTCCGGAATGGCAACGGATAAGTCCCGGGCAATGATTTTTTTGCCGTAGCCGAGGGTCAAGTTTTCGCCGCGCAAGCGGGTGGTTGAATCTGTCATTTCTTGCGTGACTCCTGAACGAGCAAGACGATGAGGTAAATCCCGCCGAGGCTGACGGTCACCACGCCCACCGGCAGTTGATAAGGCGTAAACAGCCGCTGGGCGCAGAGATCGGCGGCCAGCAGTAATACTGCACCGCACAGCGCCGCCTGGGTTAATCCCCAGCGCGCGGTGCCGCTAAGTCGCCGCGCGATATGCGGCGCGACAAGGGCAATAAACGAGATCGGCCCGGCGATGGCGGTAGACGCTGCGGTCAGCAAGACCGCCACCAGCATCAGCATCAGGCGCGAGCGCTCTACGCTCACGCCCAGCGCGCAGGCGCTGTCGTCGCCCATCTCCAGCAGCCGCATGCGCCTGACCAGCAGCAACGCGCCGATAAACATCAGGATAATCAGCGGCGCGGCGGGCCAGGTTTTTCCCCACGACAGACCGTTGAGGGAACCGGCGTACCACAGCCCGGCGGAGAGTGCGGTTTCCAGCGACGCCTGTAGCAGAAGCCAGGTGTTAAACGCCATCAGCATCGCGCGGATGCCGATCCCGATGATGATCAGGCGGAAGGTGTCGATGCCGTTGCGCCAGGCCAGGGCCCAGATAAGCAGGGAGGTGAGAATGCCGCCCGCCATCGCCGTAAAGGTAATGGCCGTGAGATGCTGCCCGAACAGCACCATCGCCACCAGCACGCCGCTCCACGCGCCGGTATTCAGGCCCATCACGTCCGGGCTGCCGAGGGGGTTACGCATCAGCGACTGGAATATCGCGCCGCTGACGCCAAGCGCCGCGCCAACCAGGATCGCCATTGCCACGCGCGGCAGTCGCCATTCGGTGACCACCATGGTGATGTTACGCGGCGCGCTGCCGGTGAGAGCGTGAAAGACCTGCGCGAAATCAAGCGTTACGGCACCGCTTTGCAGACTCCAGACCGCCAGCAGCAGACAGGTGACGACCAGCAGGGCGACGCTGGTGAGTAAACGACGGGACGGGGCCATCATGCGCCACCCCCGCGTCTGCGTCGTACCAGGAAGATCAGCACCGGCGCGCCGATAAAGGCGCTGACCACCGAGACACGCAGTTCGCCCGGCACCAGCAGGCGGCCCAGCACGTCGGCAAACAGCAGCAGGGCAGGGGTCGCCAGCAGCGTTACCGGGAGGGACCAGCGGTGATCCGCCCCCACCAGCCAGCGCGCCATGTGCGGCATCATCAGGCCGATAAAGGCAATCGGGCCGACTACGGCGGTCGCGCTGCCGCACAGCACGGTGATGGCAAGCAGGCCCGTCAGCTGCGTCCGCGCCACGCGGTTGCCGAGGGCGGTCGCGGTGTCACTGCCGAGGCTCAGGCTGTTCAGCGCCCGGCTTAAACAGAGCGCCACGACGGCAGCGACGCTCGCCGGGATCACCACCACTTTTAAGGTTTCAAGGGTACGAATATCCAGCGAACCCGCCTGCCAGAAGCGCAGCTGGTCATACACGTCCGGGTTGAGCAGGGCGATGCCGTTGGACAAGCCTTCCAGTACCGCCGCGAGCGCTACGCCCGCCAGCGTTAAGCGTACCGGGCTGAGCTGTCCGCCGCCCTGGCTGCCGGTAAACGCCACCACCAGCGAGGCGGCCAGCGCGCCGCAGAAGGCCATCACCAGCTGTTCAGACGGAGAGGTGAAACCAAACAGCGCCGCGCCGAGCACAATGGCGAAACTGGCACCAGAGTTCACGCCGAGAATGCCAGGGTCCGCCAGCGGGTTGCGGGTGAGGGTTTGCATCAGGGCACCGGCAAGGCCGAGCGCACCACCGGCCAGCAGGCCGGCAAGGGTGCGGGGCAGGCGAGCGTCGAGCACGATGGTGCAGTCGGCGCTCTGACAGGTACCGGAGATCGCATCGACAATAACGGACGCGGGCAGCGGTTTTGCGCCGACCAGCAGGCTGAGTGCAATCGCAAGGATTAGCAGTAGCAATAAAACGGGCACGGCAAGGGCGCGTACCGCAGAAGAGGAAAACGACATAGCAACATCCATGATTTGATAATGATAGTGATTATCGTTATCTATCTTATTTGGCTATGTTAGCATGTGCGCCCATGGAATGGGTAGAAATAGACTCAAGGCTTTGTCATGAATCAAAAATCCTGGCTGCTTAACCTCAGCCTGCTCAAAACACACCCGGCGTATCGCGCCGTTTTTATCGCTCGCTTTATCTCCATTTTGTCCCTCGGTTTGCTTGGTGTGGCCGTGCCGGTGCAAATCCAGACCATCACTCACTCCAGCTGGCTGGTAGGGCTATCCGTCACCTTAACCGGCGGGGCGATGTTTATCGGCCTGATGGTGGGCGGCGTGCTGGCGGACCGATACGAGCGTAAAAAGCTTATCCTGCTGGCGCGCGGCACCTGCGGGGTGGGCTTTGTCGGGCTGTGTCTGAACGCCATGCTGCCGGAGCCGTCGCTGGTGGCCATTTACGTGCTGGGATTGTGGGACGGCTTTTTTGCTTCGTTAGGCGTGACGGCACTGCTGGCGGCCACGCCCGCGCTGGTCGGGCGCGAGAACCTGATGCAGGCGGGGGCGATCACCATGCTCACCGTGCGCCTCGGCTCGGTGATTTCGCCGATGGTCGGCGGTCTGCTGCTGGCGACCGGCAACGTGGCGTGGAACTACGGCCTTGCCGCAGCCGGAACCTTTATCACCACCCTGACGCTGCTGCGTCTGCCGCTCCTGCCACCGCCGCCGCAGCCGCGCGAGCATCCGCTGAAGTCCCTGATGGCCGCGATTCGTTTTCTGTTCAGCAACCCGTTAATTGGCGGCATTGCGCTGCTCGGCGGCCTGCTGACGATGGCGAGCGCCGTGCGCGTGCTGTACCCGGCGCTGGCGGGCGAGTGGCAGATGAGCGCCTCAGAGATTGGCGTGCTGTACGCCGCCATTCCGCTCGGTGCGGCCTTCGGGGCGCTGACCAGCGGCAACCTGGCGCAGAGCGCGAGACCGGGGTTGATCATGCTGGTGGCGACGCTGGCCTCGTTTATCGCCATTGGTTTCTTTAGCCTGATGCCGGTGTGGGCGCTGGGGGTGATGTGTCTGGTGATTTTCGGCTGGCTGAGCGCGGTAAGCTCTCTTTTACAGTACACCCTGATCCAGACCCAGACGCCGGAAGGGATGCTGGGGCGTATCAACGGCCTGTGGACCGCGCAGAACGTGACGGGCGATGCGATTGGCGCGGCGATCCTCGGCGGGCTGGGGGCGATAATGACCCCGGTGGCGTCGGCGAGCAGCAGCGGGTTTGTGTTAGCGATGGTTGGCGCGATCTTACTGGTGACGCTGGTGGAATTGCGGCGGTTCAGGCAGGAGGCCGCGTTGAACGACGGTGCGGCCTGATGCCCTCACCCCGGCCCTCTCCCACGGGGAGAGGGAGGGAAAATGCCTACTTAAACAACGC
Source organism: Enterobacter cloacae complex sp. CDL013 (assembly GCF_049238805.1). Taxonomy (NCBI): domain Bacteria; kingdom Pseudomonadati; phylum Pseudomonadota; class Gammaproteobacteria; order Enterobacterales; family Enterobacteriaceae; genus Enterobacter; species Enterobacter cloacae complex sp. CDL013. The sequence continues at coordinate 256,082 of NZ_JBMKGT010000003.1, read as the reverse complement.
ATTCAATCTGTCTAACACCAGCATCGCGCTGTAATAATCCAGGCGGAACGTCTCCGTTCCCAGCGCCCAGACGCGCTTGTTCTTGACCGACGGCAGATGCGCCAGCAGCGGATTGGCGTAAATCGCATTCACGTCTTTCGCGTCGCCGGCAAACACAAACAGCCCTTCGCCGTTCAGCCCCGTCGCCAGATTTTCTCCACCCAGCTGAATAATGTCGTGGCGCTTGCCCTGGCTTGTTGAGGTCTGCAAACCGGCAGGCAGGTCCGCCAGCGTAAAGCCCAGCTGGTGCAGCAGCTTGCCCTGCGCGGAGTCTGTCGTCCACAGGTTCGCCGTGTGTGCCGCGGCGGTGTAAACGATGGCGTTCACCGGCTGTGGCGGCAGCTTCATCTGCTGCTTCACCTGGGCGAGCTGTTTATCGAAGGCAGCGATGCGCTCTGCGGCCTGTGTCTCCTGCCCGGTGATCGTCCCCAGCTGGGTCAGCAGTTCCTGCCAGCTTTTGTCGTCGTAATTGATGATAAGCGTCGGCGCGATGGCGGAAAGCTGATCGTAGAGCGCAAGCGCGGAATCCCCGCCGGTGGCGCTGATCAAAATCAGGTCCGGCATCTGGGCCGCGACCGCTTCGGCGCTCGGCTCGCCGATGTACAGCCGGGCAACCTTACGCTGCTTCGCGATATCGCCCCACTGACGTAAAAAGCCCTGCGCATCCGCCACGCGGTTGTTCGGCGTGGTCGCTCCGCTGGCAATGACCGGCGCGTCAATGGCCAGCAGGGAGCCGGTTAAGGTCACGCTGGTGGAGACAATGCGCGTCGGTTTGCTCTCAAGCGTGTGAACGCCGCGGCTGTCGGAGACCTGGCGCGGCCAGTCGTCGGCGGCGGCTGAGGTTAGTCCTAAAACAAAAAGTCCTGTTAAAAGAAGGGCATTGCGGCAAACGGCAGCGATTTTCACAGAGCGGCATCCTGATTTTATTGAAGATAATGCTTCTCATTTTCAGGGCTGTAGGGAAGGGATGCAAGCGTTTGTCGCACAAGTTATTTGCCCGACGGTTGACAGCGGGGCGATGTGGGATTAGGTTAGCCGACGAAAATATAAATGATAATCATTATTGCTTCTTTTATCATTTTAAGGAGGATGATATGGACACGTCCCTGGCTGAGGAAGTTCAGCACACCGCGACTACGCTGCAAGCAGATAGCTTTTTCTTTATGTCGCCTTACCGCAGTTTTACCACGTCCGGCTGTTTTGCCCGTTTTTCTGAACCCGCCGTCGGCGGTGACGATCCGGCGGGTCCCTTTCAGCAGAAATTAGCTCAGGCTTTCCGGAATGCGAAAAACAGCGGCATTGCCCATCCGGTGATGGTAGGGGCGATCCCCTTCGATACCCGCAAACCGTCATCGCTGTTTATTCCGCAACGCTGGCAAACCTTCTCCCGCCCGGCGCGTCAGCAGTCCGCACGCTACGCCTCCGGCGCGCAGACGCTGAACGTGCAACAACGCACCGAGATCCCGCCGCAGCCGATTTTCGAGGAGATGGTGGCCCGCGCCGCGTCGCTCACCGCCACGCCGCAGGTGAATAAGGTGGTGCTGTCGCGCCTGATTGATATTGCCACCGACAAACAGATTGATAGCAGCGCGCTGATGGAGCGTCTTATCGCCCAGAACCCGGCGAGCTTTAACTTCCACGTACCGCTGGAAGACGGCGGCGTGCTGCTGGGCGCCAGCCCGGAACTGCTGCTGCGTAAAGAGGGCGCGCACTTTAGTTCGCTGCCGCTGGCGGGCTCTGCGCGCCGTCAGCCGGACGATGTGCTGGATCGCGAAGCGGGCACTAAGCTGCTGGCCTCCGAAAAAGACCGTCACGAGCACGACCTGGTAACCCAGGCGATGAAAACCATTCTGGAACCGCGCAGCCATCATCTGAGCATGCCGGCTTCCCCGCAGCTCATTACCACCCCAACGCTGTGGCATCTGGCCACGCCGGTTGAGGGTGACGCGCGTGAAAACGAGAACGCCCTGACGCTGGCCTGCCTGCTGCACCCGACCCCGGCCCTGAGCGGTTTCCCGCATCAGGCGGCAAAAGAACTCATTGCCGAGCTGGAGCCCTTCGACCGCGAACTGTTCGGCGGCATCGTTGGCTGGTGCGACAGCGAAGGTAACGGCGAGTGGGTGGTAACTATCCGCTGCGCGCGGCTGCATCAAAATACCGTTCGCCTGTTTGCCGGCGCGGGCATTGTGCCTGCTTCCTCCCCGGTGGGCGAGTGGCGCGAGACGGGCGTGAAGCTCTCCACCATGCTCAACGTGTTTGGTTTGCACTAAGGAATACTCATGACCATCCCTTTTACCCGCTGGCCTGAGGATTTTGCCCGGCGCTACCGTGAAAAAGGCTACTGGCAGGATCTGCCGCTGACCCACATCCTGACGGACCATGCGGACAGCGATGCGGTCGCGATAATTGACGGCGATCGCCGCATTACCTACCGCGCGTTTAATCAGGCGGTGACGAATCTGGCGTCCGCCCTTCAGGCGCAGGGGCTGCATCGCGGCGAGACCGCGCTGGTGCAGCTCGGCAACGTGGCCGAGTTCTACATCACCTTCTTCGCGCTACTGCAAATCGGCGTCGCGCCGGTCAACGCGCTCTTTAGCCATCAGCGCAGTGAACTCAACGCCTACGCGGAGCAGATCAAACCCGCCGTGCTGATTGCCGATCGCGACCACGCGCTGTTCTCGGGCGATGATTTTCTCAATACCTTTGTGGACGCTCACCGCTCGGTTCGCGTTGTGCTGCTACGCGGCGATAAGGGCGAACACGCGCTGGAGGCGGCGATTTCACGCCCGGCGGACAACTTCATCCCGAACCCGACGCCCGCAGACGAAGTGGCGTTCTTCCAGCTCTCCGGCGGCAGCACCGGCACGCCGAAGCTGATCCCGCGTACGCACAACGATTACGACTACAGCATTCGCCGCAGCAACGAAATCTGCGGTATCACTGCGCACACCCGCTATCTGAACGCGCTTCCCGCGGCGCACAACTACGCCATGAGTTCGCCGGGATCGTTAGGCGTTTTCAAGGCGGGCGGCTGCGTGGTGCTGGCGAACGATCCGAGCGCCACGCTCTGCTTCCCGCTGATTGAGCAGCATCAGATCAACGTCACCTCGCTGGTGCCGCCCGCGGTCAGCCTGTGGTTGCAGGCGATTGCCGACGGCGCGGGGAACGCCCAGCTGAAATCCCTCGAACTGCTCCAGGTAGGCGGCGCACGTCTCTCCGCCACGCTTGCGGCGCGCATTCCGGCGGAAATTGGCTGCCAGCTTCAGCAGGTGTTTGGCATGGCGGAAGGGCTGGTGAACTACACCGCCCTCGACGATGCGCCGGAGCGCATCATCAATACCCAGGGCCGCCCGATGTGCCCGGACGATGAAGTGTGGGTGGCGGATGAGGACGGCAACCCGCTGCCGCGCGGGGAAGTCGGGCGTCTGATGACGCGCGGCCCGTATACCTTCCGCGGCTATTTCAACAGCCCGGAACACAACGCCAGCGCCTTTGATGCCAACGGTTTCTACTGCTCGGGCGATCTGATCGCCATCGACGAGCAGGGTTACATCACCGTGCAGGGGCGCGAGAAAGATCAGATCAACCGCGGTGGCGAGAAGATCGCCGCCGAAGAGATCGAAAACCTGCTGCTGCGCCACGACGCGGTGATCCACGCCGCGCTGGTGAGCATGGAGGACAGCCTGCTGGGCGAAAAAAGCTGCGCGTACCTGGTGGTGAAACAGCCCCTGCGCGCGGTGGAGGTGCGCCGCTTCCTGCGCGAGCAGGGCGTTGCCGAATTTAAGCTGCCGGACCGCGTGGAGAGCGTGGATGCGCTTCCGCTCACGCCGGTCGGCAAAGTTGATAAGAAACAGTTGCGCCTGTGGCTTGCTGAACGCGCCCGGGGCTGAGGAACAGAGAATGGCCATTCCAAAATTAACCGCATACGCGCTGCCAACCGCCGCCGAACTGCCGACCAGTAAAGTGAACTGGGCATTTGAACCGGAGCGCGCCGCGCTGCTGATCCACGATATGCAGGAGTACTTCCTGAACTTCTGGGGCGAAAATAGCGACATGATGCAGCAGGTAGTGGCGAACATCGCTAAACTGCGCGCGTACTGCAAAGAGCACAATATTCCGGTGTACTACACCGCGCAGCCGAAAGATCAGAGCGATGAAGACCGTGCCCTGCTGAACGACATGTGGGGGCCGGGCCTGACCCGTTCGCCGGAGCAGCAGCGCATCGTCGCTGCGCTGACCCCGGATGAAGCGGACACCGTGCTGGTGAAGTGGCGCTACAGCGCGTTTCACCGCTCGCCGCTGGAGCAGATGCTGAAAGAGACCGGGCGCAACCAGCTTTTGATCACCGGCGTATACGCCCACATCGGCTGCATGACCACCGCCACCGACGCCTTTATGCGCGACATCAAACCGTTCTTTATCGCCGACGCGCTGGCGGATTTCACCCGCGACGAGCACCTGATGTCGCTGAAATACGTGGCCGGGCGTTCGGGCCGCGTGGTGATGACCGACGAGCTGCTGCCGTCCGTTCCGGCAACGAAAGCCGCGCTGCGCGCGCTGATCCTGCCGCTGCTGGACGAGTCCGACGAGCCGATGGATGACGAAAACCTGATCGACTACGGTCTGGATTCAGTACGGATGATGGCGCTCGCCGCCCGCTGGCGCAAAGTGCACGGCGACATTGATTTCGTGATGCTGGCAAAAAATCCGACCCTCGATGCCTGGTGGGCGCTGCTCTCCCGCGAGGTGAAGTGATGGCTTTTGATTTTACCGGTAAAACCGTCTGGGTGACGGGCGCGGGTAAGGGCATTGGCTATGCGACCGCGCTGGCATTTGTGGAGGCCGGGGCGCAGGTGACCGGGTTCGATCTGGCTTTCCCTCACGGCGAATATCCGTTTGCCACCGAAACGCTGGACGTGGCGGATGCGGCGCAGGCGAGTGACGTCTGCGGGCGTTTGCTCAGCAGCCTTGAGCGGCTCGACGTGCTGGTTAACGCAGCGGGCATTCTGCGTATGGGCGCGACGGATCAGCTTTCGCAGGAGGACTGGCAGCAGACCTTTGCGGTCAACGTCGGCGGCGCGTTCAACCTGTTCCAGCAGACGATGGGCCAGTTCCGTCGTCAGCAGGGTGGGGCGATTGTGACGGTGGCCTCTGACGCGGCGCACACGCCGCGCATCGGCATGAGCGCCTACGGCGCGTCGAAAGCGGCGCTGAAAAGCCTGGCGCTGACAGTCGGGCTGGAACTGGCGGGCAGCGGCGTACGCTGTAACCTGGTGTCGCCGGGTTCAACGGATACCGACATGCAGCGCACCCTGTGGACCAGCGACGATGCGGAACAGCGGCGCATTCGCGGCTTTGGCGAGCAGTTCAAGCTTGGCATTCCGCTCGGTAAAATTGCCCGTCCGCAGGAGATTGCTGCGACCGTGCTGTTCCTGGCATCCGATGCCGCCAGCCATATCACCTTGCAGGATATCGTGGTGGACGGCGGCTCCACGCTGGGGGCGTAATGATCTGGAAACGTCATTTAACGCTCGAGGAGCTGAACGCCACCAGCCTGAATACGATGGTGGGGCACCTTGGCATCGTCTATACCCGCCTCGGGGACGATACGCTGGAAGCGGAGATGCCGGTGGATGCGCGCACCCATCAGCCGTTTGGCCTGCTGCACGGCGGCGCCTCGGCGGCGCTGGCGGAAACGCTGGGCTCGATGGCCGGTTTTCTGATGACCCGTGACGGGCAGAACGTGGTGGGTACGGAACTGAATGCCACACACCACCGCGCAGTCTCACACGGTAAGGTACGCGGCGTGTGTCAGCCGCTGCATCTGGGCCGTTCCAGCCAGAGCTGGGAGATCGTGGTGTTCGACGAGCAGGGGCGGCGGTGCTGTACCTGTCGGTTGAGTACGATGGTGTTGGGGTAAGTCATTCAGCTGAAAGTGATCGGCTTAACACTGTGGTGTAAATCTCTGGTTTGACCACGCATTATTGCGTTTCAAAGTTGTTAAATTTTATCCGTTGTTCTAGAAACAAAATGTAACATCTCACTGTTTCACAACAACGGACAACAACTATGAACAACTCAGGGAAATACCTTACGTGGGCGGTGCTCTCCGTGGTGGGAGCCTTTGCCCTGGGCTATATCGCCCTCAACCGGGGGGAGCAGATCAACGCGCTGTGGATCGTCGTCGCCTCCGTCTGCATTTATCTGATCGCATACCGTTTTTATGGCCGCTATATCGCAAAGACGGTGCTGGGCGTAGACGGCACGCGCATGACGCCGGCCGTGCGTCATAACGACGGTCTGGACTACGTGCCGACCGATAAAAAAGTGCTGTTCGGTCACCATTTCGCGGCGATTGCCGGGGCAGGCCCGCTGGTGGGGCCGGTACTGGCCGCGCAGATGGGCTACCTGCCGGGGATGATCTGGATCCTCGCTGGGGTGGTGCTGGCGGGCGCGGTGCAGGACTTCATGGTGCTGTTCGTCTCCACCCGTCGCGACGGTCGTTCGCTGGGTGAGCTGGTGAAAGAAGAGATGGGGGCAACCGCCGGGGTGATTGCGCTGGTGGCGACCTTTATGATCATGGTGATCATCCTCGCGGTGCTGGCGATGATCGTGGTGAAAGCCTTGACCCACAGCCCGTGGGGAACCTATACCGTCGCCTTCACCATACCGCTGGCGCTGTTCATGGGGATCTACATTCGCTACCTGCGTCCGGGGCGCATTGGTGAAGTGTCAGTCATTGGCCTGGTGTTCCTGGTGTTTGCCATTATCTCCGGCGGCTGGGTGGCGGAAAGCCCGACCTGGGCACCGTTCTTCGACTTCACCGGCGTGCAGCTGACCTGGATGCTGGTAGGCTACGGCTTCGTGGCGGCGGTGCTGCCGGTATGGCTGCTGCTGGCCCCGCGTGACTACCTCTCTACCTTCCTGAAAATCGGCACCATCGTCGGGCTGGCGATCGGCATTCTGATTATGCGCCCGACCCTGACCATGCCTGCGCTGACCAAATTTATTGACGGCACCGGCCCGGTCTGGACCGGCAATCTGTTCCCGTTCCTGTTTATCACCATCGCCTGTGGGGCGGTGTCGGGCTTCCACGCGCTGATTGCCTCCGGGACCACGCCGAAGATGCTGGCGAATGAAAATCAGGCCTGCCTGATTGGCTACGGCGGCATGCTGATGGAGTCCTTCGTGGCGATTATGGCGCTGGTTTCGGCCTGTATTATTGACCCGGGCGTTTACTTTGCGATGAACAGCCCGATGGCGGTCCTGGCCCCGGCCGGCACCGTTGACGTGGTCGCCTCTGCCGCGCAGGTGGTGAGCGGCTGGGGCTTTGCGATTACCCCTGAAACGTTGACGCATATCGCTAATGAGGTCGGCGAGCAGTCGATTATCTCCCGCGCGGGCGGGGCGCCAACGCTGGCGGTGGGCATGGCCTACATCCTGCACGGCGCGCTGGGCGGGCTGATGGATGTCTCGTTCTGGTATCACTTCGCCATTCTGTTCGAGGCGCTGTTTATTCTGACGGCGGTGGATGCCGGTACGCGTGCGGCGCGCTTTATGTTGCAGGATCTGCTGGGGGTGATCTCCCCGAACCTGAAACGTACCGATTCACTCCCGGCTAACCTGCTGGCGACAGCGCTGTGCGTGCTGGCGTGGGGCTACTTCCTGCATCAGGGCGTGGTCGACCCGCTGGGCGGGATTAACACCCTGTGGCCGCTGTTCGGTATCGCCAACCAGATGCTGGCGGGCATGGCCCTGATGCTCTGCGCGGTAGTGCTGTTCAAGATGAAGCGCCAGCGTTACGCATGGGTGGCGCTGGTGCCAACGGCGTGGCTGCTGATCTGTACCCTGACCGCGGGCTGGCAGAAAGCCTTCAGCCCGGACAACAAGGTGGGCTTCCTGGCGATCGCCAACAAGTTCCAGGCGATGATCGACAGCGGTAAGATCCCGGCACAGTACACCGAATCTCAGCTGTCGCAGCTGGTGTTTAACAACCGTCTGGACGCCGGGCTGACCATCTTCTTTATGGTGGTGGTTGTGGTGCTGGCGTTGTATTCTCTGAAAACCGCGCTGGCGGCGTTGAAAGTCGACAAACCGACGGCGAAAGAGACACCGTATGAGCCAATGCCTGAGAACCTGGACGAGATTGTCACCCAGGCGAAAGGGGCGCATTAACATTACCAAACCCCCTCACCCCAGCCCTCTCCCCAAAGGGGAGAGGGTGTTAAAGTTCCCTCTCCCCTTTGGGGAGAGGGTCAGGGTGAGGGGAATACAAACGAGAAACTGATTATGTTCGACACCCTTTCCAAAGCAGGTAAATACCTGGGCCAGGCCGCTAAAATGATGATTGGCGTGCCGGATTACGACAACTACGTCGAGCATATGCGCGTCAACCACCCGGACCAGACGCCCATGACCTACGAAGAATTTTTCCGCGACCGTCAGGACGCCCGCTACGGCGGCAAGGGCGGGGCGAAGTGCTGTTAACCCTCTTTCGGTAAATAGAGGCTGATCTGCTCCTGTTTACAGCCGTAAAGTGCCGCCAGCTTTTCGCGGGTGCGCTTTTGCGGTCGGGAGTCCAGCGCTTCCAGCTGTGACACGGCGGACTGGCTGATGCCAAGCTTCTCCGCCACCTCCTGCTGGGACATGCCGCGTAAAATGCGCCAGGCGGCCTGTAGGCTGACGTTCTCGTTATGCATGATGTCGCACACTTCACCCGGTAAACCTACGTTATCGTAGATGTCTGATTCGTAAGGGATGTCTTCCCAGTCGTTTTCATCATCGTCATCGTACTCAAGCATGGCTAAACGCATGCGAAAATATTCACCGTAGGGTATGACAACATACTGTTTTTTTCCTTCTTCATCCTTGATGAACTGAATAGTCATATTCCGTATGCTCCTCATGAAGGTAGGTAGTGGTTGTCCGGCGTTTTACTGCCACTACGTAGCAGATATCACCCGGCGGGTCTCCGAAGGTGTAAATGACCCTGTAATCACCTAATCGCAACCTGTAGTGGTTTTCGGGAGAAGATAATTTCTTGATATCCGCGACAGGTGATGTTTTATCGTCCATCTTCTCCAGCCTGAATTTAATGCGGTTCTGATATCGAGGATCGATTTTAGAAAACTGCTTCTCTGCTGTTTTAGACCACACAATCTTCATCCGTACCTCCACTGTACGCCCACACAAAATATAAGGAAATAATAAGACTATTAGATAAATTCCGAATTTCTAATGAGGTACTGTAGAGCGGAGAATAACCGCGAGAAAGCGGCAAAACGCGAATCGTCGAGGCGGCTCGAACAGGCCTCTGCCGGGCGACAGAGGCATACAGTAAATTTGCGATCAGGCGTTCAGACCGCCGTCGACATCCAGACCGGTGCCGGAAATTTGCCCCGCAGCCGGGCTGGCGAGGAAGGTGACTGCCGCTGCGATATCCTCCGGCTGGCCGTAATGGCCCAGGGCAATAAGCTGACGCTGAGAGTCAGCCTGCTCGCCGTCTTCCGGGTTCATATCGCTGTTGGTCGGCCCGGGGTGGACCAGGTTGACGGTAATGCCGCGCGGGCCTAAATCACGGGCCAGACCTCGGGTGAGAGAGTTAAGGGCAGACTTGGTCATCGAGTAGACGGCGATCCCCGGCTGCGCCACGCGGTTCGCCAGACAGCTGCCAATGTTGATGATGCGTCCGCCGTCCGACATATGCACCAGCGCTTCCTGAATGGCGATCACTACGCCGCGGATGTTGACGTTGATCAGAGCGTCGATGTCCGCCAGGGTCATGGACTCCAGCGGGCCGCCGCGCGCAATCCCGGCGTTATTGACCAGAATATCCAGCCCGCCGAGGGAGCGCGCCGCCTGCGTGACCGCATCCTGAATCGCCTGCGCGCTGGCGCTGTCGGCCTGAATCGCCTCGCCGTGTCGCCCCAGCGCGTTGATCTCATCGACGACCTGCTGGGCTTTATCGACGGATTTTTCGTAGGTGATAACCACATCGGCACCGGCGCGCGCCAGCGACAGCGCAATCGCCCGGCCAAGCCCGCGGCTGGCGCCGGTAACCAGCGCCTTTTTACCTGTTAAATCGATCTGCATGATGACCTCGTTGCAAGAGTGGAGAGAATCATCATTAGGTATAGCCCGTCGGCGCAATTAACGACTGAAGGATTCCACCTTCGCAAACGCGGCGCGCAGCACCTCAGGCGTTAACGTCACCGGCAGATAGTGAATCGATTCCACCGGGCGCAGGGTGTGGGCAATGACCTTATCCAGCTCGTCGCGGTTGTTTACATCAACGTCCAGCTCGCGAAGCGTGATCGGCAGGTTAAAGCGTTGGTATGCCGCCACCAGCTGCGCCAGCACGTCGTCCTGGCCGAGCAGGGCGCTCTGGACCAGAATGCCGTAGGCCACCTTGGTGCCGTGCAGGTATTTTTCCGTCTGCGGCAGCACGGTTAAGCCGTTGTGCACCGCGTGCGCCGCCGCCACGCGGGTATAGCGCTCACCCAGACCGCCGACCATTCCGCCTCCGGCAATAATCGCATCCACCACGTCCCGGAACGCCTGCGTCTGTTCGCCGCGCTGCTGATCTGCAAGCGCCTCTTCGCTGCGTTCCAGCAGCACGTCGCGGATCGCCAGCGCACTGTTCAGGCCAAGACGCACGGTCAGCGGCAGACTCTCAGGTTGAGGGGCGAGTACCGCCGCTTCGTACCACTTCGCCAGCGTATCGCCGATGCCCGCCAGCAGGTATTCCGCCGGGGCGTTAAGGATGATCTGCGGCTCCACCAGCACCAGAAAGTTGGCGTCGTCAAAAATCTCAAACTGTAGCGCCTGACCGGCATCGTTGTACCACACGGAGAGCGGGGTCCACGCCGCGCAGGTGGCGGCGATAGTGGGAATGCCCACGAACGGCACGCCCAGACGACGCGCCACGGCCTTGACGGTATCCATCACCGCGCCGCCGCCCACGCCAATCACCACGCTGGCTTCGCTTCCCGCTTCGTTCACCAGACGGGTGACGTCACGCTCGCTGCAATGGCCCTTAAACAGCAGCTGTTTTGCCCCCGGCGCGGTAAAACTCTGCGGCAGATAAGGGCGTGCGCCCTCGATTGCCCGCTCGCCGTAGATCCACACCGCGCGGGAAAGTTGTTCCGGAGTAAAGAAATCATCCAGGTGGGCAAGGCTTCCCGGATGAGAGAAGTAGTTCGCCGGGCCGGGCACGACGCGGATATCGGTGTTGCTCATGAAGTTGTCCTTTTTTAGCAAGCGCTAACCCGATGTTATGTCTGGACATCCGGATGGCTAATAATATTTTGCTTTAACTTATGCCTTTTACGTCGTTGTCAGTCAACCGGAGCTGTGAAAAATTCGCTAAATCAGAAGAGTAATGAAGGATTTACGCGGATGGTTTCCTGTCGCCTTGAGATGCGCGGTATCAGCCTGGCCTTTTCCGGCTTTCAGGCCCTGTCGCGCGTGGATTTCACCCTGAACGGCGGGTCGGTGCATGCGCTGACCGGCGCCAACGGCGCGGGGAAATCGACGCTGATGGCGGTGCTGTGCGGGACGCACGACCACTATGAAGGCGAAATCTGCATTAACAACCAGCCGGTAAGCATCCGCGAGCCGCTGGACGCCAAACGGCTGGGCATCCACCTCGTGCAGCAGGAGGTGGACGTGGCGCTGATCCCGGGATTAAGCATCGCCGAGAACATCATGCTCGACCAGCTGGCGCAGCCAGGGCACCGCTACCGCTGGCGCGACATCCGCCAGCAGGCGCGGCAGGCGCTGGCGCAGCTGGATGTTTCGCTCGACGTTCGCCGCTCCATCGACGGCTGCACGCTGGCTGAAAAACAGCAGATTTTGCTGGCGCGGGCGTTATCTCATCACTGCCGTTTTTTGATTCTTGATGAACCCACCGCGCCGCTTGACGCGCACGAGAGCGAGCGTCTGTTTGCGGTAGTAAGACGTCTGCAACAGCAGGGCATCGGCGTGGTGTTTATCTCACACCGCATTCACGAGCTAAAAGCTATCTGCGACACCCTGACGGTGCTGCGCGACGGCAGGCTGATTGAGTCTGGCCCGATGGCCGATCTCAGCGGTGAAGAGATTGTTGAGAAGATGCTCGGCCACGAGCTGAGCGATATCTATCCGCCCGCGCGGCCGCCGCACGGCGACGAAACGCTGCTGCGGGTTGAAGGGCTGCACGACGACGCGCTGCTGAAAGATATCTCGCTGCACCTGCGCAAGGGCGAAATTCTCGGCATTGCCGGGCTGGCGGGCGCGGGCAAAACAGAACTCTGTAAGGCGCTGTTTGGCGCCAGTAAAAGCCGCGTCGCGAACGGCGAGCTGAACCATCAGGACTGGAAACCGCGCGACCCGGCGGACTCGGTGCTGCGCGGCCTGGCGCTGGTGCCGGAAGAGCGGCGCAAAGAGGGCATTTTTATCGACGAGCCGGTGAGCATGAATCTTGCCGTGTGCGCCGATAACAGCTTCTCGCGCTGGAGCCTGTTCGGCCATCGTCAGGCGTGGCGCTGGGCGGAGGAGGTGATCGCCCGCGTCGGCGTGCGCACGCGCGGGCCGGGGCAGGTGCTGCGTCGCTTATCTGGCGGCAACCAGCAGAAGGTCGCCATCGGCAAGTGGCTACGCAATGACGCGAGCGTGCTGATCTTCGACGAGCCGACCAAAGGCGTAGACGTGAAGGCCAAAACCGATCTGTTCCAGCTGATTGACGGCCTGGCGCGCGAGGGCAAAGGGGTGATTTACGCCTCGGGCGAATTTGCCGAACTGGTCGGGCTGTGCGACCGCATCTGCGTCCTGTGGGACGGGCGCATCGTGGCGGAAATCGCCGGGGCCGAGGCCCGTGAAGAGACACTACTTTATTATTCAACCGGAGGAACGGCGTCGTGAGCAAGGCCCTTTCAGTGAGCGCGGCGGCGTCTGGCCGTCAGCAGATTTTCGATTTTCTCTACAAGTGGGGCATGTTGCTGACCGTCGTCGCGCTGGTGGCCGTTTTTGGCCTGGCGTCGGACAGCTTCCTCGATCCGAACAACATCATTAACATTCTGCGCTCGATTGCCATCGTGACGGTGATTGCCATCGGCGTGTCGATCTCCCTGACCGTCGGCGGGTTCGATCTCTCGGTGGGATCCACCGCGTCGCTGGCGAACGCGCTGGTGATTTCGCTCTTCGTCTGGCACGGCTTCGGCACCACCGAGTCGATTGTAATCACTCTCGCGCTCTGCACGCTGGTCGGCCTGTTTAACGCCTTTCTGATCGTCATCCTGCGTATTCCGGACATGCTCGCGACCCTTGCCAGCCTGTTTGTCATCCAGGGCGTGGCGATGACCTACAGTTACGGCGGGTCGATTACTGAGAACATGGTGCTGCCGAGCGGCGACATGGCGGAAGGGACCATTCCGGCGGCGTTCAGCCTGCTGGGGCAGGTGCCGACCATTGTGATCGTCATGCTGATGGTGACGATTCTGGCGCAGCTGGGCCTGTCGCTGACCACTCATGGACGCCGGATGTACGCCATTGGCGGCAACCCCGAAGCCGCGCGCCTCTCTGGCATTCGCACCACGCGCTACAAGGTGGCAGCCTACGTGATTGCCTCCCTGCTGGCGGGCCTGGGCGGGATTTTGCTGGCCTCGCGTATTGGCTCATCGCAGGTGAACGCGGGCGGCGGTTACCTGATGGATGCGGTGGCGGCGGCGTGGATCGGCTTCTCGCTGGCCGGGTCCGGCAAGCCGAATGCCCTGGGGACCCTGGTGGGGGCGGTGATCCTCGGCGTGCTGTCGAACGGGCTGGTGATGCTCTCCGTGCCGTATTACGCCATGGACATTATAAAAGGGCTGGTGCTCGCGGTAGCGCTGGCGATTACCTACATACAAAAACGCTGACAACACAACGGGATAAAAAATGAAAAAGATTGCACTCTCTTTGGTGGCATTAGGGTTATTCACCGCTCTGCCTGGCTTCGCGGCCACGCCCGCACCGCTCCCGGCGGCCATTGCCAACCATGACGGCCCCATTCGCATTGCGGTGATCCGCAACCTCGGCTCAGACGACAACACCACGCAGTTTGTTGCCGGGGCCATTCAGGAAGGGAAAAAGCTCGGCTTTAAGGTCAGCACCTTTTTGAGCAACGGGGATGACGCTAAATTCCAGGACTTCGTGAACCAGGCCATCAGCCAGAAATATGACGGGATCATCCTGTCGCAGGGCCGCGATCCGTACTCCACCGCGCTGGTGAAGAAGGCGGTGGATGCCGGGATCAAGGTCGCCGTATTTGATACCGCCGTCAACGGTGAGATCCCGGGCGTGACCGTTACCCAACAGGACGATGCCTCTCTGACTAACCTCTCCTTCGGCCAGCTGGCGAAAGATTTCAACGGCAAGGCCAACATCGTCAAGCTGTGGGTAGCGGGCTTCCCGCCGATGGAGCGTCGTCAGGCGGCGTATAAAGAGTTGCAAAAGCAGTACCCGGAGATTAAAGAGCTGGAGTCCATCGGCGCGGTCTCCTCTGACGTGCAGGGCGACACCGCCAACAAGGTGGGCGCGATCCTGGCGAAATACCCGAAAGGCAAAATCGACGCCATCTGGGGGACCTGGGATGCTTTCAGCCAGGGCGCGTATAAGGCGCTGAAAGAGAACGGCCGCACCGAGATCAAGCTCTACAGCATCGACATCTCCAACCAGGATTTACAGCTGATGCGCGAGCCGGGTAGCCCGTGGAAGGTGAGCGTGGCGGTAGATCCGAAGCTGATTGGCGCGACCAACGTACGCCTGATCGCCAACAAGATTGCCGGTGAAGCCACGCCTGCCACCTACGACTTCAAAGCCGCTGCGATCCCGCAGGCGCTGCTGACCGCGCAGCCGGGGGCGGTGAACGTGGCGTCGCTGGGCAAAATCATTCCGGGCTGGGGCCAGACGGAAGATTTTATCGCGCCGTGGTTTGCGACGCTGGAAGCGAAAAATAAATGAGCATGCTTCCTACGCCAGAATACAGCCGCAATATGCGGCTGATTGGCCATAGCGACCAGGGCGGTCGCCCGGACGGCGTGCAGCTGATGGTGCACCGCGGCTTTGCGTATATCGGCCATATGGTGTCGCAGGGCTTTTCGATTGTCGACGTGCGCGATCCAAAAAATCCGAAACCCGCGGGCTATGTCCCCGCGCCGCCGGGCACCTGGAACGTGCACCTCCAGGCGCATGACGACCTGCTGCTGGTGATCAACGCCCGGGATCTGTTTGCCGATGCCCGCTTCGCCGACGAGAAGGTCTACTACACCCGTCAGGTAGGAGAGACCGTAAGCGACGTTCAGGACAGGGGCTGGAGCGCCGGGCTTCGCGTTTTTGATATCTCCACGCCGGACGCGCCGCGCGAAATCGGCTTTCTGTCGCTGAGCGGCATCGGCATTCACCGCATCTGGTACGTCGGTGGCCGCTGGGCGTACGTGTCGGCGCTGATCGACGGTTTTACCGACTACATTTTCCTGACCATTGACCTGGCGGACCCGTGCAAGCCTGAAGTGGCGGGGCGCTGGTGGCTGCCGGGGATGAACCAGGCCGCAGGCGAACAGCCGGACTGGCAGGAAGGGAAACGTTACGCCCTCCACCACGCGATTATTGCGGGGGATACCGCGTACGGCAGCTGGCGCGACGGCGGCCTGACGCTGCTGGACGTTAAGGATCGCACCCAGCCTAAGCTCATTAGCCACCGTAACTGGAGCCCGCCGTTTGGCGGTGGGACGCACACCGCGCTGCCGCTGCCGGACCGCGATCTGCTGGTGGTGCTGGACGAAGCGGTGCTCGATAACCAGGAAGACGGCGAGAAGCTGATCTGGCTGTTTGATATTCGCGAGCCGTCGAACCCGGTGAGTATCTCTACCTTCCCGCAGCCGGATGAAATCGACTACGTGGCGAAAGGGGCGCATTTTGGCCCGCACAACCTGCACGAGAACCGGCCGGGGAGCTTTGTCAGCTCAACGCTGATCTTTGCGACGTATCAGAACGCGGGCGTGCGCGCGTATGACATTTCCAATCCGTATCGCCCGGTGGAAACGGGAGCGCTGGTGCCCGCGGCGCCGGAGAGGATGATGGATACGCGGCCGAATCGCCCGCAGGTGATCCAGTCGTGCGACGTGTTTGTGGATGCGCAGGGGATTATTTACAGCACGGATTATAACGGCGGGTTGTCGGTGATTGAGTATCTGGGGTGAGTGCGGTTTGATGCCCTCACCCCGGCCATCTCCCACGGGGAGAGGGAGAAAATCAACTGTACTGCCGCACCCGTGCCACCAGCTCTTCCGCGCTGTCGATGCGGTCGGCAATCACAATCAGCGCTTTACCGAGGGATATCGCGTGGCGCAGGCATTCGTGACGCATCGCTTCATCCTGAATGGTGTCGATATCCGCCACATGGGAAAGCCCGACGCTGCGGCGAATCAGCTCGGTGCCGCAGAATCCGATGGCATCGTGCCAGACCTTTTTCAGGAATGCGGAGGCATAGCCCGGTGCGCTGAGTGCGGCGTCGCGGGCTTTCTCGTTTGCCAGCACCTGGAAGCGCTCCGCAAAGGTGTTCCACAGTTCCTGAATATCGGTCAGGCGCTGCTCGCGCGCGGCGGCGGCATCGCGAATGCCGAGGTGCCCCGGCAGGCCGCAGAAGTTCAGCAGCAGGTTGCCGATGGCGGTGCCAACGTCAAAGCCAATCGGCCCGAAATAGCCGAACTCAGCGTCGATGGCCTTCAGGCTGCCGTCGGCCACAAAAATCGAACCGCTGTGAATGTCTCCGTGCAGCAGGGCTTCGGCGTGCGAGAAAAAGCGGTGCTTGAGGGAGGCCACGGCGATTTTAAGCTGCGCGTCGTCGCGCAGGGCGGCAACATCGTTTTCCAGCTCGGCCGGGTAGCTGTTGCGCGCGTGGATCTGGTACGGATCGTTGAAGAACAGATCTTCGGTGATCTCGCACATCTCCGGGTTGATGAATTTTGCCACCTGCGCTTTTTTCTCGTGCGGATGCAGATAAAAATCGCTGGTGTGGAAAAGGGTGTGAGCCAGATATTCCCCCAGCTGACGCGCTGCCTGTGGGTAGTAAATGTTGTTAATCAGCTCGCCGCGCCAGATGCGATGGCTGGAGAGATCTTCCATCACCATCACCGCCAGTTCCGGATCAAAGTGGTGGATTTTCACGGTGTGCTGCGGGCTGTGCTGGTAATGCTCGACCAGGGTTTGCGCTTCAAGACGGGCACGATCCAGCGTCAGCGGCCAGGATTCGCCGACGCAGCGTACGTAGGGCAGTGCCTGTTTGACGATGATGCGGCTCACGCCCGCGCTGTCGAAAATTTTAAAAACCAGATTGAGGTTGCCGTCGCCTACTTCCTGCGCCTCTACCAGCGATGACGGATCGTCAAGTCCGCCAAACTGCCTGGCATACTCCACGGCGTCCTGAGCGGTAAAGGTACGGTATTGCGACATGGCCTGCTCCTCAGTTTTGCTAATTAAGACATGTAGACGTCTATACATCTGGATTTCATCCTGACACAATGTGCTACAACAACGCAACAGGGAATTAACGACATGCAGACATTACAGACGACCAGCCTGCGGGTGGCGAATAATCAGCTCTTTATTCTCGACCAACAGGCGCTTCCGCAGGAGAAACGCTGGGTGGATGCCTCGACGGTCGAGGCGCTGGTCGGGCATATCCACGCTTTGCGCGTACGTGGCGCGCCGTTGATTGGTCTCTCTGCAAGCCTGCTGCTGGCGCTGCTGGCGGAAAGCGGCAAAAGCCGCGACGAGCTGGCGGTGGCGCTGGAAACCCTGCGCGCCTCCCGCCCGACGGCGGTAAACCTGATGAACAATCTCGACCGCATGAAGCTTGCGCTGTGGGAAGAGGATTTCGTTCCGGCGCTGGTGGCTGAGGCGCTGCGCCTGATTGACGAAGACAAACGGCTCTGCGACGCGATTGCAAAAGCGGGCAGCGCGCTGGTGAAGCCGGGCAGCCGTCTGCTGACCCACTGCAACACCGGCGGGCTGGCGACGGCGGGCGTCGGTACCGCGCTGGGGGTGATTGCTCGCGCGCATAAGGAAGGCAAGGTAAGCAACGTCTGGGTGGATGAAACCCGTCCGCTATTGCAGGGCGGCAGGCTGACCGCGTGGGAACTCGGCGAGCTGGGCGTGCCGTATCAGCTAATTACCGACTCCATGGCCGCCAGCCTGATGGCAAAAGGGCAGGTGGACGCCGTGTGGGTGGGGGCAGACCGCATTGCCGCCAACGGCGACGTGGCGAACAAAATCGGCACCTACTCTCTGGCGGTGCTGGCGAAATTCCACGGCATTCCGTTCTATGTCGCCGCGCCGCAAACGACCCTCGACCCGGACTGCCCGAACGGCGACGCGATCCCGATTGAGCAGCGCGCCGCCAGCGAGGTGACGGGCGTCGCCGGAAGCTTTGGCGCGGTGCAGTGGGCACCGGAAAACGCGCAGGTCTATAACCCGGCGTTTGACGTCACCCCCGCCTCGCTGATTAGCGGCTGGGTACTGGATACAGGCGTGGTCACTCCGGACGAGGTGGCGGAAGGGAAATTTGCCTGAGTCCGGCTATCCTTTAAGGGGCTCCCTTAAGAGGACAACATCGTGACGCTCGACCCTGAAACAGACTTAAAACTGGAGCGCGTGGTGGACGCACCGCGCGACCTCCTGTGGCTCTGCTGGACTACGCCCGAACACATCAAACACTTCTTCATCCCTGCACCGCATAAGGTGCTCGACTGCGACCTCGATCTGCGCGTGGGCGGGCGGTTCAACACCGTGTTTGAAGTGGACGGTCAGCGGATGGATAACCGGGGCGTGTTTCTTGAAATCGACCCGGAGAAAAAGCTGGTCTTTACCGACGGCTATACCGAAGGCTGGAAACCGGCCGAGAAGCCGTTTATGACGGCAATTTTGTTGCTGGAAGACGCCGGGGAGGGCAAAACCCGCTATACGGCGATTGCGCGCCACCCCACGAAGGAAATCCGCGAGCAGCATGAACAGATGGGATTTCACGAAGGGTGGGGGATTGTGCTGGATCAGCTGGTGGGGTATGTGAAAGGGCTTAACGCTTAGTGCGCGCTGGTGCCCTCACCCCGACCCTCTCCCACAGGGAGAGGGAGAAAAGATCAGGCCAGGCGCGGATACGCATCCGCAATCGCATCCCCGGTAAACTGCGCCACCCAACCCTCCGGGTTATCGAAAATACGAATGGCGGTAAAGTTCGGCTCTGAGCCCATATCAAACCAGTGCGGCGTGCCCGCAGGAACGGAAATCAGGTCGTTTTTCTCGCACAGCACCTGATACACCTCATCGCCGATGTGCAGGCAGAATAATCCCGCCCCTTCCACGAAAAAACGTACTTCGTCTTCGCCGTGGGTGTGTTCGTTCAGGAACTTCGCGCGCAGCGCCTCTTTCTGCGGATTGTCGGCGCGCAGGCTGATCACATCCCAGCTCTGGTAACCTTTCTCTGCCACCAGCTTGTCGATCGCATGCTGATACGCAGCGATCACGGCTTCAGGCGCGGGATCGTGCCCTAAATCGCGATCCGCAGCCCAGCGTTCAAACCGCACGCCTTTTGCGTTGAGCTGTTGGGCAATCTCGGCGGCGTCGGTGCTGTGCCACTGGTGCTGACTGGCGTCTTTATCGGAATAAATGGTCAATGCGCTCATGAAGGGATCTGCTCCGGATTAATCTCGTCAAACTGGTGGATCTGATGGTGATGGCTTGCGCCGTCATCTTCACCGCGAATCAGTTGCAGGGTGCGAAAACCCGCCTGTTCAGCCGCGTCCAGCTCCTGATGAATATCCGACAGAAACAGGATCTGCGACGGGGCGATGCCCGTTTGCGCCGCAATATTTTGATAAGACTGCACCTCGCGCTTGGCGCCAATGTGGGTATCAAAATAGCCGCTGAATAAGTGAGTAATATCACCTTCGTCGCTGTAGCCAAATAACAGTTTCTGCGCGGCGACGGAGCCAGAGGAATAAACATAGAGATCAATCCCTTGTGCCTTCCACTTTTCCAGCGCGGGCAGTACGTCAGGATAGAGGTGTCCGGTAAAGTCACCGTTGAGGTAACCGTCCTGCCAGATGATGCCTTGCAGGGCTTTGAGCGCCGTCGATTTGCGGTCTTCATCCATAAAGGTAAACAGCACGTTGATGAGATCGCTGACGCTGGCATGCGGAGCGCTGATTTCATCGCGCAGGTTGTCCAGAATCGATTTGACCGGCTCGGCGTACTGCTGCGCGGTCACGAAGGCCGCCAGCCGCTCACGCGCGTAGGGGAACAAAACATCATGGACAAAACGGATATCGCTGGTGGTCCCTTCAATATCCGTCACAATCGCGCGAATCATACTCTCTCCCATTGTCGTAAACGCATTTCGCATTCAAATAAGAATTCTAAACCTTCCAGATGACGGCGGGCTTCGGCCACGTCGCGTCCCCAGCAGGTTAAGCCATGGCCGCGCAGAAGAAAACCATAATTAAGCGGGCGTTCCTGCGCGTAATGGGCGATGCGCGAGGCGAGGGCGTCGATGTCCTGGTCGTTATCAAACACCGGGATGGCCACCGTATCCCGATGCGTGGTCTGCCCGGTAAGGGATTTTTGCATCTCGAAACCGGTGATCTTCAGCTCGGCCTCGTTCACCAGCCGCGACAGCACCGTGGCATTGACGGTGTGAACGTGCAGGACGGCGTTAGCTTCGGGGAACAGGCGATAGATGAGGGTATGCAGCCCGGTCTCTGCCGACGGTTTACGGCCAGACGGCGCACGGTTGGTGGCGATTTCAACCTGTAGAAAATCGGCGGTGGTCAGGCTACCTTTATCTTTTCCGGATTCGCTCAGCCAGCACAGGTGTTCATCCTGACGCACGGACATATTGCCGCCGGTAGCGGGCGCCCAGCCTTTAGCGCCAATCCAGCGGCAGGCCTCGACCAGGTGTGTGAGTTGCAGGTTGTCTGTCATTTCCTTTTACCCTCTCGGCCAGGAATATTTATATCGTTTAGACGTCTAAGCGTCTTGATTGCCAAAGACTAACATCGTGTTATAGTGTCAGCAACATAAGTATTACAGGCAGGCACACTACAATGAGCAATAACCCGTTGATCCCGCAGAGTAAACTTCCCAATCTCGGCACGACGATTTTTACGCAGATGAGCGCCCTGGCGCAGCAGCACAACGCCATTAACCTCTCACAAGGTTTCCCGGATTTTGATGGGCCGAAATATTTGCAGGAGCGTCTGGCGTACCACGTTGCGCAGGGAGCCAACCAGTATGCGCCGATGACCGGCGTGCAGACGTTGCGTGAAGCCATTGCGGATAAAACGGCGGAGTTATACGGCCATAAGCCTGACGCGAACAGCGATATTACGGTGACGGCAGGGGCGACCGAAGCGCTGTATGCGGCGATAACCGCCCTGGTGCGTACGGGTGATGAGGTGATTTGTTTTGACCCGAGCTACGATAGCTACGCCCCGGCGATTGAACTGGCCGGCGGCGTGGTGAAGCGCGTGGCGCTCCAGCCACCGCATTTTCGCCCTGACTGGCAGGCATTTGCTGCGCTGCTGAGTGACAAAACCCGTCTGGTGATCCTGAATACTCCGCATAATCCGTCGGCGACGGTGTGGCAAAAAGCCGATTTTGCTGCGTTGTGGCAGGCCATCGCCGAACGTGAAATATATGTTCTGAGCGACGAGGTGTATGAGCATATCTGCTTCGCCGAAGAGGGGCATGCCAGCGTGCTGGCGCATCCGCAACTTCGCGAGCGTGCAATCGCGGTATCGTCATTTGGCAAAACCTACCATATGACCGGCTGGAAGGTAGGGTACTGCGTGGCCCCGGCGGCCATTAGCGCTGAGCTGCGCAAAGTGCATCAGTACCTGACGTTTGCCGTGAACACACCGGCTCAGCTGGCGCTGGCGGATATGCTGCGTGCGGAACCCGGGCATTACCGCGAGCTGCCGCACTTCTATCGTGAACGTCGGGATCTGTTTGTGGCGGCCCTGAGCAAAAGCCGCCTGGAAATTTTGCCGTCTGAAGGAACCTATTTCCTGCTGGCCGACTACAGCGCGATTTCCGATCTGGACGACGTGAGTTTCTGCCAGTTGTTGACGAAAGAGGTGGGAGTGGCGGCCATTCCGCTGTCGGTGTTCTGCGCCGATCCCTTCCCGCATAAGCTGATTCGTCTTTGCTTTGCGAAGCAGGAATCGACGCTGCTCGCTGCGGCAGAGCGTCTGGCGACGCTCTGACTATTTCACCGTCCAGGCTTCTGAAAAACGACGGTCTGCGAAGAGTTCGAGCAGACCGTTGATCTGCTTCAGACGCAGCACTTCATCGCTGTCCATACCCAACTCCTGGCCAATTTTCTGCTCACTCCAGCCCATAAGCACCAGTTCTCGCACGATTTCTGACATGGCGTTGATCTGGTGGCGTCCACGCGCGCGGTTGTGACGAATAGTTGCAGCCATGCGATCGAACTTTTCCTGGCGCGCTTTACGCAGGCAGGTAACAGGGAGGTAACCTTTAAGCTGGCGCTTCAGGATCGCCCGGTTACTGCCGATATCATGACGGTGAAAACCATCGACAATTTCGTAGTGCTGTGGCGCATTTTCCGTCACAACGATAGGTTGTGTGAATCCATCCAGCTCCAGTGACTTGCTGAGCAGCCGCTTTTCCGGCGGCGCGACGTTATTTGGGTTGTAATCGTTAGCGGTGATGTTTGTCTTTTTTATCCACAATACGCAATCGACGGGCTGATCGCGAAAAGGGCTGATTTCATGTAATGCCTGACGAAACGCATTAATAGCGGCTATTCGTTCTTCTTCTGAAAGTGCCTGAAGGTACGTTTCCATTTCGGTGATTATTCGTTGTTGCATAAAATCCCCCATTCCTTGCGTTTTGCTTTCACTCTGTCGCTGTAGCGCTGATAGTGTTTAGGCTTATTTGGGCTAAACGAAAGTGCCCGGCACCAATAGTCATTGTTGAGTAAAACCTTACAAATGCGTCGCCAGGAAGGGATATCTTTTGCACCAATGTCACCCTCCTGCGTGTCGGGAATATCGTTCATGCCTCGCTTTTGATACCAGTGGAGATAAACCGCGATTTTGTTGCGGTAATGTTCCGCCGTATTTTGCGGCATGCTGTCGAGTAACAGCATGGCGTATTCGCGCCAGCCGAGATGGTCTGGTTTCAGGATCTTCCGGTGGCCATAAAAATGGTTATCGTGCCCGGCATAAATACCTCCGCTTCGCACGCCGCAGGCGCGTTCACACATCGCCGCCCAGCGTTCGGGTTCAATGACATGATAGAGCCACAAGCCCTGACGCTGTTCCGGGCCAAACGGTTCGCAGATGCGCATATAACGCGGCGGCACCCCCGCCTTGTACATCAGGTCGTATAACGGGTTATAGCAACATTTTGATTTCGCGAACCACGTCCAGATGTCGGCGGTTTTCCAGTCGTACAATGGGTAGATATACCAGGCGTGCCCACCCGGGGCGACGGTCGTCCAGGGTTTATCGTCAGAAAAGCGCTGCTTACGCGCCGACGCGATAGCCAGAAAGCGGTTGTAAGATTCATCGGCGCGGATCCCCACCATGACGGCGGCAGGACGTTTTTGTGCATACCATTCGGCAAACTCGCGCACGAAGGCTTCAAACGTCATTCCCTGCTGATAAAAATCGAAATAGTGGTAATCGGTAATGGCGTCTTCCGGTGGCTGGCGAACCCAGTTTGTCCCGGGTTCCCAGCACTGCCATTCAGGTTGAAACTGTGACAGGGCGTTCTGGGTCGTGAGCGGAAGCGCTACCCACCAGAACTGATGGATAACATCCCGATACAGCGTTCTCATCGTGTCAACATGCTGAATGGTTGAGGAGAATTGCGCTTCCCAGTCCAGAAAGATGACATCTATTTTTCGCTTTAATTGCCGTGCTTTCTGGGCAACGAGATGCAGCATCACGGTAGAATCTTTTCCACCGGAAAAGGAAACGCAGACCCTGGAGAAATTGTTAAGCGTCCAGTCTATGCGTTCCGCAGAAGCGTCTAAAACATTTTCCTGTAAAGGGATTTTATAGATCGACATGATTAATCGCGTCCTGCGTGTTAAATGTCTGGAAAAAAACAAAACGATATTATGGAATTATTTGTCCTTAATTTCACGGGGGCATTTTCTTCGGGTTGCCTTATTTGCATTCACCATGCAAATGTATTTTACGCAGACGGCGGAGAAACGCAGAGCTTATGCATTTTTTCAATGAATGTTGAAAAAACAGTGCTATTCAGTGATGAACGGCTGTAGAGCATATAGATCTTTAATTCAGGCAGCTCAAACGGTGGCTCAAGCCTTTTTAATTTCAACGGTTCTTTATATGTTTCATAGATCGACACGGGGATGAAGCCTAACAGATCAGATGAACAGACCATGGAGATGAGAGAGCTAAGGGAGTCCGTACGAAAAGCAATATTTCTTTCCGGAAACGCGTCATTTGCGCGACTCTGAAACTCTTTTACACCCGGATGAGCACTCTGGTAAAAAGTGAATTTCTCCTGGTATAGCACTTCCAGCGTGACTGCGTCAGCGAGCCTTGGGTGGTCTGCTCTACAGATTAAGGCTATCGGCACCGTGGTGAAGTGGGTGCAGACCACAGAGCGATTGTGGATAGGTGCGATAGAGAAGATGAGATCGGCCTTACGATAGGCCAACAAATCTTCCGCTGATTCGGAGGAAATGAGCATGTCTCTTTGCTCTATCTCATAATTCTCTTCAGATATTAAAAGCTTCAACGGTTCGAGCATCGAACCAGGAGACACCATTTGAGAGCAATAGATAACGAACTTTTTTTTGATGTCCGAGTGATGCATCATGTTGATCGTCTGCTCAAGCTGATTGAGATTTTTTTCCAGATGATGATGCAGGTTGGTACCTACCGTGGTTGGCGTAATTCCCTTCCCTGAACGGATAAACAGGGGGTCATTAAGCTGACCGCGCAGGCGTTGCAGCGACTGGCTGACGGCGGATGGCGTGATATAAAGCGTCTCGGCAGCCCTACTGATACTGAGATGTTGGTAAATGCATTCGAAGATGACTAACAGATTGAGATCGAATTTTTTTAGGTCGTAGAGGTTTGCCATGTTTCGTCCTGAGTGAGTTGAGTTTGCTGTCGTTATCACATCCTGGAGTACGACAGAGGGAAGTTACCCTTTACAATCCGTGTGAATAACTCGCTTAATTTAAAATTTAAGTGATCTTAATATATCACGGCTTTGGATTATTGAAACATAACTTCAAGACTAATTAAGATAATTTTATCTTTAAAGTTTGATTGAATTATTTGAATGAAAAGTGGTGTTTATATATAGCGTGAAACCCATAATGAAATTAAATTTATAATCTTTCAGAGAACTCTTCGATACTGCCTATCACAGCCATAGGCAGGACTATCCCTCTTATGCATTGCTCAATGCGCGCAGGGGTGCTGTAATCAAAGCGCTGTTACGGCCTTGATACAAGGTATGTAGAGCGCAACGCAACGCCAGCTTCGGCTGGCACTGAATGTACCTGCGGGGAATTCAGGTATCAGGGCCGCCCGTTGAGGCGGCCTTTTTACTTTCAGGCTTTCCTGTAAAAGGTTCACCTTGCTGTCTTGTTGCTGTTGTAAGGTTTGGCTGATTGATTTGATAAAGCATACGCATTAGCCCCGATGGATAAAGTTGGTTACCTTACATCTCAACGAAAACACGGAGGAAGTACAGATGTCTTTGATTAACACTAAAATTAAACCTTTCAAAAACCAGGCGTTCAAAAACGGTGAGTTCATCGAAGTAACCGAGAAAGATATCGAAGGCCGCTGGAGCGTGTTCTTCTTCTATCCGGCTGACTTCACCTTCGTTTGCCCGACCGAACTGGGCGACGTGGCAGACCACTACGAAGAACTGCAAAAGCTGGGCGTAGACGTTTACTCTGTTTCTACCGATACCCACTTCACCCACAAAGCGTGGCACAGCAGCTCTGAAACTATCGCGAAAATCAAATACGCGATGATCGGCGACCCGACTGGCGCCCTGACCCGTAACTTCGACAACATGCGTGAAGATGAAGGCCTGGCAGACCGCGCGACCTTCGTTGTTGACCCGCAGGGCATTATCCAGGCTATCGAAGTTACCGCTGAAGGTATCGGCCGTGATGCATCTGACCTGCTGCGCAAAGTGAAAGCGGCTCAGTACGTTGCTTCTCACCCAGGCGAAGTGTGCCCGGCGAAATGGAAAGAAGGCGAAGCGACGCTGGCGCCATCTCTGGACCTGGTCGGCAAGATCTAAATTTCCGTTGTTTTTCACGCCATAGCTGCGTTGGCGTCGCCTGCTCACCCCGGTCACTTACTTTAGTAAGCTCCCGGGGATTCTCAGGCTAGCCGCCTTGCTCTGACGCGAAATACTTTGGAAATTGTTTCAGTCATGGGCGCTCCCCGCGCCCATTTCATTCCAGCACCATGATGCAAGTTGCATTCAGGCAGCCCGTATAAGGCGGCTTGCATGATGACGTTTTAAGAGAGGGAAGAATAATGCTCGACACTAACATGAAAACCCAGCTCAAGGCCTACCTTGAGAAACTGACCAAACCTGTTGAGCTGATTGCCACGCTGGACGACAGCGCGAAATCGGCAGAAATCAAAGCACTGCTGACAGAGATTGCTGAGCTGTCGCCGAAAGTGACCTTCAAAGAAGACAACACGCTGGCAGTCCGTAAGCCTTCTTTCCTGATCGCCAACCCAGGGTCTGACCAGGGGCCGCGTTTCGCGGGCTCTCCGCTGGGGCACGAATTTACGTCCCTGGTGCTGGCGCTGCTGTGGACCGGTGGTCATCCGTCAAAAGAAGCGCAGGCGCTGCTGGAGCAGATCCGCGATATCGACGGTGATTTTGAGTTTGAAACCTATTACTCGCTCTCCTGCCACAACTGCCCGGACGTGGTGCAGGCGCTGAACCTGATGTCAGTCCTCAACCCACGCATTAAGCACACGGCGATTGACGGCGGTACGTTCCAGAACGAAATCACCGAGCGCAACGTGATGGGCGTTCCGGCGGTTTACCTGAATGGCCAGGAGTTCGGCCAGGGGCGCATGACGCTGACCGAAATCGTCGCCAAAGTGGATACCGGCGCAGAAAAACGCGCGGCGGAAGAGCTGAACCAACGCGATGCTTATGACGTGCTGATTGTTGGCTCAGGCCCGGCGGGCGCGGCGGCAGCGGTCTACTCTGCACGTAAAGGGATCCGTACCGGTCTGATGGGCGAGCGTTTCGGTGGTCAGGTTCTGGATACCGTAGACATTGAAAACTACATTTCCGTGCCGAAAACCGAAGGCCAGAAGCTGGCCAGTGCGTTGAAAGCGCACGTCAGCGACTACGACGTGGATGTCATTGACAGCCAGAGCGCCAGCAAACTGGTTCCGGCGGCGGTCGAGGGTGGTTTGCACCAGATTGAAACGGCGTCCGGCGCGGTGCTGAAGGCGCGCAGCGTGATCATTGCCACCGGCGCGAAATGGCGCAACATGAACGTCCCGGGCGAAGATCAGTATCGCACCAAAGGCGTGACCTATTGCCCCCACTGTGACGGCCCGCTGTTCAAAGGTAAACGCGTCGCGGTGATCGGCGGCGGTAACTCCGGCGTGGAAGCGGCTATCGATCTGGCGGGAATTGTGGAACACGTTACCCTGCTGGAGTTCGCTCCGGAGATGAAAGCGGACCAGGTGTTGCAGGATAAGGTGCGTAGCCTGAATAACGTCGACATTGTGCTCAATGCCCAGACGACAGAAGTGAAAGGCGACGGCAGCAAAGTGACTGGTCTGGAATACCGTGACCGCGTGAGCGGCGATATCCACAGCGTAGCGCTGGCAGGGATCTTTGTTCAGATTGGCCTGCTGCCAAACACCACCTGGCTGGAAGGCGCTATTGAGCGTAACCGCATGGGCGAGATCATCATCGATGCGAAATGCGAAACCAGCGTGAAGGGCGTATTTGCGGCGGGCGACTGCACCACCGTGCCGTACAAACAGATCATCATCGCTACCGGTGAAGGTGCGAAAGCGTCGCTGAGCTCGTTTGATTACCTGATCCGTACCAAAACTGCATAATAAAAGAAAGCAAGA
This sequence comes from Enterobacter cloacae complex sp. CDL013, assembly GCF_049238805.1. Classification (NCBI taxonomy): domain Bacteria; kingdom Pseudomonadati; phylum Pseudomonadota; class Gammaproteobacteria; order Enterobacterales; family Enterobacteriaceae; genus Enterobacter; species Enterobacter cloacae complex sp. CDL013. The sequence goes on along the minus strand of NZ_JBMKGT010000003.1, from coordinate 227,877 downwards.
CGACACCTGCAATGCCAGAGGCCACCTAAAGGTGGCCTCTTTTTTTATCTGACGACCATCACCGGAATGTGGGTGTGGCGGATCACGCTGGAGGCGTTCGACCCCAGCAGGTGAGTGGTGATGGAAGGGTTACGTGAACCAATCACTACCACGTCGGCATTTAATTCCCCGGCAAGCTCATTAACGGCGTCGCGCACGCTACCGAACCGGACGTGGGTTTTGATGCGGGAAGGATCGATGCTGAAGTGCCCGACCATGGTTTGCAGGCGCGTCTCGGCTTCGTGCTGTAAATGCTCTTCAAAACGACGCACATCAGCAGCGAAACGATGCAGGCTCAGGCTGGCAGAGCCCGGCAAAACATGCAGAAGATGAATAATTCCGTCCTGCTGCGCGAGAAATTCCGCGTGACGTATAGCCTTATCACTCAGTTCCATTTCAAAAACATCAACCGGCATAATGATTGTTTGATACATAACCGTTTCTCCTTGTTAATAAACGCTGAAATCATTCAACCACAAAATATAAATGGTTTCTGTAATCCCGACAGCACTTTTTTATCTCGCCAGGATAAATCTCAAAACAGCCGGATTCCGGGGCAGATTCCGAGAGGTAGCTACCCTTTTATAAGCTTACCCACACCCTTTCGGAGGTTGCATGAAAGCTCTCACCTATCACGGTCCACATCATGTTCGGGTCGATAATGTCACCGATCCGGGCATCGAACAGCCTGACGATATCATCCTGCGCGTAACGGCCACGGCGATCTGTGGTTCTGATTTGCATCTTTATCGCGGAAAAATTCCCAAGGTCCAGCACGGCGATATCTTTGGTCATGAATTTATGGGCGAGGTGGTGGAGTGCGGGAGCGAAGTGAAGAACGTGCAGAAAGGTGACCGGGTGGTGATCCCGTTTGTAATTGCCTGCGGTGACTGCTTCTTTTGCCAGATGCAACAGTACGCGGCCTGCGAAAACACGAATCGCGGGCAGGGCGCGGCGCTGAACAAAAAGCAAATTCCCGCCCCTGCCGCGCTGTTTGGCTACAGCCATCTTTACGGCGGCGTGCCGGGCGGACAGGCGGAGTATGTGCGCGTCCCGAAAGGCAACGTGGGGCCGTTTAAAGTGCCTCAACTGCTGTCTGACGACAAAGCGCTTTTCCTGTCAGATATTCTGCCTACCGCCTGGCAGGCGGCGAAAAATGCGCAGATTCAGAGAGGCTCCAGCGTCGCCGTATTCGGGGCCGGGCCGGTGGGGCTACTGACCATTGCCTGCGCGCGGCTTCTCGGCGCAGAACAGATTTTTGTGGTTGATCATCATCCCTATCGACTGCGGTTTGCCCAGGAGCGCTACGGCGCGATCCCGATTAACTTTGATGACGATAACGACGCGGCGGAGAAAATCATTGAGCAAACGGCCGGACAGCGCGGAGTGGATGCGGTGATTGATGCCGTCGGGTTTGAGGCCAAAGGCAGCACCACGGAAACGATCCTCAGTAACCTGAAAATTGAAGGCAGCAGCGGCAAAGCCCTGCGCCAGTGCATTGCTGCGGTGCGGCGCGGAGGCGTGGTCAGCGTGCCGGGCGTGTATGCCGGTTTTATACACGGCTTCCTGTTTGGCGATGCCTTCGATAAAGGGCTGAGCTTTAAGATGGGGCAGACCCACGTCCATGCCTGGCTGGGAGAGCTGCTGCCGCTTATCGAAAAAGGGCTGCTTACACCGGAAGATATTGTCACCCACTATCTTCCGCTGGCTGATGCGGAGCGCGCCTATAAAATCTTCGAAAAACGGGAGGAGGAGTGCCGCAAGGTGATCCTGGTGCCTGGTGCAGACACCCCGGAGGCAGCGCAGCAGAAAGTGAAGGGACTGGTGAATGCCTTCCCCGGCGGCGTTGTGTGAGGTTCCTCACTCACCAGTGGCGCTCAAGGTATAGCACGGCCACGACGAGGATCGCCAGGATGATGAGAAAAACCAGTGTGATAACAAGTATCTCACCCATGACCGTCCCCACGGCACCACAACAGAGTAAGCGTGGATTAAGCGGTTTTTGTCCGATATAACACAATCGGGTGAATTTGCGGAAAGAGGATGCGGGTGCATCCTCTGTGCAAAGCGGGGTCGCTTGTTCAGAAGGGATTAACGCAGGTAATCGCCAGCGGCTTCGGGCTGGTAGAGCAGCTCAAGCACTTCCAGGTGAGCTGAGGCACCGCCAGGGAGTTCCCAGTGGATAGTATCGCCCGTGCGCAGTCCAAGCAGCGCCGCGCCCACGGGTGCCAGCACCGACAGTTGCGTGCTGCTGTCGGTCATCTGCGCCGGATAGACCAGCGTACGGGTGAGCTCCTCGCCGGTGGTCAGGTTGCGGAACTTCACCTGGCTGTTCATGGTGACCACATCATGCGGCATGGTCTCAGGCGTACACATCTGCGCCCGGTCTAGCTCTTCGTTCAGCGCATCGGCTACCGGCAGCGAGGCGAATTCTGGTTTCTCCAACAGTCGGTCAATACGTTCTGCGTCGAGTTCATTGATGATAATCGTAGGTCTGGACATTTTTACTCCATGTCGTTAATGCTGCGTGTAACGCAGAAACCAATCCAAAAGAAAACCCTCGCCGTCTGGCAGCGAGGGTTTAACTTAGCTGATGATACTGTCTGAAACCGTAAGTTTGAAGTGATGAAGGTCACAATCATGCGCCATATGAATTTTTGGCAATAAACCCGGCGTCCCGATTCACGCTGAACGGAAATTTCGTTACGCTGGAAAGACTGAACCCGGGCAATGCGCGTTGCAGCCCCAGCGTAGAGAGAGCGATATGTACTTTTACCAACCTTCTCAGGGGCACGGCCTGCCGCACGACCCGCTGAACGCCATTATCGGTCCACGTCCGATTGGCTGGATCTCATCCTGTGATAAGGCCGGTCAACTGAACCTTGCCCCGTACAGCTTCTTTAACTGTTTTAACTATCGCCCACCGATCATTGGTTTTTCCAGCAATGGCTGGAAGGATAGCGTGCGGAATATTACCGAAACGGGGGAGTTTGTCTGGAACCTCGCAACGCGCGATCTGGCCGAGGCGATGAATGAAACCTCCGCCACGCTCCCTCATGGCGAGGATGAATTTACCTTTGCCGGCCTGACGCCCGTAGCCAGCCAGCTTGTGAGCTCGCCGCGCGTGGCGGAAAGCCCGGTGAATTTCGAGTGTCGATTGTCACAGTGTATTCAGCTTACCGGCGCGGATGGGACACCGATTGATACCTGGCTGGTGCTCGGCGAAGTCGTGGGCGTCCATATCGCCGAGAGTTTGCTGGAAGAGGGGATTTATCAGACCGCGAAAGCGCAGCCCATTCTGCGTGCGGGTGGACCGACGGCCTACTATGCCATCAGTGATAGCCATCGCTTCGACCTGGTACGCCCGGATGCGCGCAGGGGGTAATATGCGCGCAACCCTGTTGCCCGCCGATCAGCAGTTTTTTGCCGATCTGTTGAGCGGCCTGGTGCTCAACCCACAGCAGTTGGGGCGAGTCTGGTTTGCTCATCGTGGCGCGTCTGACGCTGTCGGAAGCGTGAGCCGCGACTGGCCACGGCTTGACGTCGTTCTTCGCGGGGAATATGGCAACAGACTGGTTGCCGGGCAGCAGCCCCTCCACCAGGGGGAAATGCTGTTTCTTCCCGCCCAGGCCGCCAGCGTCCCGGTGTTTGAACGACCGGTCATGCTGCTGAGCATTCTTTTCGCGCCGTCGTGGCTAGGGCTGGTGTTTCATGATACCCGGCACGGGCGATCCGTGCCTGCGCAGCGACACGTGGAGCTTCCTCACCCTGAACGAGGTGAATGTGCCGCGATGCTGATAGCCCTGACGCACCTGAGCGCTTCCCCGCAGGACCAGGCTATTATTCAACCACTGGTGCTGAGTCTGCTGCACTGGTGCCGTAAAGTGGTGTCGTCGCTGCCTGAACCGGGAGTGTCGCGCGGGGATTTCCTCTATCAGAGCATTTGTAACTGGGTGCAGGAAAACTATGCTGAATCCTTGTCGCGGGACAGCGTCGCTTCGCTGTTTAATATTTCGGCTAACCATCTGTCACGCCTGTTCTCTCAACAGGGGACGATGAGTTTTGTGGATTACGTTCGTTGGGTGCGTATGGCGAAGGCGAGAACCATCCTGCAAAAATACCACCTGCCGGTGGGGGAAGTGGCGAAGCGCTGTGGCTATGCCGATAGCGACTATTTTAGCCGTCTTTTCCGGCGCCAGTTTGGCCTGACGCCGGGGGAGTATCGCGCACGCTTTCAGTGACAGTCAGAACGTGATTTCAGCGTTCAACAGATCCAGGATACTTTGCGGCGTCGTTGCTGCAAACAGCGACTCGCGAAATGTTTTATTGACCAGCTTCCGCGCCAGCTGGGAAAAGACCTTCACGTGATTAATCCCTTCCTGAGCGCCGAGCGTCAGCATGATCACCAGCTCGACGTCGCCCAAATCCGACTCCCAGTCAATCGCCTTGTCCAGACGGGCAATGCTGATGCTGGAATGGCGTATCCATTGCGATTTGGTGTGAGGGATCGCCACGCCAAACCCGACGGCGGTAGTGACAATCTCTTCGCGCTGCCAGAGATCTTCTTCAAGCTCGAGCGGGTTTTCGGTCCTGCCATGAATCGCAAGATTTCCGCATAAGAATTGAAGCACCTGCTCTTTTGAGGTCAGCGGCTCATTGACCACGATAGTCTCCAGCGCCAGCAATGGACGCGGCGGCGCTTCCGGTGTGAAATCCGCCAGCAGGGCTTCAATCTCCTCTGCGCTGCGGCTGTCGCAGGCCTTATCTGCCAGCGCCCGGCAGGTCGCCATGTCCAGCTGACGCAACTGGGTTTTTACCGCAGGGATGCGCGGCCCGCTCATGCTGAACTCATCTAAGCCCAGCCCAAGCAGAAGAGGGAGGTAGCGCTGCTCTCCGCCAAGTTCCCCGCAAATGCCGACCCATTTCCCGTGACGATGCGCTGCGGTGACGATCTGGCGAACCATGCGTAAAAAAGACGGTGTGATGGGGTTATACAGCCCCGAAACGCGCGGGTTGTTGCGATCGACAGCGTAGAGATACTGAGTCATATCGTTCGAGCCGATACTGAAGAAATCCACCTCTTCGCAGAAGTGATCGATGATAAAGCAGACTGAAGGCACTTCAACCATGATCCCCAGCGGCAGGCGCGCGGTGTGACGTAACCCCTGTGAGGCCAGGGCGTCACGAACGTTTTGCAGCTCCTGTTTGATCCATAAAATCTGATCGAGGCTGTGCACCATCGGGATCATCAACAGCGCATTGCCGCTTGCGCCTGCGCGTAAGATCGCGCGCAGTTGGGTGCGGAAGAGATCGGCAAATTCGGGATAAATGCGAACGGCGCGATAGCCGAGGAACGGGTTTTCTTCCTGGGGAATGTTCAGGTAAGGGATCTGCTTATCGCCGCCGATGTCCATTGTGCGAAAGATGACCGGCTTGCCCTGCGCGGAGAGCAGCACCTGCTGATAGGCTTCGAATTGCTCCTGCTCGTCCGGCGCGGTGTCTCTGTCCATATACAGCATTTCAGTGCGAAACAGCCCGATACCCTGCGCGCCGCAGGTAAACGCCCCGGGCGCTTCCAGCGCGCTGCCGATGTTGGCGGCAATCTCTACCGGTACGTTGTCGCGGGTGAGCGCTGGAAGACCCGCATCTTTAATCTGCTGCTGGTGGCGTCGGTCGGCAAGGCGCTGCGCCACGCTGTAGTAATCATTCACCGCGTCGTTGGGTTCAACGACCAGCACGCTACAGATGCCGTCCAGAATGACCTCTTTTCCCATCAACGGCGCCAGTGAGGCGACCGTTAAACCACTCAGCACAGGCACGGAGGCCGCGCGTGCCAGGATCAGCGTATGCGACGTCCGGCCTGTTTTTTCAAGCACCATGCCTTTCAGGTACTGCGTGTCGAGGCTGAGAAACTGGCTGGGCGTCAGATCTTCCGCCACCAGAATGGTGGGGGCGCTAAGGGTGAATGCGGAGGTTTGCTGCAACTCCGGCCAGGTAATGTTAAGAAGCTGCTCGCTGATGTCGCGAATATCGCTGACGCGTTCACGCAGGTAATCGCTGGCGGAGAGTGACAGCTTGTCGCAGATCAGCTCCATATTACGAATGATCGCCTCCGCAAGGCTTAGCCGCTCCTCGGCGATCAGTCGGCGTATGGTGCCGCCAAACTCCTCATCCTGGATCAGTGAAAGATGCGCGCTGAGAATGGTTTTACTCTCGCCGTCGAGCCCGCGCAGGCGGTGGTTGAGCCGTTCGGCCAGCGTCGCCAGGCTGTGTTCCAGGCGGGTAATATCTTCCGGCGAGGCGGGGATCTGACAATAACGTTTGAGGTTATCGCTCTGCCAGCCTCGCAGAGTGCCAGCCCCGATGCCACTGGCGAGCGTAATGCCGTGCTGAAGATGGGGAGCAAGCCTTACAAGCGAGCGGGGCAGGGGATGCGCAACGTGCGGCGCGTCGCCGGAGGGAATACTGTCGCTGTCGATAAACGCGCCGGTGAGATACGCCTCCAGCACGCGTCGGGCCTGCTCCTCGTCGCTGCCGTTAATTTCCAGCACGCAGCTGTCATTAAACAGCGTACCGGTACTGATCAGCGCCAGCGAGCTTTTGGCATCCGCGTGAGTGTGAAGCCGTCTGTTGATAAAACGGATGTCGCTGCGCCATGCGCTGCACTGCTCTTTTAACGCCCAGGCCGGACGCGCATGCAGGCCGTTGGGCAGTGGGCAGAAAAATTCAATTGAAAGCATACTTCCTCCTGGCCGCGTGAGATCAGCATCTGAAGTCCGTCAGATGATCCACGGTCTCACGGTTCATGCCTGCCACAAGCGCGACAAGCAGTTGTTGGGTGTGATGAATGTCTTTTTCGTCGGCAATGGATGCCGCGCAGTGCCCGTGTCGGGTAGGGGGACCAAGCACAAGAGTCGGCACGCCAGTGCCGAAGAGATGGATCGCCCCGCCGTCCGTTCCGCCGTTGCTGAACATGTCTTTTTGCAGCGGGATCCCCTGCGAGCGCGCGATCGTCTCAGCCAGCGCAATCAGTTTGGCTGGGGCGATGAGCGTTTTGTCGTACAGCACCAGCATCGGGCCCGCACCGATCTGGCGATGGTTGGCGCTGCCATAATCGAAATTTTTTGACCAGCAGGCGGTATCCAGCACCAGCGCGATATCAGGATGAATGGCGCGCGTGGCGGTCTGGCCGCCGCGCAGGCCGACCTCTTCACTTGAGCTGGCCACCAGCCAAAGCTCGCAGTCGAGCGGCGTCTGGTGCAGCTCGCGCAGCAGCGCAATCAGCAGGTAACAGCCGAGACGATCGTCGAAGGCTTTACCCATCACCCGATTGTGTGGAAGGGTCTGAAAGGGTGTATCGAACGTCACGCGGTCGCCTGCGTCGATACCGGCGGCGAACACCTCCTCCGCCGACGTCGCGCCAATGTCGACACGCAAATTGTCAACGTTTTCTCCTTTCAGATCCCCATCCAGCAGTCCCGGTATTTTTTCCCCGTTACGCGTGGTGATGCGCACCGGCTGAAGGGTACGGGCCATCATGCGCACGTTGCCGATGGGCAGGACATCAATGGCCCCTTCGCGCGAGACGCTACGCACCATAAAACCGACTTCATCCATATGGGCGCAGACCATCACCTTCGGGCCCCGGCTCTGGTTGACGCGGATAAGCACGGAACCCAGCCCATCAAACTGAACCTCTTTATGGTATTTTTGCGCCTCACTGAGCAGGATGTCGCGCACCTCTTGCTCTGAGGCCGCAATGGCGTCTGCTTCGCTCAGGGCGCGCAGTAAATCTCTGTCCACTCTTGTTCTCCCGTCAGCAATAGCCGTTTGTCGAGGTTATAAAGCACCTCGGCGCCCGTTTCCGTCACCAGCACCACATCTTCAATTCGTACCCCGCCCAGGTGTTCAAGGTAGATCCCCGGCTCAACGGTCAGCACCATGCCGGGCTGCAACGGGGTGCGGTCGGTAGGGGAAAAACGTGGATTTTCATGAACATCAATACCAATGGCATGGCCGGTGTTATGCCCGAACTGCGGACCGTAACCTGCACGTTCAATCACGGAACGTGCGGCGCTATCGATCTGATGACAGGAAACGCCGGGGCGGATGGCATCAATAGCTGCCTGTTGTGCCGCCAGAACGATCTGGTACACCGCATAGAGAGGGTGTTCCTCCGGCGGCGTGTTTTGCCCGGCGACAAGAAAGGTCCTTGTCATATCCGAGCAATACCCCTGGTGTTGGGCGCCGAAATCAAGGGTGATCATCTCGCCAGGCATAATCACTTTGTCAGAGGCTTTGCCGTGGGGCAGCGCACCGCGCGGCCCGCTGGCGACAATGGTGTCGAAAGAGGGCTTGTCCGCGCCCTCCTGCTTCATAAACCACTCCAGCTCGGCAGCGACTTCACGTTCGCGCATACCGGGCTGAATGAAACGCCGGATGTGCTGTGCGGCGCGGTCGGCAATGCCGCATGCTGCACGGATACGGTCGATTTCGTCAGCGGTTTTTATCTGCCGCAGCGCGTCAAGCGAGGTGCTGCAAAGGGCGGTATTCAGCGTATCGCGCCACAGCACGCCTGTTTGCCAGCTCACGTATTCACCCTCAAAGCCAAGACGGGTGAGAGCTTCCTTCGCAATAATCTGGTTCACCGCCTGCGCAAACGGGTTCTCCGTGTTAAGCAGGTGCATCTCATAGCCCGCCGCTCGTGAAGCGATATCGCTGTAGTAACGGAAATCCACCAGGATATGTGCCGCGGTTTGTGTCACCAGCACATAGCCCGAACCGGTTGAAATGCCCAGGTGCGGCTGTTTATTCTGGCGCGAAGAGATGAGCACGCCGTCCAGTTTTTCCGCAGCCAGCCAGGCACGAAGCCTTCTCAGTAATTCCATGGTTCACCCCGTTACAGCGTGTCGATAGCGAGTTTCCCGCGCTTGTGCAGACTGTTACGAATAATCACTACCAACAGCGCGGTGATCGCCGCCCCGACCACAATACTGAGCATGTACGCCCCCAGATTGGTGACCAGCGGCCACGCCCAGATCGCCGATTCAGGGAACCACTGCACGGCACCGAGCGCGGTGGCGGTCATTGCACCGGCGATCGCGCCCGCCATATACGCCGGCAGCGTCGCAAGCGGATTTTCCAGCAGGAACGGGATGGCCCCTTCACTGATGCCCATAAAGGCGAGGAACATGGCCGTTTTGCCTTGCGGATAAAGCTGCGGACTAAACAGGCGTTTGCCGGTCAGACGATGGTCAATCAGCGTGGCCAGCCCCAGACCAATGGGCGGAATAACAATCGCCACGGCGCGGGAGGTGATGGGCAGGACATGATCGGTTGTCAGCCCCAGGCCAACAAATCCCGCCGCTTTGTTAATGGGGCCGCCAAGATCAATCGCCGTGGCCGCCGCCATCCCGATGGCGTACATCATGGAGCCCGCCTGACCCGCCGCCAGCAGTACGGTCCGCATACCTGCATTCAGCCAGCCGCCAATCGGCGTGATGATGTAATACATCGCCAGCATCACAAACAGCGCCGAGAGGATTGGGATCAGAAAGGTGCTTTTAAAGGCCAGCAGATACTGTGGAACGTTAATGCGGCTATTCAGCCATTTGACCAGATAGCCTGCGGCTATGGCGATAATCAGTGCGCCAATAAACGTGGAGGGCACGGGTTTGGTGGCAAGCCAGGTCAGTTTTTCCGCATCAAAGTTCAGCACCAGCGTCGGCTGCGTGGCGACAAGGCCACCAATAAACCCGGCCGGGAAGGCCAGTTTTCCGCCGATAGAGTTGGCGACAAAGGCGGCAAACATTGGGATGGCGAAGCTGAACAGCAGCCCGCCGAACGATTCAGTCAGATAGCCAAATTTCAATAGCGAGAGATTGAAACCGGTGAATTTGCCTGAGTTAAGCGCGTCGAGAATACCGGTGTCAGGCGGGATCTCCAGCCAGACGTAGGCGATAAGCTGTGAAATGGCGAGGATAACCCCGCCCATGATAAGTGTTGGCACCATGCGGGATATCCCCGACATAATGTGCTGTGGAAGCTCTTTCCAGAAAGACGCACCGGCGGCAACCGGTGCGGATTTGATGGCAAGTGTGTCACCCTCGTGACTGTTCGGGCGAACCGCGCTGCGTTTTTTAATAGCCATGACGAAAACCCCTGGATGTGAAGATTATTATTGTTCTGCTGCAATCATCTCTTCGATCTCTTTCAGGGTGCCTGCCGCGTTTTTAATGGCGTCCTGAAGCGTAATCTCATACACGTCGCGCGTTTCGAAGCGTTCATTGTCTTCCGGGGTGATCGCGATGGCGTGGATGATAATGTCAGCGTCGGCAATATCCTGCGGGGTCAGGCGATTCTGGATCCCGTCCGCGCCCTGGGTTTCAATTTTTACCTCATAACCGGCTTCCGTCGCCGCGTCTTCCAGCGCCTGGGCTGCCATGAAGGTATGTGCCAGGCCCATCGGGCAGGCGCACAGTGCAATCAGTTTTTTAGCCATGTGAAATTCCTCCTGTAGATAACGCCACGATTATGACGGGGAGGTTTCAGTGATGTTTACCAGATTAATAATGCTTTTGCTGGAAAAATGATGCGTGTGAGCGGAAGTGTGAGGTTAATCGTCATATCACGGAAGCCGATGAAAAACCGGGCAAAAAGTTGCCCGGCGCAGCATCAGTAACCGGCTTTATCAATGACAAACTGTTTGCCGCAGTTGCCCGGATGCGGCTGTGGCGCAAAGGAGCCGGCAGAGAGTGGGTTGTTGATGGTGCTGGCGTTCAGCGAGATCTGCATTTCGGTCAGATAAGCCGGATTGCCGTGGCAGGTAAGCTTGAACGCTTTTACGCTCTGTTTTCCCCAGCTTTTGGCCACGGCTGCATCGAAGTCGCTGCGGCGGACGCTTTTGCCATAGTTTTCCGCCAGAAATTTTCCTGCCGCGCTGTGCTTCACTTCCTGGTTCATGCGCACCATGGTGCCGAAGTAAGCGTCGGGATCAAAACCAAAGCAGACGCCGTGTTTCGCGTATTCATAACGTTCAAGGCAGGAGTTGCCGCCCGCGCCGGGCATCACGCTGTTCAGCTTCGCCGCGCCCGTTAGCGATAGTCCGGTCTCTGCGGCGTCACATTTGCGGCTGGCTTTTGCTTCCGGCATATTCGGAACCGGACGAGTGGCGCAGCCGAAGCGCATCCAGCGGCGTTCATCCACTCCGCGAGCGGCAATCGATTTCGGCAATGCTGGCCATAAGCCGTGGACGGTCAGAAAATCGGTTTTGTTGCTGCTCTCTTTTTGCAGGCGACACTCTTCCGGTTCGTCACGGTTACGTTCGACCATGCTCTGGCAAAATCCGGTTTGCCAGGAAAGGGCCAGAACGTAGCGATCGAAATCGCCGTACTGGGTTGGCTTAAGCGGATCTGCCTGAATTGAGAAGACACAGAGTGCAAGCGCTACTGCGCCAGACGGGATAACGATATCCTTCCTGAACATTTGCTTTCCTGATTGGTTGGGCGCGATTAATTTCTGGGGGTTATTAAAGCACAAAAAGCGCCCGCAGGCGCTTTTTGGAAATCAGGAATTTCGCTTAGGCAGCGCCGGGAACCAGTACTTCGGTGGCGATAATAACGATAATCAGGCCAACCAGCACCGGCACTGACGTGCGTTTTACCACTTCAAACGGAGAGATTTTCGCCATCCCCGCAACCGCAACCACCACGCCCGATACCGGAGAAATGGTACGACCCAGGTTGGAGGCCTGAAGCATTGGAATGGACAGGTAAGCTGGGTTGATGCCGGAGGAGTGTGCCAGCTTAGGGATCATCTCAACAAAGGCGTAGAACGGCGCGTTACCGGAGCCGGTGGTCATCGCCGCCAGCATGGTCAGCACCACCAGCACCAGCATCAGGATAATGCTGGCCGAGCCGAACGAGGTGGCGATAGAGATCAGGCTCTGAATAAAGCCGATGGTGCTCAGCCCCTGGGCAAACACCCCCGCGGCAACCAGCAGCATCACCACGCCCGCGAAGGCATCCGCCATACCGCGGAAGGCTACTTCCAGACCCGTGAACACTTTCTGGGTGTTAAAACCACGAACGAACTCCAGGATGGCCGCCAGCAGCATACAGATCACCAGGATAGTGATGATGTGCAGCTGCGGGCCCCATTTGCCGTCGAAAATAAGCACGCCAATAATCGGCGTGAAGGGCAGGATGGAATAAAACGCCGGGGCGGTAGTGGTGATTTCGCTGACGTCCATCATTTCGTGGCTGACGTTCTCTTTCTTATCGAGATAGCGCTGCCAGAAGAAATGCGCCACGCCCATGCCGAGAATAGCGGTGATGGAGATCGGCAGTGTGGTTTTGAAGGCGAAGTCAATTAGCGACATTTCCGCGGCTTTCGCGGCCAGCACTACGTCACCGGAAGTAGGGGAGAGAATAATCGCCGCCGGAGAGGCGCAAATAGCCGCCGCTGCACCACGGCTGATCCCGACGTTAACCATTACCGGGAACAACGTTGCCATTAACAGCACGCCAAGGCCCGTTGCTGAGGAAACGGCTAATGACATCAGACAGGCCAGGAAATAGGCCGCGACCATCAGCAGATAGGGGGAGTTAATATATTGCAGCGGCTTAGAAGCCAGCTTTACCACCATATCATTCGCGCCGATATGGGTCATATAGGCAGCAAATCCGCAGAGCATCATGATCATCATGCCCAGATCGCCGCCGCGGCTCATCAGCAGAATTTTTATATATTCCACAATATCGGTAGCGGTATATCCGGTACTGGCTTCGCTGGCGGGTAAAACCTGATGACCCATTAGCGCGCTAATGATCAGCAGCGTCAGGCCGCCGACAAATAGCACGCCGGTGGCTGAGTAACCTTTAATGATGTAGCGTGCTACACCGACAATGACCACGACTCCAATGAGGAGTTCGAGAAAAGTAAGCATGATTTCCCCTGTTTCCTTGCTGCCCGAGAGACAAATAATCAATAAAAAAGAAGCTGAAATGTGCCGAATAAATGTCCAGTCCTTGCTGATTAAAATCAAGAAAGAGACTACTAAAGTCACTGATGACGATATTTTTGCTAGCCCTGCGTCATTTATATTAAGACGTTATTGACCTGATGAATAGATATTATATGTCATTAAATTGATGGTGAAGTGTTAAGGTTTTGAGTATTACTTGTCGACAATCGATTTAAAACGTAAATCTCTTTAAAACCACTTCTCTTTCATTCTTTTGCCTGCTTATACTCGGTTCACTTTCTCCTGTCCGACGATCTGAATATGCACGCCAGCTGGACATATCGCCTGCGCTTTATCAAAAAACATCTGCTGATGTTTTTGCTGGCGTTTGGCTGGCTGTTGATCCAGACTCAGGTGGCCGTCGCCTCCCATCAATGTTCAATGGATTTGCGCGGTGAGGTGGCCACTATCCAGCACATGGAGATGATGGCGCAACCGGGGCCGCATTATGCTGCCGGTGCTTCACCGCTGTGTGAAAAACATTGTGTGCCGGATCAGGTACAAAAAGATCCTGCCCAGCCGCATCTGGTGGCGCTGCCTGCCGCCATGACCCTGACCTTAACGACCCCAGAGTGCTCGTCTGCAAGCCATTCTGCGTGGTCCGTTACCCCTCCTGCTGTGGGGCCGCCGGCAACGATCCGCTATTGCCGGTTTCGGGAGTAAAAACCTGTTAATTCGTTGATTTTATTTACTTAACGTTTAACAGGAGTTTTATCATGCGTACCGTATTCCTTTCCGCGCTGGTTGGCGCGTCCGTCTCTTTCGCTTCTTATACCGTTCAGGCAAACCAGACCTGGCAGGGCCGCGGCGTGGTTCAGTCGATCTCTGACAGCGCCGTCATGCTCCGGCACGAGGCCATACCGGAACTCAAATGGTCAGCGATGACCATGCCGTTTACTTTATCTGCCGGTGCCACGCTGAATGGCACCAAACCGGGGGATGAGGTGACCTTCACGCTTGAGCGTGCGGGTGACGGTTTCCAGATTATCTCGCTGACGCCAGCGCGCTAAGCGAGGTCACCATGAAACAACACACACTGAGCCTGTGGCTCGGTGGGGTGTTGTTCGGCCTGTTAACCTCCGCCGCGCAGGCGGAGCCGTGGACGCTCGAACACACCCTGACCGAAGCCCAGCGCTACTCAGCAGAACTCTCCGCCAGCCGTAACGAAGCGCAGGCGCTGGATGCGATGGCGGATTCCGCCACGCAATTACCTGACCCAAAACTGAAATTCGGTATCGAAAACGTGCCGGTACAGGGCAGCAACGATCGGCGGCTGACGCGCGAAGGGATGACCATGCAGAAGGTTGGCATCATGCAAAGCTACGTCAGCTCAGAGAAGCGGGAACGTAAAGCGCAGACCTTTCAGGCGCAGGCGCGAAGCGTGCTGGCAAAATCCGAAGCCGTCCGCGCCGCGCTTCAGCGTGATACCGCCCAGGCCTGGCTGGATCTGGCGCTGGCCCAGCAGGCACTGAACACGGCCAGAACGCTGGTCCGTGAAACGGAACGTCAGCGCGGCGTGCAGAAGGCGAGCGTCGGGGCGGGAAGCGCAATGCCGGACAGCGTACTGGCCCTGCAAATGATCCTCAGCGCCATGCGCGACAAAGAGACGCTGGCGCAGCGGGATGTGCAGCTGGCGCAAAGCCGCCTGCTGGAGCTAACGGGGCACGCTATAACGGAGGTTCGCGGTCCGCTGCCGCGTTATCAGCGTCTTCCTGCCAATGAAAAAACGTTGCAGGAGGGGATCGTCAGGCACCCGGAAGTGGAGGCCGCGCGACGTGAAGCAGAGACCGCGAAAGCGCGTTCAGCGCAATCTGCCGTGGCGGCGATACCCGATGTGGATGTGGAGGTCTATTACGCCCACCGCGCTGAAGGCTATGACGATATGGCTGGCGTGATGTTTAGCGTGGATCTGCCACTGTTCCAGTCAAAACGTCAGGACAAGGATTACGCCGCCGATGTTTCCCGCTCTATGCAGGCGGTGGATCAACTGACGCTGCTCAAGCGCGAACACATTGCCCAGGTGCAAACGCTGGTGGCGCAGTATCAGGCTGCGCAAACGGTGTGGCAGCGACAGCGGGACGAGGTACTACCGTTGCAGCGTCAACGGCTGGCGGTACTGACGGCGCAATATCGCTCTGGACAGTCGGCGCTTCCGGCCCTGCTGGAGGCGCGTCGTGGCGTACTGGATACGGAACTGGCGGTGAACCAGGCGGAGCGCGAAATGGCGCGAACCTGGGCTGCCGTGAACTGGCTGATCCCGCAGGAGCTGGCGCAATGAAAAAAACAACGTTAATGGCGATTGCCATCGCGATAGCTGCCGCTGGCGGCTATTTTGTCGGAAAGAAGCAGACGCATCAGCCGGCTGCGGCTGCACAACCCTCTGAACGTAAGGTGCTTTACTGGTACGACCCTATGGTGCCCGGTCAGCGCTTCGATAAGCCGGGTAAATCCCCCTTTATGGATATGGATCTGGTCCCGCGCTACGCCGATGAAGCACAGGCGGCGTCAGGCGTGGCCATCAGCACTCAACAGCAGCAAAACCTGGGGATGAAAACCGCCAACGTTGAGATGCGCCAGCTGGTTTCGCCGTTCTCGGCCTTTGCCACGGTTGCAACGGATGAACGTAACGTCTCGGTGGTGTCAGCCCCGGCCAATGGCGTGGTGTCAAAATTGTTTGTTAATGCGCCGCAGCAGCAGGTGAAAGCCGGAGAGGCGCTGGCGCAACTGTGGATCCCGCAGTGGACCACCGCCCAGCAGGAGTATCTCGCGGTTCGTCAGCTTGGCGATGCCGCATTGACCCGCGCCGCACGCGAGCGGCTGGCGTTGCAGTTTATGCCGGAAGAGGTCATTCGTTTGCTGGAGCGTAGCGGTAAGCCGCAGACCACGCTCACCCTGCGCGCTGACCGGGCGGGGTATGTGGTGAAGCTGGACGTGCGGGAAGGGGCGCAAATCACCGCAACGGCGCCGCTGTTTGAGATCGCCAGGCTCGATCCGGTCTGGCTGGTGGTCGATTACCCGCAAACGCAGGCGCAGTCTCTGGCAGTGGGCAGCAACGTGGTCGCAACGTCAGAAAGCTGGCCGGGGGAGCAATTCCACGGCACGGTCAGCGAATTGCTGCCGCAGATGGAGACGACCACGCGAACCCTGAAAGCCCGTATCGTGCTGGAAAATTCCGCACATAAGCTGAAGCCGGGCATGTACCTCTCCGTCAGGCGTGCGGAAGAGATGAAAGGCCCGCCGGTGCTGGCGGTGCCGGAAGAGGCGGTGATTAACAGCGGAGAGTCTGCGCGTCTGCTGCTGGCTAGCGGGGACGGTTATTTCCGGCCTGTGACGGTGACAACCGGCCTGACGGCGCAGGGCTGGACGGCGATCCTGTCCGGGGTCAAAGAGGGCGATAAGGTGGTGACGTCCGGGCAATTCCTCATTGATTCCGAAGCCAGCCTGCGTAGCGTGATGCCGGAGGTGACGCCATGATTGCCGCTGTGATTCGCGCCTCGTTGCGTAACCGCCTGCTGGTGATCCTGGCCGCACTGATGATGGCCAGCTGGGGCTGGTGGGCGGTGCAGCGCGCGCCGCTGGACGCGTTGCCCGATCTGTCTGATGTGCAGGTCATTATCAAAGCGAGTTACCCCGGGAAAGCGCCGCAGGTGATTGAAGATCAGGTGACCTGGCCGCTGACAACCTCCATGTTGTCTGTGCCGGGCGCCAAAACCGTGCGCGGTTTTTCAATGTTTGGTGACGCTTATGTGTATGTGCTGTTTGAGGATGGCACCGATCTCTACTGGGCGCGATCCCGGGTGCTGGAATATTTAAGCCAGGTACAGGCGCAGTTTCCGCCGGGCGTGAAGGTGTCGCTGGGGCCGGATGCGACGGGCGTCGGCTGGATCTACGAATATGCACTGATCGACCGTAGTGGAAAACACAGCCTGGCAGATCTGCGGGCCCTACAGGACTGGACGCTTAAGTTCGAGCTTAAGACGGTACCGAATGTATCTGAGGTGGCAAGTATTGGCGGAATGGTGCGTCAGTATCAGATCGTGGCGGACCCGGCGAAAATGCGCGCGCTGAATATTACCCACAGCCAGCTATCCGGCGCGGTGCAGGCCGCCAATAAGGAGAGCGGCGGCGCCCTGCTGGAGATGGGTGAAGCGGAGTATATGGTGCGGACAACGGGCTATTTGCGCTCGCTGGAGGATTTTCGCAATGTGGTGATCGCCACCCGCGATGGCGTACCTGTCCTGCTGAAAGATGTCGCCACCATTGGCATTGGCCCGGAGATCCGCCGGGGTGTGGCGGAGCTTAACGGTGAAGGGGAGGTTGCTGGCGGCGTAATCGTGATGCGCTACGGGCAGAACGCGCTGGAAACCCTTCGCGCGGTAAAAGCGAAACTGAGCGAGCTGCAAAAAACGCTGCCGCAGGGCGTCGAGATTGTTCCGGTCTACGATCGTTCCACGCTGATTGAGGACTCGGTCAAAACGCTGACGCACAAGCTGCTCGAAGAGTTTGCCGTGGTGGTACTGGTGTGTGCGCTGTTCCTGTTCCACCTGCGCTCCGCGCTGGTGGCGATGGTCTCTCTGCCGCTGGGGATCCTCGGGGCTTTTGTGGTGATGCACTATCAGGGCATTAACGCGAATATGATGTCGCTCGGCGGGATCGCCATTGCCATCGGGGCGATGGTGGATGCCGCAATTGTGATGATTGAAAACATGCACAAGGTGCTGGAGCAGTGGCGGCATGATAATCCGGGCAAGGAGCCCGCGCCGGGGGAATACTGGCGTCTGGCGGAAAAGGCGGCGGTTGAAGTGGGACCGGCGCTGTTTTGCAGCCTGTTAATCATCACGCTGTCATTTATACCGGTTTTTTCGCTGGAAGCGCAGGAGGGGAGAATGTTCTCGCCGCTGGCGTTCACCAAAACCTGGTCGATGGCCGTGGCCGCCGGGCTTGGGATCACCCTGGTGCCGGTGCTAATGGGCTTTTTCATTCGCGGGAAAATCCCGGATGAGAAGGCAAACCCGATCAACCGCCTCCTGATCCGCCTGTATGAGCCGCTGCTGGACAAGGTACTGACCTTCCCGAAAACGACGCTGGCACTGGCATGTCTGCTGCTGATCGCCACGCTCTGGCCGCTGAGCCGCCTGGGAAGCGAATTTATGCCGCCGCTGGATGAAGGAGATTTACTCTATATGCCCTCCACGCTGCCGGGGATCTCTGCTCGCGAGGCATCACGGCTGCTTCAGCAGACGGACCGCTTGATCAAAAGCGTCCCGGAGGTGGCGAGCGTGTTTGGCAAAGCCGGTCGGGCAGAGTCGGCAACCGATCCCGCGCCATTAACCATGCTGGAAACAACCATCCACTTTAAGCCCCGCGAGCAGTGGCGGCCAGGAATGACGCCGCAAAAGCTGGTGGAGGAGCTCGATAAAACCGTGTCGCTGCCGGGCATTGCCAATGTGTGGGTGCCGCCTGTCCGTAACCGTCTGGACATGCTGGCAACCGGGATCAAAAGCCCGGTCGGCATTAAGGTGAACGGCAATAATATTGCCGACATTGAGCGTGTGGCCCGGCAGATTGAGCAGGTGGTGAAGGACGTTCCTGGCGTCTCCTCTGCGCTGGCGGAGCGTCTGGAAGGCGGACGCTACGTGGATATTCGTATCGATCGGCAAAAAGCCGCGCGCTACGGCGTTTCCGTCGATGAACTGCAAAGCCTGGTCTCCACGCTGGTCGGGGGCGATAACATTGGCGAGGTGATCCAGGGACGCGAGCGGTATCCCATCAACCTGCGTTATCCCCGCGATTTGCGTGATAACGTCGACGCGTTGCGGGTGTTGCCGGTAGTGACCGCCAGCGGTAGCCAGGTGGCGCTGGGGGAATTGGCCGATATCGTCGTGACGGAAGGCCCACCGATGCTAAAAAGTGAAAACGCGCGCCTTTCCAGCTGGATCTATGTTGACTTGCGCGGGCGCGATCTGAAGTCCGCCGTGGATGAAATGCAAAAACGGGTGGAGGAGAAGGTGGTATTGCCGCAGGGCGTGTCTCTCTCCTGGTCCGGGCAGTTTGAATATCTGGAACGGGCGACCGCGAGGCTCAAAATAGTTTTACCTGTCACGCTGATGATTATATTCGTCCTTTTATGGTTAACCTTCAGGCGGATATCAAATGTCCTGATAATAATGGGGGCATTGCCGTTCGCGCTTATTGGGGGCGTGTGGTTATTGTGGCTGCTTGAATATAATTTGTCAGTGGCGGGGGCCGTTGGCTTTATCGCCCTTTCCGGAGTGGCGGCAGAATTCGGCGTAATTATGGTTCTTTATTTGAATCATGCGATCGATAAATATCACAGGCTGGAGCCAGAAGGGGGAAATACGGTGCTGATGCGGGCGATCCACGAAGGTGCCGTGCTGCGCGTGCGTCCGAAGGTGATGACGGTCGCCACTATTATGGCAGGACTGCTGCCCATCATGTGGGGGAGTGGGAGTGGCTCGGAGGTGATGCAACGTATTGCCGCGCCGATGATTGGTGGCATGGTAACGGCACCGTTATTGTCGATGTTAGTTATTCCCGCACTCTACAAATTGTTACATCAACGTTAAATATGTCAACTGCATGTGCTTATTCAGGCATGCAGTTTATGTATCCTCAGATTATTCCCAGGAACGGGATGGTAATTAGGAATAACACCCATGCTGTTAAGCGTTCATTCAAGTATTCTGTGTTAAGGTCTGCACCGAATACTAAATATGGTAATGGCATTGTGATTGTACGAATTAAATTCCCCCTGATTTTGTTGTTTATTATTGGGCAGTTATCGTGTGCGTCTGCTGTTAATGCAGACAGCAATACAGCGGATAAAGGCTGGTTCACCACCTTCACGGATAACGTCGCGCAAACATGGAATGAACCTGAGCATTACGATCTCTATATTCCGGCCATTACGTGGCATGCACGTTTCGCCTACGATAAAGAAAAAACAGACCGTTATAACGAACGTCCGTGGGGGGCCGGCTTCGGTCAGTCTCGCTGGGATGAAAAAGGTAACTGGCATGGCCTGTACCTGATGGCGTTTAAGGACTCCTACAATAAATGGGAGCCTATTGGCGGTTACGGCTGGGAAAAAACCTGGCGTCCGTTATCAGACGACAACTTCCGTCTCGGGCTGGGCTATACGGCAGGGTTTACGGCGCGTGATAACTGGAAATACATTCCTGTTCCGGTACTGCTGCCGCTTGCCTCCATTGGTTACGGTCCGGCGACGTTTCAGATGACCTACATACCGGGTACGTATAACAACGGTAACGTTTACTTTGCCTGGATGCGGTTTCAGTTTTAACTGAATTTTTCTGCTAAATCGGCCAAAAAATGCACAGACATTAAAATGTAAAGGATAAAAATCGGACAGCGAAAATTAACGCGACTTTTGTCACTTTTTATCAAAGATCCGCTGGACAAAACGCCTCACAATTGTTGTACTGATACCCGACACAGCATTTGTGTCGTTTTTTAATGTAAAGGTAATTTTGATGTCTAAGATTAAAGGTAACGTTAAGTGGTTTAATGAGTCCAAAGGATTCGGTTTCATTACTCCTGAAGATGGCAGCAAAGACGTGTTCGTACACTTCTCTGCAATCCAGTCTAATGGTTTCAAAACTCTGGCTGAAGGTCAGCGCGTAGAGTTCGAAATCACTAACGGTGCCAAAGGCCCTTCTGCTGCTAACGTAATCGCTCTGTAATTCAGACGCGTCAGCAAGAATTTCAAAACCCGCTCAATGAGCGGGTTTTTTTCGTTCTGAATCAACCGATAAGATAGATCTTCAGGAAGCTGGCGACGATCGCGACGCTTAGCAATACCATACCTGCGCCTAAGAGATTTTCTTTCATGCTATCACCCTCGTTCAATATTGAGCCAAGAGTGACAGAGAAAAATTAAGCCAACATTAAGGTTGCCGTGCTTAATGTCCGCTGGCGGAGGAAAATAACCAGAATGCGATCGCAGTCATCGCAAACGAGCCAAGCATGTTAACGGCAATGTTCGTCAGCGCCCAGCCCACCCGGCCTTCCTGAAACAGAAACACCACCTCCGCAGAGAAGGTAGAAAACGTTGTTAAGCCGCCGCAGAAACCGGTTGTAATCAGAACCTTCCACATAGGGTCGATGTTGGTCATGCGATTAAACCAGGCCAGCCCCATCCCAATAATAAACGCCCCGATCAGATTTGCCGCCAGTGTCCCCATCGGAATGGCCTGATGCAGAGGGTTAAACCGCATGCTTAAGAGCCACCGCGCAACGCTACCCGTGCCTCCACCAATAAAAACGGCTATAAGTAGTTGTAACACTGTCAGTACCTGCTATTTGCTGTGTAAGTGCGTCGAGTGTAACGCTGTTTTTGACCGGGAGACAATTATGTATGTTGCAGTAGGGCAGTTCGCGGTGACGCCGGACTGGAATGAAAACGCGGAAAAATGCGTCTCCCTGATGCATGCGGCGAAGCAAAAGGGGGCGTCGTTGCTGGTACTTCCCGAGGCGTTACTGGCCCGTGATGATGGCGATCCGGACCTGTCGGTAAAGTCTGCGCAAACGCTGGAAGGGGCGTTTCTGAAACGACTGCTGGCCGAAAGCGTTGGCAGCGCGCTCACCACGATATTGACGGTCCATATTCCGTCCTCGCCGGGGCGCGCGGTGAACACGCTGGTGGCGATACGTGAGGGTGCCATTGTCGCGAGCTACGCCAAACTTCATCTGTATGATGCGTTCAGCGTTCAGGAGTCGCGCCTGGTCGATCCGGGGAGTGTAATTCCGCCGCTGATTGAGGTGGAGGGTTTTAAGGTTGGCCTGATGACCTGCTACGATATCCGTTTTCCCGAGCTGGCGCTGAACCTGGCATTGCAGGGGGCGGAGGTGCTGGTTCTGCCCGCCGCGTGGGTCAAAGGACCGCTTAAGGAGCATCACTGGGCGACGCTGCTGGCAGCACGCGCGCTGGATACCACCTGTTACGTGGTAGCCGCGGGTGAATGTGGTAACAAAAATATTGGGCAGAGCAGGGTTGTCGATCCGCTGGGGGTGACGGTTGTTGCGGCAGCGGAGACGCCTGCGTTATTGCTGACGGAGATAATTTCAGCCCGAATAGCGCTTGCGCGGCAGCAATTACCTGTTCTGCGCAACCGCAGGTTTGCGCCACCGCAATTAATGTGATGTTTTTTTCAACAATGCTTGATTCACCTTGTTACAGATTGCTATTGTGTGCACGCGCCAAATGACCGTTAATACGTTCAGGTTTTTTGGCGGAATGCAGCCTGTTTCATGTAAAGAAGGTATTTATGGGTGAGATTAGTATTACCAAACTGCTGGTGGTTGCCGCACTGGTCGTCCTGCTGTTCGGTACCAAGAAGTTACGCACGCTGGGTGGAGACCTGGGTGCTGCCATTAAGGGCTTTAAGAAAGCAATGAACGATGACGACGCGGCAGCGAAGAAAAGTGCCGAAGATGACATCACTGCACAGAAGCTTTCACACAAAGAGTAATGGCAATGCTGCAAGGCTTGCATAAAAAAACCGGCTCACGAGGCCGGTTTTTTGTTTTACTGTAAATAAATTTTACAGCTTTATTTCACTTCTTCGCCCTTCGCCTGCATATCGGCGTGATAAGAGGAGCGAACAAACGGACCGCACGCGGCATGGGTAAAGCCCATCGCCATCGCTTCGGCTTTCATTTCATCGAACTCATCCGGGCTTACGTAACGCTGTACAGGCAGGTGGTGACGGCTTGGCTGGAGGTACTGGCCCAGCGTCAGCATGGTGACGCCGTGGCGGCGCAGATCGCGCATCACTTCAATGATCTCAGCGTTGGTTTCACCCAGGCCGACCATCAGACCAGACTTGGTTGGAATATGCGGATGGGCTTCTTTAAAGCGTTCCAGCAGCTTCAGCGACCAGTTGTAGTCTGCACCGGGACGTACCTGACGGTAGATACGCGGTACGTTCTCCAGGTTGTGGTTGAACACGTCTGGTGGCGTCGCGGTCAGGATATCGAGCGCGCGATCCATACGGCCACGGAAATCCGGCACCAGCGTCTCAATCTTAATGTTCGGGCTTTTTTCGCGGATGGCGGTAATACAGTCAGCAAAATGCTGAGCACCGCCATCGCGCAGATCGTCACGGTCAACGGAGGTAATAACAACATAACGCAGCGCCATATCGGCAATCGTCTGCGCCAGTTTTTGCGGTTCGTTAGCGTCTGGCGCAACGGGACGGCCATGGGCAACGTCACAGAACGGACAGCGGCGGGTGCAGATGGCACCCAGAATCATAAATGTCGCGGTACCGTGATTGAAACATTCAGCAAGGTTAGGGCACGAGGCCTCTTCACAGACAGAGTGAAGACCATTTTTGCGCATCGCCGCTTTGATCCCCTGGATACGCGAAGAGTCGGCCGGAAGTTTGATTTTCATCCATTCCGGTTTTCTTAACAGCGCCTCGCGCTCTGTAGCCACGTTTTTAACCGGGATAAGGGCCATTTTATCGGCATCGCGGTATTTAACACCGCGTTCCATCACAATGGGTTTACTCATAGCGTGCGTGTTCCAGTTGCGAATATCGAAGGAAAGCGTTTCAATTCAAGGGAATGTTGTAATTATCAACTATTTTTGAACGAACGACAGGCAGTATATCATTTAAAGGGGCGATAAAGCAGCCTGCCAGGTCGCCAATTTGTAAAATAGTTGTTGTTTTGTGCCTTTTGCCCCGCTTGCGGCAGGGGCTTGCGCTGAAAGGCGGGATCAGAAAGCCTGGCGGATCACGTTAATGACGTTTTCCAGCACCGGATCGCGCAGGCTTAGCTTGTTGTAATGCAGTGAGATTTCAACAGATTCCGTCGTAAGTTGACTCAATGGAATGCTCTCCAGCGGCCAGCATTTTTGAAGTAAAGCGAAGAGACGCACAGGCATAATACAGAGCAAATCGCTGCTGCCAATCAGGGCCGCGAGGGTAAACATATTGTAACTGCTGAAGCTGATCAGACGGTCCGGGAACAGTTCGTCAATACGCTGGCGCAGCGGATCCGGGCCCTGCCCCTCGGACATAAAGGTTGCATGTTCGTAATGACGCAAATTTTCAGGCGTCAAAGGTGCGCTCAATACAGGATGATTCTGACGACAAACGAGCGCCAGAGAGTCGGTATAGAGAACGTTATGCCCTAATGCTCTGGCCGCGAAGCTGTTGCTGTCGATGATCAGGTCCGTCTGGAATTGCGCCAGCTGAGTTTCCGGATCGTTAACGGGCACATTGCGGATCAGCAGCTGTGGCGCATGCTGTTTAACAGCCTGGTAAATAGCGGGCATGACCAGAACGCCCACAGAGGGAGAAGTGCCTATGGTGATGGTTCGTTGCTTATCGTAACTGCCGGTGAGATCCAGCGCGCCCAGAATCGATTCCAGACCCTGGCTGATGTACTCATGCAGATGGGTTGCGTACGCGGTGGGGGTTACGCCCTGGCCTTTACGAATAAATAAGGGATCGGGAAATATCGCGCGCAATTTTTGAATTGACTGGCTAATAGCAGAGGGTGTGAGATTAAGAATTTTCGCAGCATTAACGATACCTTTGTGGACATATACCGCCTCAAAAATAGTCAATAAATTGAGATCAATATTACGTAAAGTCCGGAAAATTTGCGGCTTATCTTCGCCGCTGGTTTCATTCAGGCGTTTGGCTGGTAAATTAGTAGGCTCCACGCTCTTACTCCGTATCCATTCACAATATGAATGATAGTTGAATTTATTTATTATGCTTGCAGAGATTCGTAAAGTGTTTCGTAAGTTTCCCTTGTTTATCGAAAACAAGCAGTTGGGTGATTATCACGCACGTTACACGATACCCGGTGATGGTACTATTAAGGTTCTAATTAATATGGGACGCTAATATATGGGCGACTCGAAAATATAGAATATGCGGTTTATTGTAAAGCGTAAATGCGGCAATTAAGCAGTGGCTGGTCAAATAACCGAACCACTGCCGGAAGTGTGTTAAGCAGCAATATATTCGTGGTCAGGATTGTTAAGCAGCGCTAAAAACTTCTTCAGAAGCACGGGGCGGATATTCTCAGGCGTGGCGGTAGCGACCCACTGGCGCATTTGCGTCATTTCCATACCCGCATACCCGCATGGGTTGATGCGCTGGAAAGGGGTCAGATCCATATTGATATTCAGCGCCAGCCCGTGGAACGAGCAGCCTTTACGGATACGCAGCCCCAGCGAACAGATTTTCTTCTCTCCCACGTAGACGCCCGGGGCATCGGCGCGAGGATGAGCGTCGATACCGTACTCAGCGAGCGTGTTCACCACGGTCTGTTCCAGTAAGGTCACGAGCTCACGTACGCCCAGTTTTCTGCGTTTCAGGTTAAGCAGGACATACATTACCTGCTGGCCCGGGCCGTGGTAGGTTACCTGTCCACCGCGATCGCTCTGGATCACCGGGATATCACCCGTCATCAATAAATGTTCGGCTTTTCCTGCCTGGCCCTGAGTAAACACCGGCATGTGTTCAACCAGCCAGATTTCATCAGGGGTGGTGTCATCGCGTATATCGGTAAAGTCATGCATAGCCTGAGAGACTGGCTCGTAAGGCTGTATCCCAAGATGGCGAACAAGAATTTTATCCTGGTACAAAAGGACGTCTCCGAAGACAAGGGAGAATAGGTAACGCGGAGTATATCACAGCGGGGAAGTGGGTTACCCGGCAAACCGGGTAACCGCAGAGGGACTACAGCACCATACGAACAATTTCGATATTGCCGAGCTCTTCGTACAGCGTCTCAACCTGCTCAATGTGTGTCGCAGTGATGGTGATTGAGACCGAGTGGTAATTACCTTTGCTGCTCGGTTTGACTGATGGAGAGTAGTCGCCCGGCGCATGGCGCTGTACCACTTCAACCACCTGATCAACCAGCTCAGGTTTCGCCAGACCCATTACTTTGTAAGTAAAAGGGGTAGGGAATTCAAGCAGTTCGTTAAGTTTGGTTTTCATGTCAGCTCCGGCGTGTGTGTAAAAAATAATAACTCCCGCCACGGGGCGGGAGTTTTACTGATACGTAGTATATGGGGATCAAAATCACACTTTCAAGTGTTCAATTTTTAACCAAACCAGTGATGGAACATCAGCTTAATGTAATCAATGATTTTGCCGAAGAAATTGCCTTCAGGAATCTCCTCCAGCACCACCAGCGGGCGTTGATCGATGGTTTTGCCATCCAGCTGGAAGTTGATAGTACCCACGACCTGATTCTTTTGCAGCGGGGCGTGCAGCTCGGTGGTATTCAGCACATAGCTGGCTTTCAGATCTTTCATACGACCGCGTGGGATAGTCAGATAGAGATCTTTGTCCACGCCCAGGGAAGCGCGGTCGTTATCGCCAAACCAGACAGGTTCAGAGGCAAATTCTTTACCGGCTTTCAGCGGGTTCACGGTTTCGAAGAAGCGGAAGCCCCAGGTCAGCAGTTTTTTGCTTTCCGTTTCGCGTCCTTTAAACGTACGCCCCCCCATCACGGCAGAGATCAGACGCATCTGGCCTTCAGTGGCGGAGGCCACCAGGTTATAGCCAGCTTTGTCGGTGTGGCCGGTTTTGATACCGTCGACGTTCAGGCTGTTGTCCCACAGCAGGCCGTTACGGTTGGTCTGACGAATGCCGTTGAAGGTGAACTCTTTCTCTTTGTAGATAGAGTACTCGTTTGGCACGTCGCGGATCAGCGCCTGACCGATCAGCGCCATGTCACGCGCGGAGCTGTACTGACCCTCGGCGTCCAGGCCGTGAACGGTCTGGAAGTGGCTGTTTTTCAGACCCAGCGCGGAGACGTAGCTGTTCATCAGGCCCACAAACGCGTCCTGGCTGCCCGCGGCAAAATCAGCCATGGCCACGCAGGCGTCGTTACCGGACTGCAAGTTGATGCCACGGATAAGCTGAGAGACCGGAACCTGCATGCCAGGTTTCAGGAACATCAGCGATGAACCTTTGAACACGGGGTTGCCGGTTGCCCACGCATCGTTACCGATAGTCACCAGGTCGGTTTCTTTGAATTTACCTGCTTTCATAGCCTGACCGATAACATAGCTGGTCATCATTTTGGTCAGGCTGGCCGGATCGCGGCGGGCATCGGCGTTCTGTTCTGCCAGAACTTTGCCGGAGTTGTAATCAATCAGGATGTAGGATTCCGCGTCGATCTGCGGAACGCCAGGGATCATGGTCTTGATGTTCAGGTCATCCGCGTGAGCTGCGGAGAACGCAGCAGCGCAAAGGGCCGTGGTCAGCGCCATGCGCTGCACAAAACGAGCAGAAAAAGTGGTCTTCATGGTCAGAACTACGACATCCGTGATGGAATTAAAAAAAGTGCCTTACTATAGCAAATGCTATACGGGCAGGCATCCGACTTTCATCATGAGAGTGTTAACGTGGTTTACACAAACTGACATTTCGGATACCACCGAATAATTATTTTGCAACAGCGATAAACGACTGGAGCTGCGCCTCGCTCTGCAAACGCTGTTGCAGGGATGCTGCTTGCGATTTGCTGGCAAACGGACCCATCTGGATACGCCATACCGCACCGTTTTGCTCAACGCGGCCTGGCACGCCAAACTGTTTGCTTAAACGCTGCTGATATTGCTCTGCACGGGTCCGATCGCTGACAGCGCCAACCTGAACCACGTAGCTGCCGCTCGCCGTCGCAGGCGCCGCAGTCTGCGTAGCAGCAGGCGCGGTCACCGGGGCGGGTTGTGCAGCGGGTGCAGCAACGACGGGCGCAGGCGCTGGGGCAGGTTCATTTGATTCAATCACGCCCGGCGCTAACGTGGTGGGTGCGCCAAGGAAACCACTGCTTTTCACCGGGGCGCCTGTCGCGTCTTCACTTTGCAGCGTATCGTTGCTGATGGCGCGCACTTCACCCTGCGGCTGCGCGGGCACTGCCGGCGTTGAAGCGCCCCCCATACCACCGCTCAGATCCGGGCGAGCGGGCAGGGCATAGGTCTGTTTCGCGACCGTGGTACAGGCCGTGCCCGGGCCAGACAGCGAACCATCCTGCGCCACGATAATCGGGTCGATACGCACTTTAGTATTGTTTGAGGTGTTCAGACGGTCGGCCGCCGCGCGGGACAGGGAGATCACGCGATCGGTGCCGTAAGGACCGCGATCGTTGATACGCACCACGATCATTCGGCCATTCGCCAGGTTAGTGATGCGTGCATAGCTCGGAACAGGCAGCGTCGGGTGTGCAGCCGTGATCTGCATCGGATCGAAGGTTTCACCCGACGCGGTCAGGTTGCTGCCGGGCTCAGCGTCATAGATGGCAGCAAAGCCAGCCTGGCTGAAACGGGAAGGATCCTGAACGATTTTATAGCTTTTACCGTCGCGCTGATAATCCTGATTCACGCTGGCGTTCAGCGGTTCATAAACGGGATCGGCACCGCTAATCTCAACAATCGGGCCATTACAGACCGCAGGCTGCGGCGGCGCGACGGTTGCCTGTTGCTGACCATCATCACTTGTACAGGCGGCAAGTAAACTTGCTGCGATGCAGATCCCCAGCCACTGCTTACGCATTGCGATCCCCTTATTTTTATACGCTTTTGGACAACATTTTCCTGTGGGTATGGATCGACATGACGATACCAAACCCGGCCATCAACACGATCAGTGCCGAGCCCCCGTAACTCACCAGCGGCAGCGGTACGCCGACAACCGGCAGAATCCCACTCACCATACCAATATTTACGAAGACATAAACGAACAAAATCAACATTAATCCGCCTGCCATCACGCGACCAAAGGTGGTTTGGGCGCGTGCGGCAATCCACAAACCTCGCATGATCAGCAGCACGTAGAGTGCAAGCAGAACCAGGATGCCAACCAGCCCTAACTCCTCAGCCAGAACGGCAAAGATAAAGTCGGTGTGGCGTTCCGGTAAAAATTCGAGCTGCGACTGCGTACCGTGCAGCCAGCCTTTGCCGCGCAGGCCGCCGGAGCCAATCGCAATCTTCGACTGAATAATATGATAGCCTGCGCCCAGCGGATCGGTCTCGGGATCGAGCAGCATCATAACGCGCTGACGCTGGTAATCATGCATCAGGAAGAACCAGAGGATAGGGATAAACGCGGCAACCAGCACCACGGCGATACCAATCAGACGCCAGCTCAGGCCGGACAGGAACAGGACGAACAGGCCGGAGAGGGCGATAAGAATCGAGGTACCGAGGTCCGGCTGTGCGGCCACGAGCAGCGTCGGCAGGAAAATCAGCACCAGCGCAATGGCGGTATTTTTCAACGACGGCGGGCAGACGTCGCGGTTAATAAAGCGCGCCACCATCAGCGGGACGGCGATTTTGGCGATTTCCGACGGCTGGAAGCGGACAATCCCCAGATCCAGCCAGCGCTGTGCCCCCTTCGAGATGGCGCCGAAAGCATCTACTGCCACCAACAAAATGATACAGAAAATATAGAGATAGGGCGCCCAGCCCTCGTACACGCGCGGCGGTATTTGCGCCATCACCACCATAATAACCAGACCCATGGCGATCTGGCCGATTTTACGCTCCATCATGCCGATGTCCTGGCCGCTGGCGCTCCAGATAACGAGGGCGCTATAGACCAGCAGAGCCAGCAGAATCAGCAGCATGGCTGGGTCGATGTGGATCTTGTCCCACAGCGATTTTTTATTCGGATTATCCGTCATGATTATTGGTCCTCCGCCGCAGCGGCTGCCGGGTTTTCAGCTGGCAGTTCGGTGTTGTTGTCACCCAGCATGATGTGGTCGAGGATTTGACGCATGATGGTACCCACCGCCGGGCCTGCGCCGCCGTTCTCCAGAATCATCGCCACCGCAACCTGCGGGTTATCATAAGGGGCAAACGCCGTCATGAGCTTGTGGTCACGCAGACGTTCGGCAATTTTATGTGCGTTGTAAGTTTCATTCGCTTTAAGACCGAAGACCTGAGCCGTACCTGATTTCGCGGCTACCTTATACGGTGCGCCAGCGAAATATTTGTGCGCCGTCCCGTTAGGGCGGTTGGCTACACCGTACATGCCGTCTTTCGCGATTTCCCAGTATCCGGAATGAATGTCACCCACCGGCGGCTCGTGCGGCTGTATCCATGGCACTTTTTTGCCGTCTTCAACGGTGCTTTGCAGCAGGTGCGGCACTTTCACGACGCCATCGTTGATGAGGATCATCATCGCCTTGTTCATTTGCAGCGGCGTTGCCGTCCAGTAGCCCTGGCCGATCCCCACCGGAATGGTGTCACCCTGATACCAGGGTTTTTTAAAGCGCTTCAGCTTCCATTCGCGGGTTGGCATGTTGCCGGAACGCTCTTCAGCCAAATCTATACCGGTATAATGCCCGTAGCCGAACTTGCTCATCCATTCAGACAGACGGTCAATACCCATGTCGTAGGCGACCTGATAGAAGAAGGTATCCGCCGACTCCTCCAGTGATTTGGTCACGTTCAGATGGCCGTGGCCCCATTTTTTCCAGTCGCGGTAGCGTTTCTCAGAGCCAGGCAACTGCCACCAGCCGGGGTCAAACAGACTGGTATTACGGGTGATGACGCCCGCGCTCAGCGCAGACACGGCGACATACGGTTTAACCGTTGAAGCTGGAGGATAAACCCCCTGCGTCGCGCGGTTTACCAGCGGCGTGTTTGGATCGTTGAGCAGGCCGGAGTAATCCTTGCTGGAGATGCCATCCACGAAGAGGTTCGGATCGTAGCTTGGCATCGAAACCATCGCCAGAATGCCGCCGGTACGCGGGTCGGTCACAATAACCGCAGCACGGCTACCCGCCAGCAGCGTCTCGATATACTGCTGTAGCTTCAGGTCGAGCGTCAGATAGACGTCATGCCCCGCCTGCGGGGGCACCTCTTTCAGTTGTCGGATCACGCGGCCACGGTTGTTAACTTCAACCTCTTCATACCCGGTCTGACCGTGCAGCACATCTTCGTAATAACGTTCGATCCCCAGCTTGCCAATATCATGGGTTGCGGCGTAGTTAGCCAGCTTGCCATCTTTATCAAGGCGTTCGACGTCTTTATCGTTGATTTTGGAGACGTAACCAATGACGTGCGTCAGCGCGGAGCCGTAAGGATAATAGCGGCGTTTATAGCCTTTGACTTCCACTCCGGGGAAACGGTACTGGTTAACGGCAAAACGGGCGACCTGCACTTCTGTCAGGTTGGTTTTTACCGGAATGGAGGTGAAGCGGTGAGAACGTGCGCGCTCTTTTTTGAACGCAGCGATATCGTCATCAGTCAGGTCGACAACGCTTCTCAGCGCGTTCAGGGTATCCTGCACGTTATCCACTTTCTCGGGCATCATCTCTATCTGGTAGATGGTGCGATTAAGCGCCAGCGGCGTGCCGTTACGATCGTAGATAATGCCGCGGCTGGGCGCGATGGGCACCAGCTTGATACGGTTTTCGTTTGAGCGGGTCTGGTAATCGGTATAGCGGACAATTTGCAGATTATAAAGGTTGGCGATCAGCACGCCGGTAAGCAGCAAAATCCCCGTAAAGGCGACCAGCGCCCGGCGCACAAACAGCGCGGACTCAGCCGTATAGTCGCGAAAAGAATTCTGTAGTTTCATCCGCTGCTTAAATTACCCTGGTCAGTCATTACTCGCGGTGATAAGGGTGGTTGGTAGTGATGCTCCATGCGCGATACAAACTTTCTGCCACGAGAACCCGTACAAGCGGGTGGGGCAGCGTCAGCGCCGAGAGTGACCAACTTTGTTCTGCTGCCGCTTTGCAGGCGGGAGATAACCCCTCTGGTCCGCCAATCAACAGACTGACGTCCCGACCATCCTGCTTCCAGCGCTCCAGTTCGTGCGCCAGCTGCGGCGTATCCCAGGGTTTGCCCGGGATATCGAGGGTCACGATGCGGTTTTTGCCTGCGGCAGCCAGCATCAGCTCTCCCTCTTTATCGAGAATACGTTTGATATCTGCGTTCTTGCCGCGCTTTCCTGCTGGGATCTCCACCAGTTCGAACGGCATATCTTTTGGGAAACGACGCAGATACTCAGTAAAACCGGTTTGTACCCAGTCCGGCATTTTGGTGCCGACGGCGACCAGTTGCAACTTCACGCATTAACCCCAGAGTTTTTCCAGCTCATACAGGCGACGACTCTCTTCCTGCATGACGTGGACAATCACATCGCCGAGATCGACAACCACCCAGTCAGCGGTCGCTTCACCTTCAACGCCCAGCGGAAGCAGCCCTGCCGCGCGCGATTCCTGAACAACATGGTCAGCAATCGAAACAACGTGACGAGTTGAGGTGCCGGTGCAGATGATCATGCAGTCGGTGATGCTGGATTTACCCTTAACGTCGATAGCGATGATGTCCTGACCTTTCAGGTCATCAATTTTGTCGATAACAAAATCCTGGAGTGCTTTACCCTGCAAGTTTTCCCCCTGGGTGAATGAGATTGTACAACTATGAATTCGTGGCCAGTCAGTATACCTGAACTGACGCCAGTCGCGGGACAAATGTCACCGCCCGGCTTTTGAAGGCGGGTATCATCCCACCCTCCGCCTGAGATTGCATCGCCATTTTTGTAAAACAATTTCTGTAAAGCAGCGATCGGCGGGAAAGTCTGGCAGCGGAGGATATCAGTATGGCTTAGCCTGTCAAGGCAGGATAATCATTAACGGACAATTTCGCCGGCGATGCTCAGACATCTGTACTTTTCTGATACAGACCGTGCGCATGGATATAGGCCAGCACGGGCGAGGGGAGGAGATCGTCACAGTCTAAACCCTGCTGGAGACGCTCGCGGATGAGGGTCGCGGAAATATCAAACCACGGCGTTTCAGCGAGGTAAATTTTCCCGGCGGGGAGACTGTGCAGGTCTTCTATATTGTCCGTCAGATGTGCGTCAAGCCACTGCTGATGCTGCGCGTCGCGCATGGTCAGCGGGTAGCCCGGACGGCGGCAGACCAGCAGATGACTGTTTTCCAGAATGGTTTCGTACTGGTACCAGCTGGGAAAGTTGAGCAAGGAATCCTGGCCGATGATAAACGCCAACGGTTTCATGGGCCCCTGCTCAGCGCGCCACTCCCGCAGCGTTTGCGATGTCCAGGAAGGGGTATCTCTACGCAGTTCACGCTCATCCAGTGTGAAGAGAGGCTTATCGGCGATAGCCAGCGCGAGCATCGCTTTACGCTGCTCGCTGGTTGCTTCTGGCTGAGGACGGTGCGGCGGAACATTGTTGGGCATGATGATCACCCGCTGCAAGCCAATCAAATTCGCGAGGATTTCTACCGGCTTAAGATGCCCATAGTGCACCGGGTCGAAGGTCCCGCCATACATTGCCTGTAAAGAATGCATATCACCCATCGATAAATACGTCTGCCAGAGCCTTATGGCAGAGCAGCAAAGAGAGACTCTCCAGCTCCGCCCAGACAGACTGACCGTAATCCTGTTTTAACGTCAGTTCGGCGCGCATCAGAAGTTGCACTGCCTGACGCAACTGCTCCTGGCTCAGGCGGTTTATCGCCTCCGTGGTCATCGCCCGACGGTTTTGCCAGACGCGATGTTTGTCGAATAAGGCGCGCAGGGGCGTGTGTGCTGACTGGCGTTTAAGGTTGTTCAGCAGCAGTAATTCGCGCTGGAGCGTACGGAGAAGGATGACCGGCTCACTCCCTTCCAGGCGCAGCTGTTGCAGGATGTGCAGAGCACGTTTACTTTTCGCCGACAGCAGCGCATCAACCCAGTGGAAGGGGGTAAAGTGCGCGGCATCATTCACCGCCTGTTCCACGCGCGGCAGCGTCAGCTTGCCATCGGGCCACAGCAGGGCGAGCCTGTCCAGCGCCTGCGCCAGTGCCAGAAGGTTGCCTTCGTAGCAGTAGCACAGGAGCTGACTGGCGGCCTCATCCAGCTGCAAATTGTGCTGCTTTGCTCGCGCGGCAACCCATTTTGGCAGATGCGCCTGCTCTGGAGTCTGGCAGGAGACAAGCACCGCACTGGGGGTTAGCCGGGTAAACCAGGCAGCGTTTTCCTGCGCTTTTGTGAGTTTGTTGCCGCGTACGATAAGCAGCAGATCGCCGTGTAACAAACTCACCAGCATAGCCAGCTGTTCATTGATGGCAGCGTTAGGACCATTCTCAGGCAGCAGGATCTGGATTGTCTGACGAGAGGCAAACAGGCTCATGGCCTGACAAAGCGAGAAGATAGCGTTCCAGTCGGTACTGTTATCGATCTGGAACGTATGATGCTCATCAAAACCCTGCGCGGCTGCCGCATGGCGAACCGCATCAAGGCTTTCCTGTAGTAACAGGGGGTCGTTGCCGAGTAGCAGATAGGCCGCGCGCAGCCCTTCGTTGAGCTGCGCGCGGAGTTGTTCAGGATACAACCTGATCATCAGTTACCCAGAGACGTTGGCATATCCGGCGTGCTGGCATCCGGTGTTTCGATAACGTCAGCGCCTTTTTTCGTCGACGCGGCAATGGCAGGCAGCCTGCGGATCAGCTGTTCCGCGGCCTTATCATACATTTCCTTGATGATAATCTGCTGTTCGGCGTCTTTTGCCAGCGCCGTCTGCGGGTTATCGAAGAACGAGCGGTAGACTTTGGTATTGATAGGGTAAATATCTTTACCTGGCATCAAGACGGCCGCATCAACGGTAAGCACCATCTGATATTCCGCCGTCCGCCCATCCTGGAAGATCGAGGCCGTATCTTGTGACAGCGTTGATTTCAGGACACGGAGCGAAGGAACATCCTGACGCAGGGTTCCCTTCTCGATCAGCTTAACATCGTTCAAACGCAGCTGGTTACGAATGGCCCGGCTCAGCGGTCCGTTCGGATCGGATGAGTCGAAGATCATCGTTTTCATCTGCGCAGGCACTGCCGTGGTGTTGCGCAGGTGCCAGCCGCAGCCAGCGGTGACAAGCACCGCCAGAGATAAGAGTATTGTTGCCAGTTGTCGCACGTTTCCTCCCGCGCTTAGCCAACGACCAGATTCAGCAGTTTACCAGGTACGTAGATCACTTTACGTACGGTAACGCCCTCAAGGTATTTAGCGACCAGATGCTCCTGGCCTGCGCGCTCGCGAACCTGTTCTTCGGTTGCGTCGACCGCGACGGTAATTTTACCGCGCACTTTACCGTTAACCTGCACCACCACCAGCGTGGTGTTTTCCACCATAGCGGATTCATCCGCCACTGGCCACGGCGCATTGTCGATATCGCCTTCGCCTTTCAGTTCCTGCCACAGGGTAAAGCTAACGTGCGGCGTGAACGGGTTCAGCATGCGAACGACCGCCAGCAGCGCTTCACGCATTAACGCGCGATCCTGCTCGCCATCCTGCGGGGCTTTCGCCAGCTTGTTCATCAGTTCCATAATAGCCGCAATTGCGGTATTGAAGGTCTGACGACGACCAATATCATCGGTGACTTTCGCAATGGTTTTATGAACATCACGACGCAGCGCCTGTTGATCTTCAGTCAGTGCAGCTACGTTCAGCGCTGGCGCATCGCCCTGAGAGGTGTGCTCGTAAACCAGTTTCCAGACGCGCTTCAGGAAGCGGTTGGCCCCTTCCACGCCGGATTCCTGCCACTCAAGGGTCATATCTGCCGGGGAAGCGAACATCATGAACAGACGCACGGTATCCGCACCATAACGCTCAACCATCACCTGCGGGTCGATGCCGTTATTTTTAGACTTGGACATCTTGCTCATGCCGGTATAAACCAGTTCATGACCTTCAGCGTCTTTCGCCTTCACGATACGGCCTTTCTCGTCGCGCTCGACAATCGCATCAACCGGAGAAACCCAGTTACGCTCGCCGTTCGCGCCAACGTAGTAGAACGCATCTGCCAGCACCATACCCTGACACAGCAGCTGTTTTGCCGGCTCGTCGGAGTTGACCAGGCCTGCGTCACGCATCAGTTTGTGGAAGAAGCGGAAGTAGAGCAGGTGCATGATGGCGTGTTCAATGCCACCGATGTAAATGTCTACCGGCAGCCAGTAGTTTGCTGCATCAGAATCCAGCATGCCTTCTTTGTACTGCGGGCAGGTGTAGCGCGCATAGTACCAGGAGGATTCCATAAAGGTGTCAAAGGTGTCGGTTTCACGCAGCGCTGGCTGACCGTTGACGGTGGTTTTCGCCCACTCAGGATCGGCTTTGATCGGGCTGGTGATGCCGTCCATGACCACGTCTTCCGGCAGGATCACCGGCAGCTGATCTTCTGGCGTTGGCAGCACGGTGCCATCTTCCAGCGTCACCATCGGGATAGGCGCGCCCCAGTAACGCTGACGGGAAACGCCCCAGTCGCGCAGACGGAAGTTAACTTTACGCTCGCCCACACCCAGCGACGCCAGCTTGTCGGCGATGGCGTTAAAGCCCTCTTCGAAGCTCAGGCCGCTGAACTCGCCGGAGTTGAACAACGTGCCTTTTTCAGTCAGCGCTTGTTCGGACAGGTCTGGTTCAGAACCGTCTGCCGCCAGAATAACTGGCTTGATGGTCAGGCCGTATTTGGTGGCAAACTCGTAGTCGCGCTGATCGTGGCCCGGAACGGCCATTACCGCGCCCGTACCGTACTCCATCAGCACAAAGTTCGCCGCCCAGACAGGGATGGCTTCGCCGGTGAGCGGGTGAATCGCTTTAAAGCCGGTATCAACACCTTTCTTCTCCATCGTCGCCATGTCGGCTTCGGCCACTTTCGTGGTGCGGCATTCGTCGATGAAGGTCGCCAGCGCCGGATTGTTCTCTGCCGCTTTCTGCGCCAGCGGGTGACCTGCGGCCACGGCCAGGTAGGTCGCGCCCATGAAGGTGTCCGGACGGGTGGTGTAGACGGTCAGGGTCTGGTCGTAGTTCTCGACGTTAAAGGTAATTTCCACGCCTTCAGAACGGCCGATCCAGTTCCGCTGCATGGTCTTAACCGTATCCGGCCAGTGATCCAGCTTATCCAGATCGTTCAGCAGTTCGTCAGCGTAGGCGGTGATTTTGATAAACCATTGCGGGATCTC
Organism: Enterobacter cloacae complex sp. CDL013; assembly: GCF_049238805.1. Taxonomy (NCBI): domain Bacteria; kingdom Pseudomonadati; phylum Pseudomonadota; class Gammaproteobacteria; order Enterobacterales; family Enterobacteriaceae; genus Enterobacter; species Enterobacter cloacae complex sp. CDL013. The sequence continues at coordinate 190,823 of NZ_JBMKGT010000003.1, read as the reverse complement.
TTTGCGCTCAACTTTGGTATCGCAGCGCCAGCAGCAGCCATCGATAACCTGTTCGTTCGCGAGAACGGTCTGGTCGTTCGGGCACCAGTTAACCGCAGAGGTCTTCTTATACACCAGCCCTTTTTTGTACAGCTCGGTGAAGAATTTCTGCTCCCAACGGTAATATTCCGGGGTACAGGTTGCCAGCTCGCGGCTCCAGTCATAGCCAAAGCCCAGCATTTTGAGCTGGTTTTTCATGTACGCGATGTTGTCGTAGGTCCAGGGGGCTGGGGCGGTATTGTTTTTTACCGCTGCACCTTCAGCCGGCAGACCGAACGCATCCCAGCCGATCGGTTGCAGGACGTTCTTGCCCAGCATGCGCTGATAGCGGGCAATCACATCGCCGATCGTGTAGTTACGCACATGGCCCATGTGTAGTCGACCAGAAGGATAGGGAAGCATCGACAGGCAGTAATACTTCTCTTTGCTCTCGTCTTCGGTAACTTCAAAGGTACGCTTCTCGTCCCAGTGTTGCTGGACTTTTGATTCTATCTCTTCCGGGCGGTATTGCTCTTGCATGGCAGCCAGTGGTCCTGTTTTCAATACAGCTACATATGTAGCCAATGGATGTGGTATCTCAGATCCGCATAGCATAGCCCAAACGCCTGCGTCAAAACAGCCTTTCGCACAAATGCCCTTTGCAGGAATTTACCGGGTCTGTGCTTCACCTGACAAAGCGGCGGTGAAATAAGGTCTATTATTAGAGTTAGTTACTGACCCGGGAGGCGAAACGATGAACAAGGTTGCTCAATTTTACCGTGAACTGGTAGCGACTCTGACGGAACGGCTGCGTAACGGCGAGCGTGATATCGACGCGCTGGTCGAACAGGCACGCGCACGCGTGACGCAAACGGGTGAGTTAACGCGAACCGAAGTGGAAGAGTTGACGCGCGCCGTGCGCCGTGACCTGGAGGAGTTCGCGCGAAGCTATGAAGAGAGCCAGGACGAGATCGCCGACAGCGTTTTTATGCGGGTCATCAAAGAGAGCCTGTGGCAGGAGCTGGCGGATATTACCGATAAAACTCAGCTGGAATGGCGTGAGGTGTTCCAGGATTTAAACCACCACGGTGTCTATCACAGCGGCGAAGTAGTGGGGTTGGGGAACCTGGTGTGTGAGAAGTGCCACCACCATATCGCCGTTTATACGCCGGAGGTGTTGTCGCTGTGTCCGAAGTGCGGGCACGACCAGTTCCAGCGTCGGCCGTTTGAGCCGTAGGTAAAAGCAAAAATGTTTGCACCCTCTCCCTGTGGGAGAGGGTCGGGGTGAGGGCATCAGGCCGCAGAATAATAAGCCAGCCGCTCCGCCAGTAAATCCACAAACTCTTCCCGATCGATATCCACCATCACCGTGGTATTCGGCTTGTTTCCCGTTAGCGAGTAATAGTCCACCACCGTCATTCCCTGGGTATATTTCCCCTGTGTTTCCACACCAACCCAACGCTCGACCGTGGTAAACATTTCCGGCTTCAGTAGCCAGGCGATGGTGCATGGGTCATGCAGCGGGACACCGTGGAAGCCCCACTTCTCGGCTTTGTGATACTCCATAAAGAAATCGAGCAGCTCTGCCACGGTTGTTGCAACCGGGTTACCCACAGAACGGAATCGTTCGATGTCCTGCACCATAATTTGTGCGCGGTGGGTAACGTCCAGCCCCGCCATCACAATCGGCAGGCCCGACTGGAAGACGATTTCCGCGGCTTCCGGGTCAACGAAGATGTTGAACTCTGCTGCTGGCGTCCAGTTCCCCAGCCCCATTGCCCCGCCCATGATGACGATACGGGCGATGTTGCTGTGCAGTTCAGGATGGCTGTTCAGCAGCAGCGCAACGTTGGTCTGCGGGCCGGTCGCCACCAGCGTCACGGGCTCTGCGCTCTCACGCAGCACCTTCGCCATGAGCTCGACGGCAGTGCAGTTTTGCGGTGCGAAATCCGGCTCCGGCAGCGCCGGACCATCCAGCCCACTTTCACCGTGAACGTTATCCGCAATGATCAGCTCGCGCATCAGCGGCTTAACGGCGCCACCTGCGACAGGAATATCGGTGCGTTTCAGCAGCGTCAACATGCGCAACACGTTTCGCAAGGTTTTATCCGGCGTCTGGTTTCCGGCGGAGGAGGTGACAGCTTTTACGTCCAGTTCAGGGGAAGCAAGAGCAAGGACGAGTGCGATCGCGTCATCATGACCCGGATCGCAGTCGAGAATAATTGGCTGTGCCATAGCGTTCTCCATTCTCAGCATTATTTGTGACAAGGTTAACGCTGCGATGTGACGCCGAATAGAAAAAGAGATCTAAATCGTGAAGCAGTGCGCAATCCGCAGATTGCGCACTAAAAAGATTAATGCAGGATTTTGGCGAGGAAGTCTTTTGCACGTTCAGATTTAGGATTTGCGAAGAACTCTTCTTTTGGTGAGTCTTCAACAATTTTCCCTTCATCCATGAAAATCACGCGGTTGGCCACTTTACGGGCGAAGCCCATTTCGTGCGTCACCACCATCATGGTCATCCCTTCGTGCGCCAGCTCCACCATGACGTCCAGCACTTCGTTGATCATCTCAGGATCGAGCGCGGACGTCGGCTCATCAAACAGCATAGCCACCGGATCCATGCACAGCGCACGCGCGATTGCCACACGCTGCTGTTGGCCGCCCGAAAGCTGCGCCGGGAACTTATCCGCATGTGCAGACAGCCCGACGCGTTCCAGCAACTTCAGCCCCTTTTCGCGCGCCGCTTTTTTGTCGCGCTTCAGCACTTTCACCTGCGCCAGCGTCAGGTTCTCAATGATGGAGAGGTGAGGGAACAGCTCAAAATGCTGGAACACCATCCCTACGTGGGAGCGAAGCTGGGCAAGGTTGGTTTTGCGGTCATTCACTTTGGTGCCGTTAACGACAATCTCGCCCTGCTGGACAGGTTCCAGCCCATTAACGGTTTTGATAAGCGTGGACTTACCGGAACCGGACGGGCCGCAGACCACCACCACATCGCCTTTTTTCACTTCTGTTGAGCAGTCGGTCAGCACCTGAAAGTGCCCATACCATTTAGAAACATTTTTCAGGGAAATCATTATACCGTCCTTTTCTTCAGCCAGCTGACCAACAGCGATGCGCTTAAACTAATCACAAAATAGACCCCGCCCGCGAAGAGGATCATCTCAACCTGCGTTCCGTCACGTTCGCCAATGGTGGAGGCGGTACGGAAGAAGTCTGCCAGGCTCAGCACGTAGACCAGGGAGGTATCCTGGAACAGGACGATGCCCTGCGTCAGCAGCAGCGGAACCATAGCGCGAAACGCCTGCGGCAGAATAATGAGCTTCATAGACTGCCAGTGCGTCATACCGAGCGCCAGCGCAGCGCTGGACTGCCCGCGCGAGATACTCTGAATACCGGCGCGGATGATCTCTGAGTAGTAGGCGGCTTCAAACATGGAAAACGCCACCATGGCAGAGATCAGGCGGATATCGGTCTTTGGCGACAGTCCCAGTACGTTCTGTAAAAAGCCGGGAACAATCAGATAAAACCACAGCAGCACCATGACCAGTGGAATGGAGCGGAACACGTTAACGTAAGCCGTGGCAAACCAGGCGAGCGGCTTAAAGCTCGACAGGCGCATCACTGCCAGCAGGGTGCCCCAGACAATACCGACGATAATGGCGATAACGGTGATCTTTAAGGTGATTGCCAGTCCATCCAGCAGATAGGGCATGGAGGGAACAATGGAACTCCAGTCAAAATCGTACATTTATTTGCCCCCCAGATTGCCCGGCAGGCGTACTTTGCGTTCAACCAGGTTCATCACCAGCATGATGAATGCGTTAATCAGAACATAGGCGAGCGTGATCGCCGTGAAGGATTCCCATGCGTGAGCGGAATAATCCAGCAGTTTGCCCGCCTGCGCCGCCATATCTACCAGACCAATGGTTGAGGCGATAGCCGAGTTTTTTACCAGGTTCATCATCTCGGAGGTCATCGGCGGAACGATGACGCGGTAAGCGTTCGGCAGCAGTACGTAACGGTAGGCCTGAGGCAGAGTCAGGCCCATCGCCAGTGCCGCATTCTTTTGCCCGCGCGGCAGTGACTGTATGGCGGCCCGTACCTGCTCGCAGACGCGCGCAGCGGTGAACAGCCCCAGACACAGCATAGAGGAGACAAAAAATTGTACGTTAGGATCCAGCTCGGCCTTAAACCACATGCCGAGATCTTCCGGCAGCAGTTCCGGGATCACCAGATACCAGGTAAAGAACTGCACGATCAGCGGAACGTTACGGAACAGTTCCACATAGAGCGTGCCAATCGAAGAGAGAAAACGGTTAGGGACGGTACGCAGAATACCGAACAGCGAACCGACAAGAAACGCGATAATCCACGCCGTTATCGATAATGCAACGGTAACCTGAAAGCCGCTCCACAGCCAGCCGAGATAGGTGGTGTTGCCGAACGGGGCTTGTTGCAGAAAGATGCCCCAGTTCCAGTCAATTGACATAGTAAACTCCAGAAAAAAAAGGGTAGCAGCGCTACCCTCGAAGATTGGTGAGAAGCTCAATTTTTGCGCTGAGTGGGGAACGACCACTCAACGTATAGTCTGTCCATGCTTCCCGACAATCGAGAGGGCAGGAGATCCCGCCCCTGTCGTTCTAATTAGTTAAGAGCTTTGTCGTTTGGTGATTTGAACAGCGCTTTCATGTCGTCAGACAGTTCAAAGTTCATGTTCAGGTTTTTTGGTGGAATTGGGTTCTTGAACCATTTGTCGAACCATTTTGCCGCTTCGCCGGAGGTTTGCGCCTGAGCGATGGTGTCATCGATCAGTTTCTTGAAGTCCTCGTCACCTTTACGCAGCATACAGCCGTAGGCTTCTTTCGACTGGGCGGTACCGACGATTTCCCAGTTGTCTGGTTTCTTCGCCTTGGCGCGCTCGCCTGCCAGCAGAGCGTCATCCATCATAAACGCGACGGCACGGCCGCTTTCCAGGGTACGGAAGGAGTCGCCATGGTCTTTCGCGCTGATGATGCGCATGTCCATTTTCTTCTCGTCGTTCAGCTTGTGCAGCAGCACTTCGGACGTGGTACCGGAGGTCACGACAACCGCTTTGCCTTTCAGGTCAGCAAAATCTTTGATGTCGCCGCCTTTCTTCGTCAGCAGGCGGGTGCCCACAACGAAGATGGTGTCCGAGAAAGCGGCCTGTTTCTGACGCTCAAGGTTGTTGGTGGTTGAGCCACATTCAAAATCAAATGTGCCGTTTTGCAGCAGAGGAATACGGTTCTGTGAAGTGATGGGGATCAGCTTCACTTGCAGGTCAGGTTTGTTCAGCTTTTTCTTCACGGCTTCAACGATGGCGTTGGAGTAATCCTGTGAATAGCCCACGACTTTTTGCGTGTTGTCGTAGTAAGAGAACGGGACAGAAGATTCACGGTGGCCGACCACGATCACGCCGTTTTTGGCAATCTTGTCGAGAGTGCTTCCTGCTGCCGGAGCGTCTTCAGCGTGGACAACCCCCGCAGACATTCCCATAACCAGCATTGCTGTGGCCAGTTTACGTAATTGCATACCCAACTCCTTTCTTATCAGCGCCAGTGACGCATAGATACCCATTGTGATGTTGTTATATCTCGCGCAATGCGAGTGCAGTGTTATGCAAGCTTGTTAACATTTAGTCTGGCTTAATGTAAAGATTTTGCTGCGTTATTGTTTATTTTTGCGAAGCGCGCCGCACCATTCAGAGGCAATAATCCCTCGTTGCACCGTTTCGGTGCTACCGATGATCTACGCTGGTGCGACAAGGCTGCACGTTAAGCCAGACAGCGTTGATGTAATTAAACAAAGCAACAGGCGTGCCAGAATTGAAGTTTGGGAGGAAATTGTCGGGTGGCGGCGGCGCCGGAGAGCATGCCGGGTAAGGCGTAGCCGCCACCCGGCAACAGAAGGTAAGGTTATTTACGACGCTGACGCAGGCTCATCAGCACTGCGCCAAAGCCGAACAGCACGGTCAAAATCCACAGCGGCCAGTTCCCGGTGCGCGCGTAAGGGGTGAGCCCGGTAGTTGGCGTGACGTTAGTAGTCAGCACCTCACGGGTAAATTGCGGGATCATGGCCTGGATTTCACCCTGCGGACCAATCACGGCGGTAATGCCGTTATTGGTGCTGCGCAGCAACGGACGCGCCAGCTCCAGAGAACGCATTCGCGCCATCTGGAAGTGCTGCCACGGACCAATCGATTTACCGAACCACGCATCGTTTGAGATGGTCAGCAGATAGTCGGTGTCCGGGCGGAAATTATCGCGCACCTGCTCGCCGAGGATAATCTCGTAGCAAATGGCGGCCGTCAGGGCAAAACCGTGCGCATGCAGCTGCGGCTGAACGTAAGGGCCCCGGCTGAATGAGGACATCGGCAAATCAAAGAACGGTGCCAGTGGGCGCAGAATAGACTCCAGCGGAACAAATTCGCCAAACGGTACAAGGTGGTTTTTGTTGTAACGATTGGTGGAGGTATAGCTGTATTCGCTGCCCTTACCGAGCGTAATGATCGTGTTGTACGTGTCATAGCGGTTCTGCTGATTGAGACGCGCATCCACAATTCCGGTAATCAGCGTACTGCCGCGTGCGCGCAGCAGATCGTCCATCATCTTCAGGAAGGGCTGCTGATTGATCTCCAGGTCTGGGATCGCAGACTCAGGCCAGATGATGAGCTGCGATTTGCCCATCACCTTTTCAGTGGCGTTGGCGTAGATTTTCAGCGTGTTCAGCAGCTGATTCTCATCCCATTTCAGGGACTGCGGGATATCGCCCTGGACCAGAGAAACCTGCGTGGCGCGCGCGGGCTCCAGCGTAAACCACTGGATATAACGCAGCGGGAAGGGCAGAGCAAACAGGATTAACGCGGCAACCAGCGGCTTCCAGTTACGTGTCACCAGGGCCAGCACCAGCAGGCCGCTGACGATCATCAACAGGAAGTTGATGGCTTCCACGCCCATGACCGGGGCCAGGCCTTTCAGCGGGCCGTCTACCTGGCTATAGCCGAACTGCAACCACGGGAAGCCGGTCAGTACCCAGCCGCGCAGAAATTCGGTGATTTGCCAGACAACGGGTGCCGCTATCGCCACGCGCAGCCAGGTCGTTTTTGGCCACAGGCGAGACAGGATGCCCGCGAACAGGCCAGTGTAGAGCGAAAGATAGGCGGCGAGCAGCACAACCAGGAAGACGTTAACCGGCCCCGGCATTCCGCCAAATTGCGCGATACTGACGTAGACCCAGTTGATACCAGAGCCAAACAGTCCCAGCCCCCAGAAGTAGCCGATGGCCGCGGCCTGTACCGGACGACGGTTCAGGGTAAGCCCCTGTATCCCCATCAGGGAGAGAATAGCGGCTGGCCAGATATCGTAAGGAGAAAAAGCCAGCGTACCGCTGGCTCCGAGTAACAGCGCCAGCAGCAAACGGACGCGCTGGCGTTCAAAGAGTGGGGCAAATGCCATTTACATTAATCTTCCAGTTTTGGCACCGGTGAGTCGTCCGGCATTCTGACGTGAACCTGAATAATACGTCGGCTGTCAGCCATTGCGACCTTGAACTGGTAACCATCGATGTCAACGGTTTCACCGCGGGCCGGAAGATGGCCGAAGGCCTGCATCACCAGACCACCAATGGTGTCCACTTCTTCATCGCTGAAGCTGGTGCCAAAGGTATCGTTGAAGTCTTCAATGGAGGCCAGCGCGCGCACGGTCCAGGTGTGGCGGCTCAGCTGACGGAAGTCAATATCCTCTTCTTCGTCATACTCGTCTTCGATTTCGCCCACGATCAGCTCAAGGATGTCTTCGATTGTGACCAGACCGGAAACGCCACCAAATTCATCAATAACAATCGCCATGTGATAGCGCTGGGAGCGAAACTCCTTCAGCATCCGATCCACACGCTTACTTTCCGGCACAACCACGGCCGGGCGTAACACCTTTTCCATACTGAAGGCTTCGGCATCGCTGCGCATAAACGGCAGCAGATCTTTCGCCATCAAAATCCCTTCAATGTGATCTTTATCTTCGCTGATGACCGGGAAACGTGAGTGAGCCGATTCGATAATCACATCGAGGCACTCGTCCAGCGTCTGGTTGCGTTTCAGGGTAATCATCTGCGAGCGGGGGATCATGATGTCGCGGACGCGCTGGTCGGCGATGTCCATCACCCCTTCGAGCATTTCGCGCGTATCTTCGTCGATAAGGTCGTTCTGCCCGGAATCACGAATCAGCTCCAGCAGTTCATCACGGTTTTTCGGTTCGCCGTGGAAAAGCTGGTTCAGAATGAGGGAGAAAAATCCCTTTTTAGTGGTTGTCGTGTCGCTACTGTGTGAATTGTCGTCGCTCATGGCGTTTGTTAAGGGTTCTCTTGTTAGTTCAACGTTAACCGCCGCGCTATGTCCCTGCGCGGCGGCATGGTAGTCAGTGACTGACTATTCTTTCTCGGCAATGTACGGATCCTCATAGCCCAGAGCAAGCATTATCTCTGTCTCGAGGGATTCCATCTCTTCCGCTTCGTCATCTTCAATATGGTCGTAACCCAGAAGATGCAGGCTACCGTGCACCACCATGTGTGCCCAGTGCGCTTCCAGCGGCTTTTGCTGCTCTTTGGCTTCCTGCTCAACCACCTGACGGCAGATGATCAGATCGCCCAGCAGCGGCATCTCAATGCCCGGAGGGGCTTCGAACGGGAAAGAGAGCACGTTGGTCGGCTTATCTTTCCCGCGGTAGGTCAGGTTGAGCTCATGGCTTTCTGCTTCATCCACCAGGCGAATCGTGACCTCAGATTCTTCCTGAAACTGGGGGATAACGGCATCCAGCCATTTCTGAAACTGTGCCTCTTCTGGCATGCCGGAATTATCTTCACAGGCCAGCTGTAAATCGAGGATCACCTGACTCATTTCTGTTCATGCTCCTGCGCTTCGCGCTTACGTTCTGCGGCCAGTTCGGCCCTGCGCTTCTGATCTGCCTCTTCCCATGCCTCATAAGCGTTAACGATACGCGCGACCACCGGATGGCGTACCACGTCTTCACTGTGGAAGAAGTTGAAGCTGATTTCCTCTACCTCGGCCAGGACTTCGATGGCGTGACGCAGACCCGATTTGGTGTTACGTGGCAGGTCAATCTGGGTGACGTCACCGGTGATAACCGCTTTCGAGTTAAAGCCAATACGCGTCAGGAACATCTTCATCTGTTCGATAGTGGTGTTCTGGCTCTCATCCAGAATGATGAACGCGTCGTTAAGCGTACGGCCACGCATGTAGGCCAGCGGGGCCACTTCAATCACGTTACGCTCGATGAGCTTTTCAACTTTCTCGAAGCCGAGCATTTCGAACAGCGCGTCATACAGCGGGCGCAGATACGGGTCGACCTTCTGGCTCAGATCGCCCGGCAGGAAGCCCAGTTTTTCACCGGCTTCAACAGCAGGGCGGGTCAGCAGGATACGGCGGATCTCCTGACGCTCAAGCGCATCGACCGCAGCGGCAACGGCCAGATAGGTTTTACCCGTACCCGCCGGGCCCACGCCGAAGGTGATGTCATGGTCGAGAATATTGGCGATGTACTGCGCCTGGTTCGGGGTACGAGGCTTAATCACGCCGCGTTTAGTTTTGATGTTGATGGCTTTGCCATAGTCCGGCACGCTCTCCGCGCTCTGCTCAAGCACGCGCGCCTCTTTGATGGCCAGGTGGATCTGTTCAGGTTCAATATCCTGGATCTCACCGCGCATCGGGGCGGTATCAACATACAGGCTGCGGAGAATATCTGCCGCGGCGTTGACGCAGATTGGGCGTCCGGTGAGTTTGAAATGGTTATCGCGACGATTGATTTCGATACCCAGACGTCGCTCCAGTTGTTTGATGTTGTCATCAAACGGCCCGCACAGGCTCAGCAGGCGAGCGTTGTCTGCGGGCTCAAGGCTAATTTCACGCGTATCTATGTTCAAACTGTTCCTCTTTAATTGGTTAACTGACCTGTGGCCACACGGCGTAATAAAACGGTCATTACCGAAATTATTCACGCCATAGAATAAAGGCGCAAGCGTTGCGGTAGATATTGGGGGTGATGAGAGGAAATACAAGGCCTGCCGGACAGGCAGGCCAGGAGGATCACGGCTGGTAAATACCTACGCCAGAGTCGTTGACCTTGCGGGTGCGAGAGATAACGGATTCCGGAGTCTGTGCAATTCGCAGACCCATTTCGTCCTCAGTGCGTACCACCTTCCCGCGCAGCGAGTTCGTGAGCACTTCGACAATCTCGACGTCCACAAACTTACCGATCATGTCCGGGGTGCCTTCAAAATTCACCACGCGGTTATTTTCGGTTCGACCAGACAGTTCCATGATGCTCTTACGGGAGGTGCCTTCCACCAGAATACGCTGGACAGTGCCGAGCATGCGACGACTCCAGGCGTTGGCCTGCTGGTTGATACGCTCCTGTAGAATATACAGACGCTGCTTTTTCTCTTCTTCCGGTACATCATCAACCATATCGGCCGCAGGGGTGCCCGGGCGCGCAGAGAAGATAAAGCTGTAGCTGACGTCGAAATTCACCTCGCCGATGAGCTTCATGGTGCGCTCGAAGTCATCAGCGGTTTCGCCAGGGAAGCCGACGATAAAGTCGGAGCTAATCTGGATATCCGGGCGCGCTTCACGCAGCTTGCGGATGGTGGACTTATACTCCAGCACCGTATGTGGACGACCCATCAGGTTCAGCACGCGGTCAGAGCCGCACTGGATAGGCAGGTGCAGGAAGCTCACCAGCTCTGGCGTATCGCGATAGACGTCAATAATGTCGTCGGTAAATTCCATCGGATGGCTGGTGGTAAAGCGAATGCGGTCGATGCCGTCAATCGCCGCCACCAGACGCAGCAGTTCAGCAAAGCTGCCGGTGGTGCCGTCGTAGTTTTCCCCGCGCCAGGCGTTCACGTTCTGCCCCAGCAGGTTCACTTCGCGAACGCCCTGCGCGGCAAGCTGCGCGATTTCAAACAGGATATCGTCTGCCGGGCGGCTCACTTCTTCACCGCGGGTGTAAGGCACCACGCAGTAAGTACAGTATTTGTTGCAGCCTTCCATGATGGAGACGAAGGCGGTCGGGCCATCAGCGCGCGGCTCTGGCAGACGGTCAAATTTCTCGATCTCCGGGAAGCTCACGTCAACCACCGGGCTACGGCTGCCGCGAACCTGATTAATCATCTCTGGCAGGCGGTGCAGGGTCTGAGGGCCAAAAACGATATCCACATAGGGGGCTCTCTGGCGGATCAGCTTACCTTCCTGCGATGCGACGCAGCCACCCACGCCAATGATCAGGTCCGGATTTTTCCGTTTGAGAAGCTTCCAGCGGCCTAACACATGAAAGACTTTTTCCTGTGCTTTTTCACGAATTGAACAGGTGTTCAGCAGCAGCACATCGGCTTCTTTCGCATTTTCAGTCAGCTGGTATCCGTGGGTGGTATCCAGCAGATCGGCCATCTTCGATGAATCGTATTCGTTCATCTGACAGCCCCAGGTTTTTATATGGAGTTTTTTAGTCATCGACTTGCTCAGCTCAGGATTGCAAGCCGCGTATTGTAATGCTTTGGTGCGGTTGTGACCAGTATGAAGGTTGTCAACCTCAGGGCCGCAAAAATCCGGTAAACTTAAGGCATTCTTCAATAAGGAATAGTGACCATGACACTCCTGAACACCGAAGTTGCCGTTGTTGGCGGCGGTATGGTCGGCGGCGCACTGGCGCTGGGGCTGGCGCAGCAGGGATTTGACGTAACCGTTATTGAACAGGCGGCTCCGCCGGCATTCGATCCTGCCAGCCAACCGGACGTACGTATTTCCGCCATCAGCGCGGCCTCTGTTGATCTGCTTCGCGGGCTGGGCGTCTGGGAGGCGGTGCTGGCGATGCGCGCGCATCCTTACAGCCGTCTCGAAACCTGGGAGTGGGAAAATGCTCATGTGTCGTTTGATGCCGCCGAGCTGAAACTGCCGCGCCTGGGCTATATGGTGGAAAACAACGTGCTCCAGCAGGCACTCTGGCAGGCGCTGGAGGCGCACCCGAAGGTGACGCTGCGCGTGCCGGACTCGCTGAAAGACCTGCATCGTCATGAGGGCGGGTATCTCCTGACGCTGGACAACGACGATGAGCTGGCCGTAAAGCTGGTGGTGGGAGCGGATGGCGCGAACTCGCAGGTCAGGCAGATGGCAGGCATTGGGATCCATGCCTGGCAGTACCAGCAGTCCTGCATGCTGATCACCGTTCAGTCAGAAAACGCGCCGGGCGAAAGCACCTGGCAGCATTTTACGCCGAACGGCCCGCATGCATTCTTACCGCTGTTTGATAACTGGGCTTCGCTGGTGTGGTACGACAAACCGGCGCGCATTCGACAGTTGCAGGGGCTGTCCATGGATCAGTTGCAGCGCGAAATCCGCCAGCACTTCCCGAGCCGTCTGGGCAACGTGACCCCGGTTGCCGCCGGCGCATTCCCGCTGATGCGACGCCATGCGTTGCAGTATGCCCGTGAAGGACTGGTGCTTGTGGGGGACGCGGCGCACACCATTCATCCGCTGGCGGGGCAGGGGGTGAATCTGGGATACCGTGACGTCGATGCGTTACTGGATGTGCTGGGTAACGCTCGCGCCCACGCGGAAGCCTGGGCCAGCCATCAGGTTCTGAAGCGCTACCAGACGCGCCGTATGGCGGATAACTTCATTATGCAGTCGGGGATGGATCTGTTCTATGCCGGGTTCAGCAATGATGTTGGTCCGGTGCGTATAGTGCGCAATATTGGATTGATGGCAGCGGAACGTGCCGGTGGTCTGAAGCGTCAGGCCCTGAAGTACGCCCTCGGACTCTGATCTTTATTCCCTCTCCCCGTGGGAGAGGGTTAGGGTGAAGGCATCAGGCCGCACTATTCTGAACAACAAAAACAAAAAAGCCCGCAGAGCGGGCTTGTTTGTTTAAAGTGGCTGGGGTGCAGGGATTCGAACCCCGGAATGCTGGTATCAGAAACCAGAGCCTTACCGCTTGGCGACACCCCAATTGCGTTAAACAAACTGCTTAACGACTTTAAAGTGGCTGGGGTACGAGGATTCGAACCTCGGAATGCCGGAATCAGAATCCGGTGCCTTACCGCTTGGCGATACCCCAACAATGTTCAGTTTACCGAATCGTATTCGATAACGTAAATATGGTGGCTACGACGGGATTCGAACCTGTGACCCCATCATTATGAGTGATGTGCTCTAACCAACTGAGCTACGTAGCCAGTACTGCAATCTTCGATGGCTGGGGTACCTGGATTCGAACCAGGGAATGCCGGTATCAAAAACCGGTGCCTTACCGCTTGGCGATACCCCAATACCGCGGAGAACCGCATGATCGAAGAAATATGGCTGGGGTACCTGGATTCGAACCAGGGAATGCCGGTATCAAAAACCGGTGCCTTACCGCTTGGCGATACCCCATCCGTGCAACGCTTACCTGGGAATGGTGCGGGAGGCGAGACTTGAACTCGCACACCTTGCGGCGCCAGAACCTAAATCTGGTGCGTCTACCAATTTCGCCACTCCCGCAAAAAAGATGGTGGCTACGACGGGATTCGAACCTGTGACCCCATCATTATGAGTGATGTGCTCTAACCAACTGAGCTACGTAGCCATCTTTTTTTCGCGTTACCTTATCGGCGTTGCGGGGCGCATTATGCGTATAGACCCTTGCAGCGTCAACACCTTTTTCAATGAAAATAGCCGGAATGTGACTGTTTGGTTAGGTTGCGAACAGCGAGGCCGAATATTCGACAATTATTGGTTATTAATCGATTTTATGCCGGGAAAAGAGAGGCAAAAAAATCAGGCCCCGGAGGGCCTGATTATAGTCTGGACATTATTTATAAGCAGACTGGTGAACGCCCACCGCGCGTCCTGACGGATCGTTCATCGCTTTGAAGGATTCATCCCATTCAATGGCTTTAGCAGAAGAGCAGGCGACCGAAGGACCACCCGGTACGCACTCGGCTGCGCTTGGAACCGGGAACAGCTCCTCAAAGATCTCACGGTACAAATACGCCTCTTTCGAGGCTGGCGTGTTGTACGGGAAACGGAAGCTCGCAGTTTCCAGTTGTTGATCAGAAACCTGTTTCGCCGCCACCTCTTTCAGGGTGTCGATCCAGCTGTAGCCTACGCCATCGGAGAACTGCTCTTTCTGACGCCACGCCACGCTCGCCGGCAGGTAGGATTCAAAACATTCACGCAGGATATGTTTCTCCATTTTGCCGTTGCCGCACATTTTGTCCTGCGGGTTGATGCGCATCGCCACATCGAGGAATTTCTTATCGAGGAACGGCACGCGGGCTTCCACACCCCAGGCGGACATCGCTTTGTTGGCGCGCGCGCAGTCAAACATGTGCAGCGCCTGTAGCTTACGCACCGTTTCTTCATGCAGCTCTTTGGCGTTTGGCGCTTTGTGGAAATAGAGGTAACCGCCAAACACTTCGTCAGAACCCTCGCCGGAGAGCACCATCTTGATGCCCATCGCTTTGATCTTTCGCGACATCAAATACATCGGCGTGGAGGCGCGAATGGTGGTCACATCATAGGTTTCAATGTGATAGATCACATCGCGGATCGCATCCAGACCTTCCTGTACGGTGAAGTGAATTTCATGGTGCACCGTGCCAAGATGGTTCGCCACTTCCTGAGCGGCTTTCAGGTCAGGTGCCCCTTCCAGACCCACGGCAAAGGAGTGCAGCTGTGGCCACCAGGCTTCAGAGCGCTCCTGATCTTCCACGCGACGTGCGGCGAATTTCTTGGTGATCGCGGAGATCACGGAGGAGTCCAGACCGCCGGAGAGCAGTACACCGTAGGGGACATCTGACATCAGGTGGCTTTTCACTGACTCTTCCAGCGCCTGACGCAGTTCCGCTTTGTCCGTCACGTTGTCTTTCACCGCTTCATAATCAAACCAGTCGCGCTGGTAGTACGGGCGGATCTCGCCGTCCTGGCTCCACAGGTAGCTACCTGCCGGGAACTCTTTGATGGTGCGGCATACCGGTACCAGGGCTTTCATCTCTGAGGCAACGTAGAAGTTACCGTGTTCATCGTGTCCCATGTACAGCGGGATAATACCAATATGGTCGCGGCCAATCAGGTAAGCGTCTTTTTCGCTGTCGTACAGGGCGAAGGCGAACATACCTTGCAGGTCGTCGAGGAACTCCGGGCCTTTCTCCTGATACAGCGCCAGGATCACTTCGCAGTCTGAGCCGGTCTGAAACGCGTAGCGATCGCCGTACTCAGCGCGCAGCGCCTGATGGTTGTAAATTTCACCGTTAACAGCCAGCGCGTGCGTTTTTTTCTCGTTATACAGCGGCTGTGCGCCAGCGTTGACATCAACAATGGAGAGACGTTCGTGAGCCAGAATCGCTTTATCGCTGGCGTAAACGCCTGACCAGTCCGGACCGCGATGGCGCATCAGGCGGGACAATTCGAGTGCTTTTTTACGCAGTTCGCCCGCGTCAGTTTTAATATCCAGTACGCCAAAAATAGAACACATAACCTTCTCCGTTAACCCTGTTGCGTTGTGATGTTGCTTGCTTATGAAAATGCCGCAAAAAGGGGAGGGGGCGCAAGCGTTTTACCGATGAAAACGTAAAAAGTGCAATGGCAATTGCCGAATCTTAAAAAAAGTGTATGCCTTAAGCAATTATATTGATGATTTCTCAATGAAGAGCTGATTTCGTTAGATGAAGTGATGTTTTAAGACAGCAGAAATGAAAAACCACGCCCTGAGGCGTGGTTCAGAATCAAATAACGTCGATTTCGTCGACAGAGGGGTAAATCCAGCTTGGCCGGAACGGCATCGTATCAATGTCATCAAGCTGTGAAACGCCAGAAAGCACCAGGATGGTTTCAAGCCCCGCCTGGAAGCCAGCAAGAATATCGGTACGCAGGTTGTCGCCCACAATGACGGTTTCTTCTGAGTGTGCCTGCATCGTATTCAGTGCGGCGCGGATAATCCACGGGCTCGGTTTACCGACAACAAACGGCTTACGGCCCGAGATTTTTTCGATACCGGCACACAGCGCACCGCAGGCGGGATAAAAACCGCGACCGTGCGTGTCCGGGTTGGTGGCGATAAAACGCGCACCGTTGGCGACAAAGTAGGCTGCCTTATGCATCATCTCCCAGTTAAAGGAGCGCGTTTCGCCCACGATGACAAAGTCCGGGTTCACGTCGGTGATGGTGAAGCCCGCTTTATACAGCTCGTGGATCAGCGCACCTTCACCAACCACATAGGCTTTTTTGCCTTCCTGACGCTTCAGGAAATCCGCGGTCGCCATCGCAGAGGTATAGAACACGCTGTCCGGGACGTTGACGCCCGCGGTAGCAAAGCGGTTTGCCAGATCCTGACCAGTCTGTGAAGGGTAGTTCGTGAGAAGAACCAGTGGCATTCCTTTGTCGATGATGCGGTGAAGAAACTCCGCAGCACCCGGCACGGCAACGTTGTCGTGCATCAGCACGCCGTCGATATCACAAATTACATTCTTAATGGTCATGGACAATCCGACATCAAAAAAAGAAGGCGTTACTATAAGATCCGATCAGGATTCCAGCAAATGTTGCAGCAGGATCCCGTTCAGCATGGCACGTTTTACCAGGGCGAATGCGCCAATTGCCGAGCGGTGATCGAGCGTAGATCGCACCACCGGCAAATTCTGGCGAAATGCCTTCAGCGCCTGGGTATTGATGCAGCCTTCAATGGCGGGCAGTAACACTTTTTCGGCTTCAACGATCTCGCCGGCAATCACCACCTTTTGCGGATTAAACAGGTTGATGGCAATGGCGATGGTCTTACCCAGGTGGCGTCCTACCTGTTCGATCACTTCGCAGGCCAGCGCATCGCCTTTGTTTGCCGCTTTGCAGATGGTGCCGATCTTACAATCGTCCAGCGTGACGCGGCTCTGGTAACCCTGCTCCAGCAGATGGCGAACGCGATGTTCAATGGCGGCGTTGGCGGCAACGGTTTCAAGACAGCCAAAATTACCGCAGTGGCAGCGCTCGCCAAGCGGTTCCACCTGGATATGACCAATCTCGCCTACGTTACCGTTACGACCAATAAAAATGCGGCCATTCGAGATGATGCCCGCACCTGTACCACGGTGAACGCGCACCAGAATAGAGTCTTCGCAGTCCTGGCTCGCACCAAAGTAGTGCTCCGCCAGCGCCAGCGAGCGAATATCGTGACCAACAAAACAGGTCAGCTTGAAGCGCTTTTCCAGCGCCTCAACCAGCCCCCAGTTCTCTACCTTAATATGCGGCATGTAGCGAATAACGCCGCTTTCCGGGTCAACCAGGCCGGGCAAAATCACCGAGATGGCGATGAGTTCACGGATCTTGCGCTGACAGCTTTCGATAAACTGCGCAATGGTATTCAGTAACGCATGTTCAAGCGTCTCCTGCGTGCGCTCAGGAAGGGGGTAATGCTCTTCGGCAATGGCCTTGCTGCTCAGGTCGTAGAGCGTAAGCGTGGTGTCATGACGTCCTAAGCGAACGCCAATGGCCTGAAAATTGCGGGTTTCCGTGACGATGGAAATCGCGCGGCGGCCCCCGGTGGAGGCCTGCTGATCGACTTCTTTGATCAGGCCGCGCTCAATAAGCTGACGTGTAATTTTTGTCACGCTGGCGGGAGCAAGCTGGCTTTGTTCGGCTATCTGAATGCGTGAGATTGGCCCGTGCTGGTCAATCAGGCGATAAACTGCCGCGCTGTTAAGTTGTTTAACGAGATCGACATTACCGATTTGAGCTTGTCCGCCTGGTGTCATACTTTTACTTACTCAGTGACGACCTCGTTACCATTAACGATGGTCTTAATAATTTTATAATCGTGTGTGAACGCCGTCAGGTTTGCAACCATACCTGGCGCAATACCACCGAGCTGTTTATCGACGCCAATGGCGCGCGCCGGATAAAGCGTGGCCATGCGCAGCACTTCCTCAAGTGCGATGCCGCAATGTTCAACGAGGTTACGTACCCCTTCGATCATCGTCAGAGAAGAACCGCTCAGCGTGCCGTTCTCATCCACACACAGTCCATTCCGGTAGTATATTGTTTTACCAGCAAAAATGAACTGGTCAATATTCGCTCCTGCCGGAGCGGTAGCATCCGTCACCAGGCAGAGCTTGTCGCCTTTCAGGCGTTTGGCGTTGCGGATGTTGGTGTAATCGACATGCAAGCCGTCGGCGATAATGCCGCAGTAGACGTCTGGTTCATCCAGAATTGCGCCAACCAGTCCCGGTTCGCGGCCAGTAATATAGGGCATCGCGTTATAAAGGTGTGTGGCAAATGTAATGCCTGCGCGGAAACCGGCCTTCGCCTCTTTCAGCGTCGCGTTCGAATGGCCCGCAGATACCACAATCCCGGCGGCGGCCAGTTTGCTGATAACGTCCGTGCCGGTCATTTCCGGGGCCAGCGTCACTTTGGTGATCACATCGGCATTGGCGCACATGTAATCCACCAGCTCGGCATCCGGTTTGCGCACGTAGTTTGGGTTATGGGTGCCTTTCTTGACCATATTCAGCCAGGGCCCTTCCAGGTGCAGGCCCAGCGCCTGATTCGGATGTTTTGCCAGGTATTCGCGCATGACGCGGATACCCTGTTTCATCAGGTCATCGCTACTGGTGATCAGCGTTGGCAGATAGCTGGTGCAGCCCGATTTCTCGTTGGCTTTCTGCATAATTTCCAGCGTTTCAACCGTCACCGCTTCTGCGGTATCGTTAAACTGGACACCGCCGCAGCCGTTAAGCTGTACGTCGATGAAACCGGGGGAGATTACAGCTCCATTGAGTGAACGCTGTTCGATCTCCGGCGGCAGTTCCGCCAGCGGGCAAACACGTTCAATCAGGCCATTGGCGATTACAATCGCATGGTCATCCAGAATTTCATGGCCGGTATAAATCCGACCGTGGGTTAAAGCGTACATATCGACCCCCGGTTAAAAAAAGCGACCGCCCCGGATAAAAGAGGCGGTTATTCAATTACAGACCTTTGATGTTCTCAGCTTCCAGCTCGTTGAAGTATTTCAGCGTTTTCACTTTCAGCTCCATGGTGGACGGTTCGTCACACACGACAACCGCTTTTGGATGCAGCTGTAAGCAGCTGATCGTCCACATATGGTTCACGTTGCCTTCAACGGCAGCCTGAAGCGCTTGCGCTTTCACCGCGCCCAGCACCAGAATCATCACTTCTTCGGCATCCAGCAGCGTGCCCACGCCCACGGTCAGCGCGTATTTAGGCACCTGATTGACGTCTCCGTCAAAGAAGCGGGAGTTAGCCACGCGCGTATCATGGGTCAGCGTTTTAATACGGGTACGGGAAGCCAGTGAAGATGCCGGTTCGTTGAACGCGATATGACCATCGTTGCCTACGCCGCCCATAAACAGGTGGATTTTACCGTAGGAACGGATTTTTTCTTCATACTGACGGCATTCTGCGTCAATATCAGGCGCGTTTCCATTCAGCAGGTTAATGTTTTCAGCCGGAATATCAACGTGATCGAAGAAATTACGGTGCATAAAGCTGTGGTAACTTTCCGGATGTTCCTTTGGCAGGCCGACATATTCGTCCATGTTGAAGGTCACAACGTGTTTAAAGCTAACCTGGCCCGCTTTGTGCATTTCAACCAGAGCTTTATAAGCGGTCAGGGGCGTGCCGCCGGTTGGAAGACCGAGAACGAAAGGACGATCGGCTGTTGGTTTGAACGCGTTGATGCGATTAACGATATGACGAGCAGCCCATTTTCCGACTTGTTCAGCTGTTGCCAGGGGAATCAGTCTCATTATTCACCTCTAAAGTTTAAGTAAAAGTGGGCGGATGATTAGTGCAACCTGAACTAAGCGTAACCTGGAACCTTTCAGGCCGGATCAATCCGTCTTGATTTTTTGAATGATAAAATAAGTTTTCGTCGTTAGCCAGTGGCAGGGAGGGTTTAATACGATATTTGGTGACAATAATCACAAAAAATAGGTGTTTAATTTGCGATACGAATTAATTTTTCACACACTCACACTGCCAGTGAATCATCAACTGTATCTATCGTTCGTGACACAATAAAAACATAGTTTATGCGCGAGTCTTAACAAAGGGTCTCGTAGGGGGAATAGGATGAATATTTTAGGTTTTTTCCAGCGCCTCGGTAGGGCTTTGCAGCTCCCTATCGCCGTGCTACCGGTTGCAGCATTGCTGCTGCGATTCGGGCAACCCGATCTTCTTAACGTGCCGTTTATTGCCCAGGCAGGCGGCGCAATTTTTGACAACCTGGCGCTGATTTTCGCCATCGGTGTGGCGTCAAGCTGGTCAAAAGACAGCGCGGGTGCCGCGGCACTGGCAGGGGCTGTCGGTTACTTCATCCTCACGAAAGCGATGGTAACCATCAATCCTGAAATCAACATGGGTGTGCTGGCAGGTATCATTACTGGCCTGGTGGGTGGCGCCGTGTACAACCGTTGGGCAGGTATCAAACTTCCTGACTTCCTGAGCTTCTTCGGCGGTAAACGTTTTGTGCCGATTGCGACGGGCTTTTTCTGTCTGATCCTCGCCGCCATCTTTGGCTACGTTTGGCCACCGGTGCAGCATGCTATCCATGCGGGTGGCGAGTGGATCGTGTCTGCGGGCGCAATGGGCGCGGGCATCTTCGGTTTCATTAACCGTCTGCTGATCCCAACCGGTCTGCATCAGGTACTGAACACCATCGCCTGGTTCCAGATTGGTGAGTTCACCAACGCGGCCGGCGCGGTATTCCACGGTGATATCAACCGCTTCTACGCAGGCGACGGCACCGCGGGCATGTTCATGTCTGGCTTCTTCCCAATCATGATGTTTGGTCTGCCTGGCGCGGCGCTGGCAATGTACCTGGCTGCGCCGAAAGCGCGTCGCCCAATGGTTGGCGGGATGCTGCTGTCCGTTGCGATCACCGCCTTCCTGACCGGCGTGACCGAGCCACTGGAATTCCTGTTCATGTTCCTGGCTCCGCTGCTGTATCTGATGCATGCGATCCTGACCGGTATCAGCCTGTTCGTCGCCACCCTTCTGGGTATCCATGCTGGCTTCTCCTTCTCCGCAGGTGCCATCGACTATGTGTTGATGTACAACCTGCCGGCGGCAAGCAGCAACGTCTGGATCCTGATGGTGATGGGCCTGATCTTCTTCGTTATCTACTTCGTTCTGTTCAGCGCGGTTATTCGTATGTTTAACCTGAAGACGCCTGGTCGCGAAGATACGAAAGATGATGTTGTGACCAGTGAAGCCAACAGCAATACCGAAGAGGGTTTAACCCAACTGGCAACCAGCTACATTGCCGCTGTGGGTGGCACCGACAACCTGAAAGCGATCGATGCCTGTATTACCCGTCTGCGTCTGACCGTAGGCGACTCCGCGCGCGTGAGCGATGCAATGTGCAAACGCCTGGGTGCGTCTGGTGTGGTGAAACTGAACAAACAAACCATCCAGGTTATCGTGGGTGCGAAGGCCGAATCTATCGGCGATGAAATGAAAAAAGTGGTTGCCCGTGGGCCGGTCGCTGCCGCCTCAACGGATAACGCGCCAGTGGCTGACGCGCCGGTTGCAAAACCGCAGGCTGTGCCAAACGCGGTGACCATCGCTGCGCTGGTTTCTCCGGTGACAGGTGACGTTGTTGCGCTTGAACAGGTGCCTGACGAAGCGTTCGCCAGCAAAGCGGTCGGTGACGGCGTGGCGGTGAAACCAACGGACAAAACCGTGGTCTCTCCGGCTGCCGGTACTATCGTGAAAATCTTCAACACCAACCATGCGTTCTGCCTGGAAACGGAAAAAGGCGCGGAGATCGTTGTCCATATGGGTATTGATACCGTTGCGCTGAACGGCCAGGGCTTTACTCGCCTGGTGGAAGAGGGTGCTGAAGTGGCGGCAGGCCAGCCGATTCTGGAAATGGATCTGGACTTCCTGAATGCTAACGCGCGCTCCATGATAAGCCCGGTCGTGTGCAGCAACATCGACGACTTCAGCGGTCTGGTGATCCAGGCGCAGGGGCAGGTAGTTGCAGGCCAGACGCCACTGTATGAGATTAAAGGCAAGTAATCGCTCCTGAGTAGAGTTATGCCTTTAGCGGCGGGGGATATCCTCCGCCGCTTTTTTTTGCAGCAATTGCCCCCATTATTTTCTTCCGGGACGTTTTAAGGGTTGTCACTACGTCCGGCTTATAAGATCATATGCCGTTATACGTTGTTTACGCTTTGAGGAATCCACGATGAGTGAGGCAGAAGCCCGCCCGAGTAACTTTATTCGTCAGATCATCGATGAAGATCTGGCCAGTGGTAAGCACACCACAGTCCACACGCGTTTCCCGCCGGAGCCAAATGGCTACCTGCACATTGGTCACGCCAAATCGATCTGCCTGAACTTTGGTATTGCGCAAGATTACCAGGGGCAGTGCAACCTGCGTTTCGATGACACCAACCCAGTAAAAGAAGACATCGAATACGTTGAGTCGATAAAAAACGACGTGCAATGGCTGGGCTTCAACTGGTCTGGCGATATCTGCTACTCCTCAGACTATTTCGATCAGCTGTATGCCTACGCGGTTGAACTGATTAACAAAGGTCTGGCATACGTCGACGAATTGTCAGCTGACGAAATCCGTGAATACCGCGGTACGCTGACTCAGCCTGGTAAAAACAGCCCGTTCCGCGATCGTAGCGTGGAAGAGAACCTGGCGCTGTTTGAAAAAATGCGTGCCGGTGGCTTCGAAGAAGGTAAAGCGTGTCTGCGTGCCAAAATCGATATGGCGTCTCCGTTCATCGTGATGCGCGATCCGGTGCTGTACCGCATTAAGTTCGCTGAACACCACCAGACCGGTAACAAGTGGTGCATCTACCCGATGTACGACTTCACCCACTGCATCAGCGATGCGCTGGAAGGCATTACGCACTCTCTGTGCACGCTGGAATTCCAGGACAACCGTCGTCTGTACGACTGGGTGCTGGATAACATCACCATTCCTGTGCATCCGCGTCAGTACGAGTTCTCTCGTCTGAACCTGGAATACACCGTGATGTCCAAGCGTAAGCTGAACCTGCTGGTCACCGACAAGCACGTTGAAGGCTGGGACGACCCGCGTATGCCGACCATTTCTGGCCTGCGTCGTCGTGGCTACACCTCTGCGTCCATTCGTGAGTTCTGCAAACGTATTGGCGTCACCAAGCAGGACAACACCATCGAAATGGCGTCTCTGGAATCCTGCATTCGTGAAGACCTGAACGAAAACGCGCCGCGCGCGATGGCAGTGATCGATCCAGTGAAACTGGTTATCGAAAACTATCCGCAGGGCGGAAGCGAACAGGTCTCGATGCCTAACCATCCGAACAAACCGGAAATGGGCACCCGCGACGTGCCGTTCAGCGGTGAAATCTGGATCGATCGCGCCGACTTCCGCGAAGAAGCGAACAAGCAGTACAAGCGTCTGGTGCTGGGCAAAGAAGTGCGTCTGCGTAACGCCTATGTGATCAAAGCAGAGCGAGTAGAGAAAGATGCGGAAGGTAACATCACGACCATCTTCTGTACGTACGACGCAGAGACGCTGAGTAAAGATCCGGCGGATGGTCGTAAAGTAAAAGGTGTAATCCACTGGGTGAGCGCGCAGCATGCGCTGCCGGTTGAGATCCGTCTCTACGATCGTCTGTTCAGCGTGCCTAATCCAGGCGCTGCGGAGGACTTCCTGGCGGTCATTAACCCTGAGTCTCTGATTATCAAGCAGGGGTATGCCGAGCCGTCTCTGAAAGCCGCTGAAGCCGGTAAAGCGTTCCAGTTTGAACGTGAGGGTTACTTCTGCCTGGACAGCCGTTACAGCACGGCAGAAAAACCGGTATTTAACCGTACCGTCGGTCTGCGTGATACCTGGACTAAGATCGGCGAATAATAACGCTGCTCTGGTCAATGAGAAACAAACGCCGCGTAATGCGGCGTTTTTTTATTTAACGATCATGTCGTTAAGCATCGGGATAATCATTTAAACCCAACATTCCAGGTCAATGTGGTGCTACTTATTTTATTTAAAAAAAGTTTGTTGTTTTCCAAAAACAGAAACACTGAAAAATATATTCACAATATCAATGTTACTTACTGAAAATTAGCGCATTCCCCCGCCAGTACTCGCTTCCCGGTAAATGTTACAAAGCACTACGAAATATGTGCTCTTCGTCATAATCCTGACTTTTGCCTGATTAAAAGCATTGATAATTCGCGTCGCGAAAAATAACCTAAAGACGGTAGTTAATTCGAGGGTATTTCTGACTACCCCTGACCACTTGGTCTTTTCTGTTTTTCGCCGTTTAAGGCGTTTTAATTCGTCAAAGAGGAATAATCTATGCGTACGTTCAGTGGCAAACGTAGTGCGCTGGCGCTGGCTATCGCCGGTGTGACAGCAATGTCGGGCCTGGTGGTTGCGCCAGAGGCAAAAGCAGCAGGTTTCATCGAAGATTCCACCCTCACGGGCGGTATTTATTACTGGCAACGTGAGCGTGACCGTAAAGACGTCACTGAAGATAAATACAAAACCAACCTTTCTCACTCGACATGGAACGCCAACCTGGATTTCCAGTCGGGATATGCCGCCGATATGTTCGGGATCGATATTGCCGCGTTCACCGCAATTGAAATGGCCGAAAATGGCGACAGCGGCCATCCGAACGAAATTGCGTTCTCCTCCAGTAATAAAGCCTACGACGAAGACTGGTCCGGCGATAAAAGCGGTATCAGCCTGTATAAAGCGGCTGCAAAATTCAAATATGGCCCGGTCTGGGCGCGGGGTGGTTATATCCAGCCAACCGGCCAGACGTTGTTAGCGCCGCACTGGAGCTTTATGCCAGGCACCTATCAGGGGGCGGAAGCCGGTGCTAATTTTGACTACGGCGATGCGGGGGCGTTGAGCTTCTCCTATATGTGGACCAACGAGTACAAAGCGCCGTGGCACATTGAGATGGACAAGTTCTATCAGAACGATAAAAAAACCAAAGTTGATTATCTCCACTCGCTGGGAGCGAAGTACGACTTTAAAAACGATCTGGTGCTGGAAGCTGCATTTGGTCAGGCTGAAGGCTATATCGATCAGTACTTTGCTAAAGCCAGCTACAAATTTGATATCGCGGGTAGCCCGCTGAGCACCAGCTATCAGTTCTACGGTACGCGCGACAAGGTCAGTGATGGCAGCGTAAATGATATCTATGACGGCACCGCGTGGTTACAGGCGCTGACCTTCGGCTACAAGGTAGGTCAGGTTGATTTGCGTCTGGAGGGAACATGGGTCAAGGCAGAAGGGCAGCAGGGCTACTTCCTGCAACGTATGACCCCAACCTACGCCTCTTCCAATGGTCGTCTGGATATCTGGTGGGATAACCGCTCTGACTTCAACGCCGACGGCGAAAAGGCGGTCTTCTTCGGGGCAATGTATGACCTGAAAAACTGGAACCTGCCCGGCTGGGCAGTGGGAGCATCCTACGCGTACGCCTGGGATGCGAAGCCAGCGGATATGGCAACGCCAGACGCGTACTACGATCCAAACTACCGTCTGAAAGAGTCTTCATACAGCCTGGATGCGATTTACACCCTTCAGGAGGGCCGTGCGAAAGGCACGATGTTCAAACTGCACTTCACCCAGTATGACAACCACTCCGATATCCCGAGCTACGCGGGCGGCTACGGCAACATCTTCCAGGATGAACGTGACGTGAAATTCATGGTCATTGCGCCATTTACCATCTTCTGATGAACACGCTGGCGGGCGAGATCCCGCCAGCATGGAGACTGCATATGATGAAAAAAATGGTAATCGTTGCGCTGCTGGCATCGGGGCTGGTGGCGTGTGCGCATGATCAGGCGCAGAAAGAAGACTCCCGTCTGAAGGAGGCGTATAGCGCCTGTATTAATACTGCCGAAGGATCGCCGGAGAAAATTGAAGCCTGTCAGAGCGTGCTGAATGTGCTGAAAAAAGAGAAAGCGCATGAGCAGTTTGCGACGCAGGAAAATGTTCGCGTGATGGATTACCAGGCCTGTATCCAGGCGCGGAAAACCGGTAACGATCAGGAAGTGGCGAAGCGTTGCGATAAGATCTGGAACGAGATACGCAATAACAATAAATAAGTTGCTTTACGCCCGGTGGCGCAGCGTCACCGGGCTTTTTTCAGGCAAAAAAAAGCCAACCTCACGGCTGGCTCAGAGTATGAACACTCACTTATTTTGCGTCGTGCGCATGTTCATTTTCGCGGCAATCACCTTCAGCGCAGTGACCGTACAGGTACAGGCTGTGGTTGGTCAGGCGGATGCCATGACGGGCGGCGATTTCACGCTGGCGTGATTCAATGGAATCATCGCTAAATTCAATGACCTTGCCACAGTCGAGGCAGATCAGGTGATCGTGGTGGTGCTGCTGAGTCAGCTCGAACACGGATTTACCGCCTTCGAAATTATGACGAGTAACAATGCCCGCGTCATCAAACTGGTTCAGCACACGATAGACGGTTGCCAGCCCAATCTCTTCACCCATATCGATAAGACGCTTATAAAGGTCTTCCGCACTGACATGGTGATTGTCTGGCCCCTGAAGCACTTCAAGGATTTTTAACCGAGGAAGCGTTACTTTCAGGCCAGCTTTCTTTAATGCGGTATTGTTGTCAGTCATGCGGAATCTGTCCTGTTGCTAAACGATTCACTTCAAAAGAAGAAGTGACAGAAAATGCACTTGGGATAATGCGTCTCATTATAGAACTGCCATGGCTAAATGAAAACTGCAAGTCTCAAGCAAAGTATGCTTATAAAAACGTGGTATCACCAACAAACTTGTTCGATGGCACCCACTTTTTACCAGGGGGATATTGTACAGGTCTGGGCGAAAAAGTTAAAAGTTTGTAGCAATTAATTTAATCGGTTTTACCTGGAAAACGGGCGCAACCGGAGTTGCGCCGCAGGGATATCAGGCGTTAAGGATATCGTCCAGGTTCAGCTCTTCACGAACCTGCTTAACCCATTTTTCTACACGCTCAGCGGTCAGCTCTGGCTGACGGTCTTCATCAATGGCCAGGCCAACGAAGTGATCGTCATCTGCCAGACCTTTGGAAGCTTCGAAATGGTAACCCGCCGTTGGCCAGTGACCGACGATCGCCGCACCGCGTGGCTCAATGATGTCGCGAATAGTGCCCAGCGCATCACAGAAATACTCAGCATAGTCTTCCTGATCGCCACAGCCAAACAGGGCAACCAGCTTGCCGTTGAAGTCTACTTCTTCCAGCGTCGGGAAGAAATCGTCCCAGTCACACTGTGCTTCACCGTAGTACCAGGTGGGGATGCCCAGCAGCAGGATGTCATAGCCCTCGAGATCTTCTTTGCTGCTCTTGGCGATGTCATGCACATCAGCAACGTCTTTACCGAGCTGTTTTTGAATGTTTTTTGCGATATTTTCAGTATTGCCGGTATCACTGCCAAAGAAAATGCCGATGATTGCCATGAGTAAAATAACCTCTTGAAACTTAATGGTATGGTGGCGCAAATTGTCCACGGATAAGGGCAATAATAGCAGAACAGGCAACCCTGCGGAAACAGCTATCACGCAGGACTGCACTCTGTGCTACATGAAAAAGGTAATATTGGGGATTTTCTGACTCACGCCTTGCCGCGTAACGTCTCAAGCTGGGCGATCAGCATCTCTTCGATCAGTTCGCTGCGGCTGATGTTGCGCGCGTCAGCTAACTCGTTAAGCGCATCGACGGCATCGGCATTCAGCTTCAGTTCGACACGCTTAAGCCCACGATTTTTATCGCGTTTAAGCTGGTTGCGTTTATTGATACGCAGCTGTTCATCGCGCGAAAGCGGATTCGTTTTCGGTCGTCCCGGTCGACGCTCATTCGCGAACAGATCTAGTGTCGTACGGTCCGTTTGTTCTTTGGCCATGATTCTGAGACTTCGGGGGAAACACGCCGCCCTGCTAATGTCCGGGCGATAAGCGCGCCATCATACATCACCCAAATCCACACGCCAACGACTGGAAGCCCGTCGTCTTCCGGTCGCTGGCTTTTTAATCAATTCGCTGTATCAGTAAGATAGCGGCGAATGGCGCGCAGGACGGCATCCGGTTTTTCCGCGTGGACCCAGTGCCCGGCACCCGCAATGACGTGAGCGCGAGCCTGCGGGAATTGCGCCAGCAGCGCGTCACGGTACGCGTCAGTGACGTAAGGGGAGTTGCCGCCGCGAATAAAAAGGGTAGGGTGCGGCCAGGCGGGGACGGCTTCCCAGCCCACAATATGCGAATACTGATCCCACAGCACCGGGACGTTAAAGCGCCATTGCCCGTCAACAAACGATTTCAGCAGGAACTGGACCACGCCTTCTTCATCAAGATGCTCGCGCATAACGGCAGCCGCCTGTTGGCGGGTTGCGACACCCGCTTCGGTGACCGCATTGATGGCGGCAAAAATCTCATCGTGACGGCGAACGTCGTAATTGACGGGCGCAACGTCGATGACCACCAGCCCGGAAATTCGCTCAGGTGCCAGCGCAGTGAGCGCCATCACCGCTTTACCGCCCATTGAATGCCCGATAAGCGTCGCTTTCTGAATATTATTCGCATCGAGGGTGTCCCGCAGATCCTGCGCCATGGCTGCGTATGTCATCTCCTCCGAGCGCCCTGAAAGACCGTGATTGCGCATATCAACCTGGAGGATCTCGTGATCGGTCACTAAATCGCGCGCCAGCACACCCAGATTATCCAGGCTACCAAACAGGCCGTGAACCAGTACGATGGGAGAATTATTGTTCGGCGATTGTGCAGTTTGCGCTCGGGTATTCAATTTCATGGCAAAGTTCTTTTTTTAGGTTTGTCAGGTTAGGGTATCATGTTGACCATTCTGCCGCCCGGGGGCAAGGATCCAGTTTAATCTGACTTTTGCCGCCAACCTGGTTTGACGCTATCCGCTGTTGGGATTTGACCTTATAATCTCAACGACTTGTATTCAGATAAGATATCGCACTGGATTAAGATGAAAACAATCGAAGTTGATGACGAACTCTATCAGTATATTGCCAGCCAGACGCGGCATATTGGGGAGAGCGCGTCCGACATTTTACGGCGCATGCTTAAAATTTCCGCCGCCTCACAGCCCACTCCTGTCACTAAAGATGTCGTGTCTCAGCCGAGCGTTGTTGCACAAGTAAAACCTGCCGTCATGCCGGCAAAGGACAAAGTGCGCGCGATGCGCGAGCTGCTGCTGTCCGATGAATATGCCGAGCAGAAAAAGGCCGTTAACCGCTTTATGCTGGTGCTGTCTACACTTTACTCACTGGATAACAACGCATTTGCAGAAGCGACAGAGTCGCTGCACGGTCGCACGCGCGTTTATTTCGCAGGCGACGAGCAGACCTTGCTGCAAAATGGCAACCAAACCAAACCCAAACACGTTCCCGGTACGCCATACTGGGTGATCACCAATACCAATACGGGCCGCAAGTGCAGCATGATCGAACATATCATGCAGTCCATGCAGTTCCCGGCGGAATTGATCGAAAAGGTTTGCGGTACAATTTAACCCTTGCATCAGAAGGACCAGGCAATGGCAAATCACAGCCGTGCAGGACAACCTGCGCAACAACGCGATTTGATTAACGTCGCTCAACTGACCGCGCAGTACTACGTGCTGAAACCGGTGGTGGGCAACGCAGAACACGCAGTGAAGTTTGGTACATCTGGCCACCGCGGCAGCGCGGCGCGCCACAGCTTTAACGAACCGCACATTCTGGCCATTGCTCAGGCCATCGCGGAAGAGCGCGCCAAAAATGGCGTCACCGGTCCGTGCTATGTAGGGAAAGATACCCACGCCCTGTCTGAACCTGCTTTTATCTCCGTGCTGGAAGTGCTGGCGGCGAACGGCGTAGACGTGATTGTTCAGGAGAACAACGGTTTCACGCCAACGCCTGCGGTGTCTAACGCTATTCTGGTACACAACAAAAAAGGTGGCGCGCAGGCTGACGGCATTGTGATCACCCCGTCCCACAACCCACCGGAAGATGGCGGCATCAAGTACAACCCACCAAACGGTGGCCCGGCGGATACCAACGTCACGAAAGTGGTGGAAGATCGCGCCAACGCGTTACTGGCTAACGGTCTGAACGGCGTGAAGCGTATCTCACTGGATGAAGCCATGGCCTCCGGCCACGTGAAAGAGCAGGATCTGGTTCAGCCGTTCGTGGAAGGGCTGGCGGATATCGTCGATATGGCCGCTATCCAGAAAGCCGGTCTGAAGCTGGGCGTGGATCCACTGGGCGGCTCCGGTATTGAATACTGGAAACGCATTGCCGAGCACTACAAGCTGGATCTGACCATCGTGAACGATCACGTCGATCAGACCTTCCGCTTTATGCACCTGGACAAAGACGGCGCGATCCGTATGGACTGCTCCTCCGAATGCGCAATGGCTGGCCTGCTGGCGCTGCGCGACAAGTTCGATCTGGCGTTTGCTAACGACCCGGACTACGACCGTCACGGTATCGTCACCCCGGCTGGGCTGATGAACCCGAACCACTACCTGGCTGTGGCTATTAATTATCTCTTCCAGCACCGTCCGCAGTGGGGCAAAGAGGTCGCGGTGGGTAAAACGCTGGTCTCTTCCGCCATGATTGACCGTGTGGTCGATGCGCTGGGCCGCAAGCTGGTGGAAGTGCCGGTGGGCTTCAAGTGGTTTGTTGACGGTCTGCACGACGGCAGCTTCGGCTTTGGCGGTGAAGAGAGCGCGGGGGCATCCTTCCTGCGCTTCGACGGCACCCCATGGTCAACCGATAAAGACGGCATCATCATGTGCCTGCTGGCGGCGGAAATCACCGCGGTCACCGGTAAGAACCCGCAGGAACATTACAACGAGCTGGCGGAACGTTTTGGTGCGCCAAGCTATAACCGTATCCAGGCTGGCGCCACGTCTGCGCAAAAAGCAGCTCTGTCAAAACTCTCTCCGGAGATGGTCAGCGCCAGCACCCTGGCAGGTGACCCGATCACCGCGCGTCTGACGGCGGCACCGGGTAACGGCGCATCCATCGGCGGCCTGAAGGTGATGACCGAAAACGGCTGGTTCGCCGCGCGTCCATCCGGTACGGAAGATGCGTACAAAATCTATTGCGAAAGCTTCCTCGGCGCTGAGCATCGTCAGCAGATTGAGAAAGAAGCGGTAGAGATTGTCAGCGAAGTGCTGAAAAACGCGTAAGTGGTGTTTGGTGCGGGCTGATGCCCTCACCCCGGCCCTCTCCCACGGGGAGAGGGAGAAAACACTAAAAACGGCAACCTCAGGGTTGCCGTTTTGCTTTTACCTAACTGTGCTTGTTCTTCAATTCAAATCTCGGCGACACCAGACCGTACAGCGTCCAGCCCATAAAGGTCACCATCGCACCATACAGCATCGCTTCCTGGCCGGAGGAATAGAGCGCATAGAAGCTGTAAATTGCGCCAATCAGCGCCACAATATTGGCCGCACGGGCTTTGCGCGGATCAACCTTCGCCACCTTCTGAATAATCACCAGCGCCGCCATCGACAAAATGTACGGAATGATGTTCGTCACCACCGCCAGGTTGACCAGCACGTTAAACTGGCTGTTCAGTGACGGGCTGATGGTCATCAGCGACAAACCACTCTGGAAGATGACAATCGCCAGCATCCCTTGCACTGGCGCATCCGCTTTGGTCACGCGGGAGAAGATTTTCGGGAAATAGCCTTCGTCAGCCGAGGATTTAAACACCTGAGCGATGGTGAACTGCCAGCCCAGCAGCGAGCCGCAGCAGGACATCACCATCAGTCCCATGATCACTTTCCCTACCTCCGGCGTAAACATCTGCGCAAACGCCAGCCCGAACGGCGCCGTGGAGTTGGCCAGATCCATGTTGGGCACAATTCCCGCAATCACGTTGGTCGAGACGATATAGATCACCGCCGCCCCCAGCGTCCCGCCGAGTACCGCGATCGGCACATTTTTCTCCGGGTTTTCCACCACTTCCGCATTCGCACAGGCTGACTCCAGCCCGAGGAAGGCCCATAGCGTCATGGCGATGGACGATCCCACGGCAGTGAAGAACGGTACGTGATGCGGATTCCAGGAGTTGGCGTACAGGGTCGGGCTGAACCAGAACCAGCCGATGATGCACAGGCCGACAACCGGGATAATCACGCTCCAGACGGTAATGCTGCTAAGTTGTCCGGTGATGCGCGCGCCGCCAAAGTTGGCGACGGTACAGATCCACAGCACGCCGATGGTTGCCAGCCCAATCTGCACCGGGGTCAGCGTCGCCCCAAACAGCTCCGTGCCGTAACCGACAGCGGAAATGGCAATCGCCACGTTGGCGATCAGCAGCGACACGCCGTAGGTATAGTTCGCCATAAAGTTACCGGACTTACCGAACGCATATTCGGCATAGCCACCCATCCCGCCGGACTTGCGGCTGAACATTCCGCACTTGGCAAAGGCCCATGCCAGCGCCATCGAACCCACGGCGGTAACAAGCCAGGAGATAATCGAAATCGTCCCCACTTCAGCGAGCTTGGTGGGCAGCATGATGATCCCCGAACCCATCATATTCACCATGGTGAGAATAGTGAGTTGCACCACGCCCATCTTGTTGGCCTTACTCATAATTTTTCTCCTTTCAGCAGCGATGGCTGAGCGGCAGGTTGTTTGATGACGTAGCAGCGCACCTGTTTGCGACCGTCACACTCCTCGACGTAAACCCCCTGTAACTCCGGCGCAAAGCCCGGCAGCAGATTGATCCCGTCTTCCAGCGCGGCGAAGTAGCGCAGCACGGAACCGCCCCAGACTTCCCCCGGAACCACGCACAACACCCCCGGTGGGTAAGGCAGCGCGCCTTCCGCGGCGATACGGCCTTCCGCGTCGCGCAGGGACACCAGCTCGACCTCACCGCGCAGATAGGCATAGTTCGCCTCCTGCGGGTTCATCATGACGCGCGGGAAGTGAGACCTGCGGAACATCTCTTTTTGCAGCTGCTTCACGTTATGGCGGGCATAGAGGTCGTGCATCTCCTGACAAATCTGACGCAGGGTATAATCCGCATAACGTTCCGGATGTTGCTTATAAAGAGAGGGCAGAACCTCTTTCAGCGGCACATCGCTCTGGAGCAGTTTTTCGAAGCGCACCAGCTGGGCGACGAGCTGCTGCAATTTGCCCATGTCCTCCGCCGGGGTGAGCAGGAACAGAATGGAATTGAGGTCGCATTTTTCCGGCACGATGCCGTTTTCACGCAGGAAGTTGGCGAGGATGGTGGCGGGCACGCCGAAATCATCGTACTCGCCGGTGCGGGCGTTGATGCCTGGCGTGGTCAGCAGCAGTTTGCAGGGATCGATAAAATACTGATGCTCGGCATATCCCTCAAAGGCGTGCCAGCGTTCGCCCGGAACAAAATGGAAGAAGCGCAGATCGGTAGCAATCTCTGCCGTATCCCAGCTTTCCCATGGACGGCCATCCACCGTCTCTGGCACGAACGGACGAATAAACTGACAGTTCTGAAGGATCAGTTTTCGCGCTTCGATACCGGTCACCACGCAGTCCATCCACATGTTGCGCCCACTTTGCCCCTCGTGCATGCGGGCGTTGATATCCAGGGCGGCAAACAGCGGATAGAACGGGCTGGTGGAGGCGTGCATCATAAAGGCGTTGTTGAGGCGCTTATGCGGGACATAGCGCGCCTGGCCTTTTATATGGCTGTCCTTCTTATGGATTTGCGAGGTTTGCGAGAAGCCCGCCTGCTGCTTATGCACCGACTGGGTAACCAGAATGCCTGGATCGTTTTCGTTCAGCTCCAGCAGCAGCGGTGAGCAGTCGGCCATCATCGGGATAAACTGCTCGTAACCCACCCAGGCGGAGTCAAACAGAATGTAATCGCACAGGTGACCAATCTTATCCACCACCTGACGGGCGTTATAAATGGTACCGTCGTAGGTGCCCAGCTGGATCACCGCCAGACGGAAGGGACGTTCATCCCGCGCGCGACCAGGCGCGACCTCTGACACCAGTTCCCGCAGGTAACTCTCGTCGAAACAGTGTGCGTCAATACCGCCGATAAACCCGTACGGGTTGCGCGCCGTTTCCAGATACACCGGCGTCGCGCCTGCCTGTAACAGTGCTCCGTGGTGATTAGATTTATGGTTATTGCGATCGAACAGCACCAGATCGCCTGGCGTGAGGAGGGCATTGAGCACCACTTTGTTGGAAGAGGAGGTGCCGTTCAGCACGAAGTAGGTTTTATCCGCATTATAGACTTTTGCCGCATGCTGTTGGGCGATGCATGGCGCGCCTTCATGGATCAGCAGATCGCCCATTGCCACGTCGGCATTGCACAGATCGGCGCGGAAAAGCGTTTCGCCAAAGAAATCGACAAACTGGTTTCCGGCCGGATGGCGGCGGAAGAACTGGCCTCCCTGATGTCCGGGGCAGTCAAACGCACTGTTCCCCTGCTGGACGTAATCGACCAGCGCGCGGAAGAACGGCGGGCGGAGCTGGGTTTCGTACTTCTGCGCAGCCGCTTCAAGCTGGCGTCCGTAGTACGCATTGCTGGTGTCGGAGTACTCAAAAACGCCGTGAATACGCGACAGAAATTCAGCCGGAACCCTTTCTTCTTTATGCGTGGCAATAAACACCGGAATACCGAATCCCGTGGCTTCTATTTCTTCTATGGCGCCATTGAAAATATCGCTCACGGCCAGAACCACGGCTGCCACATCAATATAATCCGATGCGGTGATATCCACAATGTCGCGCGAAGTGGTAAAGCATTCAGGGCAGGCACGGCTGACGGCAATTTTTGACGTTTTCATCTTTATCTCTTTATTTCAGGCAATATGGGGCCCTCGACTTCTTGCGGTAAAGAAATCGATTATTTCCGGAAAAAAAAGCAAAGCGTGTCCGCTGATACGAAATCAGTTAATTGCTTTTTTGCTGAGTAGAATTCAGTCCGCCCGGTTGCGGAGAATCTGAATCACAAGGAATGAGCGCAGGTGTTCACAGGCAACAGCCTGTAAAATAGCGTTTTTCAGGATGACCTGTAAGCAGATGCGCCAGAAGTCGAAGGACTACCGGGCGTTAAAGAGATGAAAGTCAAAACAGTTTCGGTGGGCAAACATCATGATATGTGTTGTCCGCCTTATATGGGGCATTAAACGATTATTGTTTTCCATGTTCAGTTTCCTTTCAGTAATTGAAAGCATGGTCATTTTATCCAGGGAAAAGGGATTAACTGTGAAACAGATCACCAATAACCGATCATTTCAGAAATAATTAGTCGTTTTGAGTGAATAACACAGATCAAAATGCTGTTTTGTTGGTTCGGTGTTAAATCGATGTTTTAATTGTGTTTAAAGAGGGCGAATATAGCCATGAAAATAATCTCATCGTTATTTTCATGGCTATATTCAGGCTGGTAAGTTTTTATTTAAAATTAAAGTGAATACTTATTCAGATCATAAACCGATATCCGATACCGGTTTCTGTTAATAAATGACGAGGACGCGCGGGATCGGCTTCAAGCTTCTGGCGAAGGTGTCCCATATAAATGCGTAAATAGTGACTATGCTCGACAGCATTCGGCCCCCAGACCTGGCTTAACAGCTGTCGCTGCGTTAACACTTTACCATGGTTATTGAGCAGCACGGCCAGCAGACGAAACTCAATAGGCGTAAGGTGGATCTCTTCTTCTCCTCTTACGATGCGGCGTGCAGCAAGATCGACGCGGATATCGCCAAAGGCGTACACCGGGTCGGAAGGGGAGGTGGCACTGTGTCGACGCAGCGCCACACGAAGCCGGGCCTGTAACTCGCCAATGCCAAACGGTTTGATCAGATAATCATCCGCTCCGGCATCCAGCGCGGCGATTTTATCCGTCTCTTCGGTGCGGGCAGAGAGCACCAGAATAGGCATCTGGCTCCACTGACGCACCTCACGAATAAAATCGATGCCGTCGCCATCCGGAAGTCCCAGATCCAGGATAACCAGATCTGGCTTGCGGGTCGCGGCTTCAATCAACCCTCGTTGAAGCGTTCCGGCTTCATGAACGCGCAAACCGTCGCCTTCCAGCGCGGTACGCAGAAATCGGCTGATAGCGAGCTCATCTTCAACAATCAGAACGTTAATCACAAATCCTCTGGTAATTCATCAAGTTCTGGTGGGCTTTCCAGAGGAAGTGTAACACAAAAGCGTGCCCCACCTTCCGGGCGGTTCTCTGCGGAAATGGTGCCGCCATGCACGTCGACAATCGCCTGGCAGATCGCCAGCCCCAGCCCAACGCCAGGAATGGCGGATTCCTTATTACCGCGCGCAAATTTTTCGAATATGGCGCGCTCCTGACCGGCCGGAATACCCGGCCCGTTATCCCAGACGTCGAGCCGCAGCACACGTTTATCCACCCTGGCAGCAATCCCCAGCCGGGCCTTTGCCCCGGCGTATTTAGCGGCATTTTCCAGAAGATTAATCAGCACGCGCTCAAACAGCGGGCCATCCACATGGATTAACGTCAGGGGTTCCGGCATGTCCAGCTCAATATGGCGCCCGCCGAGACCCGGCTCCAGCATCTTCAGCGCACTGCCGACAACCTCCTCAAGGGTGAGCCACTCTTTTTTGAGGTTAAACCCGCCGGACTGAATGCGCGCCATGTCCAGCAGGTTGTTCACCAGGCGCGTGGTATTCAGCACGTGCTGGCGAATTTCGCTGGCCTGCATCGCGTGCTTTGATCCTTCCGCCGCCAGATCCAGCGTCAGAATTTCGGACTGGCCAAACAGCACGGTAAGCGGCGTGCGCAAATCGTGAGACAGCGCTGCCAGCAGCGAGTTGCGAATACTTTCGCGCTCGCTTGCCAGCCGCGCCTGCTCTTCGCTGGCGGTGAGCGCCAGCCGTTCAAGGGCGCTGGCGACCAGCAGGGTGAAGGTTTCAAGCAGGCGCTGCTGCTCGGGGATCATCAGCTGACGCAGGTTAGACGGCTCGACGATGACCAGCCCGTGATTTTTATCCGCGCTGCGCAGCGGCAGGATCTGGTAAGGCACGCCGGGCAGCGTGTCGGTGCCGGCGCCGGCAGGTAAACCCTTATCGAAACTCCAGCGGGCAATCGCTTCATCCCAGGGCGTCATCCCCGAAGGGGAGGTCAGCGGGCGAAGGCGCCCTTGTTCGTCGGGGAGCAAAATCAGGTTACTGGCATGAAAGGTCGAACGGATAAACTGCTCGCTGGTCTGCACGATATCTCGCTGCGTGCGGCCAACCGCCAGCGATTTTGACATTTCATACAGATGGCGCGTGCGCTGCTCGCGATAGCGGGCAATGCGTGCCTGGTAGCGCACGCCTGCCGTCAGATTCCCGATCACCAGCC
The DNA here is from genome assembly GCF_049238805.1 of Enterobacter cloacae complex sp. CDL013. Classification (NCBI taxonomy): domain Bacteria; kingdom Pseudomonadati; phylum Pseudomonadota; class Gammaproteobacteria; order Enterobacterales; family Enterobacteriaceae; genus Enterobacter; species Enterobacter cloacae complex sp. CDL013. The sequence goes on along the minus strand of NZ_JBMKGT010000003.1, from coordinate 153,396 downwards.
CGACGGTAAGCATCACGGCAAAGGTCAGAATGTACTGCACGTCCGAGACAGCAAGCGTCCCGCGCGGAGCAATAAAGAAGAGATCGAAGCTGATGACGTTGATCACCGTCGCCAGCACCGACGGCCAGCGGCCATAAAAGAGCGCGACCACAACGACGCCGAGCAGATAAATCATGACCAGATTGGCGGCGTCGAAGGCGATGAGCCACTGGCTGGCAATCACTGTAATCAGGGCGCAGAGGACCACGGCCACCATGCAGCCCCGGATCTGAATGCGCCATTTATCGCCAAAGGTGCGAGCGTCCGGCGTACGGTTGGGCAGGGGGGCGGGCTTGTCATCCAGCGCGACGATGACTAAATCAAGATCCGGCGCGCGGCGGGCCAGCCTGTCGGCAAAAGATTCGCGGCTAAACCAGCGGCGGTGCTGGCGACGTCCAATGACAATCTTGCCCAGGTTGTGCTCCCGCGCGTAGCGCAGAATGGCTTTATCTTCCTGCGGATCGGAAAGGGTTGCGGTTTCGGCGCCCAGCTCCTGCGCCAGCCGCAGCGCGCTCAAAATGGCGCGGCGCTGATTTTCCGGCAGGCCATGCAGCTGCGGCGTTTCGACGTAGACCGCGTGCCAGACGCTGCCAAACTTCGCTGCAAGCCGGGCGGCGGTGCGAACCAGTTTTTCGTTGCCGCTGCCGTGACCAATGCATAACAGAATGGCGTCCCGCGTGTGCCAGACGCGCTCTTGTCCCTGTAGGTCTCGCCAGGCGCGCATCTGGTCATCAACGCGATCGGCGGTGCGGCGCAGGGCCAGCTCGCGCAGGGCAATCAGGTTTCCTTTGCGGAAAAAATGTTCGATGGCGCGTTCGGCCTGGCCGGCAATATACACTTTGCCTTCATGCAGGCGCTGGCGCAGATCGTCCGGCGGCAGGTCAACCAGTACGACTTCATCGGCAGAATCAAAAAACGGATCGGGGACGGTTTCCCGCACCTGGATACCGGTTACGCCGCTCACCACGTCGTTCAGGCTTTCCAGATGCTGAACATTCACCGTGGTGAAGACGTCAATGCCTGCCTCAAGCAGCTCCTCAACATCCTGCCAGCGCTTCGGATGGCGGGAGCCTGGCGCATTGCTGTGCGCCAGTTCGTCCATCAGGATCAGGGCAGGGCGGCGGGCAAGGGCGGCATCAAGATCAAACTCCGTGACCAGCCGCCCGCGATGGCTGATACGCTGGGGCGGCTGCGTCGCCAGCCCCGTCAGCAGCGCAGCCGTCTCTTTGCGACCGTGGGTTTCCACCACGCCGATGAGAATATCAAGCCCGTGCGCCCGAAGCCGCTGGGCTTCCATCAGCATGGCGAAGGTTTTCCCGACACCCGCGCAGGCGCCGAAAAAAATTTTCAGCTTGCCACGGTGGGCTTCAGCCGTCTGTTCAAGCAGCCTGTCCGGATCCGGGCGCATGGGCTCGTCGGTCATTTAGTTCTTCCTTAGCGCATCCAGCGCCAGATTCAGCTCAACAATGTTCACTACCGGCATGCCGATGAAGCTGACCAGCGGCTTTTGCGTATGTTCTGCAACCAGCTGGCTCACCTGGTCGACGGTCAGCTGACGGGCGGCGGCCACGCGTGGGATCTGCCAGACCACCGCGTCCGGCGTCAGGCTGTAATCCAGCCCGCTCGCGGAGGCGGTGACCAGCTCAACCGGCACCTCACGGCTGGCCTGCGGATTCGCAGCGCGCAGGGCGGCAACGCGTTCAGCAATGGCTTTGTCCAGGTCAGGGTTACTGCCCGCCAGATTGCTGCCGCCGGAGGCCATTGGATTATACGGGCTTTCCGCAGTGGCGGAAGGGCGTCCCTGGAAGTAGCGTGGGTCCGTAAAGTTCTGCCCAATCAGACGCGAGCCGCGGTTTTCACCGTTCTGGATAATCAGCGAGCCGTTGGCCTGATCCTGAAACCACCACTGGCCCAGCGCGGTAGTCATCAGCGGGTAAAGCCCGCCGGTAATCAGAGACAGCAGAATAAATAACAGTATAGCGGGACGTAACATCGTCATTGGATCCACCTTTTAAACCAGCCCGAACAGCGTTAGCAACATGTCGATAACCTTGATCCCAATAAAGGGCACCACCAGCCCACCCAGACCGTAAATCCACAGGTTACGGCGCAGCATGGCGGCGGCCGTCAGCGGCTTATAGCTCACCCCTTTCAGCGCCAGCGGAATAAGAAAGACAATAATCAGCGCGTTGAAGATCACCGCGCTCAGAATGGCCGAGGCCGGAGAGTGCAGGTGCATCACGTTCAGGGCATTTAGCTGCGGGTAGGTTGCCGCAAACGCCGCCGGAATGATGGCGAAATACTTCGCTACGTCGTTGGCGATACTGAACGTGGTCAGCGAGCCGCGCGTCATCAGCATCTGCTTCCCGATGTGCACCACCTCGATCAGCTTGGTCGGGTTCGAGTCGAGATCCACCATGTTGCCCGCCTCTTTTGCCGCCTGGGTACCGGAGTTCATTGCCACCGCCACGTCGGCCTGCGCCAGCGCCGGGGCGTCGTTGGTGCCGTCGCCGGTCATCGCCACCAGACGACCTTCCGCCTGATACTGGCGAATGAGCGCCAGCTTTGCTTCCGGCGTCGCTTCGGAAAGGAAATCATCCACGCCCGCTTCGGCGGCAATGGCCGCCGCAGTCAGACGGTTATCCCCGGTGATCATCACCGTTTTAATGCCCATCTTACGCATCTGGGCGAAACGCTCTTTTATACCGCCTTTAACGATATCCTTCAGAGCGATCACCCCCAGAACGCTTGCACCTTCCGCCACCACCAGCGGGGTTGCCCCCTGACGCGCCACGCTTTCCACCAGATGGTCGACTTCCGGGGGGAAGTGTCCATTATTGGCTTCAATATGACGGCGAATGGCATCAACGGACCCTTTACGGATCATCCGGTCCTGAATGTTAATGCCGCTCATGCGGGTTTGCGCCGTGAAGGGAACGAACGTGGCGTGCAGGCTTTGTACGTCGCGCTGGCGCAGGTTAAAGCGCTGCTTGGCGAGGATCACGATACTGCGGCCTTCCGGCGTTTCATCAGCCAGCGAGGAAAGCTGCGCCGCGTCAGCCAGCGTTTTTTCATCCACGCCGGGAGCAGGTAAAAAGTCAGAGGCCTGACGATTGCCCAGGGTGATGGTCCCGGTTTTATCCAGCAGCAGAACGTCTACGTCCCCCGCCGCTTCAACGGCGCGTCCGCTGGTGGCGATGACGTTCGCGCCCAGCATCCGGCTCATCCCCGCCACGCCAATCGCGGAAAGCAGGCCACCAATAGTGGTGGGGATCAGACAGACCAGCAGGGCGATCAGTACGGTGATGCTGACCGCTGTACCGCCGTAGGCGGAGAAGGGCCACAGGGTCGCCGTTGCCAGCAGGAAGACAATGGTGAGCGCCACCAGCAGAATGGTCAGGGCGATCTCGTTCGGCGTTTTACGACGCTGTGCGCCTTCCACCATGGCGATCATCCGGTCGAGAAAGGTTTCGCCCGGGTTAACGCTGCACTGGATCACCAGCCAGTCGGAAAGAATGCGCGTTCCGCCGGTAACTGAGGCGAAATCTCCGCCCGACTCACGGATCACCGGTGCGGATTCCCCGGTAATGGCGCTTTCGTCTACCGACGCGCCGCCCTCAATCACTTCCCCGTCGCAGGGGATGATGTCGCCGGCTTCCACCAGCACCACGTCACCTTTACGCAGTTCATCCGCCGGTACGTGGTCCATGTGCGCGCCGTATTTAGGTTCGCGTAATTTGCGCGCAAATGCGGTTTTTTTGACCCCTTTCAGACTGTTGGCCTGCGCTTTACTGCGGCCTTCCGCCAGCGCTTCGGCGAAGTTGGCGAACAGCACGGTAAACCACAGCCACAGGCTGATGGCGCCGGTAAAGGTTGCATTCCCCAAAAGGTGTCCCGTTCCCATGGCAATCGCCAGTACGGTGGTGAGTAAACTTCCAGTCCAGACAATAAACATCACCGGGTTGTGCCACTGGACGCGCGGGCTCAGTTTTTTTACCGCATCCATGAGGGCCTGACGAACTAAGGTCGGTTCGAGCAGGGCCAGTTGTTTACGACTCATGACAAATTCTCCGCAAAATCAGCGTAAAGAGAGATATTCCGCAACCGGGCCTAACGCGAGGGCGGGGATAAAGGTCAGGGCACCTACCAGCAGAACGGTGCCAATCAGCAGGCCGACGAACAGCGCGCCGTGAGTCGGTAACGTACCGGTGGTGGTCGGCTGGATCTTCTTATTCACCAGTGTTCCGGCGATCGCCATGACGGGAATAATCACGCCGAAACGACCGACGAACATGCAGAACGCCAGCAGACAGTTCCAGAACGGTGAGTTGGCGCTTAACCCTGCAAAGGCGCTGCCGTTGTTGTTTGCGGCAGACGAAACGGCGTAAAGCACTTCGCTAAAGCCGTGAATGCCCGGGTTAAAGATGCCGCTGCGCCCGACGTCGGTCATCAGCGCCAGGGCGGTACCGAGCAGCACAAGGGTGGGGGTGACCAGGATTGCCAGCGCGGTTAATTTCATTTCGCGGACGTCGATTTTTTTGCCGAGATATTCCGGCGTGCGGCCGATCATCAGCCCGGCGATAAACACGGCGAGCAGAACGAACAACAGCATGCCGTACAGCCCCGAACCGACCCCACCGAAGACTACCTCGCCAATCTGCATCAGCCACATCGGGATCATGCCGCCAAGCGCGGTGAAAGAGTCATGCATGGCGTTCACCGCCCCGCAGGAGGCCGCCGTGGTGACCACCGCATAGAGGCTGCTGGCAAGAATGCCGAAGCGGCTCTCTTTGCCTTCCAGGTTGATATTGCTGTTAGCCCCCAGCTGCATGAAGTGGCTGTTGCCGTTCCATTCGGCCCACATCACCAGTGCTACGCAGACCACGAAGATTAACGACATGGCCCACAGCAGCGTACGGCCCTGGCGGCGATCGTTAACTACATCGCCAAAGGCGAAGCAGAGCGCGGTGGGGATCAGGAAGATTGCCAGCATCTGTACAAAATTGGTTAACGCCGTTGGGTTTTCAAACGGATGCGATGAATTGGCGTTGAAGAAGCCGCCCCCATTGGTGCCCAGCATCTTGATTGCTTCCTGCGACGCCACCGGCCCCATTGGCAGGAGTTCCCTGGCCCCTTCAAGCGAGGTGAAAGGGGTATAAGGCAGCAGGTTTTGCAGAGTGCCTTGCTGAATAAAGAACAGGGCAATAATCAGCGCAACAGGCACCAGGATCCAAAGGGTGATGCGTGTGACATCAACCCAGGCGTTGCCGAGAGTGCTGACATTCTGACGGGCAAACGCGCGCGTCAGGGCGAAGATCACCGCGATACCGCTGGCCGCAGAAAGAAAGTTCTGCACGGTTAACCCGGCCATCTGGCTGAAGTAGCTGAGCGTGGTTTCACCGGCGTAAGACTGCCAGTTGGTGTTGGTGACAAAGCTGACCGCCGTGTTCAGTGCCAGATGCCAGGATAACCCCGGTAACTGCTGCGGGTTCAACGGCAGACTGCCCTGGAGTATTAGCAGCGTAAAGAGGGCAATAAGCCCCACGATATTCAGAAGCAGTATCGCCATCAGGTATTGGCGCCAGTTCATTTCCCGGTCGCTGATACCTGAAATGCGCCAGAGCACATTTTCAATATTACGCGTGCCCGGCAATGGCACGTTGTTTATCAGCCGCGCCAGCGCTGTTCCCAGCGGCCTGGCGAGCACAAACAGTACCAGTAAAAAGCTGGCAATAAGCAAAAACCCCTGAGCAGCCATCAGAATGCCTCCGCATTAATCAGGGCATAAATCAGATAACCCAATAACAGGAACACCAGCACGATGCCGGCAATCAGACCTGCACTCACACTCCACCTCCGGGTGACTTTTGTTGTTGTACAAACGGTAGGATTTGTGGCGCAAAGATTTCGCAAAAATCAGAAGGGCAGGTGTAAAAAAAGTATAAAAAAGGGAAAAGCCACAATTTAACTATTGGTAAGTAAATCGTTAACTTTTTTGTAACTTAATTACAGGCATGAATGTAAATATTCACGAAATGGATGAAAATAAGTGGTCGGATGAGTAGTAAAATTACAAACAAAGCGGTATTATTTTAACCAGGTCACAGATTTCACATTTTCCGGAGACGGTTTCCGGCCAACTACAGGGGAGAAAAATATGGATCTTTATAAAGAGTTTCCGGCTCATATCATTTTCATGCGTCGCACTTTCGCCGTTGTGGCTGGCGTGCTGGCCCTGCCGGTGATGCTGTTCTGGAAAGATCGCGCACGTTTCTACAGTTACCTGCATCGCGTCTGGGCGAAAACCAGCGAGAAGCCGGTGTGGATGGATCAGGCCGAGAAAGCAACCTGCGATTTCTACTGATACGGTGTGACATCGTAGCCATAAAAAAACCGCCTACAGCAAAGTGGCGGTTTTTTTGTCCCTCGGGATTCGCGGTCCGTTGGGTAATCTTGCAGCCCCTACCCGGGATTTTTATCATACCCTTCTTTAAAAAGTTCGCAATCCACTTCACCTTTATAAATTCCTAATTTTACTGAAATAACTTACTTTTGGCGTTGGTGTTAATTATGATGCCACGTCCCTTTCCGCCATCTCGCAAATGGGCATCGGTCCTGGGAAAGGTGTATCCATAGCCGTAAAGCAGCCCACCTACCCGGGCTTGTGTCCACCGATTTATCACCGGTGGTGATAGGTGGAGCGGTTAGCAGCAGGGACCGCATAGTGAAACGCTATTTATGCATTGCGTTCACTGTCGCCAGCGCACTCGTTGTAAAGAGTGATAAACCGGATGTGTTTATTGCCTTTACCCCGATAGTGCAGGACAAGTAGCGTTAAGGCCGCCTCGGGCGGCCTTTTTTATTTCATCCCGTCTACACTTCATGGCAAAGTAGTTCAATGCATGCCTTTTTCCTTTTACGGCATGCCCTTACGGACATAATGGACAATTGCCAGGAGTTTTATGCCCACCCATCTGGTTTGGTTTCGCGCGGATTTACGCATTCACGACAACTTCGCTCTCGCGGCGGCCTGCCGCGCTAAAGACGCGAATGTGCTGGCCCTGTTTATCGCCACGCCTGAACAGTGGCGGCAGCATGACATGGCGCCCCGGCAAGCGGCACTGCTCAGCGCGTATCTGAATGACCTGCAACATTCACTGGCCGAAAAAGGCATTCCGCTGATCTATAAAGAGGCTCATGATTTTGCCGCTCAGCGTCAGACGGTGCAGGCAATCTGCCAGCAGTACGCAGTAACGCATCTTTATTACAACTATCAGTATGAATTCAACGAGCAGCAGCGGGATCGTCAGCTGGAGAAATCCCTCGCGGGCGTGGTCTGTGAAGGCTTTGATGACAGCGTGATGCTCGCGCCTGGCAGCGTAATGACCGGCAGTCACGAGATGTATAAAGTTTTCACGCCGTTTAAAAATGCCTTTATCAAACGCCTGAAAGAGGGACTACCTGAGTGCGTTACCGCCCCGTCCGTGAGAGGGGAAACGATAACGGATCTGCCGGCGATCAGGCTGAATTATCCCCAGCAGTCGTTCGATGAAACAGTGTTCCCCGCCAGCGAGAAAGCGGCTATCGCCCGGTTGCGTCAGTTCTGCGCGCAGGGGGCGGTTGAGTACGAGGCGCGTCGGGATTTTCCAGCGATTGAAGGCACCAGCCGCTTGTCGGCCTGTCTAGCGCTGGGCGCGCTCTCTCCGCGCCAGTGTTTACATCGCCTGCTGGCGGAACAGCCACAGGCGTTAGACGGGGGGGCGGGCGCAGTGTGGCTGAACGAACTGATCTGGCGTGAGTTCTATCGCCATCTGATGACGTATCATCCTGATTTGTGTAAACATCGGCCCTTTATTCGTTGGACCGAACAGGTACAGTGGCAGTCGAATGAGAAGCTGCTTAAGGCATGGCAGCATGGGCTTACCGGCTTCCCGATTGTTGATGCAGCTATGCGGCAGCTCAATGAAACCGGGTGGATGCATAACCGTCTGCGTATGATTACCGCCAGCTTCCTGGTGAAGGATCTGCTTATCGACTGGCGAACCGGAGAGCGTTATTTTATCTCTCAGCTGATCGATGGCGATCTGGCGGCGAATAACGGCGGCTGGCAGTGGGCGGCCTCCACCGGAACGGATGCGGCTCCCTATTTTCGGATCTTCAATCCGACCACGCAGGGACAACGATTTGACGCCGACGGCGAGTTTATCCGCCGCTGGCTGCCTGAGCTTAAGGATGTCCCGGCCAAAGCCATTCATGAACCCTGGGTATGGGCGGATAAACAGCGTGTTACCCTGAACTATCCCCGTCCCATTGTCGACCATAAACAGGCGCGCGTCGCCACGCTGGCGGCGTACGAAGCCGCCCGAAAAGTTTGAGAGAATGATGATGAAAAACAGTGAACTGGAACGCCTGATTAACGAAAAACTCAACACGGCTTCGTTTAGCGACTACGGCCCGAATGGCTTGCAGGTGGAGGGGCGCGAGACGGTGCAAAAAATCATCACCGGCGTGACGGCAAGCCAGGCGCTGCTGGATGAGGCGGTGCGTCAGGAAGCCGATGCGGTGATTGTCCACCACGGTTATTTCTGGAAAAACGAATCACCGATTATTCGCGGCATGAAGCGCAACCGACTCAAAACGCTGCTGGCGAATGACATCAACCTGTACGGCTATCACCTGCCGCTCGATGCGCATCCTGAGCTGGGGAACAACGTTCAGCTTGCGCAACTGCTGGGGATTACCGTGATGGGCGAAATTGAACCCCTGGTGCCGTGGGGCGAACTGTCGATGCCGGTTCCGGGTCTGGAGCTGGCCTCGTGGATCGAAGCGCGCCTGGGGCGTCGTCCGCTGTGGTGCGGCGACACCGGGCCGGATACCGTGAAGCGCGTGGCATGGTGCACCGGCGGCGGCCAGGGCTTTATTGACAGCGCGGCGCGTTTTGGTGTCGACGCCTTCATTACCGGCGAAGTCTCCGAGCAGACTATCCACTCAGCCCGTGAACAAGGCCTGCATTTTTACGCGGCGGGCCATCACGCCACCGAGCGTGGCGGCATCCGCGCCCTCAGCGAGTGGCTGACGGAAAATACCGATCTGGATGTGACGTTTATTGATATCCCTAATCCGGCCTGATGAGAGGTAGTTAAGTGCAGCGAGCGCGTTGTTATCTTCTGGGTGAAACCGCAGTGGTTCTGGAACTTGAGCCTCCGGTGACGCTTGCCACGCAAAAGCGTATCTGGCGTCTGGCTCAGCGACTGCCCGAGCTACCCGGCGTGGTTGAAGCTATTCCGGGTATGAATAATATCACCGTGGTGCTGCGTGATCCGCACACGGGGGCGCTGGATGCCATTGAGCGTCTGCAACGCTGGTGGGAGGAGAGCGAGGCGCTGGAGCCGGAATCGCGGACGATTGAGATCCCGGTTGTCTATGGCGGCAAGGGAGGCCCCGACCTTGGCGTGGTGGCCGAGCACTGTGGATTAACGGAGAAGCAGGTTGTGGAGCTGCATAGCTCAGTCGACTATGTTGTCTGGTTTTTGGGATTTCAGCCGGGTTTCCCCTATCTGGGCGGGTTATCGCCCCAGCTGCATACGCCGCGCCGGGCTGAGCCGCGCCTGAGCGTACCGGCGGGCAGCGTGGCGATTGGTGGCGAGCAAACGGGAATTTATCCGCTCGCTTCACCGGGAGGCTGGCAGCTGATTGGGCACACGTCCACGCCGTTATTCGAACCAGGCCAGGACGCGCCCATACTCCTGCGTCCGGGGGATACGCTGCGCTTTATCCCGCAGAAGGAGGGAGTATGTTAACGCTTATTCGCGCAGGGCTTTACACCTCGGTACAGGATGCCGGGCGTTTTGGGCTGCGTCAGTCGGGCGTGAGCTACTGCGGTGCGCTTGATCGTCCCTCGCTGGAGATTGCCAACCTGCTGGTAGGTAACGCAGGCAGCACGGCGGCGTTAGAAATTACGCTGGGTCAGTGCGTGATTGAGTTTGGTCAGGAAACCTGGTTTGCCTTAACCGGCGCGGGCTGTGACGCAACGCTGGACGGCAAAGCGGTGTGGACCGGCTGGCGCCTGCGGGCGAAGGCCGGGCAGCGTCTGACGCTCAAGCGTCCTCTGCACGGCGTGCGTAGCTATCTTGCGGTAGCGGGGGGGATCGACGTGCCGGAGGTGCTGGGCTCATCCAGCACTGACCAGAAAGCGGGAATGGGCGGCCATGAAGGACGGCTGCTGCGCGACGGCGATCGTCTGCGAATAAAGACCTCAACGCGCCATTTCACCACCACGCAGGGCGTGAAACAGCTGCTGTGGGGGAACGTGATCCGCGCCTTACCAGGACCGGAATACCAGGAGTTTGATGAAGCCGCGAAAGAGTCTTTCTGGCGCTCGCCGTGGAAGATCAGCCCGCAGAGTAACCGCATGGGTTACCGGCTTCAGGGCCAGCCGCTGACCCGCACAACTGACCGGGAGCTGCTTTCCCATGGTCTGTTGCCGGGGGTGATTCAGGTGCCAGGCACCGGACAGCCCATTGTACTGATGAACGATGCGCAAACCACGGGAGGATATCCGCGTATTGCCTGCATTATCGAAGCGGATCGCTACCATCTGGCGCAAATTCCTCTCGGTCAGCCAATTCATTTTGTGCAGTGTTCGCTGGAGGAGGCACTGAAAGCCCGGCAGGATCAGCAGCGTTATCTCGAACAGCTGGCGTGGAGGCTCGATGGTAAAGATTGATTTAAACGCCGATCTGGGAGAGGGCAGCAGCGCCGATGCGGCGCTGATGACGCTGGTCTCCTCGGTGAATATCGCCTGCGGGTTTCATGCCGGCGATGGGCAGACCATGCTGGCGAGCGTGCGCAATGCCATGAAAAACGGCGTGGCGATAGGCGCTCACCCCAGCTTTCCGGACCGGGAAAACTTTGGCCGCACGGCGATGGATCTGCCGCCTGAGACGGTTTACGCGCAAATGCTCTACCAGATCGGCGCGCTGGAGGCGATAGTGCGCGCTGAGAATGGCGTGTTGCGCCACGTCAAGCCGCACGGCATGCTCTATAACCAGGCGGCGAAAGATCCGGTGCTGGCGGATGCCATTGCCCGCGCGGTACGGGACTGCAATCCGCGTCTGGTGCTGGTGGGCCTGGCGGGCAGCGAGCTTATTCGTGCCGGCGAACGGCTGGGGCTGAGTACGCGGCAGGAAGTGTTTGCCGATCGGGGATACCTGCCGGACGGCAGCCTGGTTCCGCGCACGCAGGCCGGTGCGCTGATCACCGACGAAGGTAAAGCGCTGGCGCAGACGCTGGAGATGGTGCGCTTCGGGCGAGTAACTTCAACGGAGGGTACAACGGCAAACGTTCAGGCTGATACGGTGTGCTTACACGGTGACGGCGAGCATGCGCTCCAGTTTGCGCGACGTCTGCGGGCGGCGTTCTCGGAAGAGGGCATTGTTGTCAGCGCAGAATAATCATGAAAGGACAATAACATGCCAGAAGGTCCGGAGATCCGCCGCGCGGCGGATAGCCTGGAGGCGGCGATAAAGGGCAAACCTCTGACACACGTCTGGTTTGCCTTTCCTCAACTCAAGCCGTTTGAATCGCAGCTGGTGGGCAGACGGTGACCCACATTGAAACGCGCGGCAAAGCGTTACTCACCCACTTTTCCCATAACCTGACGTTATACAGCCATAATCAGCTTTACGGCGTCTGGCGGGTGGTGGAGGCGGACGAGCAGCCGCAAACGACCCGCGTGCTGCGAGTGCGGCTACAAACGGCGGATAAGGCGATCCTGCTCTACAGCGCCTCTGATATCGAAATGTTAACGCCAGAGCAGTTGCTCACGCATCCGTTCTTACAGCGGGTTGGGCCGGACGTGCTGGATATGCGCCTGACGGCGAGCGATGTGAAGACCCGACTGCTATCGCCCACATTCCGCAACCGGCAGTTTTCCGGGCTGTTGCTCGATCAGGCATTTCTGGCAGGGCTGGGAAACTACCTGCGGGTGGAGATCCTCTGGGAAGTCGGGCTGGCACCGCAGCACAAAGCTTCTCAGCTGAGCGATGAACAGCTGGAGGCGCTGTCCCACGCGCTGCTGGACATCCCGCGGCTGTCGTACAACACGCGCGGCATGGTGGATGAGAACAAGCATCACGGGGCGTTGTTTCGCTTCAAGGTGTTTCATCGGGCGGGTAAAAAGTGTGAGCGGTGCGGCGGGATTATCGACAGGATTATGCTCTCTTCGAGACCCTTTTACTGGTGTCCACATTGTCAAAAATAAAAAAGCCGGGTGGCGGCTACGCCTTACCCGGCCTATGTTTCGCATTTGTAGGCCCGGTAAGCGGTAGCGCCACCGGGCTTAACTTTTAGCGCTTCAGGTCAGACTTAAAATCACGCTGCTCGTAGCCGGTATACAGCTGACGAGGACGGGCGATTTTCATGCCTTCGCTGTGCATTTCGTTCCAGTGCGCAATCCAGCCCACGGTACGCGCCATGGCGAAGATCACGGTGAACATGGAAGACGGAATGCCCATCGCTTTCAGAATAATGCCAGAGTAGAAATCGACGTTCGGGTAGAGTTTCTTCTCGATGAAGTACGGGTCGTTCAGTGCGATGTGTTCCAGCTCCATCGCCACTTCCAGCAGATCATCTTTGGTGCCCAGCTCTTTCAGCACTTCGTGGCAGGTCTCACGCATGACGGTCGCGCGAGGGTCGTAGTTTTTGTAAACACGATGACCGAAGCCCATCAGACGGAAGGAGTCATTCTTGTCTTTCGCGCGGCGCACGAACTCAGGAATATGCTCAACGGAGCTGATCTCTTCCAGCATCTTCAGTGCTGCTTCGTTCGCGCCGCCGTGCGCCGGTCCCCACAGGGAGGCGATACCCGCAGCGATACAGGCGAACGGGTTCGCGCCGGAAGAGCCTGCGGTACGGACGGTAGAGGTCGAGGCGTTCTGTTCGTGGTCAGCGTGCAGGATCAGAATACGGTCCATCGCGCGTTCCAGCACCGGGTTCACTTCATACTCTTCGCACGGCGTGGAGAACATCATGCGCAGGAAGTTACCCGCGTAGGAGAGGTCGTTGCGTGGATACACAAACGGCTGACCGATAGAGTATTTGTAACACATCGCCGCCATGGTAGGCATTTTGGAGAGCAGACGGAACGCCGCAATATCACGGTGACGTGGGTTATTCACGTCCAGAGAATCGTGGTAGAACGCCGCCAGCGCACCGGTAATACCGCACATAACCGCCATCGGATGAGAGTCACGACGGAACGCATGGAACAGACGGGTAATCTGCTCATGGATCATGGTGTGACGGGTCACGGTGGTTTTAAATTCATCGTATTGAGCCTGCGTCGGTTTTTCGCCGTTCAGCAGGATGTAGCACACTTCCAGATAGTTGGATTCGGTGGCTAACTGATCGATGGGGAAGCCGCGATGGAGCAGGATACCTTCGTCACCGTCAATGTAGGTGATTTTGGATTCGCAAGATGCGGTGGAGGTGAATCCAGGGTCAAAGGTGAATACCCCTTTGGAACCCAGCGTACGGATATCAATAACATCCTGACCGAGTGTGCCTTTTAGCACATCCAGTTCAATAGCATCATCACCATTTAGGGTGAGTTTTGCCTTTGTATCAGCCATTTACGGTCTCCTTAGCGCCTTATGCTTAAGACTGCGCTTTACCGGATTTGCTTTCAGCTGTTAATCATCGTTACCAGATTGTTATTTGGCTTACCGCTCAGCTCACGAGGAGAAACCAGGGTACAGAGCTATGGCGCCTTGCAGGTAAACGAATGAAATATCAGTGAAACAACAGCAAATCAGCGTTTTTGCAGTCCGAATTATTCAAACCTGTATATCACTAATAACTGTCCTGATAACTTCGGTCAATACCATCACACTGTTACATAACTATTTGTCAGGTGAAAGAGAGACCTCATAACTTTTGCGCATTATATGCCTTTTCTGATGACGTTTGTAACAATATTGTTTAACATTTGTCAAATCAGATGATTAAAATTTAAAAAGATGTTGTTATCGTGACCCCGATCACTGTTCCAGAGAAAACCCAACAAACTGTATGTAGGTTAATTGTAATGATTTTGTGAACGGCCTATACTGCCGCCAGGTCTCCGGAACACCCTGCAATCCCGAGCCACCCAGCGTTGTAACGTGTCGTTTTAGCATTTGGAAGCAATGTTTTGCATGACGCGCAGTTATAGAAAAGGAACGCTGTCTGACCCGCATCGCAGTCCGGAGGAAGGAAACAATAAGAACAGCATGTGGGCGTTATTCATGATAAGAAATGTGAAAAAACAAAGACCTGTCAATCTGGATCTCAAAACGATCCGATTCCCTGTAACAGCAATAGCGTCCATTCTGCACCGTGTTTCTGGTGTGATTACGTTTGTGGCGGTCGGTATCTTGCTGTGGTTACTGGGAACCAGCCTCTCATCCCCTGAAGGATTCCTCCAGGCCTCAGCCATCATGAACAGCTTCTTCGTGAAATTTATCATGTGGGGCATTCTGACCGCGCTGGCCTATCACGTGGTTGGTGGCGTTCGCCATATGCTGATGGACTTTGGCTACCTGGAAGAGACGTTCGAGGCCGGTAAACGTACCGCTAACATTTCATTTGTGATCACTGTCGTGCTTTCACTTCTCGCAGGAGTTCTCGTATGGTAAGCAACGCCTCCGCATTAGGACGCAACGGCGTACATGACTTCATCCTGGTCCGTGCTACCGCCATCGTTCTCACCCTTTACATCATCTATATGATCGGTTTCTTCGCGACCAGCGGAACGCTGACGTGGGAAATCTGGAGTGGTTTCTTCGGATCGGCCTTCACCAAAGTGTTCACCCTGCTGGCCCTGTTCTCCATCCTTATTCATGCCTGGATTGGCATGTGGCAGGTGTTGACCGATTACGTTAAACCGCTGGCGATTCGCCTTCCGCTGCAACTGATTATTGTTGTTGCTCTGCTGGTTTACGTCATTTATGGATTTGTTGTGGTGTGGGGTGTGTAATGAAACTGCCAGTCAGAGAATTTGATGCTGTTGTGATTGGTGCGGGTGGCGCAGGTATGCGCGCCGCACTGCAAATTTCCCAGAGCGGCCAGACCTGTGCGCTGCTCTCTAAAGTATTCCCGACCCGTTCCCACACAGTGTCTGCGCAGGGCGGTATCACCGTTGCGCTGGGTAATTCCCATGAAGATAACTGGGAATGGCACATGTACGATACGGTAAAAGGTTCCGATTACATCGGTGACCAGGATGCCATCGAATATATGTGTAAAACCGGCCCGGAAGCGATTCTGGAGCTGGACCACATGGGTCTGCCGTTCTCCCGTCTGGAAAATGGCACCATCTATCAGCGTCCGTTTGGCGGCCAGTCGAAAAACTTCGGCGGCGAGCAGGCGGCACGTACCGCAGCGGCGGCTGACCGTACCGGCCACGCGCTGCTGCACACGCTATATCAGCAGAACCTGAAAAACCACACCACCATCTTCTCCGAGTGGTATGCGCTGGATCTGGTGAAAAACGCCGATGGCGCCGTGGTGGGTTGTACCGCCCTGTGCATCGAAACTGGTGAAGTGGTCTACTTCAAAGCCCGCGCTACGGTGCTGGCGACCGGCGGTGCAGGCCGTATTTACCAGTCCACCACCAACGCCCACATCAACACCGGTGACGGTGTCGGTATGGCTATCCGCGCGGGCGTGCCGGTGCAAGACATGGAGATGTGGCAGTTCCACCCAACCGGTATCGCCGGTGCGGGCGTACTGGTGACAGAAGGCTGCCGTGGTGAAGGTGGCTACCTGCTGAACAAACATGGCGAGCGCTTCATGGAGCGTTATGCGCCAAACGCGAAAGACCTGGCGGGCCGTGACGTGGTGGCGCGTTCCATCATGATCGAAATTCGTGAAGGCCGCGGCTGTGACGGCCCTTGGGGTCCACACGCGAAGCTGAAACTCGACCATCTGGGTAAAGAAGTGCTGGAATCCCGTCTGCCGGGCATTCTGGAGCTGTCCCGCACCTTCGCGCACGTCGACCCGGTGAAAGAGCCAATTCCGGTTATCCCAACCTGTCACTACATGATGGGCGGTATTCCGACCAAAGTGACCGGTCAGGCGCTGACCGTGAACGAGCAGGGCGAAGACGTGGTCATCCCAGGCCTGTTCGCGGTAGGCGAAATAGCCTGCGTATCCGTGCACGGCGCAAACCGTCTGGGCGGCAACTCCCTGCTGGACCTGGTGGTATTTGGTCGTGCGGTGGGGCTGCATCTCCAGGAATCTATTGCCGAGCAGGGCGCGCTGCGTGATGCGACCGACGACGAAATCGATGCCTCTCTTGAGCGCCTCAACCGCTGGAACGGCAACCGTAACGGCGAAGATCCGGTGGAAATTCGTAAAGCGCTGCAAGAGTGTATGCAGCACAACTTCTCGGTATTCCGTGAAGGCGACGCGATGGCCAAAGGGCTTGAGCAGCTGAAAGCGATTCGCGAGCGTCTGAAGAATGCCCGTCTGGACGATACCTCCAGCGAGTTCAACACCCAGCGCGTTGAGTGCCTTGAGCTGGATAACCTGATGGAAACCGCGTTCGCCACTGCAATGTCGGCAAACTTCCGTACCGAAAGCCGTGGCGCCCATAGCCGCTTCGACTTCCCGGATCGTGATGACGAAAACTGGCTGTGCCATTCCCTGTATCTGCCAGAGTCGGAAACCATGACGCGTCGTAGCGTTAATATGGAACCGAAACTGCGTCCGGCGTTCCCGCCGAAGATTCGTACTTACTAATGCGGAGACAGGATAATGAAACTCGAATTCTCAGTTTATCGTTATAACCCGGATGTAGACGATGCTCCGCGTATGCAGGATTACACCCTCGAAGCGGAAGAAGGTCGCGACATGATGCTGCTGGATGCCTTAATCCAGCTGAAAGAGAAAGATCCTACGCTGTCGTTCCGCCGCTCCTGCCGTGAAGGGGTGTGTGGTTCTGACGGTGTGAACATGAACGGCAAAAATGGCCTGGCCTGCATCACGCCAATTTCAGCGCTAAACCGCCCTGGCCAGAAAATTGTTATCCGTCCTCTGCCTGGCCTGCCGGTCGTGCGTGATTTGGTAGTGGACATGGGGCAATTCTATGCACAATATGAGAAGATTAAGCCTTACTTATTGAATAATGGGAAAAATCCACCCGCTCGCGAGCACTTACAGTCTCCTGAGCAGCGTGAAAAACTCGATGGGTTGTACGAGTGTATTCTCTGTGCATGCTGTTCAACGTCATGCCCGTCGTTCTGGTGGAATCCGGATAAATTTATCGGCCCTGCGGGTCTGCTGGCTGCCTATCGCTTCCTGATCGACAGCCGCGATACCGAAACCGAGAATCGTCTGGAAGGGCTAAGTGACGCTTTCAGCGTATTCCGCTGCCATAGCATCATGAACTGCGTCAGTGTGTGTCCTAAGGGGCTGAACCCAACGCGCGCCATCGGTCATATTAAGTCGATGTTGTTGCAGCGCAGTGCGTAAGTAGTGAGAGGGGAGCGCTGTTCCCCTCACCCTAACCCTCTCCCAAAGGGAGAGGGGACAGATTGCAGAAACCTTTAAAAACTGCCCTGAAGTTTAGACAGTTTCTAAAGGTTCCTTCGCGGGCCAAATGAAAAGAGCTCGCAGGTGAACCCCGGCACGTACACGTGGTGTGCGTGGTAGTTTCTACGGCGAAAGTAAGCATAAAAATGCTTAAGGGATCACGATGCAGAACGGCGCAATGAAAGCCTGGCTGGACTCTTCTTACCTCTCTGGTTCAAACCAGAGCTGGATAGAACAGCTCTATGAAGACTTCTTAACCGATCCTGACTCAGTGGACGCAAACTGGCGTTCCATGTTCCAGCAGTTGCCTGGTACAGGGGTCAAACCGGATCAATTCCATTCAAAAACACGTGATTATTTCCGTCGTCTGGCGAAGGATGCCTCACGTTACTCTTCTGCGATTTCCGACCCTGACACCAATGCGAAGCAGGTAAAAGTCCTGCAACTTATCAACGCTTATCGCTTCCGTGGTCACCAGCATGCGAATCTCGATCCGCTGGGACTGTGGCAGCAGGAACGTGTAGCGGATCTCGATCCGGCTTATCACGATCTGACCGAGGCCGATTTCCAGGAAAGCTTTAACGTAGGTTCTTTTGCCATCGGCAAAGACACGATGAAGCTGGGCGATCTGATTGACGCGCTCAAGCAAACCTACTGCGGCTCCATCGGCGCGGAATATATGCACATTACCTCCACCGAAGAGAAACGCTGGATCCAGCAGCGTATCGAATCCGTGGCAGGCCACGCGAATTTCTCAGCAGAAGAGAAAAAACGTTTCCTCAGCGAACTGACCGCAGCGGAAGGCCTTGAGCGCTATCTGGGCGCAAAATTCCCTGGCGCAAAACGCTTCTCACTGGAGGGCGGCGATGCGTTAGTCCCGATGCTGAAAGAGCTGATTCGTCATGCCGGTAAGAGCGGTACGCGCGAAGTGGTGCTGGGCATGGCGCACCGTGGACGCCTTAACGTGCTGGTTAACGTGCTGGGTAAAAAGCCGCAGGATCTGTTCGACGAATTTGCGGGTAAACATAAAGAGCACCTCGGCACCGGTGACGTGAAGTACCACATGGGCTTCTCGTCGGATATCGAAACCGAGGGCGGTCAGGTTCACCTGGCGCTGGCATTTAACCCGTCGCACCTGGAAATCGTTAGCCCGGTGGTTATCGGTTCCGTGCGTGCGCGTCTGGATCGTCTGGACGAGCCGAGCAGCAATAAAGTGCTGCCAATCACCATTCACGGTGATGCGGCGGTCACAGGGCAGGGCGTGGTTCAGGAAACCCTGAACATGTCGAAAGCGCGTGGTTATGAAGTGGGCGGTACCGTTCGCATCGTAATCAACAACCAGGTGGGCTTCACCACCTCTAACCCGCTGGATGCGCGTTCCACCCCGTACTGCACCGACATCGGTAAAATGGTTCAGGCGCCAATTTTCCACGTTAACGCGGATGACCCTGAAGCCGTTGCTTTCGTTACCCGTCTGGCGCTGGACTTCCGTAACACCTTCAAGCGCGACGTGTTCATTGACCTCTTCTGCTACCGCCGTCACGGCCACAACGAAGCGGATGAGCCAAGTGCAACCCAGCCGCTGATGTACCAGAAAATCAAAAAACATCCGACGCCGCGTAAAATCTATGCTGACAAGCTGGAAAGCGAAAAAGTGGCGACGCTTGAAGATGCGACCGAAATGGTCAATCTTTATCGCGACGCGCTGGACGCGGGTGAATGCGTGGTCAAAGAGCTGCGTCCAATGAACATGTACTCCTTTACCTGGTCGCCGTACCTCAACCACGAGTGGGACGAGAGCTACCCGAACAAGGTTGAGATGAAGCGTTTGCAGGAGCTGGCTAAACGCATCAGCACCGTGCCGGAAGCGATCGAGATGCAGTCCCGCGTGGCCAAGATCTATGGCGATCGCCAGGCCATGGCGGCGGGTGAGAAGCTGTTCGACTGGGGCGGGGCGGAAACGCTGGCCTATGCGACGCTGGTTGACGAAGGTATTCCGGTTCGTCTGTCCGGTGAAGATGCGGGTCGTGGCACCTTCTTCCACCGTCACGCGGTTGTGCATAACCAGTCTAACGGTTCAACGTATACTCCGCTTCAGCACGTGCATAACGGTCAGGGCCAGTTCAAGGTCTGGGACTCCGTGCTGTCAGAAGAAGCGGTTCTGGCCTTCGAATACGGCTATGCCACCGCAGAACCCCGCACCCTGACAATCTGGGAAGCGCAGTTCGGTGACTTCGCCAACGGTGCGCAGGTGGTTATCGACCAGTTCATCTCCTCCGGTGAGCAGAAGTGGGGCCGTATGTGCGGTCTGGTGATGCTGCTGCCGCACGGCTATGAAGGACAAGGGCCGGAGCACTCCTCCGCGCGTCTGGAGCGTTATCTGCAACTCTGCGCCGAGCAGAACATGCAGGTTTGCGTGCCGTCGACCCCAGCTCAGGTTTACCACATGCTGCGTCGTCAGGCGCTGCGCGGTATGCGCCGTCCGCTGGTAGTCATGTCGCCAAAATCCCTGCTGCGTCATCCACTGGCGGTCTCCAGCCTGGAAGAGCTGGCAAACGGCACCTTCCTGCCGGCCATCGGTGAAATTGACGAGCTGGATCCGCAGGCCGTTAAGCGTGTCGTAATGTGTTCTGGTAAGGTTTATTACGACCTGCTGGAACAGCGCCGTAAGAACGATCAGAAAGATGTCGCCATCGTGCGTATCGAACAGCTTTATCCGTTCCCGCATCAGGCGATGCAGGAAGTGCTGAAACAGTACGCTCACGTTCATGATTTTGTCTGGTGCCAGGAAGAGCCGCTCAACCAGGGCGCATGGTATTGCAGCCAGCATCATTTCCGTGAAGTGATTCCATTTGGGTCTGCCCTGCGTTATGCAGGTCGCCCGGCCTCCGCCTCTCCGGCGGTAGGGTATATGTCCGTTCACCAGAAGCAGCAACAAGATCTGGTCAATGACGCGCTGAACGTCGATTAATTAAAGGATACATAATGAGTAGCGTAGATATTCTTGTTCCCGACCTGCCTGAGTCCGTAGCAGATGCAACCGTCGCCACCTGGCACAAAAAACCAGGCGACGCGGTAACCCGTGACGAAGTGCTGGTAGAAATCGAAACTGACAAAGTGGTACTGGAAGTACCGGCTTCAGCGGATGGCATTCTGGATGCAGTCCTGGAAGATGAAGGTACGACCGTCACTTCTCGCCAGATCCTGGGGCGCCTGCGTGAAGGCAATAGCGCGGGCAAAGAGTCCAGCGCCAAATCTGAAGAAAAAGCGTCTACCCCGGCCCAGCGCCAGCAGGCGTCTCTGTCCGATCAGACCAACGACGCGCTCAGCCCGGCGATCCGTCGCCTGCTGGCTGAGCACAGCCTCGATCCGGCAGCCATCAAAGGCACCGGCGTGGGTGGCCGTCTGACGCGCGAAGACATCGACAAGCATCTGGCAAAAGCGCCTTCTGAGGCGAAAGCGGAAGCGAAAGCCCCTGCGGCAGCACCAGCGGCACAGCCCGCTCTGGGCGCACGTAGCGAAAAACGCGTGCCGATGACCCGCCTGCGTAAGCGCGTGGCCGAGCGTCTGCTGGAAGCGAAAAATTCCACCGCGATGCTGACTACCTTCAACGAAGTCAACATGAAACCAATCATGGACCTGCGCAAGCAGTACGGTGACGCGTTTGAAAAACGTCACG
This sequence comes from Enterobacter cloacae complex sp. CDL013, assembly GCF_049238805.1. Lineage (NCBI taxonomy): Bacteria > Pseudomonadati > Pseudomonadota > Gammaproteobacteria > Enterobacterales > Enterobacteriaceae > Enterobacter > Enterobacter cloacae complex sp. CDL013. Next base: position 132,104 of record NZ_JBMKGT010000003.1, on the reverse strand, counting down.
GTATCCGTCTGGGCTTCATGTCCTTCTACGTGAAAGCGGTAGTTGAAGCGCTGAAACGCTACCCGGAAGTGAACGCGTCTATCGATGGCGATGACGTGGTTTACCACAACTACTTCGATGTCAGCATGGCGGTTTCTACTCCACGCGGCCTGGTGACCCCGGTTCTGCGTGACGTAGATACCCTGGGTATGGCTGACATTGAGAAGAAAATCAAAGAGCTGGCCGTGAAAGGCCGCGACGGCAAGCTGACCGTTGAGGACCTGACCGGCGGTAACTTCACCATTACCAACGGCGGTGTGTTCGGCTCGCTGATGTCTACCCCGATCATCAACCCGCCGCAGAGCGCGATCCTGGGTATGCACGCCATTAAAGATCGTCCAATGGCGGTAGACGGTAAAGTGGAGATCCTGCCGATGATGTACCTGGCGCTCTCTTATGATCACCGCCTGATCGACGGCCGCGAGTCCGTAGGCTTCCTGGTTGCCATTAAAGAGCTGCTGGAAGATCCAACGCGTCTGCTGCTGGACGTCTAGTTTTTGCAGTCTTGCCCGGCGGCGCGTTGGTTGCCGGGCCTACAAAAGCACTACCTAACGATTACCTGAAGGATGGATAGAACACATGAACTTACATGAATATCAGGCCAAACAGCTGTTTGCCCGGTATGGCTTACCGGCTCCGGTGGGTTATGCCTGTACTACCCCGCGTGAAGCAGAAGAAGCCGCGTCTAAAATCGGTGCCGGCCCGTGGGTAGTTAAATGTCAGGTTCACGCTGGTGGCCGTGGTAAAGCGGGCGGTGTGAAGGTTGTTAAGAGCAAAGAAGAGATCCGTGCGTTTGCTGAACATTGGCTCGGCAAGCGTCTGGTAACCTACCAGACAGATGCGAACGGCCAGCCGGTTAACCAGATCCTGGTTGAAGCGGCGACCGACATCGCGAAAGAACTGTACCTCGGCGCAGTCGTAGACCGTAGCTCCCGTCGCGTGGTGTTCATGGCGTCTACCGAAGGCGGTGTGGAAATCGAAAAAGTGGCGGAAGAGACCCCGCACCTGATCCACAAAGTGGCTATCGATCCGCTGGCGGGCCCAATGCCTTACCAGGGTCGTGAGCTGGCGTTCAAACTGGGTCTGGAAGGCAAACTGGTTCAGCAGTTCACCAAGATCTTCATGGGTCTGGCGACCATCTTCCTGGAGCGCGATCTGGCGCTGATCGAGATCAACCCGCTGGTGATCACCACCCAGGGCGACCTGATCTGCCTCGACGGCAAGCTGGGCGCTGACGGCAACGCGCTGTTCCGCCAGTCCGATCTGCGCGAAATGCGCGACCAGTCTCAGGAAGATCCGCGTGAAGCGCAGGCTGCACAGTGGGAACTGAACTACGTGGCGCTGGATGGCAACATCGGCTGCATGGTTAACGGTGCGGGTCTGGCAATGGGCACCATGGACATCGTTAAGCTGCACGGCGGTGAGCCAGCGAACTTCCTCGACGTGGGCGGTGGCGCAACCAAAGAGCGCGTAACCGAAGCGTTCAAAATCATTCTCTCCGACGACAACGTGAAGGCCGTTCTGGTTAACATCTTCGGCGGCATCGTCCGTTGCGACCTGATCGCCGACGGTATTATCGGCGCGGTAGAAGAAGTAGGCGTTAACGTTCCGGTTGTTGTACGTCTGGAAGGGAACAACGCTGAACTCGGCGCGAAAAAACTGGCTGACAGCGGCCTGAATATTATTGCAGCGAAAAGTCTGACGGATGCAGCTCAGCAGGTTGTTGCCGCAGTGGAGGGGAAATAATGTCCGTTTTAATTAATAAAGATACCAAGGTTATCTGCCAGGGCTTCACCGGTAGCCAGGGGACTTTCCACTCCGAACAGGCAATTGCCTACGGTACGCAGATGGTAGGCGGCGTAACGCCAGGTAAAGGCGGCACCACCCACCTGGGCCTGCCGGTGTTCAACACCGTGCGTGAAGCCGTAGAAGCGACGGGCGCAACCGCGACCGTGATCTACGTTCCGGCGCCGTTCTGCAAAGACTCTATTCTGGAAGCGATCGACGCAGGCATTAAGCTGATCATCACCATCACCGAAGGTATCCCGACGCTGGATATGCTGACCGTGAAGGTGAAGCTGGACGAAGCAGGCGTGCGCATGATCGGCCCGAACTGCCCAGGCGTTATCACCCCGGGCGAATGCAAAATCGGCATCATGCCGGGCCACATTCATCGCCCAGGCAAAGTGGGCATTGTGTCCCGTTCCGGTACCCTGACCTATGAAGCGGTTAAGCAGACCACCGACTACGGTTTCGGCCAGTCCACCTGCGTGGGCATCGGCGGTGACCCGATCCCGGGCTCTAACTTCATCGACATCCTGAAGCTGTTCCAGGAAGATCCACAGACCGAAGCGATCGTGATGATCGGTGAGATCGGTGGTAGCGCGGAAGAAGAAGCGGCTGCTTACATCAAAGATCATGTGACCAAGCCGGTGGTGGGTTACATCGCGGGTGTGACCGCGCCGAAAGGCAAACGTATGGGTCACGCGGGCGCGATTATCGCAGGCGGTAAAGGTACGGCTGATGAGAAATTCGCAGCACTGGAAGCCGCAGGCGTGAAAACCGTTCGCAGCCTGGCGGATATCGGTGAAGCACTGAAATCCATCATTAAGTAAGTCCTCTCTGCTCCCCGTATGGGGCGCGTTGAAGTATAAAAAAATGTCCGTTTCGACATGGTTGGCCGCTGTAAAGCGGCCTTTTTTTATTGTCTGCGTTTAGCCACCAGAGTGAATTTATAGTCGTCGGAGTTAAACACGTTGCGACTGTATTCAAATATCCGGCCGTCTTTCAGAAAGCCACGGGAGACTTTTTCCAGAATCGGTTTTGCCGGATCGAGCGCCAGGGCGGCAATCGCCTCGTCCGATGGCATGACTGGCACCAGCTCCTGCTCGCTGCGATCGATAACCATCTTTTTGATCTGCTCAATGTAATGGTATTTCGACTGTTCCATCACTTCCCAGGTGAGGTCGGGGAACATCGCCAGCGGCATCCATGTCTCTTCCAGATTCACCGGCTTTTCCCTGATGAAGCGTACGCGCTTGACGTGCCAGACCTTATCATTTGGATTGAGCGCCAGTTTTGCCGCGAGCCGCTCATCGGCTTTCACCACTTCGAAGACGCTGACGTCGCTGTGCGTATCAACGTTGCGATCCGCCAGTTTTTCGTAAAAGCCGGTAAGCTGATAAATATCGTAATTCACCCGCTCCTCTTTTACATACGAGCCGCTGCCCTGAATGCTTTCGATGATCTGCTCGTCGGCGAGCAGCTTCAACGCCTGCCGCACGGTGACACGGCTGACGCTAAACGCCTCCTGAAGGCTGGATTCTGTCGGCAGCGCGTCGCCAGGTTTTAACTCACCGGCATTAATTTTCTCGCGGAACGCATCGGCGATCTGCCGGTACATCGGTTTATTGCCCATTGGGTCACGCCTATTTAATACCTTTTCAGGGAATTATGCCTTCAGTGTCTGATTTGTAAATAATACAAATAAGATACAAATTTCGGTGTTAGTGAAAATGATCACATAAATGTATTATTGGCTCTGCCACAATCCTCCCCAGACAAAAACTTTGGATAGGGGAGGATCTTTATGAACCTGACGACTCTGACCGACCCCCGTGCTGTCTGCGTGCAGGCGCAGTTTACCAGCCGTGATGAGGCAATCCGTCAGCTTGCGACGCGGCTGGTAGCGTTGGGCAAAATAGCCGACGCCGATACGTTTCTGGCAGAGGTTTTCCATCGCGAATCGCTTGGCCCGACGGCGCTGGGCGAGGGACTGGCCGTACCTCATGGTAAATCAGCGGCGGTAAAGGAAGCGGCTTTTGCCGTGGCCACACTGTGTGAGCCGCTGGCCTGGGAAGGCGTGGACGGACCGGAGGAGGTCGAGCTGATTTTTTTGCTCGCCATTCCTCCCGCACAAGCGGGGTCAACGCATATTCAGGTCCTAACGGAACTGACGTCTCGCCTGGCGGATGACGATCTCAGGGCGCGCGTGATGACGGCGACCAGCGCGGAAGCGGTGCTTGCTGCGCTGGAAACGGCGCCTGAGGCGCAAGAAACCGCCGTCGCAGAGAATGCCCCGACGATCGTCTGCGTTACCGCCTGTCCGGCCGGGATCGCCCATACCTACATGGCAGCGGAATATCTCGAAAAAGCGGGACGTAAGCTCGGCGTCAATGTAGTGGTCGAAAAGCAGGGGGCAAACGGTATTGAGGGGCGCATCACCGCGCAGCAGTTGCAGGAGGCAAAAGCGTGTATCTTCGCGGCGGAAGTGGCGATTAAAGAGCGCGAGCGTTTTCAGGGTATCCCTGCCATTTCCGTGCCCGTCGCGGAACCCTTGCGCCATGCGGAAGCGCTCATTGAGCGTGCGCTGGCGCTACAGCCTGTATCCGATGCGCGTCCTGCGCACGTCGACACGGACGCGAAAAAGTGCGTTAAAACCGAACTCAAGCAGGCGCTCCTCAGCGGTATCTCCTTTGCGGTGCCGCTGATTGTCGCTGGCGGCACGGTGCTGGCCGTGTCGGTACTGCTGGCGCAAATCCTGGGCTTGCAGCATCTGTTCGATCAGGAAAATTCGTGGCTGTGGATGTACCGCAAACTGGGCGGCGGGATGCTCGGTATTCTGATGGTGCCTGTTCTGGCGGCCTACACCGCTTACTCGCTGGCGGATAAACCTGCGCTAACGCCAGGCTTTGCGGCGGGTCTTGCCGCCAATATGATCGGCTCCGGCTTTCTGGGGGCCATCGTCGGCGGGCTGATTGCGGGCTACCTGATGCGCTGGGTGAAAAACCACATCCGGCTGAGTAGCCGCTACAACGGCTTTCTGACCTTTTATCTTTATCCGGTGATTGGCGTGCTGGGCGCAGGCAGCCTGATGCTGTTTGTGATCGGCGAACCGGTGGCCTGGATCAATAACGCCCTCACCGCCTGGCTTAACGGTCTGTCCGGCGCGAACGCGCTGCTGCTGGGGGCGATCCTGGGCTTTATGTGCTCGTTCGATCTGGGCGGTCCGGTCAACAAAGCCTCTTACGCGTTCTGTCTGGGGGCGATGGCCAATGGCGTATACGGGCCTTATGCGATTTTTGCCTCCGTCAAAATGGTATCGGCCTTTACCGTGACGGCATCAACGATGCTGGCTCCGAACCTGTTCAAACAGTTCGAAATTGAAACCGGCAAGTCCACCTGGCTGCTGGGGCTGGCGGGCATCACCGAAGGAGCAATTCCGATGGCTATCGAGGATCCGTTGCGGGTCATCGGCTCATTTGTTCTGGGGTCAATGGCGACCGGAGCGATTGTCGGGGCGATGGGGATTGGGCTATCCACCCCGGGCGCGGGCATTTTCTCTCTCTTCTTACTGCATGATGCCGGGCTGGGCGGCGTGCTGGCCGCTGCCGGCTGGTTTGGCGCCGCGCTGATTGGCGCCGCAATCTCTACGCTCATTTTACTCCTCTGGCGACGCCAGGCCGTGAAGAGCGGCACCTACGTGACTGAAGACATAACATCCTAAACACGCACTGACAGGAAACGAAGATGAAAGCTGTATCTCGCGTTCATATCACGCCACATATGCACTGGGACCGGGAGTGGTACTTCACCACCGAAGCGTCACGTATTCTTTTGGTCAATAATATGGAAGAGATCCTTACCCGTCTTGAGCAGGACGCAGAATATAAATACTACGTTCTCGACGGCCAGACGGCGGTGCTGGAAGATTATTTTGCCGTGAAACCGGAAAACAGGCCACGCGTGAAGGCGCTGGTGGCGGCCGGGAAGCTGATTATCGGGCCGTGGTATACCCAGACGGACACCACACTTGTCTCCGGCGAGTCGATTGTCCGAAATCTGATGTACGGCATTCGCGACTGTCTGGCCTTTGGCGAGCCGATGAAAATTGGCTATCTGCCGGACTCCTTCGGCATGTCTTCCCAGCTGCCACACATTTACAACGGTTTTGGCATCACGCGCACCATGTTCTGGCGCGGGTGTTCCGAGCGGCATGGTACCGATAAAACCGAATTTCTCTGGCAAAGTCAGGACGGCAGTGAAGTGACGGCACAGGTGCTACCGCTGGGCTACGCGATTGGTAAGTACTTACCGGAGGATGAGGCCGGGCTGCGCAAACGGCTCGACACGTACTTCGAGGTGCTGGAAAAAGCCTCCGTGACGAAAGAAATTTTGCTGCCTAACGGCCATGATCAGATGCCGCTCCAGCAGAACATCTTTGCGGTGATGGATAAGCTGCGCGAAATCTATCCGCAGCGTCAGTTTGTGATGAGCCGCTTCGAGGAGGTGTTTGACCACATTGACGAGCACCGCGATGAACTGGCGACGCTGAAAGGAGAGTTTATTGACGGTAAATATATGCGGGTGCACCGGACAATAGGCTCCACGCGAATGGACATCAAAATCGCCCACGCCCGGATAGAGCATAAAATCGTCAATGTCCTTGAGCCGCTGGCCACGCTTGCCTGGACGCTGGGCTTTGAGTATCACCACGGCTTGCTGGAAAAAATGTGGAAAGAGATCCTCAAGAATCACGCCCATGACAGTATCGGCTGCTGCTGTAGTGACAAAGTGCATCGTGAGGTGATGTCACGCTTCGAGCTGGCGGAAGACATGGCCGATAACCTGACATGCTTCTATATGCGCAAGATTGTCGACAACATGCCGCAGTGCGAGGAAGACAAACTGGTGATGTTTAACCTCACGCCCTGGCCGCGTGAGGAAGTGATTAACACTACGATACGTCTGCGCGCCAGCCAGTTCCGCCTGCTGGACGATAGGGGGAATGAAATCCCTTACTGCCTGCGCAGCGCGCGTGAAATCGACCCCGGCTTAATAGACCGGCAGATTGTGCATTACGGCAACTACGATCCCTTTATGGAGTTTGATATCCAGCTCAACCAGATCCTGCCATCAATGGGTTACCGCACGCTCTATATCGAGCCGCACGTGGCTGGCAAGCTGCTGGCGCCAGAAACAACGTCGGAGGCATTACTGGAAAATGCTTTCTGGGAAATAACGTTAAACGACGACGGCACCCTGCGTCTGCTCGATAAAGCGTCCGGGCTTATCTATGACCGCGCGCTGGAAATAGAAGAGAGCTCGGATGATGGCGATGAGTACGACTACTCGCCTTCACGGGAAGAGTGGAGACTCACTTCCGCGCAGGGCGAGCATGAGGTTGAGGTGATCCACGAGGTCTGGCAGAGCAGGGCGGTGATCCGCCACCGCATGGCGGTGCCGGCGGATCTCGCTGAACGTTCTGCGCGTCAGCAGACGGGAACGCTTGAGGCAGAACTCACGGTCACGCTCAGCCATAACAGCCGACGTATCGACATTGAGGCGCGTCTCGGAAATCACGCGGATGACCACCGTGTTCGGGTGTTGATCCCGACGCCATTCACCACAGACACGGTGTTAGCTGATACCCAGTTCGGTTCGCTGACGCGACCTGTACAGGATGAAGCGATGGCGAACTGGCAGGAGGAGGGCTGGAAGGAAGCGCCGCTGCCGGTGTGGAATCTGCTTAACTACGCGGTGCTCCAGGAACGGCGTAACGGGATGGCGCTGTTTACCGAAGGGTTACGCGAATTTGAAGTGACTGGCGAGCGTCAAAAAACGTTTGCCCTGACGTTGCTTCGCGGCGTGGGGGTGCTTGGGAAGGAAGATTTACTGCTGCGCCCCGGCAGACCGTCCGGGATCAAAATGCCGGTGCCTGATTCGCAGATGCGGGGCCAGTTAACCTGTCGCTTTAGCCTGTTCAGTTTTAATGGTTTGCCCGTCAGTGCTGGCGTTGCGCAGCAGGCGAAGTCGTGGTTAACGCCAGTGCACTGTTATAACAAAATTCCGTGGGATGCGATGAAGCTTAACCGTGCCTCTTTCACCACACCCCGTAGCTATAGCCTGCTAACGCTGGCGCCTAACGGATGCGTACTCAGTGTGCTGAAAAAAGCGGAGGATCGTGACGAGATGATTCTTCGTCTGTACAACCCTTCGGAGACCCGCTCCTGTGACGTGGCTTTGTCTGTGAACCGTGAGGTCCAGGCCTGTTGCGAAACGGACATGAATGAGGTGTACAAGGCGCAAGGGGAAGAGGGCTCAGCCATTACGGGGTCTTTCCGGCCAGGCCAGTCACGTACCTTCAGCATAAAAATTGAAAGGTAAGCCTCAAAATAAAATAAAGGCCGCATTCCTGCGGCCTTTATTTCATCAAATAGTCACGAAGGGGTGTTAATTTTAAGATTATTAAAAGTGAATAAAATGTAATCGTTTCGGCAGGTAGCAAAGCGAAAGAAAAATACTGTGAAGCAGATAACATTATATGTTTATCTTCCGGCAAAATGCGTTTTTTCACGCGCGTTAATAAAAATCACAACTGTTTATATTATCCTCTGGCTTTTATAACCATCAACGCCTTTAAATGTACATATCATTAACAAGGTTTTTACTATCCGCACCACAAAGAAACATCATTAACAGCTCTGGCCGTTTTTGATTTAAATCAATGTTTAATCCTTGGAAAAAGGCTCAAAAAGGCGTTAAATTGTTCCCGATCAAAATGGCCGAAAAGTGGTAATTTTGCTATAAATTGATCGCCGTCGAAAAACGTAAATCTGTTTGAATAAAAACCTGTTTATTGTAAGGGTTTTGCAGCGTATTATATTTACGGGATCAATTTGGTTTTTTCTTAACGTATTTGTAACCTTTCATCATTGCTTTTTCCTCATATAGAGAATAAGCAACGAAGAAGGGAAGCAGATAACTTTGTATTGGGGCATGCGTGTGGATCCTTATCTAACGGGGTTCACTCTCGGAGTCTTCATGCGATGAGCAAGGAGTCATAATGTTAGACGTAGTCGAACTGTCGCGCTTACAGTTTGCCTTGACCGCGATGTACCACTTCCTGTTTGTGCCGCTGACGCTCGGTATGGCGTTCCTGCTGGCCATCATGGAAACGGTTTACGTCCTCTCCGGCAAACAGATTTATAAAGATATGACCAAGTTCTGGGGCAAGTTGTTTGGTATCAACTTTGCGCTGGGCGTGGCAACCGGTCTGACCATGGAGTTCCAGTTCGGGACAAACTGGTCTTACTATTCCCACTATGTGGGGGATATTTTCGGTGCGCCGCTGGCCATTGAAGGTCTGATGGCCTTCTTCCTCGAATCCACCTTTGTAGGTCTGTTCTTCTTCGGTTGGGACCGTCTGGGTAAAGTCCAGCATATGGCGGTAACCTGGCTGGTGGCATTAGGCTCCAACTTGTCCGCACTGTGGATCCTGGTGGCGAACGGCTGGATGCAAAACCCAATCGCATCTGATTTCAACTTCGAAACCATGCGTATGGAGATGGTCAGCTTCGCTGAGCTGGTCCTGAACCCGGTTGCCCAGGTTAAATTCGTTCACACCGTGGCGTCTGGCTATGTGTGCGGCGCGATGTTCGTGCTGGGCATCAGCTCCTACTATATGCTGCGCGGCCGTGACTTCGCGTTCGCCAAGCGTTCTTTTGCTATTGCAGCAAGCTTCGGTATGGCCGCGATTCTGTCCGTTATTGTTCTGGGTGATGAATCCGGTTACGAAATGGGCGACGTGCAGAAAACCAAACTCGCCGCAATTGAAGCTGAATGGGAAACCCAGCCGGCACCGGCAGCGTTTACCCTGTTCGGCGTGCCTGACCAGGAAGCGCAGGAAAACCGCTTCGCCATTCAAATTCCTTACGCTCTGGGTATTATCGCCACGCGCTCCGTCGACAAACAGGTGACTGGCCTGAAAGATCTGATGGTGCAGCATGAAGAGCGTATCCGTAACGGGATGAAAGCTTACTCGCTGCTGGAACAGCTGCGCGCCGGCTCTACCGACCAGGCCGTTCGCGATCAATTTAACGACGTGAAGAAAGACCTCGGTTACGGTCTGCTGCTGAAACGCTATACCCCGAACGTCTCTGACGCGACGGAAGCGCAGATTCAGATGGCAACCAAAGACTCTATTCCACGCGTTGCGCCGCTGTACTTCGCGTTCCGCATCATGGTGGGTTGCGGCATTATCATGCTGCTGATCATCGCGGCCTCGTTCTGGTCAGTCATTCGTAACCGTATCGGTGAGAAAAAATGGCTGCTGCGCACCGCGCTTTACGGTATCCCACTGCCATGGATTGCTATCGAGTCCGGCTGGTTTGTTGCGGAATATGGCCGTCAGCCGTGGGCGATCGGTGAGGTGCTGCCAACAGCGGTAGCGAACTCCTCCCTGACCGCAGGCGACCTGATCTTCTCCATGCTGCTCATTTGCGGTCTGTACACCCTGTTCCTGGTGGCTGAACTGTTCCTGATGTTCAAATTCGCGCGCCTTGGCCCAAGCAGCCTGAAAACCGGTCGCTATCACTACGAGCAGTCTGTTGCGACTACTCAGCCGGCACGCTAAGACAGGAGTCATCAAATGATCGATTATGAAGTATTGCGTTTTATCTGGTGGCTGCTGATCGGTGTTCTGCTGATTGGTTTCGCGGTCACCGATGGTTTCGACATGGGCGTGGGCATGCTCACCCGTTTCCTCGGTCGTAATGACACCGAGCGTCGAATCATGATCAACTCCATCGCCCCGCACTGGGACGGTAACCAGGTGTGGCTGATCACCGCAGGCGGCGCGCTGTTCGCTGCCTGGCCGATGGTCTACGCGGCTGCGTTCTCCGGCTTCTATGTGGCGATGATTCTGGTGCTGGCCTCTTTATTCTTCCGTCCGGTGGGTTTCGACTACCGTTCCAAGATTGAAGACACCCGCTGGCGTAACATGTGGGACTGGGGCATCTTCATCGGTAGCTTCGTTCCACCGCTGGTCATTGGTGTGGCGTTCGGTAACCTGTTGCAGGGCGTACCGTTCCACGTCGACGAATATATGCGTCTGTTCTACACCGGTAACTTCTTCCAGTTGCTGAATCCGTTTGGTCTGCTGGCGGGCGTGGTGAGCGTGGCGATGATCATCACCCAGGGCGCAACCTATCTCCAGATGCGTACCGTAGGTGAACTGCACCTGCGTTCCCGCGCTACCGCTCAGGTGGCGGCGCTGGTGACGCTGGTCTGCTTCGCGCTGGCTGGCGTGTGGGTGGTGTACGGTATTGATGGTTACGTGGTGACCTCCGCGATCAACCATACTGCACCGTCTAACCCGCTGACCAAAGAAGTGGCGCGTCAGGCCGGTGCATGGCTGGTGAACTTCAACAATACTCCTGCGCTGTGGGCTATCCCGGCTCTGGGTGTGCTGCTGCCGCTGCTGACCGTGCTGACGTCTCGTCTGGAGAAAGGCGCTCTGGCGTTCGTATTCTCTTCACTGACGCTGGCGTGCATCATCCTGACGGCGGGGATTGCGATGTTCCCGTTCGTGATGCCATCCAGCACCATGATGAATGCCAGCCTGACCATGTGGGATGCAACGTCCAGTCAGTTGACGCTGAACTTAATGACCTATGTTGCTTGCGTGTTCGTACCGATTATCCTGCTCTACACCACCTGGTGTTACTGGAAAATGTTCGGTCGCATCACTAAAGAACATATCGAAAGCAACACCCACTCTATGTACTAAGTAAGGAGCTGAATATGTGGTATTTCGCATGGATTTTAGGGACGCTTCTTGCCTGTGCGTTTGGTGTCATCACTGCCCTGGCGCTTGAGCATGTAGAAGCGACCAAAGCAGGTGAAGAAAAGCACTAATGAATATTATCGCAACCTTATATGCGGTAATGGATAAGCGCCCCTTGAGGGCGCTTTCCCTCATTATGGCATTACTGCTGGCAGGCTGTATCTTCTGGGACCCGTCGCGCTTCGCGGCGAAAACCAGCGAGCTTGAAATCTGGCACGGTTTCCTGATTATGTGGGCTGTGTGCGCAGGCGTGATTCACGGTGTCGGCTTTCGTCCGAAAGCGCTACACTGGCAGGGCATCTTCTGCCCACTGATTGCCGATCTGGTTCTCCTCGCCGGTTTGATTTTCTTCTTCTTCTGAATAAGAAATGTCCGTTAACGTTATGGGCTTACCATGGCCCATAAAAATTTACTCTCCGTTTACTTTCCCCCATTCCAAACCATCATTCCCGCGCGTATAGTAGCGAAGTTTGAAAGCTCCAACTTTTCTTGTATTACCGGGATGTAAAGTGAATACAACGCTGTTTCGATGGCCGGTACGTGTCTATTACGAAGATACCGATGCCGGTGGTGTGGTCTACCACGCCAGCTACGTTGCTTTTTATGAACGGGCACGCACAGAGATGCTGCGCCATCATCACTTTAGTCAACAGGTGCTGTTGGCTGAGCGAGTTGCCTTCGTGGTACGCAAGATGACGCTTGAGTATTTTGCGCCTGCCAGACTCGACGATATGCTCGAAGTTCAAACAGAAATTACATCAATGCGCGGAACTTCACTGGTTTTCACGCAGCGGATAGTCAATGCAGAGAACACGGTACTGAACTCAGCTGAAGTCCTGATTGTCTGTGTTGATCCAACCATAATGAAGCCTCGTGCGCTTCCTAAGTCTATTGTCGCGGAGTTTAAGCAGTGACTGACATGAATATCCTTGATTTGTTCCTGAAGGCAAGCCTTCTGGTTAAACTTATCATGTTGATTTTGATTGGTTTTTCAATCGCATCCTGGGCCATCATCATCCAGAGAACGCGTATCCTTAATGCCGCCGGCCGCGAAGCCGAAGCGTTTGAAGATAAGTTCTGGTCGGGAATTGAGCTTTCTCGTCTGTACCAGGAAAGCCAGGGACGCCGTGATAACCTTTCAGGCTCCGAACAAATTTTCTACAGCGGTTTCAAAGAGTTCGCTCGCTTACATCGCGCTAACAGCCATGCGCCGGAAGCCGTGGTAGAAGGGGCGTCGCGTGCGATGCGCATCTCCATGAACCGCGAACTGGAAAATCTTGAAACGCATATTCCTTTCCTCGGAACCGTTGGCTCCATCAGCCCGTATATCGGCCTGTTTGGTACGGTGTGGGGGATCATGCACGCCTTTATCGCCCTGGGGGCGGTGAAGCAGGCAACGTTGCAGATGGTTGCACCGGGTATCGCAGAAGCACTGATCGCGACCGCAATCGGTCTGTTCGCCGCAATTCCGGCGGTAATGGCGTACAACCGTCTGAACCAGCGCGTGAACAAACTGGAACTGAACTACGACAACTTTATGGAAGAGTTCACCGCGATTCTGCATCGTCAGGCGTTTACCAGCACCGAGAGCAACAAGGGGTAAACCATGGCCAGATCGCGTGGACGAGGTCGTCGCGAGCTCAAGTCCGAAATCAATATCGTTCCGTTACTGGACGTGCTGCTGGTGCTGCTGCTGATCTTTATGGCGACAGCGCCCATCATCACCCAGAGCGTGGAAGTTGATCTGCCGGATGCGACAGAATCACAGGCGGTAAGCACCAATGACGATACTCCGGTCATCATTGAGGTTTCCGGCGTAGGGCAGTACAGCGTGGTGGTAGAGAAAGATCGTATGGATCAGCTTCCGCCAGAGCAGGTTATTGCTGAAGCGCAACGACGTCTGGAGTCAAATCCGAAGACGGTCTTCTTAATCGGTGGTGCGAAAGACGTACCATATGATGAAATTATCAAAGCGCTGAACTTGCTACATAGCGCGGGCGTTAAGTCAGTTGGCTTAATGACTCAGCCTATTTGATCATCTGCGTAGTTTTTGGGAACCGATAGTGTCAAAGGCAACCGAACAGAACGACAAGCTTAAGCGAGCGATAATCGTCTCCGCAGTGCTGCACGTATTTCTTTTTGCAGCGCTGATCTGGAGTTCGTTCGATGAGCACCTTGATGCATCAGGCGGCGATGGGGGCTCGTCCATCGACGCCGTCATGGTGGATCCCGGTGCGGTAGTGCAGAACTATAATCGCCAGCAACAGCAGCAGGCGAGCGCAAAACGCGCGGAAGAACAGCGTGAAAAACAGGCGCAACAGCAGGCGGAAGAGCTGCGTGAAAAGCAGGCCGCCGAGCAGGAACGTCTGAAGCAGCTTGAGAAAGAGCGTTTGCAGGCGCAGGAAGCCGCTAAAGAGCAGGCGGAGCAGCAGAAACAGGCTGAAGCCGCAGCGAAGAAAGCTCAGGAACAGCAGAAGCAGGCGGAAGAGGCGGCAGCCAAAGCCGCGGCAGACGCGAAGGCGCAGGCAGATGCTCAAGCTAAGTTAGCCGCAGAAGCCGCGAAGAAAGCTGCTGCTGATGCGCAGAAGAAAGCGGAAGCCGAAGCGGCGAAGAAAGCCGCTGCTGATTCGAAGAAGAAAGCAGAAGCCGAAGCGGCGAAAAAAGCTGCCGCTGACGCACAGAAGAAAGCCGAAGCGGAAGCCGCCAAAAAAGCTGCGCAGGAAGCAGAGAAGAAAGCGGCTGCCGATGCTGCGAAAAAAGCGGCCGCGGCCGAGAAAGCTGCGGCAGAAAAAGCCGCCGCTGCGGAAAAAGCCGCTGCTGATAAAAAAGCGGCAGCTGAGAAAGCCGCTGCTGATAAGAAAGCTGCTGCTGAAAAAGCCGCAGCTAAGAAGGCCGCTGCTGCGGAAAAAGCCGCTGCCGCAGGGGTTGACGATCTGCTGGGGGACCTGAGCTCCGGTAAGAATGCACCGAAAACGGGCGGTGGGGCGAAAGGAAGTAACGCAGCACCGGCAGGAAGTGGTAACACTAAGAACAACGGTGCTTCTGGCGCTGAGATCAACGACTATAAGAATCAGATTGCCGCGGCTATTGCCAGCAGACTTAACGATAAATCGCTCTATACCGGGAAAACGTGCCGACTGCATATTAAACTGGCTACGGATGGTATGGTGCTGAGCGTTGAGTCAGAAGGGGGAGATGAAGCATTATGCCAGGCTGCACTTGTGGCAGTGAATCAGGCAAAACTGCCAAAACCTCCATCACAGGCTGTCTATGAAGTGTTCAAAGACGCTTCGCTGAACTTTAAGCCATAAGCAGAGCTGCTGTTATCGGGTTCTGATAGTTTTGTGTATTTGAGTTTGTTAACCTTCTGCTAAATTATCCAGGACTTATTGTTCGGATAAGGGAGATATGATGAAGCAGGCATTACGATTAGCTTTTGGTTTTTTAGTACTGTTGACGTCAGCAGTGCATGCCACAGTAAGCATCGACATTACCGACTGGAACGACTCAGCGCGTCCAATCGGTGTCGTTCCGTTCCAGTGGGCAGGCCCGGGCGCTGCGCCTGAAGATATTGGCGGCATTGTTGCAGCTGACCTGCGTAACAGCGGTAAATTTAACCCCTTAGATCGTTCTCGTCTGCCGCAGCAGCCGGGTACAGCTCAGGAAGTTCAACCTGCTGCATGGTCTGCACTGGGTATTGATGCCGTGGTTGTCGGACAGGTTACTCCTGCGCCAGACGGCGGCTATAACGTCGCTTATCAGCTGGTGGATACTGGCGGTGCGCCGGGTACCGTTCTGGCTCAAAACACGTATAAGGTGAACAAGCAGTGGCTGCGTTATGCAGGCCACACGGCG
Source organism: Enterobacter cloacae complex sp. CDL013 (assembly GCF_049238805.1). NCBI lineage: Bacteria > Pseudomonadati > Pseudomonadota > Gammaproteobacteria > Enterobacterales > Enterobacteriaceae > Enterobacter > Enterobacter cloacae complex sp. CDL013. The sequence continues at coordinate 116,584 of NZ_JBMKGT010000003.1, read as the reverse complement.
AGTGACGAAGTGTTTGAGAAGCTGACCGGTATTAAAGGTGCGTTCCGTACCCGTATCGCGTACGTAGTACAGACCAACGGCGGCCAGTTCCCTTATGAGCTGCGCGTCTCTGACTACGATGGTTACAACCAGTTCACCGTACACCGTTCACCACAGCCGCTGATGTCTCCGGCATGGTCTCCGGATGGCTCTAAGCTGGCGTACGTGACCTTCGAAAGCGGCCGTTCCGCGCTGGTTATCCAGACACTGTCTAACGGTGCTGTGCGTCAGGTTGCGTCATTCCCACGTCACAACGGTGCGCCTGCGTTCTCTCCGGATGGTACCAAACTGGCGTTTGCCCTGTCTAAAACCGGTAGCCTGAACCTGTACGTGATGGATATTGGTTCTGGTCAGATCCGTCAGGTCACGGATGGTCGTAGCAACAACACTGAGCCAACCTGGTTCCCGGACAGCCAGAATCTGGCATTTACGTCTGACCAGGCAGGTCGTCCACAAGTTTATAAAGTGAATATCAACGGCGGAGCAGCGCAGCGTATTACCTGGGAAGGTTCTCAGAACCAGGATGCTGACGTCAGTGCCGATGGTAAAACAATGGTAATGGTCAGTACTGCGGGTGGTCAGCAGCATATTGCCAAACAAGATCTGGTAACGGGGGGCGTACAAGTACTGTCGTCAACGTTCCTGGATGAAACGCCAAGTCTGGCACCTAACGGCACCATGGTAATCTACAGCTCTTCTCAGGGGATGGGATCCGTGCTGAATCTGGTTTCTACAGATGGGCGTTTCAAAGCGCGTCTTCCGGCAACTGATGGACAGGTAAAATCACCTGCCTGGTCGCCGTATCTGTAATAATAATTAATTGATTACTAAAGGAATCTTAGAAATGCAACTGAACAAAGTGCTGAAGGGGCTGATGATCGCTCTGCCTGTTATGGCAATCGCAGCGTGTTCTTCTAACAAGAACGCAAGCAATGACCAGAGCGGCGAAGGCATGATGGGTGCCGGCACCGGTATGGACGCTAACGGCAATGGCAATATGTCTTCTGAAGAGCAAGCGCGTCTTCAGATGCAGCAGTTACAGCAGAACAACATCGTTTACTTCGATCTGGATAAATACGACATTCGTTCTGACTTCGCTGCAATGCTGGATGCGCACGCAAACTTCCTGCGTAGCAACCCGTCTTACAAAGTCACCGTAGAAGGTCATGCGGACGAACGTGGTACTCCGGAGTACAACATCTCCCTGGGTGAACGTCGTGCAAACGCTGTTAAAATGTACCTCCAGGGTAAAGGCGTTTCTGCTGACCAGATCTCCATCGTTTCTTACGGTAAAGAAAAACCAGCAGTACTGGGTCACGACGAAGCGGCTTACTCCAAAAACCGTCGTGCCGTACTCGTTTACTAAGAGAATTGCATGAGCAGTAACTTCAGACATCATCTGATGAGTCTGTCGTTACTGGTTGGAATAGCGGCCCCCTGGGCCGCTTTTGCTCAGGCACCAATCAGTAGTGTCGGCTCAGGCTCGGTAGAAGATCGAGTCACTCAACTCGAGCGTATTTCTAACGCTCACAGCCAGCTTTTAACTCAACTCCAGCAGCAGCTTTCCGATAACCAGAATGATATTGATTCCCTTCGTGGTCAGATCCAGGAGAGTCAGTATCAGCTTAATCAGGTTGTGGAGCGCCAGAAGCAAATTTTGTTGCAGATGGATAGCCTGAACAGCGGCGGAGCAGCAGCACAGCCAGCAGCAGGCGATCAAAGCGGTGCGGCGACGCCTGCACCTGCGGCAGATGCCTCCGCGTCGTCTGGTGCGCCTGTACAGAGCGGTGACGCGAATACGGACTACAACGCGGCCATTGCCCTGGTGCAGGACAAATCGCGCCAGGACGATGCTATCGTTGCGTTTCAGAACTTCGTTAAGAAGTACCCTGATTCCACTTACCAGCCAAATGCGAACTACTGGCTGGGTCAGTTGAATTACAACAAGGGTAAAAAGGATGATGCGGCGTTTTATTTTGCCTCTGTGGTGAAAAATTACCCGAAATCACCAAAAGCGCCTGATGCGATGTATAAAGTCGGCGTGATCATGCAGGACAAAGGCGACACTGCAAAAGCCAAAGCGGTTTATCAGCAGGTGGTTGCGAAATTCCCGGGTACAGACGGCGCCAAACAGGCACAAAAACGTTTGAGTTCGATGGGTTGATTATCGCATGACCAGAAATCGCGTTATTTCTGGTCGTGCAGCATGATTCCTAAGCAGTTAAGTGATCTTCATCGAAATTTTTGTTGCGCAGAATTCTTAAATCAGTAATATATGCCGCCGTTGCCACGGGATATCAAACAACGTGAAAGCAGCGCAAAAGTGGGTCGTTAGCTCAGTTGGTAGAGCAGTTGACTTTTAATCAATTGGTCGCAGGTTCGAATCCTGCACGACCCACCACTTAAAGCAGTTCCGGCAGCACAGAGTGGGTGATTAGCTCAGTTGGTAGAGCATCTCCTTTACACGGAGGGGGTCGGCGGTTCGAGCCCGTCATCACCCACCACTCGGGTCGTTAGCTCAGTTGGTAGAGCAGTTGACTTTTAATCAATTGGTCGCAGGTTCGAATCCTGCACGACCCACCAATTTTATTGGTACCGAGTGATAATTCAGGCAACACCCGAATGGGTCGTTAGCTCAGTTGGTAGAGCAGTTGACTTTTAATCAATTGGTCGCAGGTTCGAATCCTGCACGACCCACCAGCCTGAATAGATTTGAAGTACATCCCGTAAGGGGTCGTTAGCTCAGTTGGTAGAGCAGTTGACTTTTAATCAATTGGTCGCAGGTTCGAATCCTGCACGACCCACCAATGTAAAAAGGCGCCCTAAAGGCGCCTTTTTGCTATCTGTCGTTCGCCAGTGCCTTGTAGGTCGGGTAAGGCGAAGCCGCCACCCGACAGATGCTACCGGCATCAATTCCCGATGACATTCCCCCTCAAATTCGCTATCTTGTTTAGTATACAAAACACCATTGCCTCATTTTTGTTATCTAATGCAAAACAAAGGCAATATTGTTAAGCCAGTAAAACGAGAAGCCATAATGAGTGTGATGTTTGATCCCGAAACCGCAATCTATCCCTTCCCGCCAAAGCCTGCTCCGCTAAGCCGGGATGAAAAACAGTTCTATCGAGAGAAAATCAAGCGCCTGCTTAAAGAGCGTGATGCGGTGATGGTGGCGCATTACTACACCGACCCGGAAATTCAGCAGCTGGCGGAAGAGACGGGCGGCTGTATCTCAGATTCCCTGGAAATGGCGCGTTTCGGTGCTAAACATCCTGCCTCCACGCTGCTGGTTGCAGGTGTGCGCTTCATGGGCGAAACGGCAAAAATCCTCAGCCCGGAAAAAACCATACTGATGCCGACGCTGAATGCCGAATGCTCCCTTGACCTCGGTTGCCCGATTGATGAGTTCACCGCCTTCTGTGATGCCCACCCTGACCGTACCGTGGTGGTCTATGCCAACACGTCTGCGGCGGTGAAAGCCCGGGCGGACTGGGTAGTGACGTCCAGTATCGCCGTTGAGCTGATTGAACATCTGGACAGCCTGGGGGAGAAAATCATCTGGGCGCCCGATCGTCACCTGGGAAACTACGTACAAAAACAGACCGGTGCGGATGTGCTGTGCTGGCAGGGGGCCTGTATCGTCCACGATGAGTTCAAGACCCAGGCGCTGACCCGGATGAAAGGCTTATACCCGCAGGCCGCGATACTGGTGCACCCGGAATCTCCGCAGTCGATCGTCGACATGGCGGACGCCGTCGGCTCAACCAGCCAGTTAATTAACGCGGCAAAAACGCTGCCACACAAGCAGCTCATCGTGGCGACCGATCGCGGTATCTTCTACAAAATGCAACAGGCCGTGCCGGAAAAAGAGCTGCTTGAAGCGCCAACCGCCGGAGAAGGGGCGAGCTGCCGAAGCTGCGCGCATTGCCCGTGGATGGCGATGAATGGGCTCAAAGCGATTTCGGAGGCGCTTGAGAACGGTGGCGCAGCGCATGAGATCCACGTGGATGCCGCTCTGCGTGAAGGCGCGTTAATTCCACTTAACCGTATGCTGGATTTTGCGGCTACACTACGTACTTAACTTATTACGCCCCGGAGAAAAAATGGATTTTTTTAGCACACAGAACATCCTGGTTCATATCCCGATTGGTGCGGGCGGCTATGACCTGTCGTGGATTGAAGCGGTGGGTACGCTGGCCGGTTTACTCTGTATCTGGCTGGCCAGCCTTGAGAAGATCAGCAACTATGCGTTCGGGCTGATAAACGTCACGCTGTTTGCGATCATCTTCTTCCAGATCCAGCTCTACGCCAGCCTGCTTCTACAGCTGTTCTTCTTCGCGGCCAATATCTATGGCTGGTACGCCTGGTCTCGGCAAAACAGCCAGCAGGAGGCGGAGTTGCAAATCCGCTGGCTGCCGTTGCCTAAAGCCATCGCCTGGTTCGCGGCCTGCGTGGTGGCTATCGGCTTTATGACCGTCTTTATTGATCCGGTATTTGCCTTCCTGACGCGCGTGGCGGTCTCGGTGATGTCAGGTCTGGGATTGAACGTGACGATGCCTGAGCTTCAGCCGGATGCCTTCCCGTTCTGGGATTCCTGCATGATGGTGTTGTCAATTGCCGCAATGATCCTGATGACCCGTAAATACGTTGAGAACTGGCTGTTGTGGGTGGTCATCAATGTCATTAGCGTGGTGATTTTTGCCCGCCAGGGTGTTTATGCCATGTCGCTGGAGTATATGCTCCTGACCTTCATTGCTCTCAACGGCAGCCGCATGTGGATTAACAGCGCGCGTGAGCGTGGCTCTCGCGCGCTTTCCCGTTAATGATGATGTGCATGTGAGTGGCCGGACTGCGCCTCGTTAAGGTGGCAGTCTGGCCCGCTGCAAGGCTGGTACTCCATCTGGATAGTGGAGTGCGCAATCTCATAGTGATGCTCGAGGAAATGCCGAATACGTTCAAGCAACGCATCGTGATCGTGGGGCGGAATAACCTGAACGTGCAGCGTCATCAGCGGTTTCTCACCCACCAGCCAGACGTGAACGTGGTGAACGTTACGGACTTCAGGAATGGAACGACACAGATTGCGTTTTAGCTCGCCAATATCCAGCGACGTGGGAGCGCCTTCCAGCAGCTCATTGACGCTCTCTTTCAACAGCCGCCAGGCACTGCGTAATACAAGGCACGATACCAGCACGGAAAGAATCGGGTCGATGGGGGTCCAGCCCGTACCCATAATGATCAGCGCGGCTACGATGGCCCCTACGGAACCCAGCAGATCGCCCAGCACATGAAGCGCCGCGGCCCGTACGTTCAGATTTTTTTCACTGCTGCCGCGGTGCAATATCCAGAACGCCAGAATATTGGCGACCAACCCGGCAATGGCGATAACCATCATTGTTGTCCCGGCTACCGGTTGGGGATGCCGAAAGCGCTGAAAAGCCTCCCATACGATGAGTATGGTAATCACCACTAAGGCAATCGCATTCACAAAGGCGGCAAGCGTGGTCAGTCTGAGCCAGCCAAAGGTGTGGCGGGTATTGGGAGGGCGACGGGCAAACTGCACGGCCAGCAGAGCAAACAGGAGCGCGGCAGCGTCGGTCAGCATATGCCCGGCATCGGCCAGCAGCGCCAGCGATCCGGATATCAGCCCGCCTGTGACCTCAATAATCATAAAGGTGGCAGTGACGCCAAAAGCCAGCAAAAGCCGTTTGGCATTTTCATCGCCAGTGGAGTGGGAATGGGAGTGGGAGTGCGCCATGGTATCGTTCCTGATTTATTATTATTTTTAGTGTAGCGTTTTTAAGAGCTTAAATAAAAAAGGAGAGCATTCGCTCTCCCTGTTTTACCTTATGGAAGGTTACTGGGTAGTACCGTCCGTTTTGGTATTGGCATCGCTGCCCACTTTGTCATTCGGGTCCGGGCATTTCCCGTCTTTACAGACTGAGTTTTTATGCACCTCGTCGGTAGTCATACCCTCATGGTTCATCGTGCCTGTGTTCGTCCCGCCAGTATTGGTATTGCCCGTGTTGATATTACTGTTATCAACATTGTTTGGCGCGATATTCTGTTTTGCATCCGGCGCAACCTGGCCTGCTTCGGCAGCGGCATTCGCGTCGCCGTTGCTGCCGGATGAGCCTGCATCAGCAGCCAGTACGCTACCGCTTGCCAGGGTAAGGGTTGCCGTCAGGAAAAGCGTAGTCAGTTTCGTCATTTTCATCATGGTGCTCCTGTTCTTATCGTTACGCTGGATAACATTCTCCAACAGTGCATCTTGTTCAGTGGCGAAAGATTCCGGACTCCTGAATTATGTCAGGATGGAATCGCGTATAAATATTTAAAAACAGTCGTTACAAGTAAAAAGCTTAGGCCAGATCTCATTTTTCGCTATTTTGTTGCGTATTTTAGGCGAATTCCAGGAATTATCTGCGCGAAGTGTAAAAGCCCGTTTACACTTCGTGTCCGACAAGTTAGATTGAAAGGATTGCTTTCATTACTAAAGATATGGCAGAGCCGGAAAGAAGATGAATTATCAGAACGACGATTTACGCATTAAAGAGATCAATGAGTTATTACCTCCCGTAGCGCTCCTTGAAAAATTCCCCGCCACCGAAAATGCCGCCAACACGGTGTCTCATGCCCGCAAGGCGATCCACAAGATCCTGAAAGGTAGCGACGATCGTCTTCTGGTAGTGATCGGGCCATGCTCCATTCACGATCCTGCTGCGGCCAAAGAGTATGCGTCGCGTCTGCTCGCCCTGCGTGAAGAGCTGAAAGGCGAACTGGAAATCGTGATGCGCGTTTATTTCGAAAAACCGCGTACCACCGTAGGTTGGAAAGGGTTAATCAACGATCCGCATATGGACAACAGTTTCCAGATTAACGACGGCCTGCGCATTGCGCGTAAGCTGCTGCTGGAGATCAACGACAGCGGGCTGCCTGCTGCCGGAGAATTCCTCGATATGATCACCCCGCAGTATCTGGCTGACCTGATGAGCTGGGGCGCTATTGGTGCGCGTACGACTGAATCTCAGGTTCACCGCGAGCTGGCGTCTGGCCTGTCATGCCCGGTGGGTTTCAAAAATGGCACTGATGGCACCATCAAGGTCGCCATTGACGCCATTAATGCGGCGGGCGCGCCGCACTGCTTCCTGTCGGTGACCAAGTGGGGCCACTCGGCTATCGTGAATACCAGCGGTAATGGCGATTGCCATATCATACTGCGCGGCGGTAAAGAGCCTAACTATAGCGCTAAACACGTAGCGGAGGTAAAAGCAGGGCTGGAGAAAGCAGGTCTGGCACCGCAGGTGATGATCGATTTCAGCCATGCCAACTCCAGCAAACAGTTCAAAAAGCAGATGGAAGTCGGCGCAGATGTGTGTCAGCAAATCGCCAGCGGTGAACGCGCAGTGATTGGGGTGATGATTGAGAGCCATCTGGTTGAAGGCAACCAGAACCTGGAGGGCAGCGAGCCGCTGGTCTACGGTAAGAGCGTGACGGATGCCTGCATTGGCTGGGACGATACCGATGCGATCCTGCGTCAGTTGGCGGATGCGGTAAAAGCGCGTCGCGGCTAAGTTTGTTGCGGGTAACAAAAAAGCGTGGATTTCTCCACGCTTTTTTTATGTCCGGCAAATATTACTTCGCTTTACCCTGGTTCGCCACGGCTGCCGCTTTTGCAGCGATTTCGTCGGCGTTACCCAGGTAGTAATGTTTAACTGGCTTGAAGTTTTCGTCGAACTCGTACACCAGCGGCACGCCGGTAGGGATGTTCAGCTCGAGGATTTCATCTTCACCCATGTTGTCCAGGTATTTCACCAGCGCACGCAGGGAGTTACCGTGAGCAGCGATAATGACGCGCTCGCCGCTTTTCAGGCGTGGCAGAATGGTTTCGTTCCAGTAAGGCACAACGCGGTCGATGGTCAGCGCCAGGCTTTCGGTCTGCGGCAGTTCAGCCTCAGTCAGCTTCGCGTAACGCGGATCGTGGCCCGGGTAGCGCTCGTCATCTTTGCTCAGCTCTGGAGGCGTAACCGCAAAACCACGACGCCACTGCTTAACCTGCTCGTCACCGTATTTTTCTGCGGTTTCCGCTTTGTTCAGACCTTGCAGCGCACCGTAGTGACGCTCGTTCAGTTTCCAGGATTTCTCAACCGGCAGCCAGGCCTGATCCAGCTCGTCCAGAATGTTCCACAGGGTATGGATGGCACGTTTCAGCACAGAGGTGTAAGCAAAGTCAAAGGTGAAGCCTTCTTCTTTCAGCAGTTTACCTGCCGCTTTTGCTTCGCTCACGCCTTTCTCGGACAGATCAACGTCATACCAACCGGTGAAGCGGTTTTCGTTGTTCCACTGGCTTTCGCCGTGGCGCACCAGGACAAGCTTAGTATTAGCCATTTCTTACTCCTCAAGCATTTTGAATGATAACAATTCTCATTATATTGCCGTGACTGTGCCAGCAGCAACGCTTAACCCTAACCATAGCGAAAATAGTTCGAGAGTGTAAGATGCATGTGAATCCAGGGTTATGATTTTGTCTGCGATCGCCGCTATTTTCAGCAAGGCGGAGATAAAAAAGCCCTCGCGGTGAGGGCCAGGCTTTTTTGCCGGATGGCGCTTCGCTTATCAGGCCTACATTTGTAGGCCCGTGCGCCGCCGGACATTAAGCGCGCGGAATGAAATGATACTCGGTGACGCTTACGTACTCTTCACCCGGACGTAGCACGCAGTCCGGCTGCGGCCATTCAGGATGGTTAGGACTGTCTGGCAGGAACTCGCTCTCCAGCGCCAGGCCTTGCCAGGCGCCGTAGGCGTCATGTTCGCGCGCCGTGGTACCCTCCAGATAGTTACCGGAATAGAACTGTAGGGCGGGGGCGGTGGTGTAGACCGTCATCTGTAACTTCTCATCAGCAGACCAGACCTGTGCGGCAGGTTGAGAAAGATCGCCTTTCGCCTGCAACAGGAACGCGTGGTCGTAGCCTTTCACCTTGCGCTGATCGTCATCACTCAGGAAATCCTGGGCGATGGTTTTCGGCTGACGAAAATCAAAGCTATTACCGCTTACCGGTTTCAGCCCCTGATAAGGGATACCCATCTCATCGACCGGCAGATACTCGTCCGACAGGATCTGGAGTTTGTGGCTGCGGACATCGGTCTGATTACCGTCAAGGTTGAAATAGGCGTGGTTAGTCAGGTTGACCGGGCACGGCTTATCGACGGTCGCGCGGTACTCAATGGCGATGCGATTATCTTCGGTCAGGGTGAAGCGCGCCGTTGCGGTGAGATTGCCCGGGAAACCCTGGTCTCCATCGAGGGAGTCCAGAGAGAACCAGACCTCACCGTCATTTTGCTGCACAATCTTCCAGCGACGTTTATCAAACCCTTCCGGGCCGCCGTGCAGCTGATTTTCGCCCTGGCTGGCAAGCAGGGAATACGTTACGCCGTCCAGCGTAAACCGGCTTCTGGCGATGCGGTTAGCGTAGCGGCCTATGGATGCGCCCAGAAAAGCGGTCTGCTCGATATACTGCTCCGGCGATGCGCAGCCGAGCAGGGTTTCGCGCACGCTGCCGTCAGGCATCGGTACGCGGGCAGAAAGTAACGTTGCGCCCCAGTCCATCAGCGTAACCACCATCCCGGCGCTGTTGCGCAGGGTTAACAGGCGATACGGCAGACCATCCGGTGCGAGTGTAGGTATTTCGTTTAGCACTGTCCGGCTCCTTGTGATGCTTTACAGACGTAGAAAGTTTCTTTGATGCCCGTTTTGGCTTCGTACTGCTTAGCCACGGCGTCCTGGACGGCAGGGACCAGCTCTTCCGGCACGAGGGCGACGACGCACCCGCCAAATCCGCCGCCGGTCATACGCACGCCGCCTTTGTCGCCAATCGTGGCTTTCACAATTTCAACCAGGGTGTCGATTTGCGGCACGGTGATTTCGAAATCGTCACGCATGGAGGCATGCGATTCGGCCATCAGCTCGCCCATCCGTTTCAGGTCACCTTTCGCCAGCGCGGAGGCGGCTTCTACGGTACGGGCATTTTCGGTCAGTATATGGCGCACGCGCTTCGTGACAACCGGGTCCAGCTCGTGGGCGACCTTGTTAAATTCATCAAGTGAGACATCACGCAGGGCTGGCTGCTGGAAGAAGCGCGCGCCGGTTTCGCACTGTTCGCGACGGGTGTTGTACTCGCTGCCCACCAGGGTGCGTTTGAAGTTGCTGTTGATGATCACCACAGCCGCACCTTTAGGCAGCGGAACCGCTTTGGTCCCGAGGGAGCGACAGTCAATCAGCAAAGCGTGTTCTTTCTTGCCCAGCGCGGAAATCAGCTGATCCATAATGCCGCAGTTGCAGCCCACGAACTGGTTTTCCGCTTCCTGACCGTTCAGGGCGATCTGCGCCCCGTCCAGCGGCAGATGATAAAGCTGCTGGAACACGGTGCCGACCGCCACTTCCAGAGATGCGGAAGAGCTTAATCCCGCCCCCTGCGGCACGTTGCCGCTGATCACCAGATCGGCCCCGCCGAAATTCTTGTTACGCTTTTGCAGGTGCTTCACCACGCCGCGAACATAGTTCGACCACTGCTGGCTGTCGTGGGTCACGATCGGCGCATCGAGGGAAAATTCGTCAATTTCGTTGCCGTAATCCGCGGCGATTACTCGCACATGACGATCGTCGCGTTTCGCACAGCTGATCACCGTCTGGTAGTCGATGGCACACGGCAGGACAAAACCGTCGTTATAGTCGGTGTGCTCGCCGATCAGATTAACGCGGCCTGGCGCCTGGATAACATGGGTGGCAGGGTAGCCAAATTTTTCAGCAAACAGGGATTGTGTTTTATCTTTCAGACTCATTTTTAGACTCCTGATTCGCGGTAATGGACGTCGCTAACGGCACGCAGACGTTCTGCCGCCTGTTCCGCCGTCAGGTCGCGCTGGGTTTCCGCCAGCATTTCATAGCCCACCATGAATTTACGTACCGTTGCTGAGCGCAGCAGCGGCGGGTAGAAGTGTGCATGTAACTGCCAGTGTTGATTCTCTTCGCCGTTAAACGGCGCGCCGTGCCAGCCCATGGAGTAGGGGAAGGAGCACTGGAAGAGGTTGTCGTAGCGGCTGGTCAGTTTTTTCAGCGCCAGCGCCAGGTCGTCACGCTGGGCGTCGCTGAGTTCGGTAATGCGCTGAACATGGGCTTTCGGCAGCAGCAGCGTCTCAAATGGCCACGCCGCCCAGTAAGGGACTACCGCAAGCCAGTGTTCGGTTTCCACCACGGTACGGCTGCCATCCGCCAGCTCACGCTGGGTGTAATCCACCAGCATAGGCGAACCGTTCTGGGTGAAATACGCTTTTTGCAGTCGGTCCTCACGCTCGGCTTCGTTCGGCAGGAAGCTGTTCGCCCAGATCTGACCGTGCGGATGTGGGTTGGAGCAGCCCATCGCCGCGCCTTTATTTTCAAACACCTGCACCCACGGATAGCTCTGGCCCAGCTCCGCGGTTTGCACCTGCCAGGTGCTGACCACCTCTTTCAGGGCATCCACGCTCAGCTCCGGCAACGTTTTGCTGTGATCGGGCGAGAAGCAGATCACGCGGCTGGTGCCGCGGGCGCTTTCGCAGCGCATCAGCGGGTCATGGCTTTCCGGCGCGTCCGGCGTATCGGTCATCAGCGCGGCAAAGTCGTTAGTAAACACGAAGGTGCCTTTGTAGTCCGGGTTTTTATCGCCCGTCACGCGGGTATTGCCCGGGCAGAGGAAACAGTCCGGATCATGCTGCGGCAGCGTCTGTTTGGCAGGCGTCTCTTGCGCCCCCTGCCAGGGGCGCTTGGCGCGATGCGGTGAAACTAAAATCCATTGCCCGCTGAGCGGGTTAAAACGACGATGCGGGTGATCGACGGGATTGAATTGCGTCATGACAAATCCTTAGTCCGGATAGCCCTGCGGATGGCGTGATTGCCAGTGCCAGGTATCCTGTGCCATTTCATCGAGCGTGCGGGTGACACGCCAGTTGAGCTCTTTATCCGCTTTGGTGGCATCGGCCCAGTAAGCCGGGAGGTCGCCATCACGGCGGGGAGCGAAGTGATACTTCACCGGCTTGCCGCAGGCTTTACTGAAAGCATTCACCACATCCAGCACGCTGCTGCCAATCCCGGCGCCGAGGTTGTAAATATGCACGCCCGGTTTGTCCGCCAGTTGCTGCATCGCCGCCACGTGGCCGTCGGCCAGATCCATGACGTGAATGTAATCGCGCACGCCGGTGCCATCTTCGGTGGGATAATCGTTACCAAAAATCGCCAGGGAATCGCGACGCCCTACGGCAACCTGCGCGATATACGGCATCAGGTTGTTAGGAATGCCCTGCGGATCTTCGCCCATATCACCTGAAGGATGTGCGCCGACCGGGTTGAAGTAGCGCAGCAACGCGATGCTCCACTCAGGCTGGGCTTTTTGCAGGTCGGTCAGGATCTGCTCTACCATCAGCTTGCTTTTGCCATACGGGCTTTGCGGCGTACCGGTCGGGAAGCTTTCAACGTAAGGAATTTTTGGCTGATCGCCGTAGACGGTTGCGGAAGAGCTGAAGATAAAGTTTTTAACGTTGGCCGCACGCATGGCGGAGATCAGACGCAGGGTACCGTTGACGTTGTTGTCATAGTATTCAAGCGGTTTTGCCACCGATTCGCCAACCGCTTTCAGGCCCGCGAAGTGGATAACGGTTTCAATCGCGTGATCGTGAAGGATTTCAGTCATCAATGCTTCATTGCGGATATCGCCTTCCACGAAAGTCGGCTGTTTACCCGAAAGGCGTTCAATGACCGGCAGCACGCTGCGCTTACTGTTGCACAGGTTATCAAGAATGACGACATCGTGGCCACTTTGCAGCAGTTGCACACAGGTATGACTTCCTATGTAACCGCTACCACCTGTTACCAGAACTCGCATATTTCGCTCCATTAGGCTTATGGTATGAATTAACCATAGCATATCAGAGACGCGAAAAGTGTGACATGGGATAAAATAGTGGTATCGTTTACACTGGTTTTCACACGCGCTTTTTCTCAGACTGAGTGCATTGTAGATCAAAGAGATAGAGATGTATTGTTGCAGGTTGTCTGAAAAGCGGAGGGCAGCGCCCTCCGAGCGTTAATCGATTTTGCTCAGCAGGTAGCGGTATTGCTCGCCGTCAGGCACAAATTCCAGCCGATGGGTGATGCAGGACGGGGCATCCTCAGCATGGTGGGACACAAACAGCAGCTGGGTTTCACCTTCGCTAATCAGGACATCCACAAAGCGGCGGATCAGCTGACGGTTGAGCGGATCCAGCCCCTGCAACGGTTCATCCAGAATCAGCAGCGTAGGGTGCTTAACCAGCGCGCGGACTATCAATGCCAGCCGCTGCTGCCCCCACGACAGGCTGTGGAAGGGTGCATCGGCGACCCGGTTATCCATACCCAGAATATCCAGCCACTGCTGCGCCAGCTTGTGCTGCTTGTCGGATACCGCCTGATAAATACCAATGGAGTCGAAGAAGCCAGAGAGGATCACGTTTCGCACCGTGGTGCTCACCCGGTAGTCCAGATGCAGGCTGCTGCTGACATAGCCGATGTGCTTTTTGATATCCCAGATGGTTTCCCCGCTGCCGCGGCGACGGCCGAACAGGGTGAGATCGTTGCTGTATCCCTGCGGGTGATCCCCGGTGATCAGGCTCAGCAGCGTGGATTTACCCGCCCCGTTGGGGCCGACGATCTGCCAGTGCTCACCAGGATTAACCGTCCAGCTGAGGTGATTAAGAATAGGGCGATCGTCGTAAGCAACCACCCCATCGCGCAGCACAATGCGCGGCTGGTCAGGATCCAGCCCGTGGCGCGCCGAAGGCGCATCCGGCTCCGGCAGGGCAATACCGTCCAGTTTCTCGCTGTGGGCCAGCTGCGCAATCAGCGCCTGCCGAAGCAGTACGGCTTTCTCGCCGGTTTCGGTCAGGCTACAGTCCGCCAGCACGCCTGCATAATGTACGAAATCCGGGATCTCATCAAAGCGGTTCAGGACCAGTACAAGGGTGTATCCCTGCTGGTTAAGCGACGCCAGCAACGCTGCCAGCTGCGCGCGGGACTGTACATCCAGTCCGTCAAACGGTTCATCCAGGATCAAGAGTTCCGGCTCGCTCATCAGCGCCTGACACAGCAGCGTTTTGCGCGTCTCACCGGTAGAAAGATATTTGAAACGGCGGTTAAGCAGGGCGGTAATGCCAAATTGCTCCGCCAGCTGCTGACAGCGGGCAGGATCTTTTATCTCATCCTGGATAATTTCCGCCGTCGTGCGGCCGGTATCTTCTTCGCCGGGGCTGAGCAAATCGGTATTGTTACGCTGCCACTCATCGCTGACCAGCTTTTGCAGCTGTTCGAAGGAAAGGCGCGTCAGCCGGGTAAAGGTGCACCGACGTTCACCCTTCAGTTGGGTTATTTCGCCAGCCAAAGCGCGGGCCAGCGCGGATTTTCCGCTGCCATTAGAGCCCACAAACGCCCAGCTTTCTCCGGCGCGAAGGGTTAACTCTGGCAGCGATAAGGTACGGGTATCGCTAAGACGAAACGTGCCTTGCGAAATATGCAATGATGACATGTGTTATCCCATTTTTTGCAGCAACAGATGTCAGGGATACTCAGTGTAAGCAGGGTTGTCAATGTGCTTAGCACAATGTGGCGATAATTACCCTGTCTGCATTGAAATATGCGGTCACCACAGCACCTTCGTCTAATTCGGTCGCGTCGTTCACCGGAACGGTGGCGCAGAGCGACTGTCCATCCGGCAGGGTCATCAGCACTTCACACTGTTCTGCGCCGCGCTCGATGTGGCTGATGCGTCCCCGCAGCTGGTTGTCGGCCTCTGCGGCCTGCTCAGGGTTCAGCGCGATGCCGATCCAGGGCGCTTTGAGTAATACCAGCACCTCCTGACCTTCGTTCAGCCCAAGGCGTTGACCACTTTGCGCGGTGATGGCGGCTTTCAGGCGCGTCGTGCCGTCCGCGAGCAGGATCTCAATATGCTCCTGCACCTGCGAATGATCGCGCCCCGTCACCGTACCAAACCACTGGTTACGGGCGCTGGTCTGCAAAGAGAAACGGGAGATGGCGCCCAGCAGGCTGTCCAGCGGCAGGTTGTCGTCATCGCTCAGCACATCAAATGCTTTTTGCTGGATCTGCGCCAGTAAATCGTAGAGCTGGATCAGACGTTGCCCGTAACGCGTCAACACGGCGCCGCCGCCGCCTTTCCCGCCGGTGGCGCGCTCAACCAGCGTGTGTTCACTCAGGGTGTTCATGTCGTTAATCGCATCCCAGGCGCTTTTATAGCTGATGCCGGCGTTTTTTGCTCCCTGGCTAATCGAGCCAGTTTGTTCTATTTGTTTTAACAGGGCGATACGTCGCGGATCGGCGAAAAGCTTCTGCTGAAGTCGTAGGGTGAGGAGAATTTCGGCCTGCATAACAGTGTCCCGGCAAAAAGGCTATTGTGACCCAAATGCCCGGGGGCGGAAAGCGCACCGCACAAAAGGGGATGTTTTTCTTACTTTTCAGGGTAGAATAAGCCGTTCACAAGATCTGGAGAAAACCATGTTAGAGTTGTTGAAAAGTCTGGTATTCGCGGTAATCATGGTGCCAGTAGTGATGGCTATCATCCTCGGTGCCATCTACGGCCTGGGTGAAGTGTTCAACGTCTTTTCGAACATTGGTCATCGTCGTGACCAGCCTAAAAAGCAGCAATGATTTCCTCCAAAACGCCCGGCCAGCCCGGGCGTTTTGCTCTCAAGTTTATTCCTCTCCCGCCGATATCTTTTACAACGTTCCTTGAGTTTACGCATTAATGGGTACGATTTAGCGCTAGGAACGCCTGCGATATATCGTTATATTTGTTTGTATATAACGATACGCACAGGAGCTTCAAATGGCACGTTCATGGGTACGCCTTTTCGCAGGGGCAACGCTGACTCTCTCACTCACCGGCCACGCGCTGGCGGATGAAGGAAAAATCACGGTCTTTGCGGCGGCGTCGCTGACTAACGCGATGCAGGATATTGCTGCGGTATACAAAAAAGAGAAAAACGTCGAGGTGGTCTCGTCGTTTGCCTCCTCGTCCACACTGGCCCGCCAGATTGAAGCGGGGGCGCCCGCGGATCTGTTCATCTCTGCCGATCAGAAATGGATGGATTACGCGGTGGAGAAAAAATCTGTTGATACGGCTACCCGCGAAACGCTGCTGGGAAATAGCCTGGTGGTGGTTGCACCCGCAAACAGCAAGCAGGGCGACATCGCCATCAACAAACAGACGGACTGGACCCGTCTGCTCAACGGTGGTCGTCTGGCGGTGGGCGATCCGGAGCATGTTCCTGCCGGGATTTATGCGAAAGAAGCGCTGCAAAAACTTGGCGCATGGGAAACCTTATCGCCGAAGCTGGCTCCCGCAGAAGATGTGCGTGGCGCGCTGGCGCTGGTGGAGCGTAACGAAGCGCCACTCGGGATCGTTTACGGCTCCGATGCCGTCGCCAGTAAAGGTGTGAAGGTGGTGGGCACCTTCCCGGAAGACTCGCATAAGAAAGTGGAATATCCTGTTGCGATAGTTGATGGACATAAAAATGCGAGCGTGACGGCCTTCGTTGACTACCTGAAGGGGCCTGAAGCGTCCGCTATCTTTAAACGTTACGGATTTACGACTCACGAATGATATTGACCGAACCTGAATGGCAGGCCGTGCTGCTGAGCCTGAAAGTCTCTTCCCTGGCGGTTGCGCTGAGTTTGCCCTTTGGGGTGTTCTTTGCCTGGTTACTGGTTCGCGTGAAGTTTCCAGGCAAAGCCCTGCTCGACAGTGTTCTTCATCTTCCGCTCGTCTTGCCGCCTGTGGTGGTCGGCTATCTGCTGCTGATCTCCATGGGGCGACGCGGCGTTATTGGCGAGTGGCTGTACGACTGGTTTGGCCTGACCTTTGCTTTCAGCTGGCGCGGCGCGGTTCTGGCCGCGGCAGTAATGTCTTTCCCGCTGATGGTGCGCGCTATCCGCCTGGCGCTGGAAGGGGTGGATATACGGTTAGAACAGGCCGCCCGCACGCTGGGCGCAGGCCGCTGGCGGGTATTCCTGACCATTACGCTTCCGCTTACGTTACCGGGCATTATCGTCGGTACGGTGTTAGCCTTCGCCCGTTCGTTGGGTGAGTTTGGCGCGACCATCACCTTTGTGTCCAACATTCCCGGCGAGACGCGGACCATCCCGTCGGCCATGTATACCCTGATTCAGACCCCGGGCGGCGAAGGTGCGGCGGCCCGGCTGTGTATTATTTCGATTGTACTCGCCCTGGTCTCGCTGCTGGTGTCTGAATGGCTGGCGCGCCTCAGCCGTGAACGGATGGGGAAACCGTGATGCTGGAACTCAACTTTACGCAAACCCTGGGCAGTCACACCCTGACGCTGAACGAAACGCTGCCTGCCAGCGGTATCACCGCCATTCTTGGCGTGTCCGGGGCGGGGAAAACGTCGCTGATTAATGCGATTAGCGGCCTGACGCGTCCCCAGTCTGGCCGTATTGTGCTAAATAACCGCGTCTTAAATGACGCGGAGAAGAAGGTCTGCCTGTCACCGGACAAACGCCGTATCGGCTATGTGTTTCAGGATGCGCGCCTGTTTCCGCACTACAGCGTTCGCGGGAACCTGCGTTACGGCATGGCAAAAAGCATGGCCGGACAGTTCAATAAGCTGGTGGCGCTGCTGGGCATCGAACCGCTGCTGGATCGTCTGCCGTCGTCGCTGTCGGGTGGTGAAAAACAGCGTGTGGCGATTGGCCGCGCCCTGTTAACCGCGCCGGAACTGCTGCTGCTGGATGAGCCGCTGGCCTCGCTGGATATTCCGCGCAAGCGCGAGCTGCTGCCGTATCTGCAACGTCTGGCGCGGGAAATCAATGTGCCAATGCTCTACGTCAGCCATTCGCTGGATGAGATTTTACATCTGGCCGACAAAGTGCTGGTGCTCGAAGCGGGCAGGGTGAAGGCATTCGGCAATCTGGAGGAGGTGTGGGGCAGCAGCGTTATGCATCCATGGCTGCCAAAGGAGCAGCAGAGCAGCATTCTGAAGGTGAGCGTGCTGGAGCACCATCCGCACTACGCGATGACCGCGCTGGCGCTGGGCGATCAGCATTTGTGGGTGAATAAAATCGATACGCCAATTCAGTCCACGTTACGGATCCGCATTCAGGCGTCGGATGTCTCCCTGGTGCTGCAACCGCCGCTGCAAACCAGTATCCGCAATATTTTGCGCGCAAAAGTGGCGCAGTGTTTTGATGATAACGGCCAGGTGGAAGTGCAGCTGGAAGTAGGCAGCAGAACGCTGTGGGCGCGCATCAGCCCGTGGGCCAGGGATGAGCTGGGTATCAAGCCTGGCCTGTGGCTTTACGCGCAAATCAAGAGCGTTTCCATAACCGCCTGATCACAGCAGGTGGGTATAGATATACTGCGCGATGCTGTCGGTGGTGTTATCGCCAATCACCACGTCAGCGCGCGCTTTCACCGCGTCATCGGCATTACCCATCGCCACGCCCGTTCCGGACGCTTCCAGCATGCTGATGTCGTTATAGTTATCGCCGAAGGCAATTACGTCCTGCATTGATCCGCCCTGCGATTCAACGAACTGAGTCAGACGCCTTCCTTTGCTGTTGCCTTTGCGGGCGATATCCACCTGATCGTGCCAGGACCATTCACATTCCAGACCCAGCGTATGCTCGACATGTTTTGCGAAGGTATTCAGTTTGGCGGTGTCTTCATCGGTCAGGGCAAATTTCCAGATTGCTTCGACGTCTTCCGCCGCCTGGCGCAGGGAGGAAACCTGAGTGAACACCGGACGCTGCGCTTCCGGCAAAGACAGAGCCCAGTTGCTGGTGCGGATCACATGGCCGGTAGGGCGTTCATACACCATGGCGTTATCCACATACATCAGGCCGTGAATGGCGTGCTCATCCAGTAAATCAATCAATTGCAGCGCCTGCGTTACGGGAAGCGGATCGGAGGCTAAAACCTTTTTTGCCTGATAATCATACAAATAGGTGCCATTACAACAAATTGCAGGTGTATCTAAGCCCAGTGCCTGATAAAAAGGATGAATGGCTACGTGATGTCGACCCGTTACGATGAGAAGTTGATACCCCGCTTCCTGGGCTCGTTTGAGGGCCTCAAGAGAAGAGGGGAGCAGGGTTTTCTGAGGGGTAAGCAGTGTTCCGTCTAAATCCAGGGCAATCACTCGCGAGGTCATTTTTTGTTCCGGGTTAATGTTGAATTTAAGGTCTGTCGGGATGGTACACCGAGAGCGGAACCCTGCAAAATCCCGGACTACAATTCAGCATTCACCGTTAAAAATAATCAGGAGTATTCATGAAACAAACCGTTTATACCGCCAGTCCTGAAAGTCAGCAGATCCATGTCTGGCGTTTGAATACAGAAGGTTCGCTTACGCTGGTTCAGGTTGTTGATGTGCCAGGCCAGGTGCAGCCGATGGTCGTCAGCCCGGATAAACGTTTTCTTTATGTCGGCGTACGCCCCGAATTCCGCGTACTGGCATACCGCATCTCCCCGGATGACGGCGCGCTGACCTATACCGCAGAAGCCCCGCTGCCGGGCAGCCCGACCCATATTTCCACTGACCATAAAGGCAACTTTATCTTCAGCGGCTCCTACAATGCAGGCTGCGTGAGCGTCACCCGCCTGGAAGACGGTATTCCCGTTAAAACCGTCGACGTGGTAGAAGGGCTCGAAGGTTGCCACTCAGCCAACATTTCGCCGGATAACCGCACGCTGTGGGTGCCAGCGCTTAAGCAGGACCGCATCTGCCTGTTTACCCTGAGCGATGACGGCCATCTGGTCGCGCAGAGCCCGGCGGAAGTCACCACCGTGGAAGGCGCAGGCCCGCGCCACATGGTCTTCCATCCGAATCAGCAGTATGCCTATGTCGTTAACGAGCTGAACAGCTCGGTAGACGTGTGGGAGCTGAACGATCCTAACGGGCAGATCGAGTGCGTACAGACGCTGGACATGATGCCATCTGATTTCTCTGACACACGCTGGGCGGCAGACATTCACATCACGCCGGATGGCCGTCACCTGTATGCCTGTGACCGTACCTCCAGTCTGATCACCGTCTTCAGCGTCTCTGAAGACGGCAGCGTTCTGGCAGTTGAAGGCTTCCAGCCAACTGAAACCCAGCCGCGCGGCTTTAATGTCGACCACAGCGGCAAATACCTGATTGCGGCGGGGCAGAAATCCCACCACATTGCGCTCTATGAAATCCAGGGCTTGCAGGGTCTACTGGAAGAGAAAGGACGCTATGCGGTCGGACAAGGGCCGATGTGGGTTGTGATTAACGCTCATTGATCCGTAGACGAAAAAAAACCTCGCAAATGCGAGGTTTTTTATGCGCGGTTAATGCATGTGGCAGGCCGGGTAAGGCGCAGCCGCCACCCGGCAGCAGGCATTTTACTGCTTCGGCTCAGCAACCACTTTGCTACCCAGACCGCGGTTGTTGTATTCCCACATGCGGTTGAAGTTAGCGTCGTTCAGGTTACGCTGCACGTTGTCTTTATCATCCACCGTGCCGGTGTTGCCGGAGAAAGGACGTTTCGAGATCGCCGCATCCGCCCACGGTTTCGCCATGTTAAAGCCTTCGTTAATCACGCTGTCGCGGATCACGACCTGGCCGTTAGTGGCGGAGTCCACGTCCAGAGAGCGACCAAGCTGCGCCACGCCATCGCCAGCAGCAGTAAAGCGGCTATTCACGGCCAGGAAGCCATAGAACAGGTTAGACTGCGTGGCCGGTGCAAAGACGTAACCTTCCTGCTGCGTACGTGAATTCACCACGCGGAAGTCGGTGTTATCAAATACCACCGCGCCGCGGCCAGAGACCATATCCACGTCGCCTTCAATGTAGCTGTTGGTGACCAGAGTACGCGTCAGACGGTTGTTCTGAAGGGTATTCTGCACGCCGCTGTTGGTCACGAAGAAGGTGTTCTGGCGGCCCAGGATATTGACGTTGTTAATCTGTACCTTGTCGCCATCGCTACGCAGCGCCACGGCCTGATGATTACCTGCGTCAACGCTGTCGCCCAGGGTGTTCTGAATGGTCAGGTTTTGCAATTGCAGGCCATTGTTTTGTGACCAGAATACCGCCGAACACATCACGCCAATGGTGGCGGCACGCTTGCGCTGGCAGTTATCAAACATATACCACGCCGGTTTACCTGGCATGTATTTACCGGCCGGGTTCACCAGATGGCGCCAGGTGGTGCTGTCGATCTCTGAATCAATCGCCAGGCCAATTTTTACGTCGACCGCTTTTTCGCCCAGGCCGTAAAGCGTAATGCTTCCCGGTGCTGCCGGAACATAAACGGTTCCTTCGTATTCACCCGGCAGGATGGCAATGTACTGACGAGATGCGCTGTGTTTGGTGATTGCGGCATCAACGGCTGCCTGAATAGAGGTGTGTGTAACGCCCTGCGCCCCGGCTGGGCCGACAACGAAGTCTGGCTGTTTCGGCAGGTTAATAGAAGAAGGCGTCCACGGGGCTGCATTGGGATCCATCGCCGAGAAATAGTGCGCACGGGTGAAGTTCTTCGCTTCAGCCGCTGACAGGATCGGACGGGAAGCGGTGCCCGGAGCAACCTGCTCAGAAGGTTGCTGATCCGGTGGTGTTGAACTGCAAGCGGATAAAGTCACGCCAAAGGCGAGTGCCAACGCCAGACGGGAAATCCTGGAAATATTCAAGGTAATGCTCCTGGGTATGCAAGTCTTATCTGGATAGACGAAATAGCCTGCTTTTTTATACTAAGTTGAGCGAAACGGGAAGATAAAAACCGGAAAAGTTGCATTTTTGCCCGCAGGCGACGGGAAAGTCATCACAAATAAATAACATTTTCCCCCAATGCGGTTGACAGCAGGCGGCAGATGAAAATAAATGTCTATACAACCCATGACAAGTGGAAGGCACATGCAGCAGCTTAATCCCGATGATGTTATATGGCGAAATGCGCGACTGGCAACCCTGGCGACAGGCGAGGCGGAACCCTACGGCCTGAGAGAACAACATGCCCTCGTTGTGCGCGGCCAGACGATTCTGGCCATTATTCCTGAATCCGAGATCCCCTCCGGGCATCGTCAGTGTGTCGATCTCGACGGGCGTCTGGTTACTCCCGGCCTGATCGATTGCCACACCCATCTGGTGTTCGGCGGCGATCGTGCAGCGGAATGGGAGCAACGGCTTAACGGCGTGTCATATCAGACCATTAGCGCGCAGGGCGGCGGAATTAACGCCACGGTCACGGCCACCCGCAACAGTTCGCCGGAAACGCTCCTGACGGTGGCGCAGCAGCGACTCCAGCGGCTGATGAATGAAGGCGTAACGACCGTTGAAATCAAATCAGGATACGGTCTGAATGCCGAAGCCGAAGAGAAAATGCTGCTGGTTGCCCGCCAGCTCAGCCTGAATAATCTGGTCGATATCAGCCCGACGCTGCTGGCCGCGCACGCCGTTCCTGCCGAGTACCGACAGGATCCGGATGCCTATCTGGCACTGGTCTGTGAGCAGATCATGCCCACGCTGTGGCAAAAAGAGTTATTTGAAGCGGTGGACGTGTTTTGTGAAAACGTCGGCTTTACCCCGGCGCAAACCGAGCGCCTGTTCAGGGCCGCCGCCGCGCTCGGGATCCCGGTAAAAGGGCATGTAGAACAACTGTCGAATCTTGGCGGCGCGGCGCTGGTCAGCCAGTATAAAGGGCTGTCGGCCGATCATATTGAGTATCTCGATGATGCAGGTATTCAGGCGATGGCGCAAAGCGGCACGGTGGCGGTATTGCTCCCCGGCGCGTTCTATTTTCTTCAGGAGCGCCAGCGTCCACCGGTGGCGCAGCTCAGAGAGCAGGGTGTGCCGATGGCGGTGGCTACCGACTACAACCCGGGCACCAGTCCGTTTGCCAGCCTGCATCTGGCAATGAACATGGCCTGCGTCCAGTTTGGCTTCACGCCGGAAGAGGCCTGGGCTGGCGTGACGCGGCATGCGGCGCAGGCGCTAGGACGTGCTGCGACGCACGGGCAGTTAAAGCCCGGTTATGTGGCTGATTTCGTCGTCTGGGAGGCGAATCATCCGGTTGAGATGGTTTACGAGCCGGGGCGGAATCCTTTGTATCAACGCGTGTTTCGGGGGCAGGTAGCATGAAACTGTGGCATCCCGTCTCCCCGCAGGTCTGGCAGGGGCGTGACGACAGCGCCGAGTCCAGCACCGCGAAACGTCTCTTCCAGACCATACAGCAGCGCGAACACTTTTCTCCCGTGCCGTCAGGCATTGCCCTGCTGGGCTTTGAATGTGATGAAGGGGTTAAGCGTAACCAGGGCAGGCCCGGTGCTGCACAAGCGCCCGATGTGTTGCGCGGCGCGCTGGCGAATATGGCGAGCCATCAGGGGCATGCGCGCCTCGTGGATATGGGTTCTGTTTATGTTGAAGGCCACGCGCTGGAGGCGGCACAGCAGGCGCTGAGCGAGGCCATAACCGCGTGCCAGCAATCCGGGATGCGTACTCTGGTTTTCGGCGGTGGACATGAAACCGCCTGGGCGCACGGGCGCGGCGTGCTGGACGCCTTTCCGAACGATCGCATTGCGGTGATCAACCTGGATGCGCACCTCGATTTACGCAAGGCTGAACGGGCAACGTCCGGCACGCCGTTCCGCCAGCTGGCGCACTACTGCGCGTCTCAGTCTCGGGTGTTTCACTACGCCTGCCTGGGGGTAAGCCGTGCGGCGAATACTCAGGCGCTGTGGGAGGAAGCTGAGCGGTTGAACGTGACGCTGGTTGAAGATCTCGATTTTCGCCGGGATGCGCTATCCGCGCTGGATAGCGTGCTTACGCAGGCAGACCGGGTTTATCTCACCGTTGACCTCGATGTGCTGACTGCCGCAGAAATGCCCGCCGTGTCCGCCCCTGCGGCGTTGGGGATCCCGGCGCTGGATCTGTTCCCGGTGATTGAGCGTATCTGCCGAAGCGGTAAACTACAGGCGGCGGATCTGGTGGAATTTAATCCGCACTACGATCGGGACGGTCAGGGGGCGAAGCTTGCCGCCCGACTGGCCTGGCAAATTGCTCACTGGTGGGCATAACAACATTCAAGGAGTCATGATGTTTTCACGCTCGCCCCTGCCGCAGCCGAGTCCTCCCGCGCCTTTTTACGAAAAGGTGAAGCAGGCGATCAGCGAAAAAATCGCCGCCGGCGTCTGGCGCCCGCACGACCGCATTCCGTCCGAGGCCGAGCTGGTGGCGCAGTTTGGCTTTAGCCGAATGACCATCAACCGCGCACTGCGTGAACTGACCGATGAAGGGTTGCTGGTGCGCCTGCAAGGGGTCGGGACATTTGTGGCGGAGCCAAAAGGACAGTCGGCGCTGTTTGAAATCCGCAGCATTGCCGATGAAATTGCCGCCCGCAACCATCAGCACCACTGCGAGGTGCTGGTGCTTGAAGAGACGCAGGCCAGCGCCGAACAGGCCATCGAGCTGAACGTTACCGAGGGCACCCGGATTTTCCATTCGGTGATGGTGCACTATGAGAACGACATTCCGGTCCAGATTGAAGATCGCTGCGTCAACGCGGAGCGGATACCGGACTATCTGAATCAGGATTACACCCAAACCACACCGCATGCGTATCTCTCGCTCGTCGCCCCGCTGACGGAAGGGGAGCATATCGTGGAAGCCGTGCGCGCCACGCCGCAGGAATGCGAGCTGTTGCGTATTAAAGAGCACGATCCCTGCCTGCTGATCCGCCGTCGTACCTGGTCGTCCTCGCAAATTGTGTCGCATGCGAAGCTGCTGTTCCCGGGAAATCGCTACCGGTTGCAGGGCCACTTTATGTCATAAGTTTTATAAGCGTGATCGCTAACGCAATATAGCAAAATTGTATCTTTTTTGTTAAATCCGACCTTGTGTGTGCTTGTCTATACAAGTATATCTAAATGCATCATCTGTCCCTTATGAGGAACACACAATGTCGTCAGATAAATACCGCAAGCAGGATGTCCGCGCCGCGCGCGGCACCACGCTCACCGCAAAAAGCTGGCTCACCGAAGCACCGCTGCGCATGTTGATGAACAACCTTGATCCTGAGGTAGCAGAAAATCCCCACGAGCTGGTGGTCTACGGCGGCATTGGCCGCGCCGCGCGCAACTGGGCGTGCTATGACGCGATTGTCGAGTCTTTGACGAATCTCGAAAACGACGAAACGCTGCTGGTGCAATCCGGCAAACCGGTGGGCGTATTCAAAACCCATAAAAATGCGCCCCGCGTGCTGATTGCCAACTCCAACCTGGTGCCGCACTGGGCGACGTGGGAACACTTCAACGAGCTGGACGCAAAAGGGCTGGCCATGTACGGCCAGATGACCGCGGGTAGCTGGATCTACATCGGCAGCCAGGGGATTGTGCAGGGCACGTATGAAACCTTCGTGGAAGCGGGCCGTCAGCACTATAACGGATCACTGAAAGGCCGCTGGGTGCTCACCGCTGGACTGGGCGGCATGGGCGGCGCGCAGCCGCTGGCCGCGACGCTGGCGGGCGCGTGCTCCCTGAACATTGAGTGCCAGCAGAGCCGCATCGATTTCCGTCTGCGTACCCGCTATGTCGATGAACAGGCCGACAACCTCGATGACGCGCTGGCGCGCATCAAAAAGTACACCGCTGAAGGCAAAGCCGTGTCGGTTGCCTTGTGCGGCAACGCGGCGGATATTCTGCCGGAACTGGTGGCGCGCGGCGTGCGTCCGGATCTGGTCACCGACCAGACCAGCGCTCACGATCCGCTCCACGGCTATCTGCCAAAAGGCTGGACGTGGGAAGACTACCAGCAAAAAGCGGAAACCGATCCTGAGGGCACGGTACTGGCGGCCAAACGCGCTATGGCGGAACATGTCTCCGCGATGCTGGCCTTCAGTAAGATGGGTATTCCGACCTTTGATTACGGGAATAACATCCGCCAGATGGCGAAAGAGATGGGTGTGAATAACGCCTTTGACTTCCCCGGCTTCGTGCCCGCCTATATTCGTCCGCTGTTCTGCCGCGGCATCGGGCCGTTCCGCTGGGTTGCCCTGTCCGGCGACCCGGAGGATATCTACAAAACCGACGCCAGAGTGAAAGAAATTGTCGCCGACGACGAACACCTGCATCGCTGGCTGGATATGGCGCGCGAGCGCATTAATTTCCAGGGCTTACCGGCGCGTATCTGCTGGGTAGGGCTGGAGTGGCGGCAAAAACTCGGCCTCGCCTTTAACGAAATGGTGCGCAGCGGCGAAGTCTCCGCGCCGATCGTCATTGGCCGCGACCACCTGGACTCCGGCTCCGTCGCCAGTCCGAACCGTGAAACCGAAGCCATGCGCGACGGCTCGGATGCGGTCTCCGACTGGCCGCTGCTGAATGCTCTGCTGAACACCGCCAGCGGCGCGACCTGGGTGTCGCTGCACCACGGCGGCGGCGTCGGGATGGGCTTCTCCCAGCATTCCGGGATGGTCATCGTCTGTGACGGAACTGATGACGCGGCCGCGCGTATCGCTCGCGTGCTACACAACGACCCGGCAACCGGCGTGATGCGTCACGCGGATGCGGGTTACGAGATTGCCATTGATTGTGCCAAAGAGCAGGGGCTGAACCTGCCGATGATCCCCGCCACACAAGGAAAGCCTGCATGAACGCGTTAACACTTACTCCCGGCTCGCTGACGCTCCAACAGCTGCGTCACGTCTGGCGTCAGCCGGTGACACTCTCCCTTGATGAAAGCGCCCACCGTGCCATTAACGACAGCGTGGCCTGCGTGGAGGCGATTGTGGCGGAGGGGCGCACCGCCTATGGCATCAACACCGGGTTTGGCCTGCTGGCGCAGACCCGCATCGCCACGCACGATCTGGAGAATTTACAGCGTTCGCTGGTGCTGTCGCACGCGGCGGGGGTTGGCCAGCCGCTGGACGATGAGATCGTCCGCCTGATGATGGTGTTGAAAATCAACAGTCTGGCACGTGGGTTTTCCGGCATTCGTCTGAACGTGATCCAGGCGCTGATGGCGCTGGTCAATGCGGAAGTTTATCCGTGGATCCCGGCGAAGGGCTCCGTCGGCGCCTCCGGCGATCTGGCGCCGCTGGCGCATATGTCACTGCTCCTGCTGGGTGAAGGCCAGGCGCGCTGGCAGGGCGAGTGGCTGTCTGCGAAAGAGGCGCTGAAAAAAGCCGGTTTAACGCCGATTACCCTCGCGGCAAAAGAGGGGCTGGCGCTGCTCAACGGCACGCAGGCCTCGACCGCTTTCGCGCTGCGCGGTCTGTTTGAAGCGGAAGATCTGTTCGCCTCGGCGGTGGTGTGCGGTGCACTGACCACTGAGGCGGTGCTCGGCTCGCGTCGTCCGTTCGATGCCCGCATCCACGAGGTGCGCGGCCAGCGCGGTCAGATTGATGCCGCTGCCATGT
The DNA here is from genome assembly GCF_049238805.1 of Enterobacter cloacae complex sp. CDL013. Taxonomy (NCBI): domain Bacteria; kingdom Pseudomonadati; phylum Pseudomonadota; class Gammaproteobacteria; order Enterobacterales; family Enterobacteriaceae; genus Enterobacter; species Enterobacter cloacae complex sp. CDL013. The sequence continues at coordinate 89,082 of NZ_JBMKGT010000003.1, read as the reverse complement.
ACCGCCACGTACTTACTGATACCAGCGACATTGCCGATTCGCATCACAACTGCGAGAAGGTGCAGGATCCGTATTCCCTGCGCTGCCAGCCGCAGGTGATGGGCGCATGCCTGACGCAGCTGCGCCAGGCGGCAGAAGTGCTGCTGGTGGAAGCCAATGCGGTGTCCGATAACCCGCTGGTGTTTGCCCAGGAAAACGAGGTGGTTTCTGGCGGCAACTTCCACGCCGAGCCGGTGGCGATGGCGGCAGATAATATCGCGCTGGCGATTGCCGAAATCGGGGCGCTGTCTGAGCGTCGAATCGCGCTGATGATGGATAAGCACATGTCCCAGCTGCCACCATTCCTGGTGCGTAACGGCGGAGTCAACTCGGGCTTTATGATCGCTCAGGTGACGGCCGCAGCGCTGGCAAGCGAGAACAAGGCGCTGTCGCACCCGCACAGCGTGGACAGCCTGCCAACCTCAGCCAACCAGGAAGATCACGTGTCGATGGCCCCGGCTGCCGGGCGTCGTCTGTGGGAGATGGCCTCTAACACCCGCGGCGTGCTGGCGGTGGAGTGGCTGGCGGCGTGTCAGGGTATTGATTTGCGCGAAGGGCTAACATCCAGCCCGCTGCTGGAGCAGGCGCGTCATACGCTGCGCGAGCACGTTACGCACTACGATGACGACCGCTTCTTTGCGCCGGATATTGATAAGGCGATGCAGCTTCTGGAAGAAGGGCGGCTGGTGGGGTTATTGCCTTCCGTGCTGTGATTTTTACCCTCACCCTAACCCTCTCCCTGTGGGAGAGAGGGCCGGGGTGAGGGCATCAGCCCGCACGATTACGAATACATCGCCGTAATCGACGCGCTACCCAGCGAATGGAAATGCACGTTAAAGCCTACCATCGCGCCGCTCGCCCCTTCGTCGACCTCAATCTTGTCCACATCCAGCGCGTGCACGGTGAAGATATAGCGGTGCGTTTCCCCTTTTGGCGGCGCCGCGCCGCCGTAGCCCGCTTTGCCAAAGTCAGTGCGCGTCTGAATCGCACCGTCAGGCAGAGCAACCAGATCGGAACCGGAGCCCTGCGGTAATACGCGCGTGTCGGCGGGCAGGTTTGCCACGATCCAGTGCCACCAGCCCGACCCGGTTGGCGCATCCGGATCGTAGCAGGTCACAACAAAACTTTTGGTTCCCGCTGGTACATCGTCCCACGCCAGATGGGGAGAGATATTATCCCCCTGATAACCCATCCCGTTAAACACGTGACGTTCCGGCAGCTTTTCGCCGTCGCGCAAATCTTTACTGATGATTTTCATCCGATTTCCCTCGTTACTCACTTATTCAGAAAGTGTAACGCATGGGGTTAAATCGCGAAATGCGCTGAAGTGTTAACGGCTTCAACCACTGCCCCGGTCAGCTTGCGGAGCTGATCCGCAGAAATGCTGTACGGCGGCATGAGGTAAATCAGCTTACCGAAAGGTCGCACCCACACGCCCTGGGCAACGAAGAAGCGCTGCAACGCGGCCATGTTCACCGGATGCGTTGTCTCGATTACCCCGATGGCGCCCAGTACGCGGACGTCCGCGACGTATTCCGCTTCCGCCGCCGCGCTTAACTGCTGCTTCAGCTGCGCCTCAATCGCCGCCACCTGCGTCTGCCACGCGCCGCTCTCCAGAATGGCGAGGCTTTCGCTTGCCACGGCGCAGGCCAGCGGGTTGCCCATAAACGTCGGGCCGTGCATAAAGCAGCCCGCGTCGCCGTCGCTGATGGTGTCGGCAACCTGGCGCGTGGTAAGCGTGGCGGAGAGCGTCATGGTGCCGCCGGTGAGCGCTTTCCCCAGGCACAGAATATCCGGCGCGATCCCCGCATGCTCGCAGGCAAACAGCTTCCCGGTACGGCCAAAGCCGGTGGCGATCTCATCGGCAATCAGCAAAATTCCTTCGCGGTCGCACATCTTCCGAATGCGCTTCAGCCACTCGGGGTGATAGATCCGCATTCCGCCCGCGCCCTGCACAATCGGTTCGAGAATAACGGCGGCAATCTCGTGGCGATGGGCCGCCATCAGCCGCGCGAAGCCCACCATGTCCATCTCGTCCCATTCGCCGTCGAAGCGGCTCTGCGGGGCTGGCGCAAACAGGTTTTCCGGCAGGTAGCCTTTCCACAGGCTGTGCATGGAGTTGTCCGGATCGCACACCGACATCGCCCCGAAGGTGTCGCCGTGATAGCCGTTGCGGAAGGTGAGGAACCGCTGGCGCGTTTCGCCCTTCGCATGCCAGTACTGCAACGCCATTTTCATCGCTACTTCCACGGCCACCGAGCCGGAGTCGGCCAGGAAAACACACTCCAGCGATTCAGGCGTCATCGCTACCAGGCGACGGCATAAATCCACCGCGGGCTGGTGCGTGATCCCGCCAAACATCACGTGTGACATCTGGTCAATCTGCGCTTTCATCGCCGCGTTCAGACGCGGGTGGTTGTAGCCATGGATCGCCGCCCACCAGGAGGACATCCCGTCAACAAGCCGCTCGCCGCTGGCGAGATGCAGCTCGCAGCCGTGGGCAGAGGCTACCGGATAGACGGGAAGGGGGCGGGTCGTGGAGGTGTAAGGGTGCCAGATATGCTGCTTGTCGAAGGCGAGATCGTCCTGGGTCATAATCGACTTGTAAACCATTTTGAAAAGTTTTAGGTTTACAAGTATAAACCGAACCGACAATTAACAAAACCCTTTGGAGAAGCCCGATGGCTCACCACGCACGCTGGACGATGTCGCAAGTCACTGAATTATTCAATAAACCTTTCCTGGAGCTGATGTTTGAGGCGCAACAGGTGCACCGCCAGCACTTTGATCCGCGTCATGTTCAGGTCAGCACGCTGCTGTCGATCAAAACCGGGGCTTGCCCGGAAGACTGCAAATATTGCCCGCAAAGCGCGCGCTATAAAACCGGTCTCGAATCCGAGCGCCTGATGGAAGTCGAGCAAGTGCTCGACTCCGCGCGCAAGGCCAAAAACGCTGGCTCGACCCGCTTCTGCATGGGCGCGGCGTGGAAAAATCCGCATGACCGCGACATGCCCTATCTGGAGCAGATGGTGAAGGGGGTGAAGGAGATGGGGCTTGAAGCCTGCATGACCCTGGGTACGCTGAACGAAGAGCAGGCGCAGCGTCTCTCGGCGGCGGGGCTGGATTACTACAACCACAACCTTGATACCTCGCCGGAGTTCTACGGCAACATCATCACCACGCGTACCTATCAGGAGCGTCTGGACACGCTGGATAAAGTGCGTGATGCGGGGATCAAGGTCTGTTCCGGCGGGATCGTGGGACTGGGCGAGACGGTAAAAGATCGTGCCGGCCTGCTGTTACAGCTGGCAAACCTGCCGACCCCGCCGGAAAGCGTGCCCATCAACATGCTGGTGAAGGTAAAAGGCACGCCGCTGGCGGATAACGAGGACGTGGATGCCTTCGATTTCATCCGCACCATCGCGGTGGCGCGCATCATGATGCCGACCTCTTACGTTCGCCTCTCTGCCGGTCGTGAGCAGATGAGCGAGCAGACCCAGGCGATGTGCTTCATGGCCGGGGCCAACTCCATCTTCTACGGCTGCAAACTGCTGACCACGCCAAACCCGGAAGAGGACAAAGATGTCCAGCTGTTCCGCAAGCTGGGGCTGAACCCACACCAGACCGGGGTACAGGTGGGGGATAACGAGCAACAGCAGCAGCTGGAGCAGCAGATTTTTAACGCCGACACCGACCAGTTCTACAACGCGGCAGCCGTATGACCTGGCAGGCACGTATCAGGACCGCGCTCGACGAGCGGCGGGCGGCGGATGCGTTTCGGGTGCGCAGGGTAGTGGAAAACGGTGCAGGCCGTTTTCTCACCCGGGAAGGAGAGCGGTTCTGTAATTTCTCCAGCAACGATTATCTGGGACTGAGCCAGCACCCGCAGATCGTTCGCGCCTGGCAGCAGGGCGCGGATCGTTACGGCGTGGGCAGCGGCGGCTCCGGGCACGTCAGCGGCTACACCACGGCGCATCAGGCGCTGGAGGAAGAGCTGGCCGACTGGCTGGGCTACCCGCGGGCGCTGCTGTTTATCTCCGGTTTTGCCGCGAATCAGGCGGTGATTGCCGCCCTGATGGGCAAAGATGACCGCATCGTCGCGGACCGCCTGAGCCACGCGTCTCTGCTTGAAGCGGCCAGTCTCAGCCCGGCGCAGCTGCGGCGTTTTGCCCATAACAATGCCTCTCAGCTGAACGTTCTGCTGGGTAAACCCTGTTCTGGGCTTCAGCTGGCGGTGACGGAAGGGGTATTCAGCATGGACGGCGACAGCGCGCCCCTTGCCACCTTGCATGACGTCGCAAAACAGCAGAACGCCTGGCTGCTGGTCGACGATGCCCACGGCATTGGCGTCACCGGCGAGGAGGGGCGCGGAAGCGCGCACCAGCAACGCGTCAGGCCGGAACTGCTGGTGGTCACCTTCGGCAAAGGCTTCGGCGTCAGCGGCGCCGCGGTGTTGTGCAGCGAGCCGGTGGCCGATTACCTGGTGCAGTTCGCCCGTCACCTGATCTACAGCACCAGCATGCCCCCGGCGCAGGCCGTGGCGCTCTCTGCGTCGCTTGCGGTGATCCGCGGCGAAGACGGCGCTGAACGCCGGGCGCGCCTGGCCGACCATATTCAGCGTTTTCGCCGGGGGATAAGCGAGCTGTCTTACCGGCTTACCGACTCGCACAGCGCCATTCAGCCCGTAATTGTGGGTGAAAACCATCGGGCGCTGATGGTGGCACAGGCGCTACGAGAACGCGGGCAGTGGGTCACGGCGATCCGCCCACCCACCGTGCCACCAGGCACCGCGCGCTTGCGTCTGACGCTCACGGCAGAGCATGAGCCGCAGGATATCGATACGCTTCTGGAGGCACTGTATGTCTCTCGTCAATAAACAGGCCGTTGCCGCCGCGTTTGGCCGGGCAGCGCAAAGCTATTCACAGCACGATGAGCTGCAACGCCTGAGCGCCCGCGGGCTGCTGGCCGCGCTCGGTGACGGGCGTTTTGCGCAGGTGCTCGACGCAGGCTGCGGGCCAGGCGGCAATAGCCGTTACTGGCGCGCAACAGGTAGCCACGTCACGGCGCTGGATTTATCCGCGCAGATGCTGGATGAAGCCCGCCAGCAGCTGTCAGCAGACCGTTATCTGGTGGCCGATATCGAGGCCATCCCGCTGGAGGATGCGCTGTTTGACCTCGTCTGGAGCCATCTGGCGGTGCAGTGGTGCGCCAGCCTGCCGCAGGCCCTACGCGAGTTATACCGCGTGGCGCGGCCCGGCGGAGCGGTGGCCTTTACCACCCTGCTGGAAAGTTCGTTGCCGGAGCTGAATCAGGCGTGGAGGGCAGTGGATGCACAGCCTCATGCCAACCGGTTTCTCTCGCACGAACAGGTCACTCAGGCGCTGGCAGGCTGGCGCTATCGCAGCGTGGTCCAGACCGTCACCCTCGAATTTAGCGATGCGTTAAGCGCCATGCGATCGCTTAAGGGCATAGGCGCGACGCACCTGCACGCCGGACGGGAGAAGAAACCCCTTACCCGCGGACAACTCCAGCGTCTCGAGCTGGCCTGGCCGCAGGAGCGGGGCCGGTTCCCGCTCTCTTATCATCTTTTTCATGGGATTATTGAACGTGACTGAACGTTATTTTGTTACCGGCACGGACACTGAAGTCGGTAAAACGGTTGCCAGCGCCGCGCTGTTGCAGGCGGCGCGTCTGCTGGGGAAAACAACTGCCGGGTATAAGCCCGTAGCCTCCGGCAGCGAGATGACGCCGGAAGGCTTACGCAATACCGATGCGCTGGCGCTACAGCGTAATAGCAGCCTTGCGCTGGCCTATTCTGCGGTGAACCCCTATACCTTTGCTGAACCCACCTCGCCGCACATCGTCAGCGCCGATGAAGATCGTCCGATTGATTTTTCGGTGCTCTCTTCCGGGTTACGCGACCTGGAAACGCAGGCCGACTGGGTGCTGGTGGAGGGGGCTGGCGGCTGGTTTACCCCGCTGTCCGACGAGCAGACATTTGCTGACTGGGTGCAGGCCGAGCAGCTTCCTGTCATTCTGGTGGTCGGCGTGAAGCTTGGCTGTATCAATCACGCCATGCTGACCGCTCAGGCCGTGCAGCAGGCCGGGTTGCGTCTGGCAGGGTGGATTGCCAATGACGTGGTTGCGCCGGGTAAACGTCATGCTGAGTATCTGGCGACGCTGAAGCGGGGGCTGCCTGCGCCGTTTCTCGGCGAGATCCCGTGGCTTGCCGACGGCGCAGAGCAGGCGGAAACCGGACGCTATCTTGACCTTAGCGCCTTATGTCCCGCGCCATCCAGTGCGCAATAAGGTCGTCATCCAGCTCGTTAACGTGGCCCTGTGCCACGTTACGCCCGCGATAGAGCATGCAGAAACGATCCGCTACCCGGCGGATAAACGACAGCTGTTGCTCAGCTAACAGCACCGTCATTCCCAGCTCCCGATTCAGCCGCACCAGCAGCTGCCCCAGCCTGCGCGCGAAACCGTGCCCTGCGCCATGCATGGGCTCATCCAGAATCAACACGCGCGGGCGATTAACCAGCGCACTGGCGAGGGCCAGCTGATACTGGTCGTCAGGGGACAGCGAAGAGGCACGGCTCTGTCGCAGCGGATAGAGCTCCGGAAACAGGGCATACACGTCACTTTTTGATGTCGGGTCAGGTTTCCCTGTCGCCCGCATAGCGATATGCAGATTTTCATCGACGGTCAGCTGGGAAAATATCCGCCGATCCTGCGGGACGTAGCCTATCGTCGGCGGCGCCGTGAATGCTGACGCAGGGCTGAGCAAATTACGCGGCGGCGCGCCAGCCTCATGCCAGATGATGGTGCCGCTCTCAACGGGCACCTTTCCGGTAATGCAGTTCATGAGCGTGGATTTACCCATGCCAGGCAGGCCAACAATGCCCGTACAGATGCCTTGCGGGAAATCGATATTCACGTTCCATAGCGTATGTTGGCTTCCGTAAAACTGATTTACAGCACGCAGACTCAACATCTTTCTCTCCTTAAAAATGTGTGGGGGTGATGCACAGAGTGATGTCTGCAAAACGCCTGCCAGGAACTTCATAATGATTAAAAAAAGGCCATTTTTAGGAATAACTCACTATCAAAAGCAGTACGTTTATACGAAATGCACATTCCCGGTGCCGCGTATGTCGAATCGTGGTGCAGGAGAAATGACAGAATTGTGATTAAGATCTCGCCAGTTGCTTATGAAAAAATGAACGTTTTCCAGGCAAAAAAGAGTGATAAAAATTTTTTACTGCCGCTTCGTGGGAAAAACCGGGAATTTGCTGAAGTGCATGCTGTACGGGCTGGAGGCAGTTATCCACTATTCCTGTGGATAACCTTGTGCATTAGAGTTAGAAAACACGCGATAAGCGAGAGAATACGCGGGTTACGACCAAATTGATGGGAAACGCGGCTTAATAAATTAGTCTTTATTTTTTAACGAATTAGATAAAAGCAATTCCCTCAACGCCAGCGACACCTGTTGCCATAAAACTTTCATAACCGCCCTTGACAAATGTTAAAAAAGTAATAGTTCTGGGGATAACCCCCTGAGGCTGGTGTTTTATTTTGTCACAGTCGAAATTTGGCTCGCGAACGCACTAATCCTCTCTGCGCTACGCTAAATATCCTGACACGCTACTGGTTTTTCATCCAGTGTTTTTTACTGGCAATCCTGGCCACAACGAGTAAAATTACTCACCTGCCGCTTATTCTGTCATCAGGTCGTCGCCCATGAGTAAACCGTTTAAACTGAATTCTGCTTTCCGTCCTTCCGGGGATCAGCCCGAGGCTATTCGTCGCCTGGAAGAGGGGCTGGAGGACGGGCTGGCGCACCAGACTCTGCTGGGGGTTACCGGTTCGGGCAAAACCTTCACCATTGCCAACGTCATTGCCGATCTCCAGCGTCCGACGATGGTCCTCGCGCCGAACAAAACGCTGGCGGCGCAGCTGTATGGTGAGATGAAAGAGTTCTTCCCGGAAAACGCGGTGGAGTATTTCGTCTCCTACTACGACTACTACCAGCCGGAAGCCTACGTTCCCAGCTCCGACACGTTTATCGAGAAAGATGCCTCGGTGAACGAACATATCGAGCAGATGCGTTTGTCGGCGACCAAGGCGCTGCTGGAGCGTCGTGATGTGGTGGTGGTGGCCTCGGTGTCGGCGATCTACGGCCTGGGCGATCCGGATCTTTATCTCAAGATGATGCTGCACCTGACGCAGGGGATGATCATCGATCAGCGGGCGATTTTGCGCCGTCTGGCGGAGTTGCAGTACACCCGTAACGATCAGGCGTTCCAGCGCGGGACCTTCCGCGTGCGCGGCGAGGTGATTGATATCTTCCCGGCGGAATCGGACGACATGGCGCTGCGCGTGGAGCTGTTCGACGAAGAGGTTGAACGCCTGTCGCTGTTCGATCCGTTGACCGGTCACGTCGAGTCGGTGATCCAGCGCTTCACCATCTACCCGAAAACGCACTACGTGACGCCACGCGAGCGTATCGTGCAGGCGATGGAAGAGATCAAAATTGAGCTGGCGGACCGCCGCAAGGTGCTGCTGGCGAACAATAAGCTGCTGGAAGAGCAACGCCTGAGCCAGCGTACCCAGTTCGATCTGGAGATGATGAACGAGCTGGGCTACTGCTCCGGCATCGAAAACTACTCGCGCTACCTCTCCGGGCGCGGGCCGGGCGAAGCGCCGCCGACGCTGTTTGACTACCTTCCGGCGGACGGCCTGCTGGTGATCGACGAATCCCACGTTACGATCCCCCAGATAGGCGGGATGTACCGCGGTGACCGCGCGCGTAAAGAGACGCTGGTGGAGTACGGGTTCCGACTGCCGTCAGCGCTGGACAACCGTCCGATGAAGTTTGAAGAATTTGAGGCGCTTGCTCCGCAGACCATCTACGTATCGGCGACGCCGGGCAACTACGAGCTGGAAAAATCCGGTGATGACGTGGTGGACCAGGTGGTGCGTCCGACCGGGCTGCTGGATCCGATTATCGAGGTGCGTCCGGTGGCGACGCAGGTGGACGATCTGCTCTCGGAAATACGTGCCCGTTCCGCCATCAACGAGCGCGTGCTGGTTACCACGCTCACCAAACGTATGGCGGAAGATTTGACGGAGTATCTGGAAGAACACGGTGAGAAGGTGCGGTATCTGCACTCGGATATCGATACCGTGGAGCGTATGGAGATCATCCGCGATCTGCGTCTGGGCGAGTTCGACGTGCTGGTAGGGATTAACCTTCTGCGAGAAGGGCTGGATATGCCTGAGGTGTCGCTGGTGGCGATTCTGGACGCGGACAAAGAGGGCTTCCTGCGTTCCGAGCGCTCGCTGATCCAGACCATTGGCCGCGCCGCGCGTAACGTCAACGGGAAGGCGATCCTGTACGGGGATAAAATCACCCCGTCGATGGCCAAAGCGATTGGCGAAACGGAACGTCGTCGCGAGAAGCAGCAGCGCTATAACGAAGAGCACGGCATCACGCCGCAGGGGTTGAACAAGAAGGTGGTGGATATCCTGGCGCTGGGTCAGAACATTGCGAAGACTAAAGCGAAAGGCCGCGGCAAGGCCCGTTCAGTGGTGGAAGAGGATACCGTCGCGCTGACGCCGAAAGCGTTGCAGCAGAAGATCCACGAGCTGGAAGGGCAGATGATGCAGCATGCGCAGAACCTGGAGTTCGAAGAGGCTGCGCAAATCCGCGATCAGCTGCATCAGCTGCGGGATCTGTTTATTGCGGCATCGTGAATTTTTTGCCCGGTGGCGTTTTCTCCCTCTCCCTGTGGGAGAGGGCCGGGGTGAGGGCATCAGGCCGCACAAAACGAACCTAACCTAATGCCTGAATCGCCTTCTCCAGCGCCTCGCGTAGAAGATGGCGGTCGTGGCGATATTTAATATCGCTGGCTTCCAGCGGCTCCTGTACCACCACGCGATCGCCAATCCCTGATACATCCACTTTCGGTCCGACCACGACACCATCGATAATTTTCTTACCAACGTACTGTTCCATCAGGTCCAGCTTATCCGCCAGCGACAGGCTTGCCGCCGCCGGGCTGAGTTCGCGGCCTAAATTACCGATATAGACCATGGGCGCAGGCGTTCTGCGCAGCGCCTGCGCCAGCTCTTTCACCAGCAGGATCGGCATCAGGCTGGTGTAAAAACTTCCCGGCCCAATCAGGATCAGATCGGCCTCGCCAATCGCTTCTACCGCTTCACGCGTTGCGGGTACGCTGGGGTAGGTCATCAGCTCTTTTGGCGGCAGAAGAAGCTGGTCGATATTCACTTCACCATACACTTCGTGATCGTCAGCATCGATCGCCATCAAATCTACCGGCTGTTCGGACATTGGGATCAGGAACGCATCCACTTTTAGCAGGTTACGAATTAAATTGATCGCTTCCAGAGGGCGCACGCTCAGGTGATCCAGCGCCTTTAACATCAGATTTCCAAGGTTATGGCCTGAAAGTTCGCCATTCCCGCCAAAACGGTACTCAAACATCGCCGAGGCCACGCTTGGCTCAGTGATGAGCTGGTTGAGGCAGTTGCGCATGTCGCCCCAGGCTATCCCGCCTTCAGCACGTCGGATCCGCCCGGTTGAGCCGCCGTTGTCCGTTGTTGTCACGATGCCCGTCAGGCGCGAGCCCAGTGACGATAACGACGACATAACCCGTCCCAGCCCGTGACCTCCGCCAAGAGCGACCACGCGGTCCAGATCCGCAAAAGTGCGATTGCGCATACCTATTCCTTATCCTGTTAAGCTTGCGTCACAGTAACGCAACTACTCCTAAAAGACGATGCCTCTCACAATCCATAATGACGTATATCAATGCGAAAGCGCTGTTTTTGCGTATTCTGTAGTGAAAATGCACGATAACATCGTTATGTATAAATTTATATAGCGAAAAGCGACAATGGCGAAGTGGCGATTTCCACGCTACTATCGCCATAACCACGTTTTCAAAACTGAAAACATACACTCTAGCCCTGGCGCCTGTGTCGAGAGATATGGCGCCCTGGCCGTGGCGGATTTGCCACCAGGGTACAGAAAGAAATGACTGTGCCTCCCGATCTGGAAAGGTGTACATGGCTTCACAACTTACTGATGCTTTCGCGCGTAAGTTTTACTACTTGCGTCTGTCGATTACCGATGTGTGCAACTTCCGTTGCACCTACTGCCTGCCCGATGGCTACAAGCCGGGCAGCGTCACCAATAATGGCTTTCTCTCCGTGGATGAAGTACGCCGCGTTACGCGTGCGTTCTCGGAACTCGGCACGGAAAAAGTGCGTCTTACCGGGGGAGAGCCCTCCCTGCGTCGTGATTTCCCTGACATTATTGCCGCCGTGCGTGAAAACGAACGTATCCGCCAGATCGCGGTGACCACCAACGGTTACCGCATGGCGCGTGACGTGGCGTACTGGCGCGATGCGGGGCTGACGGCGATCAACGTCAGCGTGGACAGCCTTGATGCCCGGCAGTTTCACGCCATTACCGGTCAGGACAAGTTCCGCCAGGTGATGGACGGCATCGATGCGGCGTTTACCGCCGGGTTCGAAAAAGTCAAAGTCAACACGGTGCTGATGCGCGACGTAAACCACCATCAGTTGGACACCTTCCTGGCGTGGATTAAATCCCGTCCCATTCAACTGCGTTTTATCGAGCTGATGGAAACGGGCGAGGGCAGCGAGCTGTTCCGCCGTCACCATATTTCCGGCATGGTGTTGCGCGATGAACTGCTGAAACGCGGCTGGATCCACCAGATCCGCCAGCGCAGCGATGGCCCGGCGCAGGTTTTTTGTCATCCGGATTATGAAGGCGAAATCGGCCTGATCATGCCCTATGAAAAAGACTTCTGTGCCAGCTGCAACCGCCTGCGTGTCTCCTCCGTTGGCAAGCTCCATCTTTGCCTGTTCGGGGATGGCGGCGTCGATCTGCGCGATTTGCTGGAAGATGACGCTCAACAGGACGCGCTTGAAGCACGCATTTCCGAGGCGCTGACGCACAAAAAGCAGACCCATTTCCTGCATCAGGGCAACACCGGCATTACTCAGAACCTGTCCTATATCGGCGGGTAATCAGGCTTTAGAAGGAACCAGAAGATGAGTCAAGTAAGCGCGGAATTTATCCCGACACGCATTGCTATTCTTACCGTTTCCGAACGTCGTGGTGAAGAGGATGATACCTCCGGCCACTGGCTGCGCGAGGCGGCACACGAAGCCGGACACCAGATTGTTGATAAAGCGATCGTCAAAGAAAACCGTTACGCCATTCGCGCTCAGGTCTCACAGTGGATTGCGAACGATGACGTCCAGGTGGTGCTGATCACTGGCGGCACCGGCTTTACCGCAGGCGACCAGGCGCCGGAAGCGCTGCTCCCGCTGTTCGATCGCGAAGTGGAAGGCTTCGGCGAAGTGTTCCGCATGCTCTCGTTTGAAGAGATTGGTACCTCTACGCTTCAGTCCCGTGCTGTCGCGGGGGTGGCGAACAAGACGCTGATCTTCGCCATGCCGGGGTCGACCAAAGCCTGCCGCACCGCGTGGGAAAACATTATTGCCCCGCAGCTGGATGCTCGTACCCGTCCGTGTAATTTCCATCCCCATTTAAAGAAATAAGCTATGTCACAACTGACCCACATAAACGCCGCTGGCGAAGCGCATATGGTGGATGTCTCCGCCAAAGCCGAAACGGTGCGCGAGGCGCGTGCTGAAGCGTTCATCACCATGCTGCCGGAGACGCTGGCGATGATTATCGACGGCAGCCATCACAAGGGTGATGTGTTTGCCACCGCCCGTATCGCTGGTATTCAGGCCGCTAAACGTACCTGGGACCTCATCCCGCTCTGCCACCCGCTGATGCTCAGCAAAGTGGAGGTAAATTTGCAGGCGCAGCCGGCGCATAATCGCGTGCGTATCGAGTCCTTGTGCCGCTTAACCGGGAAAACCGGCGTGGAGATGGAGGCGTTGACGGCGGCCTCCGTGGCGGCGCTGACCATCTACGACATGTGTAAAGCGGTGCAGAAAGATATGGTGATTGGCCCGGTGCGTCTGTTGGCAAAAAGCGGCGGCAAATCCGGCGATTTTAAGGTAGAAAGCCATGATTAAGGTGCTTTTTTTTGCCCAGGTCCGTGAGCTGGTCAATACCGACAGCCTGACGCTGGACGGCTCTTTCGAAAACGTCGCCGCCCTGCGCGCGCATCTGGCGGCGCAAGGCGACCGTTGGGCGCTGGCGCTGGATGAAGGCAAACTGCTGGCCGCCGTGAATCAGACGCTGGTGGAGTTGACCCACCCGCTGGCCGATGGGGACGAAGTGGCCTTCTTCCCGCCGGTCACAGGGGGTTAAGATGACGGAAACCCGAATTCTGGTCGGCCCTGAGCGCTTTAGCGTCGGTACCGAATACAGCTGGCTGGCAGAGCGCGATGAAGACGGCGCGGTCGTGACGTTTACCGGAAAAGTGCGTAACCACAACCTCGGCGACAGCGTAAAAGCGCTGACGCTGGAGCACTATCCGGGGATGACCGAAAAATCACTGGCGGCCATTGTCGAAGAGGCGCGAGGCCGCTGGCCGCTGGGACGCGTTACGGTTATCCATCGCATCGGCGAAATGTGGCCCGGCGAAGAGATTGTGTTTGTCGGCGTCACCAGCGCCCATCGCGGGAGTGCGTTTGCGGCGGGGGAGTTCATCATGGATTATCTTAAAACCAAAGCGCCGTTCTGGAAACGTGAAGCGACGCCGGAAGGTGAGCGCTGGGTGGAATCACGCGACAGCGATAAGCATGCCGCCAGCCGTTGGTAACAGGTTTACGTGGATGTGTTAGTCTTAACGTGTGTGTTTACTTAATCAGGAGTGAATCATGGACCGATTTCCGCGTTCCGATTCGATAGTTCAGCAGACCCGTAGCGGGCTGCAAACCTACATGGCTCAGGTATATGGCTGGATGACGGTTGGCCTGCTGCTTACCGCGTTTATCGCGTGGTATGCGGCAAACACGCCTGAACTGATGATGTTTATCTTCTCCAGCAAAATCACCTTCTTTGGGCTGATTATTGCGCAACTGGCGCTGGTATTTGTGCTCTCCGGGCTGGTGCACAAGCTCAGCTCGGGTATGGCGACCACGCTGTTTATGCTCTATTCGGCGCTGACCGGGCTGACGCTTTCCAGTATTTTCATCGTTTACACCTACTCCTCCATCGCCAGCACCTTTGTGGTGACCGGCGGGATGTTCGGTGTGATGAGCCTGTACGGTTACACCACCAAACGTGACCTGAGCGGCTTCGGCAACATGCTGTTTATGGGGCTGATTGGGATTGTGCTGGCGTCGCTGGTGAACCTGTGGCTGAAAAGTGACGCGCTGATGTGGGCGGTGACCTATATCGGGGTGGTGATCTTCGTGGGCTTAACCGCCTACGACACCCAGAAGCTGAAAAACATCGGTGAACAAATTGATGTTCGTGACAGTTCAAACCTGCGCAAATACTCGATTCTGGGCGCGTTGACGCTTTATCTGGACTTCATCAACCTGTTCCTGATGCTGCTGCGTATCTTCGGCAACCGTCGTTAGTGAGGGTGGCGCTGTCTGATGCCCTCACCCTGACCCTCTCCCACAGGGAGAGGGAACAACCCCTAAAAACGGCAACGAAGTTGCCGTTTTGCTTTTATTTTGCCATCGCCTTCTCGTTCTTCGCGCGCAGCTTCTTCGCCCGACTCTCCAGCACCAGATAACAGACCGTTGCCAGCGCCAGCGGCAGGAAGTAGTAGATCATGCGGTACGCGAGCAGGGCGGCGATAATCGTCCCGTGAGACACATGCTCCCCCGCAAGCAGCGCGATAAACACCGCTTCCAGTACGCCAATACCCGCCGGAATATGCACAATCACCCCGGCAATACTGCTTACCAGCAACACGCCCAGCACGAAGAAGTAATTCACATCTTCGCCAATTAACAGCCAGATAATAGCCCCCATCGCCATCCAGTTGGCGCTGGAAACCACCATTTGCAGGACGGCAAACTTCCATGACGGCAGCACCAGCTTCTGGCCTTTAATGGTCATGTGACGACGTTTGGCAAAGGCGCAGGCCCACAGGTAGGCCGCGATGATCAGCAGCAGTACGATGCCCAGAATGCGCAGAGTGGCCTCATCGATGTACCAGTGCGCAGGCAGCTGCACCACGCCGATGGTGAAAATCACCCCGCCCAGCAGAATATACCCCAGCCAGTTGGTGGTGATGCTTAAGGAGAAAATACGCGTAATGGTGCCGCCCGGTAAGCCAAGGCGGGAGTACAGGCGATAGCGCATACCAATCCCGCCCACCCAGGTGCTCAGCGTCAGGTTAAAGGCGTAGCAGATGAATGACACCAGCATAACCTGCCGTTTGGCAAGCTTATGCCCGCAGTAGGCGCGTCCCAGCAGGTCATAGCAGCCGTACATCAGGTAGCTCACAATCACCAGCCCAACGGCACCCAGCAGGACTGTCCGGTTGTAGTTGCGAATAACTTTCCACACCTCTTCCCAGTCCACCTTCTGGGCATACACCACCAGCAGGACCGCGACGGCAATAAAGAACAGCCAGGTCAGGATTTTTTTCGCCAGCCGCCAGCGAGGATGAGATTTCGACATCAGGTTTTCCCTCCATCTTCCGCCTCTACGCGGTCCTGGGTTTCCATTTCGGGTTGCACAGGCGGATCCACCAGCGCCAGTTTCGGCGTATGCGCGGGCAGCCAGCCCACCATGGCCGGGAAGTGGCGCAGGAAGTGGAACACCACCACGCCGATGCCCACGTTCCACCAGCTCCGTTTCGGCACCATGGACTCATCCACACGCACGCAGTCTTTATTAATAAGACCCTGAAGGTTATCGCGCAGGGTGTGATTAAACTGGCGATCGTGGATGATGAGGTTCGCTTCCAGATTCAGCGATAAGCTCAGCGGATCAAGGTTGCTGGAGCCGACGGTCGCCCAGTGGTCATCCATCACGGCGACTTTGCCGTGCAGCGGGCGGCGGCGATATTCATAGATCTGCACGCCGCTTTTGACCAGATAGCGATAGAGCAGACGCGCGCCCACCTTCACAATCGGCATATCGGGCTCACCCTGCACGATAAGCTTCACGCTCACGCCGCGTCGGGCCGCGTTGCGCATGGCATGCAAAATCCGGTAACCGGGGAAGAAATAGGCGTTGGCGATAATCACCTCGCGCTTCGCGTTCGCCAGCATCTTCAGGTAATGACGCTCGATATCGTCCCGATGCTCCTCGTTATCACGCCAGACGAACAGGGCCTGCGCCTCGCCGGGCTTGCGGTTCTCCTCCGGGCGGTGACGGCGTCGCCACCAGCGGCGGACGGCCTCCTTGCCGGGTAAGTTTTCCAGCACGAACAGCTGGATGTCCTGCACTACCGGCCCTTCGATACGGATCGCGTAGTCCTGTTTCGCTTCGGGACCGTAATCCGACATATGCTCGGCGGAGTAGTTAATGCCGCCCACGAAGGCCACCGTTTCATCCACCACCACAATTTTGCGGTGCATACGGCGGAACAGGTTGGTGCGCATGCCGAACAGACGCGGGCCGGGATCGTAATAGCGGAACACCACCCCTGCGGCGGTGAGCTCGTTAACAAATTCGTCGCTGAGATCCGGCGAACCATATCCGTCGAGCAGGACCTCGATTTTTATACCGCGACGAGCGGCATGCAGCAGTGCGCTATGCAACTGCCTGCCCACGTCATCTTCAAACCAGATAAACGTTTCCAGAAAGACTTTCTGCTGTGCGTGGCTAATCGCCTCAAAAACCGCCGGATAATAGTTATCGCCATTTTCCAGCAGCGTAATACGGTTACCTTCCTGCCATGTGCATTTCATAAGTGGATCTCCGCGCTGAGTGGGGCATGGTCGGAGAGATGTCGCCAGTTGAGCAAGGCCAGCGCCGTCGGGCTACTGGCGTGGGCATTTTTTACGTAGATGCGGTCAAGGCGCAGCAGGGGGAAGCGCACCGGAAACGTTCGCGCGGGACGACCGCGTGCGCGGGTAAAAATCTCCTCCAGCCCCGCATTCACCTTCAGCGGATGGTTGGCACGCTGTCGCCAGTCGTTGAAATCACCGGCCACCACCACGGGCTCGCCCTCCGGCAGCGCATTTGTCCAGTCTGCCAGCATCTGTAGCTGGGCCTGACGGTGGGCTTCACGCAGGCCAAGATGAACACAGCCTACATGAATGGGAAAATCGAGCTCTGGGGGGGTGATACGACAGTATAACAGCCCGCGTTTTTCACTCTCGCCAACGGAGACGTCCCGGTTCTCATAATGCTCGATAGGAAAACGCGACAGCACCGCGTTACCGTGATGCCCCTCCGGGTAGACCGCATTGCGCCCGTAGGCGTAATCGCTCCACATGGTATCCGCCAGAAACTCGTAGTGGGGCGTGTCGGGCCAGTTTTCGAAATGCATCGGGTGCACTTCATGCGCGCCCATGACCTCCTGGAGGCAGACAATATCGGCGCTGACGGTGCGCACCGCGTCGCGCAGCTCCGGTAAAATGAAGCGGCGGTTAAATGCTGTGAAGCCCTTATGAATGTTTATCGTCAGCACCTTAAGCGAGAAATGCTGCGTTTTTTTGCTCATAAACACCTTCCTGGGTGACTATCCCGATGAAAATAAAGTGTAGTAGGCGTCACAAAAAGATGCGGCGTTACGGAATTTTCCGTAAAGTGCGGTAGTCTGAATTAGCAGAGAAAAATCCTTCAGGAGAGAAGCCATGAAGTGGCAACAACGCGTTCGTGTCGCAACCGGTTTGAGTTGCTGGCAGATAATGTTGCATTTACTGGTCGTGGCCGTACTGGTGATGGGCTGGATGAGCGGCACGCTGGTGCGTGTTGGCTTAGGGTTATGCGTGGTTTACGGCGTGACCGTGCTGTCGATGCTGTTTTTACAGCGTCACCACGACGCGCGCTGGCGTGAAGTGGGAGATGTGCTCGAAGAGCTCACCACCACCTGGTATTTTGGTGCGGCAATGATCGTCCTGTGGCTGTTGTCACGCGTGCTGCAAAACAACCTGCTGCTGGCCCTGGCGGGTCTGGCTATCCTCGCAGGACCCGCGGTGGTGTCGTTGCTCACCAAAGAGAAAAAGCTACGCGATGTTTCGTCTAAACATCGCATAGGCCACTGAGCCCGTAGTGGCCGCGATGACCAGTAGCGGCCACAAACTTCCCCACACAATATCCAGACTCGCATCCTTCAGATAGATTTGCTTGGTGATATCCGTGAAGTGACGAATCGGGTTTATCCACGTCAAATCCTGTAACCACACCGGCATGTTCTCCACTGGCGAAACGTATCCAGAAAGCAAAATCGCCGGCATCATAAAGACAAACACCCCAATAAACGCCTGCTGCTGCGTTGAGCATAGCGCGGAAATCAGCAGCCCAAACCCCACCAGCGACAGGCCGTAAATCACCATCGTGAAGTAAAACAGCGCCAGCGATCCGGCAAACGGGATCTGGTACGCCCATATTCCCACCCCCAGCACGATGGTGGCCTGGAACGTCGCGACAATCAGTGCCGGCACCGCCTTGCCGACAAATATCTGCCAGGTGGCGAGCGGCGAGACCAGCAGCTGATCCAGCGTACCTTGCTCACGTTCGCGTGCCACGGACAGCGAGGTGACAATCATCACGCCAATGGTGGTGATCATGGCGATCAGCGACGGCACCACAAACCACTTGTAGTCCAGATTCGGGTTGTACCAGTTGCGCACCACCAGCTCGCTGTTGTTGGGTTTGGGTTTGCCCGCCATCAGCTCCTGCTGGTAATCCTTCACCACCTGCTGGAGGTAGTTGGCCGCGATCTGGGCGCTGTTGGAGTTACGCCCGTCGAGGATCAGCTGCATCGGCGCGGTCTGGAAGGTATCCAGATTGCGGGAGAAATCCGCCGGGAAGCGCACCAGCAATAATGCTTTCTGCGTGTCGATGGTGGGCTGGATCGCCTGCGGGCTTTGCAGCAGCAGGACATGGGTAAAGGCTTTGGCGCGGGCGAAACGCTGCGTCAGCTCGACGGAATGCTTGCCATTGTCTTCGTTGTAAATGGCGATGGTGGCGTTGGTGACCTCCAGCGTGGCGGCAAACGGAAACAGTACAACCTGAAGCAGCACCGGCAGCACCAGAATGGCGCGGGTCTGCGGCTCGCGCAGCAGGGATTGCAGCTCTTTGCGGATCAGTGTCCATAAACGGTGAAACATGCGCGCTCCTTAATCTAACCGCCGTTTGGTTTTCATCCACGTCAACCCGATAAACATCACCGCCGACGCCATTAAAAACAGCGTGTTGATAATCAGCACTACCGGAATATTCCCCGCCAGGAACAGGCTTTGCAGCGTGCTCACGAAGTAGCGCGCCGGGATAATGTAGGTCACGGCGCGGATGACGGCAGGCATACTGTCTATCTGGAAGATAAACCCTGAGAGCATTATTGACGGCAGGAAAGCGGCGTTCAGCGCCACCTGCGCGGCGTTAAACTGGTTGCGGGTGATGGTGGAGATGAGCAGCCCCATCCCCAGCGTGCTGAGTAAAAACAGGCTTGTGATAAAGAACAGCACCACCAGCGAGCCGCGGTACGGCACGCCGAGGATAAAGACGGACACCAGCATGCAGAGCAGCATCGCCAGCATGCCGAGGAAGTAGTAGGGAATAAGCTTGCACAGCAGCAGCTCGACGCGCGTCACTTCGGTCGAGAGCTGCGCCTCCATGGTGCCGCGCTCCCACTCGCGGGCGATCACCAGCGAGGTCAGAATCGCGCCGATCACCGTCATAATAATCGTTACCGCGCCCGGAATAATAAAGTGCTGGCTGATGGCGGCGGGGTTAAACCAGTAGCGTGTCTGCACGTCAATCAGCGGTTCAAACTCCTCCCCCCGGTCTTCGGCGCGCTGCATCTGCCACAGCTGCCAGATCCCCTCCGCGTAACCCTGCACAAAGTTCGCGGTGTTCGGCTCGCTGCCGTCGGTGATCACCTGAATTGGCGCATCGGCGCCCGGGCGTGCCATGTTAGCGGCAAAATCGACCGGAATGACGATCAGACCGCGAATTTTTCCGGCCTGCATTTTCTGGATCAGTTCCTGCCGGTTGTCGCTGATGGTGGCATCGATGTAGGGCGAGCCGGTCATGGCGTGGGTGAAGTCCAGCGCCTCTTCGCTCTGCTGCTCCAGCAAAATCCCGACCCGCAGCTTGCTGGAATCGAGGTTAATCCCGTAGCCGAAAATAAACAGCAGCAGCAGGGGGATCACCACCGCAATCAGCCAGCTGCTGGGATCGCGCACGATCTGACGCGTTTCTTTAACGCACAGGGCGCGCACCCGGCGCCAGGAGAGGGCGTTACTGCGCATGAGTATTCTCCTTATCCCAGTCGTGAATGAGGGTGATAAACGCCTGCTCCATGGTCGGGTCTGGCTGCGCGTCGTCGGCGGCCTGCGCTTTCAGGTCATCCGGCGTGCCGTGGGCAATCAGCTTGCCGCGATAGACCAGCCCGATACGGTCGCAATACTCCGCCTCGTCCATAAAGTGGGTGGTGACCATCACGGTCACGCCTTTTTCCACCATGCTATTGATATGCAACCAGAATTCACGGCGGGTGAGGGGATCCACGCCTGAAGTCGGTTCATCAAGAAACAGGATATCCGGCTCGTGCATCAACGAGCAGGCCAGCGCCAGCCGCTGTTTGAAGCCAAGCGGCAGAGCGTCGGTAGCGTGTGAGGCGATATCGGTCAGGCCGAAGGCGTCGCACATGCGGCCGATCTTCTCATTCTGTGCCCGTCCCCGCAGGCCGTAGACGCCGGAGAAAAATCGCAGATTTTGCTCCACCGTCAGGTTGCCGTAGAGCGAAAACTTCTGCGCCATATAGCCCAGGTGCTGGCGCGCCTTGCCGGAGCTGACTTTGAGATCCATGTTCAGCACCAGCGCTTTGCCGGAGGTTGGTACCAGCAGGCCGCACATCATTTTAAAGGTGGTGGATTTCCCTGCGCCGTTCGGCCCGAGCAGGCCAAATATCTCGCCGCGCTTCACGGCAAAATTGACGTTATCGGTGGCGGCGAAGTCGCCGAATTTTTTGGTGAGCGATTTCGCTTCTATGACCGTTTCGCCCGGCGTACCTTCCACCGTGTGCAGAATGGCGCCAAGCGGTGATTCTGAGGTTCCCGCCCCGCCCAGCAGATCGATAAACGCATCTTCAAAGCGCGGCGCGGTCTCTGTCATGTCGATCTCAGGCATCCCCTGCGCACGCCGGATATCGTCGGCGGTGGCCTCTTTTTTGAGGATCACGCGCACCGAACGGCCCTGAATCATCCCGTCGCTCACCTGGGGCAGCTTCAGCACCTGTTGCAGCAGCGTGCGGTTGGATTCCTGCGCGCTGTGCAGCAGAAAACTTCGCCCGGCCATGGTTTGCGTCAGCTCGGTGGGTTCGCCCTGATAGAGCAGTTCGCCTTCATTCATCAGCAGCACGTCGCGGCACTGTTCTGCTTCATCAAGGTATGAGGTACTCCAGAGGATCAGCATGCCGTCACCCGCCAGCTCGTGCACCATCTGCCACAGTTCACGGCGGGAAATCGGGTCCACGCCGACGCCGGGTTCATCCAGCAACAGCACCTTCGGTTCGCCCACCAGCGTGCAGGCCAGCCCCAGTTTCTGCTTCATCCCGCCGGAGAGCTTGCCCGCCAGCCGGTCGGTGAACGGGCCGAGCGAGGTAAATTCCAGCAGGCGGGCGAAGGTTTTCTCCCGGGTTTCGCCGGTGACGCTGCGCAGGTCGGCGTACAGGTTGAGGTTTTCCATCACCGTCAGGTCTTCGTACAGACCAAACTTCTGCGGCATATAGCCGAGTATGCCGTGGAGCGCCGCGTCGTCTTTGATCGGATCGAGGCCAAGCACGCTGGCACTGCCTTCATCCGGCTTCAGCAATCCCGCCAGCATCCGCATCAGCGTGGTTTTACCCGCGCCGTCCGGCCCCACCAGCCCGGTCACATAGCCTTTCTGAATCGTACAATTCAGCGGTGCGACCGCCGGTTTAGCCATTCCCGGGAAGCGTTTGAC
The DNA here is from genome assembly GCF_049238805.1 of Enterobacter cloacae complex sp. CDL013. Classification (NCBI taxonomy): domain Bacteria; kingdom Pseudomonadati; phylum Pseudomonadota; class Gammaproteobacteria; order Enterobacterales; family Enterobacteriaceae; genus Enterobacter; species Enterobacter cloacae complex sp. CDL013. The sequence goes on along the minus strand of NZ_JBMKGT010000003.1, from coordinate 66,971 downwards.
CAGATTGTTGAGCTGGATAACCGCGTCATTCATGTCGTTCCCCGTCGTTTAAGGTCACGGTAACAGGCATGCCCTGACGCAGCGCGTCGTCCGCATCGGTGACGATGATGCGCAGGCGATACACCAGGTCGGTACGCAGGTCCGGGGTTTCAACGGTTTTTGGCGTGAACTCGGCGGTAGGGGAGACGAAGCCCACTTTGCCGTGATACGGCTTGTCCGGGCGACCGTCGGTATAGAGCAGCAGTTCGCGGCCCGGCTGCATCTGGCCAAGATTCGGCTCATCAATGTAAGCGCGCACCCACACCGGACGGGTTAAGGAGAGCGTTAACACGGTGCTGCCCGCGCTGAGCATGCTGCCCGGCTCCACGGCGCGGGTCATCAGCGTGCCGTCAGACGGGGCGATTAACGTGGTGTCGTGCAGATCCAGCTCCGCCTGGGCTAACTGCGCCTGCGCCTGCTCAAGGCTGGCCTTCGCCTGGGCAATGTCCTGCGCACGGTTACCGGTGCGGTACTGGCTTAGCTTATCCTGGGCAGATTTCAGCGTCGCCTGTGCCTGGTCGCGGGATGAGCGCGCATTTTCCAGGTCGTTGGCGGAAATAGTACGGCTTTTCCATAAGCCTTGCTGACGGTTATAAAAATTCTGCGCATAGTCATAGGCGGCTTTTGCCTGCTTAACGGCAGCGGCCGCCTGGGAGATCTCTTCGTCACGATAGCCCGCCAGCATCAGGTCGTATTGCGCCTGTGCGACGGAGACGCCTGCTTTTGCCTGCATCAGCGCGTTCTCAAACGGGGCTTTGTCCAGCATCCCCAGTGTCTGCCCGGCTTTGATGGCATCGCCTTCGTCAACGTTCAGCGAGGCCAGCCGTCCGCCAACGCGGAAGCTCATGTTGACGGTGCGGATATCCACGTTGCCATACAGCGTCAGGCCACGATCCTGCTGGCTCTGATACCACAGCCAGCCGCCTGTTCCCGCGGCAAGCAAGACAACAACCACCAGAATGATGGCGACAGGTTTTTTCATGACTTCTGGCTCCTTTGCGTTAAGCCTTGCAGGAGCAGATCAACGTGACAGGTAATGACCTGGCTAATTTGCGCGGCTTTATCCTCATCGAATTGTGTCCAGCCCGTACGTAACAGGATGGTCTCACGCCCCAGACGGAAGGCGAGCACTTCGCCCAGCAGGGCGTGGGTATGCAAAATGGTGTCGGTATCGCTCGCGTCCCGTCCGGTATAGGCGGCGATCAGCCGGGTCAGATGGCTGTGCATCGGGGCGATCACCTGATCGTGCACCAGCTGGTACGCGGCAGTGGGGGAGAGCTGCTCGCGGGAGATAAATTTGCTCAGGTTCAGCGTATCGTCGTGCGTCAGCAGGCGGATCATGTTGTGACAGGCGTTAAGGATCAGCTGGCGGATGGCAGCCCGGTCAGGCTCTGGCTGGCTGAACAGCGCGGTGGCTTCTTCCACGTGCGGGCGAAAGCTGGTGCCGATAAAATCCGCGATCCACTGGGCGCAGGCGAGGTATAAATCCTCTTTTGAGCCAAAATAGTAGGTGATGGCCGCAATATTCTGCCCGGCCTGAGCGGCGATATCCCGCGTGGTGGCATGCAGACCATACTCGCCAAACTGCGCCAGCGCGGCGGCGATAAGCTGACTTTTCGCCTGTTCGCCTTTGGTTGTCGTTGGGGTTGTATTCATAGCAGCATTAAAAATTAATCAATCGATTGATTAAGATTATGCCTGATTTGCGCAAACGTCGAGTCATCGCCGGGGATATTTTATGCGCCACGTCACAAAAGCTGCTACACTCCGCACCTTCGCGACATTGTGGTTTTTGTCCTTCTATTCGTTATATCTCCCTGAAAACTACACCTGTGATGGTCGGGGCGGTTCGGAGTTTTTATGTCTTTTGATTCCCTTGGTCTGAACCCGGAAATTCTGCGCGCCATCGCAGAGCAGGGCTACGTTGAGCCAACCCCTATCCAGCAGCAGGCCATTCCGGCCGTTTTGCAGGGCCGTGACCTGATGGCAAGCGCGCAGACCGGTACCGGTAAGACCGCGGGCTTTACCCTGCCGCTGCTGGAGCTGTTGGTAAAAAACCAGCCGCACGCCAAAGGCCGTCGTCCGGTGCGTGCGCTGATCCTCACCCCAACCCGCGAGCTGGCGGCCCAGATTGGCGAGAACGTGCGTGAATACAGCCGCTACCTCAACATTCGTTCGCTGGTAGTTTTCGGCGGGGTAAGCATTAACCCGCAGATGATGAAGCTGCGCGGCGGCGTGGACGTGCTGGTGGCAACACCGGGACGTCTGCTGGATCTGGAACACCAGAACGCGGTGAAGCTCGATAACATCGAAATCCTGGTGCTGGACGAAGCCGACCGTATGCTGGACATGGGCTTCATCCACGACATTCGTCGCGTGCTGGCGAAGCTGCCGACGCGTCGTCAGAACCTGCTCTTCTCCGCGACCTTCTCCGACGAGATCAAGGCGCTGGCGGAAAAGCTGCTGCATAACCCGCTGGAAGTGGAAGTCGCGCGCCGCAACACCGCCTCCGAGCAGGTGACGCAGCACGTTCACTTTGTGGATAAGAAGCGCAAGCGGGAACTGCTCTCCCAAATGATCGGCCAGGGCAACTGGCAGCAGGTGCTGGTCTTTACCCGCACCAAGCACGGCGCCAACCACCTGGCGGAACAGCTGAATAAAGACGGCATCCGCAGCGCGGCGATCCACGGCAACAAGAGCCAGGGCGCGCGTACCCGCGCGCTGGCGGACTTTAAATCTGGCGACATTCGCGTGCTGGTGGCGACCGACATCGCCGCACGCGGTCTGGATATCGAAGAGCTGCCGCACGTGGTGAACTACGAGCTGCCAAACGTGCCGGAAGATTACGTTCACCGTATCGGCCGTACCGGCCGTGCGGCGGCAACCGGGGAAGCGCTCTCTCTGGTTTGCGTGGATGAACACAAGCTTCTACGCGACATTGAACGCCTGCTGAAGAAAGAGATCCCGCGCATTGAAACCCCGGGCTATGAAGTGGACCCGTCGATCAAAGCCGAGCCAATTCAGAACGGTCGTCAGGGTGGCGGACGCGGTCAGGGCGGCGGTGGTCGCGGTCAGCAGCCGCGTCGTTCAGAAGGTGGCGCGCCGAAATCTTCGGGCAAACCGCCGCGTCGTAATAACGACAGCAAACCAGCCGGTGAAAACCCGTGGCGTAGCGGCGAAGGGAAACCGGCAGGCGAGGGGCAGCGCCGACGCCGCCCGCGTAAACCTGCTAACCCGCAGTAATCTGGAAGCCCGGTCGTAAAGCCGGGCTTTTCTTTTTGCGGCAGCGGAGAGAAAGTGCCACAATAGTGGCTGTTTATACAGTATTTCAGGTTTACCGATGGCTTTAACCGCTGCGCTGAAAGCGCAAATAGGCGCCTGGTATAAGGCGCTACAGCAGCAGATCCCCGATTTTATCCCCCGAGCGCCGCAGCGGCAGATGATTGCCGACGTGGCAAAAACGCTCGCCGGGGACGACGGGCGACATCTGGCGATTGAAGCCCCGACCGGCGTCGGGAAAACCCTGTCGTATCTCATTCCCGGCATCGCCATCGCGCGGGAGGAGGACAAAACGCTGGTGGTCAGCACCGCCAACGTGGCCTTGCAGGATCAGATCTTCAGCAAAGATTTGCCGCTGCTGCGCAAAATTATCCCCGATTTACGCTTCACCGCCGCCTTTGGTCGCGGGCGCTACGTCTGCCCGCGCAATCTGGCGGCGCTGGCCAGCAGTGAACCCGCCCAGCAGGATCTGCTCGCGTTTCTTGATGACGAGCTGACGCCAAATAACAAGGCGGAGCAGGAGCAGTGCGCAAAGCTGAAGGCCGATCTCGACAGCTACAGGTGGGACGGCCTGCGGGATCACACCAGCCAGGCGATCGGCGACGACCTGTGGCGCAGGCTCAGCACCGATAAAGCGAGCTGCCTGAACCGCAACTGTCACTACTACCGCGAATGCCCTTTCTTTGTTGCCCGGCGTGAGATTCAGGAAGCGGAGGTGGTTGTCGCCAACCATGCGCTGGTGATGGCCGCACTGGAGAGTGAAGCGGTCCTGCCGGAGCCCAAAAACCTGCTGCTGGTGCTCGATGAAGGTCATCATCTGCCCGACGTGGCGCGGGATGCGCTGGAGATGAGCGCGGAAATTACCGCCCCGTGGTTTCGCCTGCAACTGGATCTGTTCTGTAAGCTGGTGGCAACTTGCATGGAGCAGTTCCGCCCGAAAACCACGCCGCCGCTGGCAGTTCCGGAGCGGTTGAGCGAGCACTGTGAAGAGGTGTACGGCCTCATCGCCTCGCTGAATAACATTCTTAACCTGTATCTCCCCGCCACCCAGGAGGCGGAACACCGCTTTGCGATGGGGGAGTTGCCGCAGGAAGTGATGGAAATTTGTCAGCAGCTGGCGAAGCACCTTGAAAAGCTGCGCGGGCTGGCGGAGATGTTCTTAAATGATCTCAGCGAGAAAACCGGTACCCATGACGTGGTGCGTTTGCACCGCATTCTGCTGCAAATGAACCGTGCGTTGGGCATGTTTGAGGCGCAGAGCAAACTCTGGCGGCTGGCCTCAATGGCGCAGGCGTCCGGCGCGCCGGTGACAAAGTGGGCCACCCGCGAAGTGCGAGACGGGCAGGTACATCTTTTCTTCCACTGCGTGGGCATCCGCGTGGCCGATCAGCTGGAAAAGCTGATCTGGCGCAGCGTGCCGCACGTGGTAGTGACATCGGCGACCCTGCGTTCACTGAACAGCTTCTCAAGGTTGCAGGAAATGAGCGGCCTGAAAGAGAAAGCGGGGGACCGTTTTGTGGCCCTGGACTCGCCGTTCAACCACTGTGAGCAGGGCAAGCTGGTGATCCCGCGCATGAACTATGAGCCGCTTATCGATAACGAAGAGCAGCATATTGCGGAAATGGCGGCCTACTTCCGCGAGCAGGTTGAGAGTAAAAAATACCCCGGTATGCTGGTGCTGTTTGCCAGCGGCCGCGCGATGCAACGCTTCCTGGAGCACGTCACCGATCTGCGCTTGCTCCTGCTGGTGCAGGGCGATCAGCCGCGTTATCGGCTGGTGGAAACCCACCGTAAACGCATTGATAACGGCGAGCGCAGCGTGCTGGTGGGGTTACAGTCCTTTGCGGAAGGGCTTGATTTGAAAGGTGACTACCTGACGCAGGTGCATATCCATAAAATTGCCTTCCCGCCCATCGACAGCCCGGTGGTGATCACCGAAGGCGAATGGCTGAAAAGCCTGAACCGTTATCCGTTTGAAGTGCAAAGCCTGCCTGCGGCGTCGTTTAACCTTATTCAGCAGGTCGGGCGCTTGATCCGTAGCCACGGCTGCTGGGGCGAGGTGGTGATTTATGACAAACGACTGCTCACCAAAAACTACGGCCAACGGCTGCTGAATGCGCTGCCGATCTTCCCGATTGAGCAGCCAGAAGTGCCGGAGGTAAAAAAACGCCCGGCAAAACCCTCTGCCGGGCGTACAAAAAGCATCCGTGCAAAGAGGCGCGGTCCTACTGGTAAGTGAATGTCACCTGAATCACGCTGCTGAACGTCCCGGCAGTGACGGGCATTGAGGTGGCGTAGTAGCGCGCGGACAGGGGAAAGGTTGCCGTGTGGTCGCTCGGATTGATGGCGGCGTTAAAGGCGGCCTGCGGGGCAATCAGTATTTTGTCCTGCCGGTCTGCCAGCTCCAGCGCCAGCCCCTTTGCGCTGCCGATATTGGCAAATTTGGTCGGATGCACGCTGTCTGCCTGGCCATAGAAAAAGGCCGTGGCAAGCGCCAGCGTGGCAGGACAGTGCGATACTGACAGGGAAAAGTCTTTCCACTCGCCGGTATCCCCCACGTCTTTAAAACTGCCCGACACCGTCTGGCCTAAGTCCACCGTCAGGTTGCGGCTGGCGCTGTCAATGATGCAGGTATTGGCGTAAATATTTCCCGTCATCTGGATCTGAATATCGTCTGCGTGGGCCTGGGCCAGTAAGCCCATCGTCAGAAACGCGATTGTCTTTTTCATGTTGGTCACTTATAGGCGAGAGTGATGGTTGCTACGGTGTTGGCGGGGCCGGGCGTCACCACATCGTTGATCTGCTCGTAGCGAACCTGAAAGGGGATCTCCAGCGTTTCATTGGCAACGGCCTGGCTTTGAGTGTTGACGTAGGTATCAAAGGTCGCAATGCGGTCATCAAACAGCATTCTCACCCCGACGCCCGTTGCCATGCCTGTCTGCTTCGTCAGTTTGATCACCCCCTCGAATGCCGTCTCGTAGCCGTTAGCACTGGTGATTTTTAGCTCAGGCTGAACGGTTGTGTCACAGTTAACGGTGATATTAAACGTTTGAGCGGGGCTGGATAAAAAACCCACGCTCATAAAATCACTGACGGGAAAATCACCCAAATTAACGGTGAGATTTTTTGGCGAAACAGAGCAGGTGACCTGATGCAAAATGACGTTACCTGCATACGCAATATGGTTAGGGCTGCCGATCCCTTCGTGACCGAAAACGCCAATGCCGAATTCGGTCTGAGACTGCACCAGCGTGCCGGAGGTCACGGCGTCGCTTGTTTTGACCAGTTCAAGCGTGACGTCAAAGTTAAACGACTGTGTGCCATCGCCAGAAACATAGCCAACAGGCGTTCCGCGTGAATCGCACTGTACTCCGCCTGCTCCGCTGATTCGCTGACCTTGATCGTTCATCAATGCGACCCCGACACCCGGTACGCCGGATTCGTATACTCCCTTCAGCCCCGGAATTTCCGCTCCGGTACCGTAGTAACACGAGACAATTTCCAGTCCGCTGTCGATACTCTGATCGCAGTGCCCGGCAACATGAACGCTCTACTCTGTACCCGGAATGGTTGCACCAACCGCCAGCGTCGTCGGGACAGAAATGGAGGCCATGTTAATCATTTTGGGCAGATCCGGCGTGGTGCAGGTCGCCTTCGCATGCGGCATAAATAACGCGGCGGTTCCCAGAACCAGTAAGAAAAAGCACTGTTTAATCATTTGCATAATCGTTAGCCTGAACGGTGGATCAGTGACACTGCGCGGCAGCGTTAATGATGCTGGTTTGCTCTTTCTCATCCGTTAGCGCATAGTCAGCGACGCAGTGCTCGTTCGCCCCCTGTCCCCAGGAAACGTAGAGATGCCCTTGCTGCGGCAGACCAGAGAGGTAGGTCTGGCCGTCATTCCCGACAATAAATTCGCTGTCCTTATCTTCGGTGGTGACCGTTGCGCCGAAGGGCAGCGGTTTACCCTTTTGCGTAAGCATCATCAGGACGCGGTTACCCACGCGGGTGTTAAAGCTGGCGCGCACCACGGCCCCGCGGGTTGGCGTCACGATCTGCGCCGCGTGGGTGACGTCGGCGTTGTCCGGTAGCGTTTCGGTATCCAGCGCGATGGTGTTGCGGCGATACGCGGTAACAAACGGCACGACGGTGTAGCCGCGGAAGTCGGTCTCGACGCCCGTCTGGTTCGTGATATGGGTTCCGTGCGTGCCCGGCGCTTTCACCAGCGCGATGGTGTCACCGAGCGGCTGGCTCAGGGTTATTCCGTTCGCATGGGCAACCACGCCGCCCTGCAAACCGACGTTCAGGGTCTGCTGATACTTATCCTGACTGACGCCTGCGCTCACTTCGCCATAGGTCGCTTTGTAATCGGCGTTGATGCTGGTGGAGTTACCGCTGCCGGTGCTGCTCAGCCCTTCCTGGATGTTCCAGTTCAGGTTGTCCTCTTTCAGCGCCGTGCCGTTCAGGCCGATGTTCTGCGTCGTGCCGTCTTTGGTGTTGTTCAGGTTGTAGGTGGCCCAGGTGTTATGCATCCAGCGGTCCAGCGGCACCGAGACGCTCAGCGAGAACTGGTTGTCGTTTGTCACCTCGTTACCGTCTTCATCGCTGTCCTGGGTGTTTTTGTTCATGCTGTAGCTGAGGCTGTAGCTCACCCCGTGCCAGCTATTGTTGTAGCTGACGCTCATCGAGGTCATGTTCTGGCTCTGACTCCAGTACGTCTCTTTCACCATGCTCATGGTGACGGATCCCCAGCCTTCCGGCAGCGTCTGGTCGATGGTGGCTTCGGTTCGGGCGCGGCGCTGCTGCGGTGCAGACCAGTTGTCGGAGCGGGTATATGACTCCATGGTGTTGTCCAGGGTGTAAAACCCTTTGCTGTTATAGCGATAGCCCGCAAGGGTAAAGTTGGTGCCCGAACCGGCGAAATCTTTGCTGTAACGGATGCGCCATGACTGGCCCTTGCTGGACTGCTGTTTTTTCAACAGAGCTCTGGCGCGGGTTACGTCAATGGAGAACGCCCCCAGATCGCCCATGTTTTTCCCGGCGCCAATCGCCTGTGACTGATAATGGTTACTCTGCTGCACGCCGCCGTAGACCGTGAAGCCGAAGGGTAAACCGTAGATGGCGCTTCCCTGGGCAAACGGGGTCTTTTCAACGTCTTTGTCATAAGAGCGATAACGCCCGGCGGTTACGCTGTAGCGCAGGTTTTTTTCACGCTGCAATACCGGCACGGAGGCAAACGGCACCACGAAGTGGCTTTCGCTGCCGTCTGTTTCTTTCACCGTGACCTGGAGGTCGCCGCTGCTGCCGGTGGGGTAGAGGTCGTTAATCTCGAACGCACCCGGCGCGACCGTATTCTGATAAATTACGTACCCGTTCTGGCGGACCATCACCAGCGCATTGCTGTGGGCGCTGCCGCGAATAATAGGGGCATAGCCTTTCTCGCTGTCCGGCAGCATGTCGCTGTCGGATTTTAGCTCCACGCCGGTATAGGGGACGCTGTCAAAAACGTCGGAAGGTGAGGTGCTTTGGCCCACCGTCACGTCACTTTTCATCGCCACAATATCGCGTTGCGCATAGGTATAAACGGAGGTGAATTTCTGTTCCTCCTCATGACCCGTGGTGCTGCGATTCCAGGTGGAGTAGTTACGAACGCGCCATGCCCCGATGTTGAAGCCGGGACGCAGGTTAACGTACTGGCTGCTGCTATTCTCTTCACCCTGCTGGCGCGCATGGCTCTGGCTGGCGTTGACGCTGTAATTAAGCAGGCCCGCGTTGATCCCTTCGTCAAACTCTTTCGGGTCGATGTAACCGCGAGGTACCTGACCGAGCGCCTTTTGCGGAATGCTCAGCAGCAGCTGCTGAATGCGCACGCGAAAGGTCGCGGATGCCGAAGGGATGGCGTGTAGATCGGCGCACTGACCTTCTGCTCTCAGCTGCGGATATTTTTGCGTTTTGATCCCGAGGCTCTTTAATTCGTCCAGTGTAAAACAAGGCTGGAGCGTGCTGGTGCCCTGTGGATCTTTAACTAAGTTGAAGGTCACGTCGCGGGTATCAATTTTATTGTTATTGATAAAGATCGCGACCTGATATTTACCTGGTGCCTGGCCGGGACCTTTTTCATAGACAGACAGATCGGTCTTTCCCTGCTGCGGGTTATCAATGTCCAGCAGGGCAGGGTTAAAATAATCATCAGCCAAAACCTGCTGCGCAAAGATCGCCATTGCCAGGCAACAAATAGCCATCAGCAATGACGAAAATCGGCAGGTGAACGGCTTTTTATGGCTGTACATGATGATTTTATTACCGGGTAATACGATTAATGAACGGGTTTAGACCATGTCTGACTGATGCTGCCGTAATCGGTAATAATGGAATACGCGACGGTAGAACCTCCGACGTTGCCAGGTAAAGCAAAATGCGTTTCAGTTTTCGGCACAGCCCAGGTGGCTTTTTTGACTTTCTGTCCATTCAGGGTGACGGTCTGAAAATTCATAAAGAAAGGTGTGGGATTATTCACCACTAAATCATTCCCTTCGCGATGCCATTCAAGTTTATCGGCCACATCTTCTGGTCTGCCTTTTACCGCTGACGGGCGATAGAGCAATTTAATGCGGGTATTAATGGCAATTTGCAGCGTATTTACCCCTTCGACATGCTTCGAGGACGGGATCGCTTTAATATTCAGCCAGTACAGAGATTCCCTGTCTTCCGGTAAATTTCCTCCCGTACGGACTACGCGCAGGACGTTATCCTCTTTCGCATCCAGTCGAAAAAGCGGCGGGGTGATCAGGAACGGGGCTTTGGCCTGGTTTTTACCGCCAGAATCGACCCAGGACTGCACCAGATAATCCGTGGTATCCGGGTTTGAAAGACCGAGAGATGATTCCTTTTTATCTCCCTGATAGACCAGCCGGGTGCCATTAATCACGACCCCCGCCTGTGCCGAGGCTGCTACCAGTAAAAGAATGCTCAGTAAATAACCGTGGCGCATAAAGATTTCTCAATAAAAAGATGAGATATTAATGCTCGCAAAAGCATTAATATCTCAGGATTGATAAGATCAGTTATAAATAACGGTGAAGGTTGATACAGAGTTAGCAGGGCCTGCGGTGACTGCCGCCTGGGTTTGAATATAACGCGCCCCGAACTCCAGATCGTTAACCGCCGTGCCGGAGGCTAAAGGATATTGCTTCGAAGGGGTATACAGGCTGACAGGCTGCCCGGACGTGTCAACCAGCTGAATAGCCACACCGGTAGCCGCATCGGTATCGGGCGTTAACGCCAGCGCGGCATTATTATCCGCATCCGGGGTACCACCGAAGTTAATCGCTGCCGAGGTTACGGTTTCCGGACAATTGGTTAACTTAATATCAAACTTCGTTAATGTGCTGGTAGAGCCTGCGCCGGTAAATACCGTTTTAGATACTTTTCCCAACTGAACATCTAATGGATTACTTAATCCATTCACGACCTGGCAAGCAGAATCGATAATTTCTCCGGTGAAATTAATCTGCCCTTCACCGTTGGTTGCCGCAAATGCAGATGCAGAACATCCCACCGTTGCGGCGATAAACAACCCTAATGCAACCTTGTTCATAGTAAATCCCGATGTGTTTCTGGCAAAAACGTTGCCTGGACGTTTTCACCGTTGACCTTTAATGACTTTTCGATGTTTATTTAATCAAAAAAAGGACAGAGACGAATCTTTTGTCCCAATCACAAATATTGCAAATAATGCTTGAGTTTATTTTTTTATCTGAAAACAGCAGGTTGATAATGATCACAAAACACTATCGGGTGCGTGTCCATCGGGCTATATTGTTAACAAGATGATGCTGTCAGGAGAAATGTCGTGGATTACCGCAAAATTATCAAAGAGGTAGGGCGTGGGAAAAACCATGCTCGCGATCTGGACCAGGACACGGCCCGTGCGTTGTACACGCATATGCTGAATGGCGACGTGCCGGAGCTGGAAATGGGCGGCATTCTGATTGCGCTGCGCATCAAAGGGGAAGGTGAGGCGGAGATGCGGGGTTTTTATGAGGCCATGCAGTCGCAGACGATGCGTTTAACCCCGCCCGTCACGAAGCCGATGCCGATAGTGATCCCGACCTACAATGGCGCGCGTAAGCAGGCAAACCTCACGCCGCTGCTGGCTATTCTGTTGCAGAAACTCGGTTTCCCGGTGGTGGTGCATGGCGTGAGCGAAGATCCAACGCGCGTGCTGACAGAAACCATTCTGGAATTATTAGGCATCGAACCTACTCTCCATGCTGGCCAGGCGCAGGCCAAACTGGAGGGGAACCAGCCGGTCTATATTCCCGTGCGCGCGCTCTGCCCGCCGCTGGAAAAGCAGCTGGACATGCGATGGCGAATGGGAGTACGTAACAGCGCCCACACCCTGGCGAAGCTGGCGACGCCGTTTGCCGAAGACGCCGCGCTACGTCTTTCCAGCGTCTCCCATCCGGAGTACGTGACGCGGGTCGGACAATTTTTTGCCGAAATCGGCGGGCGGGCGCTGCTGATGCACGGGACGGAAGGGGAGGTTTATGCCAACCCGCAGCGTTGTCCACAGCTGATGCTGATTGAGCCTGCCGGGACGCGGGTCGTACTGGAACGTGGGGAAGAGAACTGCGATGTGATCTTGCCCGAGTCAAAAGATCCGCAGGTCACCGCGCACTGGATCGTACAGTGTCTGGCCGGAAAGGTGCCGGTTCCTCAGTCGATCAAGCTGCAAATGGCCTGCTGCCTGCTGGCGGCAGGGGAAGTGGCATCCGTGGAAGCCGGATTGCAGCGCGTGGCACAGTCGTTTTAAGCAAAAAAAAGCCCGTCCAGTGGCGGACGGGCAAACAAGGGTAACAACAACAGGGTCAATGAGGGTTGGAGCATCTCACCAGAGGGTATGGTGAGGGTGGAGCATAATTCGTTCGATTACTTGTAGATAACCGCAGTACCGCTCAGTTTGTTATTACCGTTAGTGGACGTGATGGTGTATCCACTTGCGCCGGCAGCGGCTGCTTTTTCCGCCAGTTTGGCTTCCAGACCGTCCAGCGTGGTCGCGCCTTCAGCACTCACCACCCCGATTTTGTTCAGATCCTGTGCCTGAGTAGAGGAGACTGGCTCTACGGCGAAAGCGCCGAAAGAGAGAGCGGACAGGGCAACAGCGGCAACAGCATATTTGATGGTTTTCATAGGTGAATTCTCGCAGGTTATTCTGTTAAAGGGACGATGTTCCGTCGATGTGATAAGTATCACGGTTTTTAGCGGAAGATAAAATCGAAGAGAATTGACGTGGTTGCTCAAAAAAATTGAATGACAAATAACTTATTGATTATTAATAAATTCAGAAGCGGAATTGACACTTCTTGTGGATGCGCTTTACAGAAGCCATCGGAAGGGCACGATTTGCTACGCGTATCGCTAAAAGTCGTGAGCATAAAGTAAACGGCTGGCGCGGTTAACTTCGGTAAAGGAAAGTCAACGTAACTGGCTGTCTTTCGATCCTCTGCGATTATATCCTGAATGTGTCGTATTTTTCGAATCTTTCTCCTGCTGACAGGCAATACATAGCCGTACGCCAGGAATGGCTTTACGCCGTGCCTCAGGAATCGGATCTCCGCACTCTTCGCATTCCGTCAAACTTTCGCCGCGTGGAATTTCACCGCGAGCACGCGCGACCGCATCTTCAATAGTACTGTTGATCTGTTCGTTAACGGCGTCGTCATTCGCCCAGCCGGAAGCCATCATGTTCTCCTGATCTGTTTAAGCCATTCATCTTAATATGGGGTTAAAAAACGCACAGTCAAGGCGAAGGAAGGGAATGAGAACTGCATCTGCCTGGCAGATGCAGTGTGGGAAGGAAATCGATTATTTATAGATGGTCGCGGTGCCGTACATATGGTTATCGCCACCGGCAGCGTTCACCACGAAGCCTTTAGCCCCTTCCTGACGCGCTTTTTCGGCCAGCTTGTTCTGAAGGTCATCAAGGTTGCTTGCCCGGCTGACAGAGACCGTCCCCGCCGCACGTAGCTGGCTGGTATCGTTGCTGTCTGTCAGAGGTTGAACGGACCAGGCTGAGAACGATGCGCCTGCCAGCGCACCCGCAATAATAAAGGTCAGATATTTTTTCATAATCACATCCTCAGGGGAAACAACAGGTGATTCCTCTTAAGTTTAGAAGCCTGACGCGTGTGATTTAGCGCAAAAATTTGATGATGATCTGCTTATTTTTTGAACGATAAATTCTGACAATTTGTTGACAGATCATAGACATACAGGTCGCTGATTTTTGTCGTTTTTTTGTGCGTCTCAGACAGTTATTTACCCCCGCGCCGTCACAGGGTATCTTACGCGGCTGTTTAAAGGAGAATGCCATGACTTCCCAAAAGCCGGGATTGCACCCGCGTAACCGCCACCGTAGCCGCTACGACATGAAAGCCCTGTGCCTGAGCTGCCCCGAATTGCAGGATTTTATTGTTCAGACACCAGCCGGTGAACCGTCGGTAAACTTTGCCGATCCGCTGGCGGTTAAGACGCTGAACAAAGCGCTGCTGGCCCATTTTTATGGCGTTGCGCACTGGGACATCCCGGATGGCTTTCTCTGCCCACCGGTGCCAGGACGTGCGGATTACGTCCATCATCTTGCCGATCTGCTGGCGGATGACAATGGCGGCGTGGTGCCAAAACAGGCCACCGTGCTTGATATCGGTACGGGCGCGAACCTGATCTACCCCCTGATAGGCGCACATGAATATCAGTGGCGGTTTACCGGCAGCGAGATCGGTGCTGAGGCCTTCGCCAGCGCGCAGGCCATTATCAACGCTAACCCGGGGTTAAGCCGGGCCGTTCGTCTGCGTCGTCAGAAGGATGCCGCTGCTATTTTCAACGGCATTATTCATAAGAACGAACAATATGATGCCACCCTGTGCAACCCGCCATTCCACGACTCCGCCGCCTCTGCTCGTGCGGGAAGTGAACGCAAGCGGCGTAACCTGGGCCAGGCTGAAGATGGCGCGCTGAACTTTGGCGGCCAGCAGCAGGAGCTGTGGTGCGAGGGCGGGGAAGTGGCATTTATTCTGCGCATGATTGCCGAGAGTAAGGGCTTCGGTCGTCAGGTGAAATGGTTTACCACGCTGGTCTCCCGTGGCGATAACCTGCCGCCGCTTTACCGCGCGCTGACCGACGTCGGCGCGGTGAAAGTGGTTAAAAAAGAGATGGCGCAGGGCCAGAAGCAGAGCCGCTTTATTGCCTGGTCCTTTATGGACGATAACAAACGCCGCAAATAATCGTTTCTCTGGCCGGGTAAGGCGAAGCCGCCACCCGGCTCGTTTACAGCGTCGGCTCCTGCGGAGGGAGCGGCGAAGCGGGCGGCGACAATACCTGATACGTCTGCACCGGCGCTCTCACGTTCGCCAGATCGAAGTGTTTTTTCACTATGCTGTCGAGGGCGAAGCGCACCGTCCACTGCTTCAGCGGCTGGGTGGTGAACGACACGCGCAGGGTAAAGGCAGTGTTCGTCAGCCCGACGATGCCCGCGAACGATGGTTCACCAATCACCAGCCCGCGAATATCCTCCATCTCCATCAGTTCGTTCACCGCATCCCGCAGCGCCTGCTTCGCCTTATCTGCATCTTCGTGACGATCGACATCATAATTCGCCACCACCGAACCAATGCCGCGCACAAAGTTGGCAAAGGTGGTGATCGATGACCACGGAATAATGTGGTACGCGCCGGTATCCTGACGCACGCCGACGGAGCGAATGGACATCCTCTCGACCGTGCCGGTGAGCGGACCGATGGTCACCAGATCCCCGGTATTCATCCCGTTCTCAAACTGGATAAAAATGCCGGTGATAATATCCTTCACCAGCGTCTGAGAACCGAAGGAGATCGCCAGCCCCAGCGCACCGGCACCCGCCAGCAGCGGGGCGATATTCACGCCGATTTCTGACAGCACAATCATGATGGTGATGGTACTGATGATGACCGCCAGCGCGTTGCGGAACAGCGTCAGCAATGTGCGGGCCCGCGCGCTGGGCAGGGGCCTGCCGTGAATATCCGACACCAGACGGTTCTCGATGAGGCTCGCCAGCAGCGTCCAGCCGACGGCAGAGAAGAACAAAATCAGCGCGATGCGAATCAGAATGTCGACCGTTTTTTCACCTGCGCCGTTATGCAGCCAGTTCCAGAAATCAAACAGGCTCCACGCGTTAAGGAGCAGCATGATCGCCACGCAGACGGTGAGAATGCGCGCCACCTTGAGGGATACCGACATCCAGCTGTTCACCCGTTTTTGCAGTTCCGGGTAATTACGCTGTACCTGCGGCGACAGGGTGATGGTTTTCGAGATCCAGCGCGACAGCAGCCCCGAGACAAATGCCGCGATGCCGATAATGGCCAGGCTTTTGAACGTCGCCCCCATCATAAATTTCAGGCTATTGCCCGGGTCGAACAGGGAGAAGAAACAGAGCACAATAAAATAGGCGCTGGCCAGCCAGTGCCACACCAGCGCAAAGGCGCGAATAAAGAGGCTGAAAAAGGAGAGGGAGCGATCGGCCAGGTGCAGCAGGCTGTCGGTGATCGCTTTTTTATTGTGGAAGATGAGGTACAGCGCCCAGACGGTAATGCACAGCATGATCAGCACGTTCGCCAGCGCCCCGAACTGCACGTTAACCTGGTTGGAAATAATCGGCACGGCAACCAACAAGCCATAACCAATCAACCCGCTCAGCACGCTAAGCCGCACCGCCCAGTATTTGGCGCTCTGATCCGAAATGGCGAAGGGGCGAAGGTCAGGCACGCGTGGGCAGAAGATCAACCGCAGGAGGGCTTTAAAGAACTCAATCAGGGCAAACGCATTGAGGAACAGTCCCTGCTGAAACGCGATGGTTTTGTTTCCGGTATTAAGGCGGTCAGCCAGCAGCTGACCGACAAAAAGCGTCAGGGCCAGCAGCAGCAAATCGATGACAAACGCCCCGGTAATCATTGCCGGAAGATGCAGCCAGCTGCTTTTATGCTGATTCTTTTTGCGTCCCCACTGTCCCATTTTCCGGTAAAGCGGCCAGACAGACAGGCGCAACAGCCAGTAAAAAATGAAGACGGCACCAGCCAGAATAGCAAACTGGGTGGCGGCGGCGGAAAAGGTGTGAGGATTAAAAGGCTTATGTGAGGTGCCAACCAGGTTGCGATAGAGCTGGGCAAAACGCGACGACAGGGCTTCCCCGTAGCGGCGACTGATGTCGGTGACGTTTTCCAGCACCGTTTTTTCTTCTTCGGCTTCCGGCGGCGCAATAGCAGGAACCGGATCCTGAGGCGGCGTGGCGGCCACCTTCCTCAGCTGATCGATCAGCTCCTGCCGGGACGTGTCGTTCTCAAGCACGTCGGCAAGCGCGCCGTAAGCGGCTTTTTTCTTTTCAGCGTCTGGCTCTGGCGGCGCATTTTGCTGGGTGGCGGTGGCTCCGGTGGTGACGCCGGGAAGGGTTACAGCAAGTGATGGCGCGCTAAACAGGCTAAACAGTAGCAACAGGATCCACGGCACGGCGTCCTCCGACAAAAATATCGTGCAAAATGATAAGTATAGAGCGCGCGGAGCGGAGGGGAGTTTTTGGGAACAATCCGGCATAAAAAAGCCGGGCATGCCCGGCTCTGTGTGTGGTTATCAGGAGACGTGTTGCAGGAACTCCTGAAGGCGCTGGCTTGGTGGGTTCGCAATCAGCGTCTGCGGATTACCGTCTTCCGCGATGCGGCCCTTATCAATGAAGATCAGACGGGACGCTACTTTTTCGGCAAAGCCGATTTCGTGGGTAACGATGACCATCGTCATGCCTTCTTCCGCCAGATCCTGCATAACTTTCAGCACTTCGTGACGCAGCTCCGGGTCGAGTGCCGACGTTGGCTCATCGAACAGCATCATCTTTGGCTTCACCGCCAGCGCACGGGCAATGGCCACGCGCTGCTGCTGGCCGCCGGACAGCTCGGAAGGATAGTGGTGGGCACGCTCCGCCAGACCAACCTTCGCCAGCAGATCTTTTGCCAGCGCTTCCGCTGCCGCTTTGCTGGCCCCGCGCACGCGCAGAGGACCAAACATCACGTTTTCCAGCGCCGTGAGGTGCGGGAACAGGTAGAACTGCTGGAACACCATGCCCGCTTCCTGGCGGATCAGGCGCTCGTCCACTTTCGGATCGTTAACCTTCAGACCATCGACGATCAAATCGCCGCTGGTGATCTCCTCAAGCTTGTTAATGCAGCGCAGCAGGGTGGATTTACCGGAACCGGACGGCCCGATGATCACCACCACTTCGCCCTGCCTGATGTTCAAATCGATATTGTGCAACACCTGGGTTGGGCCAAAGTGCTTGGAAACGTTTTTAAATTCAATCACAGGATTTTCATCCTTCTTTCAAGACGACGCAGAACAAAGCTCAGGACAAGCGTGATAATCAGGTAGACAACGGCGACCGCACTCCAGATTTCCAGGGCGCGGAAGTTACCCGCGATGATCTCCTGGCCCTGACGGGTCAGCTCGGCCACGCCGATAACAATAAACAGCGAGGTGTCTTTGATGCTGATGATCCACTGGTTACCCAGCGGCGGCAGCATGCGGCGCAGCGCCAGCGGCAGGATCACGTGACGGATGGTTTCGCGACGGGAAAGACCTAACGCCAGGCCAGCTTCACTGAATCCTTTATGAATCGACAGCACCGCACCGCGGGTAATTTCCGCAATGTAGGCGCCGGAGTTGATCATGATGGTGACAACGGCGGCGCTGAACGGGTCGATGCGCAGGTCGGTGAAGGCCATCGGCAGGGCGAAGTAGATGAACATGACCTGCACCACAATGGGTGTGCCGCGGATCACTTCGATGAAAACCAGTGCGATGTGATTTGCAATCCAGCCACCGTAGGTGCGGGCGAAACCGGCGACAAGACCGATAATCAACCCGCCAACCAGACCGAGGACCGAAATCCACAGGGTCATTTTAGCGCCTTCAAGCAAGAGTGGAATGGCAGGCCAGATGGCGCTCCAGTCAAACTGCATGATGTATTCCTGTATACCGTGGTGAAAAACGAAAAACGTAGGCCCGGTAAGCGTAAGCGCCACCGGGCGTTACAAACCTGAAGTCAGGTGAAATTATTTAGGCTCGGTACCGAACCATTTTTTGTAGATTTCGTTATAGGTGCCGTTCTCTTTCAGGGTTTTCAGCGCGCCGTTCACTTTATTACGCAGGTCGTCGCTGCCTTTCGGGAATGCAATACCGTACTGCTGAGCTTCCAGAGAATCACCTACCGCTTTGAACTTGCCGTTACCGGCAGTTTTGATGAAGTAAAGGATGTTAGGCGTATCGTGCAGCACCGCATCCGCGCGGTTGGTGCCCAGTTCCATGTAAGCGTTGTCGATGTTCGGGAACTGACGCAGGTCTTTGGTTTTGATGTTGGCTTTCGCGTAATCAACTGAGCCAGTGCCGCTCTTCACGGCGACCACTTTACCGTCGAGATCTTTCACGCTTTTCACATCGTTGTTATCCGCTTTCACCATCACCAGCAGGCCGCTTTTGTAGTAGCCGTCAGAGAAATCGATGGCCTTTTTACGCTCTTCGGTAATGGTGATGCCTGCCAGCGCCAGGTCAACGTTTTTGGTTTGCAGTGCCGGGATAATGCCGCTGAAGTCCATTGGCTTCAGGGTGTAATCCAGTTTGAGTTCTTTTGCGACAGCGGCCCACAGATCCACGTCAAAACCAACGTATTTATCACCCTGTTTAAATTCAAACGGTACGAACGCCGTGTCCGTCGCCACAACCAGTTTGTCGGCAGCCTGCGAGGACACCGCAAACGCCAGGGTAAGTGCAGCCAGTGAAACTTTTAATACAGACTTCATAGCATTTCCTTTTATATCCACGGGGCGATCCCCTGCGAGAACCTCAGGCACAATGAAAAAATCATGCCAGTTTTACAAGCTGTTGTTTTGCAAAGGGGATGATGTCACGCATTGCACGAAAAGCGTGGCAATCCTGCCAGGTTGCACCAGAATGGAGCACCGTTTTGGTGCGCTTCGTTAAGGTCTTCTGACAGGGGGATATTTAGCGCAGAATCTGACGAAAAAACAATCTTCCGTTAACGGTTGTGTGAGGTGATTATTACATTTTATTCACTTTTGCGGCCGTTGCGGGCAAAAGTGCGCACCATAAATGTGCAAAACCCCCGCCAGGGGCGAGGGTTATTCGGAAAATCCGCAGGGATTATTCGATGTTGGACTCAATGAACCACAGGAACTGATCCAGGTCGCGTGATGCGGCAGTGAAGATATCAGCAGTATCTTCATCTTTGGCTTCGCCAATCGCTTTACGAACATCATTCGCCACAATCGCGTAGCGGTCCGCCAGCTCTTTCAGGTGATCCTGAACGGTATGGATATCCAGCGGATAGCTTTTCAATGGCGTTTTGCTGTTGATCACCTGTGTGGTACCCAGTGCCACGCCACCCAGCTGTACGGCACGTTCGGCCATGGTATCCAGGTGAGTCACCAGTGCTGTGCGGAAGCCATCCAGCATTTCATGAACGGCAATAAAGTTTGCACCGCGCATATTCCAGTGAGCCTGTTTGGTGATCAGCGAAAGATCGATGAACTGGACCACCTGGCGATTCAGCAGCTCAATGGTCGCTTTTTTATCGCTATCCGATACATCGTTACGGGTATAAAGCAGATTAGACGCTTTCGTTTTCACCAGTTTAGCGGTACTCATAATCTCATATCCTCTTGATGTTTGTGTCCCAGGTAATTACGGGACTAAGTATAGCACCGGATTTTTTCTCTGCGGTTTGGCTCTGCCTATTGGTTTAATAGTGAAAGTAAGATTGTATTATCAACTGATTGAAAAATAAGTAGTTTATTAAAGTTGATACAGATCAATCTTAATTCATTCTTCGGGAAGCCGGGCAGGTGAAATATTTTGGCAATACAAGATAGTTTGTAAGAAATTATTTGAAGTACTGACGAGGCGTATATTCTGCATGGCGGGTTAGCCATGCAGAATTTAAGGCCTAGTTGAGATCGATTTTTTGCACTTTAGGTTCCGGGCGCATGGTCAGGGTGGAGCCCATTGACGCCGCGATAATGGAACAGAGCGCCAGCGTTTGTACCAGGGTCAGGGTTTCACCGAGGAAAATCATTCCTGAGATGGCGGCCAGCGCGGGCTCCATGCTCATGAGCGTACCAAAAATGCGCGTGGGCAGGCGCGTCAGGGCGATCATCTCCAGAGAGTAGGGCAGGGCCGTAGAGAGAATGGCAACCGCCAGACCAACCGGCAGGATTGACCACTGCCATATTGAGTCTGTCGCTTGTGCCATTCCGATTGGGACAAAGATTACGGCGGCAATTAGTGAGCCTAAGGCGACCGTCGCGGGGCCGTGCTCTTCGCCCGCACGCTGGCCAGTGAGAATATACACCGCCCAGCATGCCCCCGCGCCCAGCGCCAGAGCTGCCCCTGTCAAATCGATTTGTGAAACGCTTTGCCCGAGCGGCAGCAGGAACCATAGCCCCAGCACGGCCAGTATGACCCAGATAAAATCTACCGGACGACGAGAAGAGAAGAGGGCAACCGCCAGCGGGCCGGTAAATTCAAGCGCGACCGCGATCCCCAGCGGGATAGTCTGAATAGAGAGATAGAACATGTAGTTCATCCCTCCCAGTGCCAGCCCATAAAAAAGCAGTGGTAGTCGCTGCTCCTTTTTAAACCGTAGCCGCCAGGGTTTAAAGATAACCACGAGGATCAGGGTGCCTAATGCGATACGCAGCGCCGTGACGCCGGGCGCACCAACCAGCGGAAACAGCGATTTTGCCAGCGACGCGCCGCTTTGTATGGACATCATCGCGATAAGTATGACTGCCACCGGCATCCAGACCGACGATTTACGGGGTAAACCTGGCATCCTTTCTCCTGTCAATTTTTGTCAAAAGAGGTAAAAGTCGCAGTGTAATGGAAATAAGCTGCGACGGTTGAGCTACTGTTGAAAAAAATCCAGGGAAAATCCGTAAAATGAGGAAAGGTTGATGCTTTTATCGCCTGAAAGATTAGGAATAATCTGGATGAACTTTCTGGCGATGACGCGCACTATTAGCGTTTGAAGGTGAAAATCTGGAGTTATTTTAACAAGATAGCTGGTGCTGGAAATGTTCTGTTACAGGAAAGGTCGCATTAGACATCGTGAATGACAAAGAGTTTCACAGATTTTTTTGATATATTTAAAACTTACGGACTTACTTGAAGCACATTTGAGGTGGTTATGAAAAAAATTGCATGTCTTTCAGCACTGGCAGCTGTTCTGGCTGTTTCCGCAGGTACCGCTGTAGCGGCAACTTCTACTGTAACTGGTGGTTACGCTCAGAGCGATATGCAGGGCGTGATGAACAAAACCAACGGTTTCAACCTGAAGTACCGTTACGAGCAAGACAACAACCCGCTGGGTGTGATCGGTTCTTTCACTTACACCGAGAAAGATCGTACTGAAAATGGCTCTTACAATAAAGGTCAGTACTACGGCATCACCGCGGGTCCTGCTTACCGCCTGAATGACTGGGCAAGCATCTACGGTGTTGTAGGTGTTGGCTACGGTAAATTCCAGCAGACCGAAAACCAGGGTCTGAACCGTACTGCAAGCAACAGCGACTATGGTTTCTCCTATGGCGCAGGTATGCAGTTCAACCCAATCGAAAACGTTGCTCTGGACTTCTCCTATGAGCAGAGCCGTATCCGCAACGTTGACGTTGGCACCTGGATCGCGGGCGTAGGTTACCGCTTCTAATCACTTCGGTGAGCCAGTAAAAAATCCGCCCTTTGAGGCGGATTTTTTTGTTTGTACCCTCTCCCCGTGGGAGAGGGCCAGGGTGAGGGCATTAGCCCGCACGAAACGGCAGAAATTACTTACTCTTAATATCGAAAATATCCGTCCCAAGATGGTTATAGTCGACTTTCTGTAACTTAAAGTTGGTAATGTAAACTGGCGGGCCCTTCTTCCCGGAGATAAACGGGTAATCATTTTTTATCTCTTTCGCCTTAATCCCCGTCCACTGTGAGAAGAATTTCAGGAAATCGTTCGCGGAACGGCGCGCTTTTATAATGCGATGCGTTTTGTCATCACTCGACAGCACCATAAACGGTACCTGGAAGTTCTGCTGGAACTTGTCATCGTGGGCCAGATACTGCACCTCTTTACCGCGCTCCTTAAACGCCAGACCATGGTCAGAGAAATAGACCATCGAGAAGCTGTCGCCGCTGTTGCGCAACTGCCCGTACAGCTTGCTGAGGAGATCGTCGGTTTGCGTCATGGTGTAGAGGTAGCAGGACGTCTCTTTGGATTGCACAAACTCCGCATATTTTCCCCCGGTACGATCGCATGCCTGCGGGTGTGACCCCATCAGGTGCAGGACAATCAGCTGCGGCTGGGTGCGCTGAGTAGCAAAGACCTGCGCCGTCATTTTTAGCAACGCTTCATCTTTTGTGTTTTTATCGGCTTCGAAATCACCGCTTTTCAGGAACTGTACCTCGTCGGCACGCTTCGCGATGCTGGCGATGGCGGTATCATATTCGCCGATCTGTCCCTGATTAGAGAACCACCATGTCTGAAAACCTGCCCGGTTGGCCAGGGTGACAAAATTATCCTGAAACTGCGGTTTTCCATCCACCACGCGGTTGAGCGTCAGACCGAGTGATTTCTGCGTCGAGCCGCTGGCCGCCACGTAGTCGGTAAACAGCGTACCGTTAACGACGCTGGCAAACGGCGTGTTATCCCAGTGACCGCCAAACGCGCCGAGCGCATCGCGACGCGCGCTTTCTCCGATCACCACCACGTAGGTGTGATACTTTGGTTTCACCGCCAGCACGTTCCAGGTGTCTTTCATGGTGGAAAGCTCGGCCATACGTGCCTGCTCGTCGAGCACTTCCTCGTTATTCACCACCACGTCTTTGACGAAGCGAAACACCGGATAGCCGGTATCTTTAAGCTTAAACACGCCGCCCCAGGCCAGATTTTGTACCGGCGCAACAAAAAACGTCACCACGCTAAAGGCCAGGCACAGGCTTTCAATTTTACCCCATGCTTTTTTCCCGACGGGCTTACGGCGAACCGCAATCACGCCGAGGGCAAAAATGAAAAGGCCAACCACGTAGTTGTACCACGGAAAGATCGTCAGGATCTCTGTGGACTCTTCCATATTGGTGGAGTGGAGCGCCAGCAGGGTATTAAAGTTTGGCGCGCCATAGGCCTGGCCAAACGGGAAATAGGCGGCAGCAACCAGAGAACAAATCCCGATAAGCACCTTCTGCATGCGCGGTGCGCTTCGCCAGAGAAGGTGAAGAATACAGGTGAACCCGACGGCATAAAGCAGGCTAAAGGGGTAGCCAAGAGCAAAGTTAATCAACAGCGATTGCAAAAAATAGAATCCCGTCCACGGGCTTAAGCCCCGGCTGCGGGTAACAAGTGTATCAATCAGGGTTACGTTCATAGATCACTATCACGAAAACGCCATGTGCTCACCCTGGCGTCAAGGGTCAAAGCCTGCCGGACAGTGCGTGGAAAGGGAATGAGAGGTCCGCTTCAGCGAGCCGCAAATTGTGCAGGGCTGCAAGAAGATAGTGCGAGCGTGAATTAAGGTCAACAGTTGCTAAACAGATGTTTTGCGAAGGGGGCTGCAAATACGCAAAAATAATCGGGAACAGGCCAGCTTACCGCGAAAGTGTGACAGGAAAATGAAGCGGCGTACCGCGACGCCGCTTAGTGGGAAGAGTTGTCGTCCTGCTGGGGTTTGGCGTTAAACATATCGCACAGCATGTTCAACAGCATCAGGCGCACTTTAAAAGGAGAGTGGGTAAACACGTTCATACACCTCTTGAATTCGTTCATAAGACCTCCTGATTCATGATCCCTTCGATCCGTGAAGGGTGACTGCATTACATACAGATATAGCACAGGCTATATTGTATAGCTATGGCTAATTCGTTAATTTTTTGTGCTTGTAGAGCTATGGTTTACAATGTGCGCTCCGTTACAGGGCGCTGGAAGCGTCAACCCCATTGAGGAAGCACAATGAACCGTCGCGCAGGTAAGCCAACAACAAAAAAAACGACGCAACTGGTGAACGTTGAAGAGCATGTGGAAGGCTTCCGCCAGGTGCGCGAGGCGCATCGCCGGGAGCTGATTGATGATTATGTCGAACTGATCTCTGATCTGATTCGTGAGGTTGGAGAAGCGCGCCAGGTGGATATGGCCGCACGCCTTGGGGTGTCGCAGCCAACCGTTGCCAAAATGTTAAAACGTCTGGCGTCGGTCGGGCTGATCGAGATGATCCCCTGGCGCGGGGTGTTTCTCACCGCTGAAGGCGAAAAACTGGCGCAGGAGAGCCGCGAGCGCCATCAGATCGTCGAGAATTTTTTACTGGTGCTGGGCGTCAGCCCGGAAATTGCCCGTCGGGATGCCGAAGGTATGGAACACCACGTCAGCGAAGAGACGCTGGTGAAGTTCCGCGAATTTACGCTCAAATACGGTCCCTCCGCTGAATGAACATCCCCGGCTTGCAGGCCCTGAAACGCGATCGCTTTTTCCATCTTTTACTTATCACTGGCGTTGGGCTCAGCGTCTTTGTGCCCTTCACGCCGCACACCTGGCCGGCGGCCATAGACTGGCGCACCATTATTACCCTGAGCGGTTTGATGATGCTCACCAAAGGCGTGGAGCTGAGCGGCTATTTTGACGTGCTGGGGCGCAAAATGGTGCGCCGCTTCGCCACCGAGCGCAAGCTGGCCCTGTTCATGGTCTTTTCGGCGGCGCTGCTGTCGACGTTTCTCACTAATGACGTGGCGTTGTTTATCGTGGTGCCGCTTACGCTCACGCTGCGTAAACTGTGCGAAATACCGGTTACCCGTCTGATTATCTTTGAAGCGCTGGCCGTCAATGCGGGCTCGCTGCTCACGCCGATCGGTAACCCGCAGAACATTCTGCTGTGGGGACGCTCCGGCCTGTCGTTTACCGCATTTACCGGGCAGATGGCGCCGCTGGCGCTGGCGATCGTGGCGTCGCTGCTGGCGGTGGGCTGGTTTGCTTTCCCGAATAAATCGTTGCAGTACCACAGCGGTACAACCGGCCCCCAGTGGCAGCCGCGTCTCGTCTGGAGCTGCCTGGGGCTGTATATCGTTTTTCTTATCGCGCTGGAGTTAAACCAGGCGCTGGCTGGCGCGCTGCTGGTGGCGTGCGGCTTCCTGTTCCTCGCCCGGCGGGTGCTGGTGAGCGTTGACTGGACGCTGCTGCTGGTGTTTATGGCGATGTTTATTGACGTCCATCTGCTGATCCAGCTCCCGGTATTGCAGAACGTTCTCCATAGCGTCAGCGGTCTGTCGCAGCCGGGATTATGGCTGACGGCGATTGGTCTCTCGCAGGTGATCAGTAACGTGCCGTCCACCATTTTGCTGCTTAACTATGTTCCCCCTACGGTACTGCTGGCGTGGGCGGTCAACGTCGGCGGCTTTGGGCTGCTGCCCGGCTCGCTGGCTAACCTCATCGCCCTGCGGATGGCCAACGATCGCCGCATCTGGTGGCGCTTCCATTTATGGTCAATCCCGATGCTGCTCTGGTCAGCGGCGGTCGGTTTCGGACTATTCCTTCTCATATAGTGCGCAATTTGTCAGTTTTTCCTGGCAAATGTATAGCAACGTCCTAGCTTTAGTGAACGGCATAGTGTGATGCCGCTCACTGACAGGACCGTTGCTGAACTATGGCAGAAGATCAAAACCCACCTGCTGACGAGCAGGATCAAAACAATAACGAGCGCAAGCGCCCGGGGAAAAAACCGTTAATTATCCTTGGTATCGTGGTCATCGTGATGGTGATTGTGGCGCTGGTCTGGTGGTTTTTAACCCGTAACGAAGAGACCACCGACGACGCCTTCACCGATGGCGACGTAGTGACCATTGCCCCAAAAACGGCAGGCTACGTCACAGAACTTCGCGTACGGGATAACCAGCGCGTGAAAAAAGGGGATGTGCTGGTGGTGATCGATCCGCGTGATACCACCGCTCAGCGCGATCAGGCTCAGGCCCAGCTTGGGCTGGCGGTTGCGCAGTTGCATCAGGCCCAGGCGCAGCTGGCGCTCTCGAAGGTGCAATATCCCGCCCAGCGTGATGAAGCCAAAGCCCAGGTACTTAAAGCCCAGGCGGATATGGCCAACGCGCAGGCGGAGTACCGCCGTCAGCGCGGCGTTGACCCGCGCGCGACCACGCAACAAAGTATCGATGCCGCGAACGCTCAGCTGCGCAGTGCGCAGGCGGGGCTGGCCAGCGCCCAGGCGCAGCTGGAGGTGGCGGAGCAGGTCCAGCTGCAAATCCGCCAGCAGGAGACCAACGTCGAAGCCCGCGAACGCCAGGTCGATCAGGCCAGAGCGCAGCTGGAAACCGCCAACCTGAACCTCTCTTATACCGAAGTCCGCGCCCCGTTCGACGGTTTCGTCACTAAACGCAACGTCCAGCCCGGTACGCTGGTGCAGGCCGGCACGGCGCTGTTCTCGCTGGTTTCCCCGAACGTGTGGGTGGTGGCGAATTTCAAGGAGTCGCAGCTTGAGCGCATGAAGCCGGGCGACAAAGTGACCGTGTCCGTCGATGCCTGGCCGGATATGGAGCTGGAAGGCCATATCGACAGCATCCAGCAGGGCAGCGGCTCGCGCTTCTCCGCCTTCCCGTCGGAAAACGCCACCGGTAACTTTGTGAAGATCGTTCAGCGCGTACCGGTGAAAATCGTGATTGACAAAGGGCTGGATCCGAACAAGCCGCTGCCGCTGGGGCTGTCGGTTGAACCGAAGGTCACCGTGGAATGACGGATCACAGCCACGATAACTGGAAGCCCGCCAGTAACCCGTGGGCGGTGGCGATTGTGGTCACCCTGGCGGTGTTTATGGAAATTCTGGACACCACCATCGTCAACGTGGCGCTGCCCCACGTCGCGGGGTCGCTCTCGGCCAGCTATGACGAATCCACCTGGGTGCTCACCAGCTACCTGGTGGCGAACGGCATCGTGCTGCCGATTTCGGCCTTTCTCAGCCGCCTGTTTGGCCGCAAACAGTTCTTCCTGATCTGCATTGTGATGTTCACCATCTGCTCGTTCCTGTGCGGCATCGCCACCGAGCTATGGCAAATCATCCTGTTCCGCGTGATGCAGGGGTTCTTTGGCGGCGGGTTGCAGCCTACCCAGCAGTCGGTGCTACTCGACTACTTTAAGCCGGAGGACAGGGGCAAAGCCTTTGGCCTTTCATCCATTGCCATTATCGTCGCGCCGGTACTCGGCCCCACGCTGGGGGGCTGGATCACCGATAACTACTCCTGGCGCTGGGTGTTCTTTATCAATATCCCGGTAGGGATTGTGACGGTGCTGGCCATCTATCAGCTGCTGGAAGATCCGCCGTGGGAGAAAAAGTCGGAAGAGAAGCTCACCGTCGACTGGACTGGGATCGGCCTGATCGCCCTCGGTCTTGGCTGTTTGCAGGTGATGCTCGACCGGGGCGAAGATGATGACTGGTTCTATTCGAACTTTATCCGCACCTTCGCGGTACTGACGCTGGTCGGTATTATCGGCGCCATCTACTGGCTGATGTATGCCAGAAAGCCGGTGGTGGATCTGCATTGCATGAAGGATCGCAACTTTGCGATCTCCAGCCTGCTGATGGCGGGGATGGCGATGATCCTGTACGGCAGTTCGGTGGTTATTCCTCAGCTGGCGCAGCAGGATTTGGGCTATACCGCCACCTGGTCCGGGCTGGTGCTCTCGCCCGGCGCGGTGCTGATTGTGCTGACCATCCCGCTGGTGCTGAAGCTAATGCCGGTGGTGCAGACGCGCTGGATCATCGCCTTCGGCTTTACCTGCCTGGCGGTGTCGTTCTTCTGGTCCCGCACGCTGACGCCGGATATCGATTTCGAAACGCTGGTGCTGTTCCGCAGCGCTCAGTCGATTGGACTGGGGTTCCTGTTTGTGCCCCTCACCACAATTGCTTTTATCTCGATCCCGAGGCGGCTTAACGCCGACGCGGCGGCGCTGTTTACCATGTTCCGCAACGTGGCCGGCTCGATTGGGATTTCGCTCTCGACGGCGGCGATCACCGAGCGCTCGCAGGCGCACAGCGCGCATCTGGCTTACCACGCTTCGCCGTTTAACGAGCAATTCCAGCTGGCGATTCGCGAAAGCGCCCAGGCGATCCAGAACTTCACCACTCAGGTGGGCGATCCGACCGGCATTGCCACCGGACGGATGTACCAGACGATGATCGAGCAGTCGCGCTTTCTGGCCTACATTGACGTCTTCACCATTCTGAGCGCGGTGGCCTTATTACTGATTCCGTTTTGTTTGTTGCTCTCGCCGGTTAAGAGCGAGGGGAGTGCAGGAGCACACTGATGATACACAGACGTTTACACCCCCTGATGATAATGATGCTGCTGGTGGGTTGCGCCGTCGGGCCGGACTACCAACAGCCTGCACCGCTCGCCACCACGCACTGGAACGATAAGGGCGACAGCGCGGTGAAATCGCAAACTTCCTCCGCCGCCACTAACCCGCGCTGGTGGAAAACCTTCGGCTCGCCGCAGCTCGACAGCCTGATTGAACGCGCCATCGCCGGAAATCTGACGCTACAGCAAACCGTATTACGCATTGCCGGGGCGCGCGAACAGATTAACCAGGCCGGCGGGGCGTTTTTCCCGTCGGTGAATGGCAATGTGCAGGCGACGCGCCAGCAGCTTGGGCTGGAAGGGGAGCTAAAATCCCACGGTGTGTACGACCAGTTGAATAATGTCGATCCTGAACTGCGGGGCGCGTTAGGCCCGCTGACGCAGCCGATTAACCTCTATCAGGGCAGCTTCGACGCCCAGTGGGAAATCGACCTGTGGGGCAAGGTGCGCCGTCAGGTAGAAGCGGCCGAGGCGCAGCAGCGGGCAGCGATCGAGCAGCGTAACGATGTGCTGGTCTCGCTGGAAGCCGAAGTGGCGCGGGCGTGGCTACAGCTGCGTGGGGCGCAGAGCATCATTGCCACGCTTAATACGCAAATTGAAAGCGCACAGCAGACGCTGGATCTGACCGAAAGCCGCCAGCGGGGCGGGCTGTCGCCGCAGATGGACGTGGAGAACGCCCGGGCGCAGCTGGGCAACCTTGAAGCGCAGCTGCCGCAGTATCAGGCGCAGGAACGCCAGGCGATGAACGGGCTGGCGATCCTCCTTGGCAAACCGCCGGGGGCGCTGGATGCCGAACTGCAATCCGTGCAGTCGATGCCTGCCCTGCCGGATATTGTGCAGACCGGTATTCCGTCCACCCTGGCGCGCCGTCGCCCGGACGTGCGCGAAGCGGAGGCGAATCTCCATGCCGCCACGGCGCAGATTGGCGTCTCGGTGGCAGAGCTGTTCCCGAGCTTTACCCTCTCCGGGCAGTTTGGCTTGCGCAACAGCGAATCCAACTGGCTAACCGACTGGAGCAGCCACTTCTACAGCTTTGGCCCGCAGGTTTCCATACCGATTTTCCAGGGCGGTCGGCTGGTCTCCAGCGTTAAGGTGGCGCGCGCGCAGCAGGGGGCGGCGGTGCTGGACTATCGTCAGACGGTGCTGACGGCGCTCGGCGACGTTGAAAACGCGCTGGTGAGCTATCGCACCGACCAGCAGCGTGAAGCGGGCCTGGCGAAAACCATCGACGCGCTGCAAAACGCCTTTGATCTCGCCAGCGACAGCTACCGGCAGGGGATCGCCAGCTTTATTGACGTGCTGGACGCCCAGCGTCAGCTCGCTCAGGCCGAACAGCAGCGGGCGCAGGCGCAGGTGCAGAGCGCGCTTGATCTGGTGGCGCTCTACAAAGCCCTCGGCGGCGGTTGGGAGCCGTATCAACAGGTGCGGCTGCCAGACTACAGCGTCTTTGGCGACGCCCCGCGCGGATAATCTGTTAACAGCGATGACTCTGGCCGGATCCGCGCAGCGAATCCGGCCTTTTTATTGGGCGCGAAATAAATATTTTGACCGGACAAATTTAAGCATTATTTAGCCAACATCAGGTTAATGACTGGCACAATAATTCCGTTCTTACTTACTTACTTACTTACTTAAGGGAACTAAGAATGAGTTGGAATAAAGATGTTGCTATTTCACACCTCCGGTCACACGCTCTTGGTCGTTCGCATAACGAATGTGCGACTTTTACCAGAGAGGCTATAGCGGCAGGCGGCATTCGTCTGGAGAGAACGCTAAACGCAAAAGATTATGGGCCATCATTATTGCGGGCGGGATTTCGTGAAGTCCCGCCGGGTTCAACATTATTGAGCGGTGATGTCGCAGTGATCCAACCTTATCCGGGAGGAAACTCCAGTGGGCATATGACAATGTATGATGGGACACAATGGATCTCCGATTTCCGACAGCGCAGCATGTACCCTGGTCCAGGGTATCGCGCAGCTCAACCGACTTTCAAAATATACAGGATGAATTGATGCGAGCCGCAATAGTGTTAGGCGTATGCTTGCTCTCAGCTTGCTCAGTTAAGCCGGAACAGAGCGCGCCGACGCGAGTACATTCTTTTTACGCCACGTATCTGATGTCACTTACAAGTAGCGACAATGAATATTCGCCGTCTGATCTGCGCGTATATGTCTCTGCTGACACGATTAAGAGACTGGATGATATAGAGTCGATACCCGAACAAGACCTGCTTGGATCTGATTACTTCGCTTATGCGCAGGACTATGATCCCGCCTGGGTGTCGGCGTTAAATGTCGGGCCAGCCAAATCGTTTATGGGAGGTGAGGTTATGCCAGTCTGGATCGGGAGAGAAAACGGCGGAAAAGTAGAGTTGCAGGTATTCGTTCGTCGTGAGGCTGGCGCATGGAAGATATACAGGGTTCGTGATGTCACCGACAACTATGAGCATCCCATATTCAATGCCGGAGCAATTGCCCAGGCAAAAGTTGCAGCCGAAAGCGGGCTTTAAACGTTAAACAGGAACTTAGCCTCGGCAACTGCCGGGGCTTTTTATTTCCATCAACCTCACAAAAAACGATCCACACCTTTGATCGACATTTCATTTTCGCCTATATGACTAGTCATGAAATTTAAATGACTAGGCATAAAGGGAGCAACCATGAACAAATCACTGCCAGCCAACTTTTTATGGGGCAACTCGGTATCCAGCATGCAGACGGAAGGGGCCTGGAATGAGGGCGGGAAGGGGATGTCGGTGTATGACATTCGGGAAGCCGGTGAAAACATCTCTGACTGGAAAGTGGCGACCGACTCCTACCACCGCTACCGGGAAGATTTCGACCTGATGCAGGATCTGGGCATGAACTGCTACCGCTTCCAGATCTCCTGGAGCCGCATCTGCCCGCAGGGTGACGGCGAGTTCAACGACGAGGGCATCGCCTTTTACGACCGCTTTATTGACGATTTGCTCGCCCGCGGTATCGAGCCGATGGTCTGTCTCTACCACTTCGATATGCCGCTGGCGCTGGCGCAGGAGTACAACGGCTTCAACGATCGCCGCGTGGTGGACGCCTTTATCCGCTACGGCAAAAAGATGATCGACTGCTTCGCTGACCGGGTGAAGTACTGGCTGACCTTCAACGAGCAGAACATTTTCCATATGCCGGAAGCTTTTCGCATTTCCGGTTACATGAAAGGTGAGCAAACCCTGCGCGAGCTGTATGAGCTTCAGCACCATGCGATGGTGGCGCACATGACTCTGACCGAATACCTGCACCAGACTAAGCCGGGCAAGCTGATGGGCGGCATGCTGGCGCACCAGCTGATTTATCCGGCCACCTGCAAACCGCGCGATATCTTCTGCGCCCAGCAGTACGACGAATTCCTCAACCAGAACCTGCTGCGCGTCTTCGCGGGCCAGGGCTACAGCCCGGCGGTAATGGCGGTCGTGGAGCAGGAGGGCTTCGGCGATATCTACCGCGCAGACGATCTCGCGCTGTTTGCGCGCACGAAGAACGACTTTATGGCCTTCAGCTACTACGCCAGCAAAACGCTGGACAGCGATGCCATCCCGGAAGGCACGCCGGTTAACTATTACCTGCTGCACGGCGAGAAAAACAATCCGTACCTGAAGGCCACCGAGTGGAACTGGCAGATCGATCCGCTGGGCTTTCGCACCATCATCACCCGCTACGCCAACGACTGGCGGATGCCGGTATTCCCGATTGAGAACGGTATTGGGGTGATTGAGTCCTGGGATGGCGTGGATCCGGTTGAGGACACCTACCGCATCGACTACCACCGGGCGCACATCGAGGCGATGAAAGCGGCAATATTCGAGGATGGGGCAGAGGTGATGGGCTATCTCGGCTGGGGGTTGATTGACATTCTCAGCTCGCAGGGTGACATGCGCAAGCGCTACGGCGTGGTCTACGTCAACCGTGAAAATCACGACCTGAAAGACCTGAAGCGCGTGCCGAAGAAGAGCTACGCGTGGTTAAAACAGGTTATCCATACTAACGGACGCGAGATGTAAGCCGTACGCTGCCGGGCCGTTTTTGTGACTGATTAATGGGAACACTCCGCTATGTCTGAAACAAAAATAACACCGCACATGCAGTCTTTTGTCGATAAATTTGTAGAGTTCTCGGCGCGCCTGGCAAACCAGGTGCATCTTCGCTCCCTTCGCGATGCCTTCGCCACGGTAATGCCGATTTTCATCCTTGCCGGTCTGGCGGTGCTGGTGAATAACGTGGTGTTCCCGTGGATTTTTGCGGGCGACACGCTTACGCAGTTTAAGGTGTGGGGCGAGGCGATTATCAACGGCACGCTGAACATCGCCGCGCTGCTGCTGGCCCCGATGATCGCCTGGTCGCTGGCGCGCAACAAAGATTTCGACAATCCGGTCTCGGCAGTGGTTATCGCCGTCAGCAGTTTCATTATCATGATGCCGATGCGCTTACAGATTACCCCCGTCGGCAGCGACGCCACGGTGAACGTCACCCAGGTTCTGACGTTCGCCAATATTGGCTCCACCGGGATTTTCGCCGGGGTGCTGATTGGGCTGCTCTCAACCGAGCTGTTTATCGCCATTTCACGGCTGAAGGCGCTGCACATTTCGCTCGGGGAGAACGTACCGCCAGCGGTGAGCAAATCCTTTACCGCGCTGATCCCGACGATCCTCACGCTCTCCCTGTTTGCGGTGCTGGCGGCCATACTGGCGAACGTGCTGCACACGGATCTGATCCATCTCATTACGACATTTATTCAGCAGCCGCTGCGGTTGATCAACACCAGTCTGCCCGGGACGATTTTCATCTACAGCTTCGGTAACTTCCTGTTCACGCTCGGTATTCATCAGTCGGTGGTCAACAGCGTGGTGCTGGAGCCGTTCCTGCTGATCAATACCAATGAGAATATGCTGGCCTTCGCCAACGGCCAGCCGATCCCGCACATCATCAACAACATCTTTGTGCCGACCTTTGGCATGGTGGGCGGGACGGGCAGCACAATCTCATTGCTGATCGCTATCTTCATCTTCTCAAGACAGAAATCAGCGAAGCAGGTGGCGCGTCTGTCGCTGGCGCCGGGTCTGTTTAACATCAACGAGCCGGTGATTTTCGGCCTGCCGATAGTCTTTAACCTACCGCTGATGATCCCGTTTGTGCTGCTGCCTGCTATCGGGATTTACTTTGCGTGGCTCTGTACCACGCTGGGGTTCATGTCGCGCTGCGTGGTGATGATCCCGTGGACGACCCCGCCGATCCTTAGCGCCTGGCTGGCGACGGCGGGGGACTGGCGGGCGGTGGTGGTGCAGTTGGCAATCATCGTATTTGGTGTATTCTTCTACCTGCCTTTCCTAAAGGTGGCCGAGCGAGTGGCCTTGAAAAACAGCGGGATAGAAAACTAACTGAAAGGAAGGAAGATGGCGGCGAAGTACATCACCATAGCGCGGGAAATTAAGAAACGCATTATTACCCAGCAGTACGCCGCCAATGAACCGCTGCCGGACCAGTTCGCGCTGGCGGCGGAGTTCAGCACCAGCCGGATGACCATTCAGCAGGCGATGCGCCAGCTGATCGTTGAAGGGCTGGTCTATACCCGACAGGGGCAGGGCACGTTCATCCGCAAAAATTTCCTCCAGCTTTCCCAGTGGGATCTCTCCGGCAGCGACTACTTCGGGGCGACCAAAACCTGGGAACATTTAGGCACGGTGACGAGCCAGGTGGTGCACTTCGAACTGCGCTTCCCGAACGAGAAAGAGCAGGCATCGCTGATGATAAATCCGGATACGCCGATCTATGACTTTATCCGTCTGCGTTTACTAAACGGTGAGCCGATGTCTCTGGACGCCACGGTAATGCCGCTCAATCTGGTCCCCGGTCTGAACAAAACCCATCTTGAAAGTTCGGTATTCCGGTATGTGCAGGAGACGCTGGGGCTGAAGATCATGGGATCGTATCGGGTGGTGCGGGCGCTGAAGCCCAGTGCGCTGGATATGCAGCACCTTGTCTGCGAGCCAACCGACCCGGTGCTGGAGGTAGAGCAGGTGATCTATCTGGAAGATGGTACGCCGCTGGAGTACGCCCATTGTCACTATCGCTATGACCATGGCGGTATCGTTATCGTGAATAACGGATAAAAAAAAGCGGACTTCAAGGTCCGCTTTTTTAATTATCACGATTAGTTTAAACGCACCGGCATACCGGAACGGTTCTGAATCGCCTGGTCAACGATGGTCGTGTCAACATCCGCCTGAGAGGTAACGGATTGCACCGCGCTGGTCAGCTTAATCGGTACGATTTCGTTGTTGTTGATCTGATCTTCGCTGGTGGACAGCGGGTTATGCACTTCAATGTAACGGCTGCCGTCCGGCTCTGACGTCGCTTTCACCGGTTCGTTAATGAACTGCACGCGCGTACCAACCGGCACGTTATCGAACAGGAATTTGATGTCTTCATTACGCAGACGCACGCAGCCGTGGCTTACGCGCAGGCCGATACCGAAGTTGGCGTTTGTACCGTGGATGGCATACAGACGACCAATGTACAGCGCGTACAGACCCATCGGGTTATCCGGGCCGGCAGGCACAACGGCTGGCAGCGGTTCACCGGCAGCAATGTACTCAGCGTGCATTTTGGCGGTCGGCGTCCAGGTTGGGCCCGCTTTCTTACGCTCCACTTTGGTGGTCCAGTTCAGCGGGGTGTCTTTACCCAGCTGACCGATACCGATAGGCAGAACGATCACGGTGTTGGTGCCTTTCGGGTAGTAATACAGACGCATTTCGGCGCTGTTAATTACGATACCTTCGTGCACGGTATCCGGCAGGATCAGCTGCTGTGGAATGTTGAGTACGGTACCCGCTTTCGGCAGATACGGGTCAACGCCCGGGTTCGCTTCCAGCATGTTAGACAGGCCGAGCTGATACTGCGCCGCGAAGTATTCCAGCGGCTGAGTGTTACCTTCCGGCACCGTCACCACCTGGTTTTCACCCACCAGACGGCTTCCGTCTGTCGGCAGGGGATACGTCACCGCAGACGCGGTCTTACAAAAACCTACTACGGCTAACGCCGCCGCAAAAAGCGTTGTTAATTTCATGTTCATGTTATGCGAGGTATCTAAGCCATTCTGGCGATGAGTTGATAAGTCTGAATCAGTAATGGGAGCGCATTATATGTGCATTCCCGTTAACTGGGAATTCAGATGTGTACGAAATCACATTTTTTTCGATTTTGTTAAAGTTTAGTGGATTACTGCAACACGGGATCTCAATTCGGAATTGTGGCATAATGCCGCGTTTATCACACTTTTCGCAGGAATCTCTCCGTGTTAGTTACCAGCAACGTCACTATGCAGTTTGGCAGTAAGCCGCTGTTCGAAAATATTTCCGTCAAATTTGGCGGCGGCAACCGTTACGGCCTGATTGGTGCCAACGGTAGCGGAAAATCCACCTTTATGAAGATCCTCGGCGGTGACCTGGAGCCAACGCTCGGTAACGTGTCGCTCGACCCTAACGAGCGCATCGGTAAGCTGCGTCAGGATCAGTTCGCCTTCGAAGAGTTCACCGTGCTCGACACCGTGATCATGGGGCATGCGGAGCTGTGGGAAGTGAAGCAGGAGCGCGATCGTATATACGGTCTCGCTGAGATGAGCGAAGAAGACGGTTACAAAGTGGCCGACCTGGAAACGCAATACGGCGAAATGGACGGCTACTCTGCGGAAGCGCGTGCGGGCGAACTGCTGCTGGGCGTCGGCATTCCTGTTGAACAGCATTATGGTCCGATGAGCGAAGTTGCGCCAGGCTGGAAGCTACGTGTGCTGCTGGCGCAGGCGCTGTTCTCTAACCCGGACATCCTGCTGCTCGACGAACCAACGAACAACCTGGACATCGACACCATCCGCTGGCTGGAGCAGACGCTGAACGATCGCGACAGCACCATGATCATCATTTCGCACGACCGTCATTTCCTGAACATGGTGTGTACCCACATGGCGGATCTGGACTACGGCGAGCTGCGCGTTTATCCGGGCAACTACGATGAGTACATGACTGCGGCAACCCAGGCACGTGAACGTCTGCTGGCCGACAACGCCAAGAAGAAAGCGCAGATTGCGGACCTGCAATCCTTCGTCAGCCGCTTCAGCGCCAACGCCTCTAAGTCGCGTCAGGCGACCTCGCGTGCGCGTCAGATCGACAAAATCAAGCTGGAAGAGGTTAAAGCCTCCAGCCGTCAGAACCCGTTCATCCGCTTCGAGCAGGACAAGAAGCTGTTCCGTAACGCGCTGGAAGTGGAAGCTCTCACCAAAGGCTTCGATGAAGGCCCGCTGTTCAAAAACTTCAACCTGCTGCTGGAAGTGGGCGAGAAGATTGCCATCCTCGGCGCCAACGGCGTGGGTAAATCCACTATGCTGAAAACCCTGGTGGGTGAACTGCAACCGGACAACGGAACCGTGAAATGGTCTGAAAACGCGCAGATTGGTTACTACGCGCAGGACCATGAATATGAATTCGAAAACGATCTGACTGTCTTCGACTGGATGAGCCAGTGGAAGCAGGAAGGCGACGATGAGCAGGCGGTACGCAGCATTCTGGGGCGTCTGCTGTTCAGCCAGGACGACATCAAAAAGCCCGCCAAAGTGCTCTCCGGTGGTGAAAAGGGCCGTATGTTGTTCGGCAAGCTGATGATGGAAAAACCGAATATTCTGGTGATGGACGAACCGACTAACCACCTGGATATGGAATCGATCGAATCCCTGAACATGGCGCTGGAGATGTATCAGGGCACCCTGATCTTCGTCTCTCACGACCGTGAGTTCGTCAGCTCGCTGGCGACCCGCGTGATCGAAATTACGCCAGAGCGCGTGGTGGACTTCACCGGTAACTACGAAGATTACCTGCGCAGTAAAGGTATCGAGAGTTAAAAAATAGCCGGGTGGCGGCTTCGCCTTACCCGGCCTACATTTTATCCCCTCTCCCTGTGGGAGAGGGTTAGGGTGAGGGCTACAGGCCGCACTACACCACCCACTCGCCCCCTTCAACTCCATTCACCCGCAGCGTACGTTTTTCCTCCGCCGGTAATGATACCTTCAGCGCCTTCCATGCCGGACGATAGTCGCCGCGAGCGTTCACCTTCAGGTTGATACTTGCGCCATCACACACCATTTCCCATTCCACCCACAGCGCATTGCCGTTCAGGTAGCCCCAGCTTTCACCGTCGTCTTCAAACAGCAGCCCCGAGGTTGTGCCGACGCCTTTCACCGGGAACAGCTTCAGCTCACGGGTATCGTCTTTATCGGCGCTCACGTGACGGATGCGCTCGCTGAGCGGCAGACCGGCCCCGGCGCGCACCAGCAGCGGCAGTTTTTCCAGCGGCGCATCAAGGACGATCGCTTGCCCGCCCGCATACCACGCGTGGGTGTAAAAATCGTACCAGCCGGTTTCGTTATCCGGCAGCCAGACGCGGCGCTCGCGCTGCCCGGCTTCGACGACGCTGGCGACCAGCAGGTCGCGGCCCAGCAGGAAGTCGTCGCACTCTTTGAAGGTTTGCGCATCGTGCTCGTGGTCGAGGAAGGTCGGGCGCAGCATCGGTTCGTCGTCGGCGTGCGCCTGCCAGAGCAGGGTGTAAAGATACGGCAGCAGGCGGTAGCGCAGCTCAATCGCGCCGCGGATGGCAGGCGTGACGCCCGGATACATCCACGGCTCGTTCACCGTGTGGTCATCGTTCCACGAGTGAATGGTAAAGCGCGGGTGCATCACGCCGTTCTGCACCCAGCGCACGAACAGCTCGGCGTCCGGCTTGTCGCCGGAGAAACCGCCGACGTCGTGCCCGACGTTGAACAGCCCGGACAGGCTCATGCCCAGCCCCATGCGGATGTTATAGCGCAGGGTGTCCCAGTTGGTGCGGTTGTCGCCGCTCCAGGTCTGGACGTAGCGCTGCATCCCGGCGCAGCCGGAGCGGGAGATCAGATACGGACGCTTTTCCGGCGCAAAGCGCTGCTGCGCTTCCAGCGAGGCGCGCATCAGCAGCAGCGGCATCACCGGGCGAATATGCTTGATGGCTATCTCCTTGCCGAAGCCATAGCAGCGCGCTTCCCCGTCCCACACTTCATACTCGTTGTTGTCGTTCCAGGTGGAGTCGATGCCCATCTCCAGCAGCTGCGTGGTCACGCCGTTCTGCCACCACTGCACCGTCTGCGGGTTGGTGAAGTCGAGGTGCGATCCTTCGTCATCCCAGAAGCTGGAACGTTCAGGCGCATCGGTTTCTGAATCGCGAATGAACAGGCCGCGTTCCGCCACTTCGCTGTAGCGGGGATGATCCTGCAACAGACAAGGCTTGATGTTGGCCGCAAGCCGCAGCCCCGCGTCGTGGAACGCCTGGCTCATCACCTTCGGCTGCGGCACTTTGTCGTAGTTCCAGTTAAAGACGTAGCGCTTGCCGTTAATCGAGGTATAGCCGGAGGAGAGCTGGAACGAGTCGCACGGAATGGCATGCTCTTCGCACAGGCGAATAAAGTTCATCAGCTGATTCTGCGCGTCCGGCGCGTCGGTGTAGTGCATGGTTGAGCCGCTGTAGCCCAGGCTCCATTTCGGTCCGAACAGCGTTTTTCCGGTCAGGCGAACAAAGGCTTTAGTGACGTCCAGCACGCGCTTGCCGGTAAAGATGTAGTAATCGATATCGCCCGCTTCCGCCTGCCAGCGGCGGTAGGCGGTGTGATAGTTGTCGATCTCGTTACCCAGATCCAGCCAGCAGCTGCTCAGGTTATCGTAGAACAGACCGTAGCTCACGTCGTCGCGACGGGTGAGGGTGAACGGGATGTGCTTGTACAGCGGATCGGTGCTGGCCGCGTTATAGCCCATCGCGTCCAGGTTACGCATCTCGTAGCGTTTGCCGTTGCGCTGTAAATCGCCCGCTTTCTCACCCAGACCGTAAAAACGTTCATCCTTACGGCGGCTGAGATAGTGCGCCACGCCGTCACCGTGGGCGTTCAGCAGGTAGGCGCTGGTCGGGCGGTCATTGACCAGCGGCTGCCACTCGCCCGCGTCATTGCGGTAGTGCCACTCCAGCCACAGCGGCTGGTGGACGGTGACGCGCAGCTGCTCGGTTGCCACGGTTAACGTATCGTCCTGCTGCGTCAGCGTCCAGGCGGGGCAGGAGAAGCCGCTGATATCGTCACGACGGCGACCTTCCCACGGCACGTCTTTTTCCGGTGCGATGCTCCAGGTGCGGTCCAGCGCCAGCTCGCCCTTGCGCTTGATCAGCACGCGGAACAGGTTCTCTTCCAGCACATACAGGCACAGGCGGTGCTGGCTATCGACCAGCAGTTCCAGATGGTTTGCCGACTGCGTATCCAGGGTCCAGTTTTTCAGGGTTTTCATATGCAATACATCCACAATCAGGCGCGCTTGGCGCGACGTTCAGCAATAAATGCTACCAGGAAGAGAGCGCCAATCAGGTCAAAGAACCCCATGGCGATAAAGAGCGGGTTGAAGCCGATTTTGTCGGCGGTCACCCCGATTAACAGCGAGAACAGGAAGCTGGCGATCCACGCCGCCGAGCCGCGCATGCCGTTGACGGTCGCCATTTGGCCCTTATCGAAGGACTCCACCACCAGCGCGCTCAGCATGCAGGAGATAATCTGGTGCCCGAAGCCGCCGATGGAGATCAGCACGATGGTGATATACGGGTCGCGGGTTACGGCGACGACCGCCAGTGAAATCATCAGAAACGCGCCTGTGACGGAGCTGGCCACCACCGAGTTCACGCGGGAGCAGCCGAACAGGCGGGTATACAGACGCGTCAGGTAGCCGCTCGCCACGCTGCCGAGGTCGGCGGCGAGGAACGGCAGCCAGGCGAACATCGCGATCTGTTTCAAATCCATGCCGTGCTCTTTGGCGAGGTACAGCGGCACCCAGAAGCTCAGCACCGCCCAGGCGGGTTCTGCCATAAAGGCCGGAATGGCGATACCGTAGAAACGTTTGTTTTTTGAAACGGTTTTCAGCGCGGTCAGGAAGGGCAATTTGACCGGCGCTGGTTCGTTATCCTGCTTGATAAACGCCAGCTCGTCCTTGCTCAGGTTCGGGTGCTGCTCGGGGTTGTGGTAGAACGCCCACCAGAGGATCACCCACAGCAGCGCCAGCACGCCGGTAAACATAAACGCCCCCTGCCAGCCGAACGAGGCGTGAGCAAAGTAGATGATAGGCGGAGCCAGCATCGCGCCGATGGAGAAGCCCACGCCTGCCCAGCCAGCAGCAACGGGACGCTCTGATTTCGGGAACCATTCGCCGATGGTTTTGGCGTTCGCCGGGGTGGCAGCGGCCTCTGAAGCCCCCATAAAGAAGCGCAGTATGGCCAGGTGCAGCCAGCTTCCGGCACCCGCGTGGAAAATACACATCAGCGCCCAGATCCCGGCGCAGACCATAAAGCCAATCTTCAGGCCAATGACGTCAATCAGCCAGCCGCACAGGGGCTGGAAAATGGTATAGGCGATCTGGAACGCGCCGACGATCCAGGAGTATTGCTCGGTGGTGATCCCGAGGCTCTCTTTCAGTTCCGGAGCGAGAATACCTAAGGAATTTCGGGTGATGTAGTTAACGGTGACGCCCAGCAAGAATAGCACCAGCACGTACCAGCGCAGGTTCTTGATGACGCGACGGGTTTTGCTTGTCGCAATGGTGTTATTGATGTCCTGACTCATTTTACTCTCCACAAGACGGACGGTAAGGGGACGGAGGTTCAGGTGTCACACAGATTGTTATGCCTTTGATTTCAATCCGCTTATAATGCTTAAGTTGCTATACAACTAGTATGGAAGC
Source organism: Enterobacter cloacae complex sp. CDL013 (assembly GCF_049238805.1). Lineage (NCBI taxonomy): Bacteria > Pseudomonadati > Pseudomonadota > Gammaproteobacteria > Enterobacterales > Enterobacteriaceae > Enterobacter > Enterobacter cloacae complex sp. CDL013. The sequence goes on along the minus strand of NZ_JBMKGT010000003.1, from coordinate 25,360 downwards.
TGTGTGACAAGTTCACCTTAAGGAAGAAAATGAGTGGGCAAAAGTGGATTTTGTGCAAAATTTCTCATAACCGACGAAAACACTCTGGCATGATGGCATTCACGTCAGTTATTGCCTGACACACACGCTATGAAAATTTTTTCATTTCGCAAATGGAGCCAGATCACAAAATGGACAAAAGGCTAAAAATCACCGAAATCGCGGCCCGTACGCAGCTCTCCATCAGCACCGTTTCGCGGGTGCTGGCGGGGAAAGCGAATACCAGCGAAAAAGCGCGTGCAAAGGTGCTGGCGTGCGCGCGCGAGCTGGGGGTAATGGACGGCATGGCGGCAGGGCGTCTGCTGCTTAACAGCCTGGTGGTTTTTGCCCCGCAGCGCGCTTTCGACGAGCGGTCCGACATCTTTTACTACCGCGTGATCCAGAGCGTGAGCAAAGCACTTGCCTCCCACGAGGTCCGGTTGCGCTACTGCGCGCTGGAGGAGAACGACAGCGACGCCCAGCTGTTTCTGGCGCGGATGAACGAGCCGGACACGCAGGCGGCCATTCTTCTTGGTATTGACGATCCGCATATCCACGATCTGGCGGTGGACGTGGGCAAACCCTGCATGCTGATTAACTGCCGCGACCGGCACATGCGTCTGCCTGCCGTTGCGCCGGATCACCGCGCCATCGGCGAGCGGGCGGCGGAGTACCTGTTCGAGATGGGGCACCGCGAGGTGATGAACGTGCTGTGCCTGCGTCGCTACACCATGGAGCTGCGCCTGTCGGGGATCCGCGACGCGTGGCAGTCCCACAACCTGGCGTTCAACGACAAGCGCGATCTGCTGGTGGTGCCAAGCTTCAGCGCCAGAGAGACGGAGCAGCTGGTGAGCGATTGGCTAAATCAGCAGCAGGGAAAAGACCTGCCGACGGCATTCCTGGTTGGCGGCGACTTTATGGCGGCGGGCACCATCAGCGCCTTAAAAAACCACGGCCTGCGCGTGCCGCAGGACGTCTCGGTGATGAGCATCGACGGCTTTAACCTGGCGGCGATTCAGGATGTTCCATTAACAGCCGTGCATGTTCCCCGCGATGAGCTGGGAACGGAAGCGGTACACATGCTCCAGCAGCGGCTCATGCGCCTGGACGCGCCGGTAGGCACATTGCTGCTGAACGGCACGCTGACCGTGCGGGAGTCGGTACGGCGGATACGTCAGGGGAAACGACGCACCGCCGTGGAGCGGGAAGGGCTGTATGACAGCTAGACCATGCCCAGCGCGCGTTTGCCGTGGATGTTGAGATCGTTCACGGTAAAGCGGTCCTGCCAGGTTTTTTCATAATCCTCGCGCGGAAAGTCTCCCGGCGACGCGCCGGTCTCCAGCGCTTCCTTGACCTTCTTCGCATAGGCGAGGTTCTTCTCGCACATCGGTGCGGCGGGGATATACATCACGTTGCCCCAGCCCTGCTGATTATCCACCGGCGCGACGGAGTGGATCACATCGCAGTGCCACCACACCGAATCACCCGCCTCCAGCGCCGGAATGCTGGTCAGCGCCTCGATAAGCAGCGGGTGCCACTTCTCGGAAACCGGCAGCACGCGCCCCGGCGCCACGCCGCACAGCTCGTCCTCCGGCACGTCGTCCAGCAGCGGACGCAGCAGAATATAGGCCATTGCTTCCGGGATCGGCACCACGTGCAGCAGCCCCTGGCCGGGGATCATGTCCGATAGCGCCGTCCAGCCCTGGAAGGTGCGGAACACCGAGCATTTGGTGGTGTTATCGACGGTATACTCTTCCACTTCGGTACGATGCGCGGCGTTCCACGGATCGTATTTCTCAACGTTGCCGTCAAACACGCGGGCAAAGACCTGCTGATAAGCGGGCAGCAGCCAGCGCTCCAGCGCGCCGGAGTCGGTATGCGCGCCGAGTCCCTTCGAGGTGGTTCCCGGCGGACGGCGGCGGATACGATCCGGGTAAATCACGCTCACGTCCGGGTCGAACCACTGCTTGCCGTTGCTCTCGAACGTCCATAAGCGGTTCAGGAACGACTGCACCTGCGCCATTTCTTCGCTCTGGCGCGCCTGCATTTGCGCCTGCGACCAGTAGATCGGGTAAATCTCCGGACGGGAGGCGGTCAGGGTGCCGAAGAAGTTATCGCCTGGCCCTTTGTACACCTCGTCAAACTTGTTCAGCTCGAGGTAGTCGAGCATCGACTGATCCCACGCCAGCGCCTGCTCGCGCGGGAAGTGACCTTTAATCACCGCGCAGCCGCGGCGCTTAACGGCCTCGCGCTGCGCGTCGGTAATCGTGCCGTTTTTCACATCGTTAAACGGAATTACCGGCCAGACGGATTCACCTTTATTTTTGAGGGCGTTAATTTCCGCCACGCGGGTGGCAATGCTGTCGCTGAGCTTGTCGAACACCGCCTGCACGTCGCCGATCTGCGCGCGTAACTCACGTTTCAACTGACGGATTGCCGCTTTGTGATCCGCCGGCAAGGTTTCACTGGTAAAGGTCATAACTGCCTCGCATCTTTCATTCGAAAGTAAAAATATCTACAAGCGATACTTTAAGTTAAAAATAAGTTAATGCAAGTTTAAAAACTTGACCTGCGCCACAGGACGGGAAAATGAGTGAGGGTGCCGGAGCAGGACTCCGGCGAGGAAAGGATCAGACGTCGAAAGGAGAGTGGTTGTCGAGCACGGCCTGAATGACGTTCAGCGCGCCCTGATGGTTGTTGTCGTCAGTGCTGTAGCGGCTGATTTCTTTGATGCTTTCCGCCGCGTTGCCCATCGCAAAGGAATATTTCACCAGCTTCAGCATCTCGGCATCGTTGCCGCTGTCGCCAATGGCCACGCACTCTTGCGGAGAGATTTTCCAGCGCTTCAGCAGGCGGCTGATGCCGTTGGCTTTGTGCAGGCCGGGGATAATTAAATCGACAAAGCCAAAGCCGCTGGTGACCGGCTTCATGATGCCGTCCAGGGAGACGTGGAGTTTATCCACCAGATTAGGAATATCGCTGTCCGGCAGGTTCAGGGAGAACTTAAACAGCACGTCGTCAATTTCGCGGTAATCGCTGATGCGCTTTAAGCGGTGATAGTGCTTTGACATCAGCGCCACGAACGCGTCAGGGGCCTGGTCGCTGACGTAGGCGCTCTCCAGCCCGCAGGCCACGAAGTTCAGCCCTTTGTCTTTCAGCAGTTCGCCAATCACGATCTGCGACTCATGGCGGGTCAGTTCGCCGTGGAAAATCTGTTCGCCGTGATCGAAGACCAGTGCGCCGTTTTCCGCCACGAAGGAGATTTGATCCTTCAGTTCCGGGAAAAACGAGATGAGCTGGTAATACTGGTTGCCGCTGGCGACAACAAATTCAATGTTGCGGGCTTTAAGCTGTTTAAACTGTGCCTGGAAGCGGTCACGATCGTACTGCTTGGCATCATCAAGGAAAGTTCCGTCCATATCGGTGACGATAACTTTTACGGTCATACTATGCTCCTGGGTCACTGCGTTTTGAAACATTCTAATAACAAGGTGACGGGGAGCACAAATTTAATTTCATTCGAAAGTAAAAGCAAAACGGCAACCGAGGTTGCCGTTTTTAGTGTTTTCTCCCTCTCCCTCAAGGGAGAGGGGATACACTATTACAGCGTATGCTCAGTACGAGCGATAATATCGTCCTGCGCATCCGGCGACAGGGCGGTGAAGAACGCCGAGTAGCCCGCCACGCGCACCACCAGGTCACGATACTGATCCGGGTGTTTCTTCGCCTCCAGCAGCGTTTCGCGCGAGACGATGTTGTACTGGATATGCCAGCCCTTATGCACCTCGAAGAAGGTGCGCAGCAGCACCATCAGCTTCTGGCGATCGCTGTCGTTTTCCAGCGTTGACGGGTTCAGCTTCTGGTTCAGCAGCACGCCGCCGAGAATCGCTTCCGTCGGCAGTTTGCCCACCGAGCCAATCACCGCCGTCGGGCCGAGGTGGTCGGTACCGGAAGCCGGGCTGGCCCCTTCCGCCAGCGGGGTATGCGCCTTACGTCCGTCCGGTGTCGCCATCGTCGCCGCGCCAAACGGCACGTTCGCGGAGATAGAAGAAGTACCCGCGTAATAGTTACCGCCAATCGGGCCGCGGCCGTAGCGCGGGTTATGGTACTGCTTCAGCTCTTCAATGTAGGTCTGATAGGCGCGGGTCAGCAGCATATCCACGCTGTCGTCGTCGTTGCCGTACTTCGGCGCGCCGTTGATCAGGCGCTGGCGCAGCTGCTCGTGGGTTAGCCCCTCGAAGTCATCCGCCAGCGCCGCCGCCAGCTGCTGCTGGCCGATAACACCCTGGTCAAACACCAGCTTCTTCACCGCCGCCAGGCTGTTGCCGAGATTGGCGATACCGACCTGTAGGCCGGAAACCCAGTCATACTTCGCGCCGCCCTGCTTGATGCTTTTCGCGCGCTCGATGCAGTCGTCCACCAGCGCCGAGCAGAGAATATCGTGGACGTTCTGTTCCAGCATAGTGTCCACCACGTATTCAATTTCGATGGATTTGCGGGTGTAGTAGCGGATCTGGGTGTCCCACGCCGCCATCACCTCCTCGAAGTTATCGAAGTTACCGGCAGAGAGGGCTTTCTCCTGCGGCAGGAACACCTTGCCGCTGGTGGCGTCGCGGCCGCCTTCCAGCGCGGCCAGCATCACGCGGGCGAAGTTGATAAAGCTCATGCCGGTGCAGCGGTAGCCCCATTTGCCGCCCACCGCGGTTTCGATACAGCCAATGGCCGCGTAGTCGTAGGCATCGTCGCGTTCAACGCCGAGCTTGATGAATTCCGGAATGACGATTTCGTCGTTGTTGAACGCCGGCATGCCGAAACCGCAGCGGATCACCTGCACGCAGGCGTCGAGGAAGTCGTTGCTCATGCCCGCGTGATAGCGCACGCTCAGGTTTGGCTGGGTGGAGCGCAGGCGGCCGCAGGATTCGAGGATCGCGTAGGAGAGCGGGTTGACCGCGTCCATTGGCTCGCCGTTGACCAGCTTCTGGCCGCCGATGGTGACGTTCTGATACAGCGGGCTGCCCGCCGAGGCTTTGGAGTGCGAGCCGGAGCGGATTTTGTTCACCTCCAGCAGCTTCAGCCAGCAGCTGTGCAGCAGCTCGATGGCGTGCTCGCGGTCCAGGCTCTGGTCCAGCTCCACGTCGCGGCGATAGTACGGGTAAAGGTACTGGTCCATACGGGCAAAGGAGACGGAGTGACCGTTGGACTCAATTTGCAGGATTAGCTGAATGAAGTAGCACAGCTGTAGCGCCTGCCAGAAGGTTTTTGGCGGCTCGTGAGCAATCACGTCGCAGTTTTCTGCCATCGCCAGCAGCTCGTCGCGGCGGCTTTCGCGGGTTTCGCTGGAGGCCATCTCGCGCGCCAGATCGGCGAAGCGTTTGATGTGCAGGCTGACGGCTTCCAGCACGATATCAATGGCTTTCAGGAACTGATCGCCGTGCAGGTCTTCCAGCACCGTCAGGTTGATGCGTGAGCGGCGCTCGGCCACTTTGGCGCGCAGGCCGTCCAGCCCTTTCTCCAGCACCAGCGGGAAGTTCACCGCCAGGTGCGCGTCGCCGGAGGTCATGTTGCCTTCGGCTTTGATGATGCCGGTTTCCAGCAGGCCTTTCTGCTCGTCGGTGAACATGCCGTAGCAGCGATCCTGCACCGTCTGGCCGCGCCACCATGGGCAGATCTCATGCAGCACGCGCTTGTTCTCTTCGCTCACCGCAAAGCCCGCGCCCGGACGGTCCGCCAGGTCGTCAATCTCTTTCTCAATCCAGGAGACGGTATATTCCGGGAAGATCGGCGCGGCGCGCACTTCGCTGGCCTGGTTCCCGATGATCAGCTCGTCGTGCTTGATCCAGATGGTACGCTTGGCCAGGTGATGCGCCAGCGCCAGGGCGCGGCGCACCGGGATCGGCTTGTCCATGTGCTGCTGGTACATTTCGGTGTAATGCTGGGCGCGCTCGGTACAGACCGGCGGCTTCACGATATGCACCAGGGCCGTTTTGTGCGCCTTAATGCGCTCGCTGAGGGTGTTGAGATTCAGGGTGGTCATAAGTTTATCCTCGTAAGGTCGCGGTTAACCCTTTCTGGCAGGCGTACTGCTGCGCGAAGTCCAGCAGGGCAGGGTTATCCAGCGGTTTGTCAGGGGCAGAGTAGGGTTGGCCGAGCAGGGTGTATTTGTTCATGCCCAGCGTGTGATACGGCAGAAAATGAATATCATCGACGCCGAGTTCATCGGCGGCGAAATTGGTAATGGCGGTAACGGACGCTTCATCGGCGTTAAAGCCCTGGATCAGCGGCACGCGGATGGTGATCGTTTTCCCGGCGGCGGCCAGGCGTTTCAGGTTGTCCAGGATGCGCTTAGCCGAACCGTCCGTCCACTGCTTGAAAACATCTCCGTCGACATGCTTCAGGTCGGCGAGGAACAGATCGACGTACGGTAATGACGGCTCGATATAGTGCCAGGGCACGTGAAGGCAGGTTTCAACGGCGGTATGAATGCCTTGTTCATGGCTGGCTTTAAACAGGGCGTGCGCCAGGTCAGGATTCATAAACGGCTCGCCGCCGGAAAGGGTGATCCCGCCGCCGCTGCGGTCGTAGAAGGGTTTATCGCGCAATACGGTCGCCATGATCTCTTCGACCTGCTGTTCTTCGCCGCAAACGGTCAGCGCCTGCGTCGGGCAGCAGTCGGTGAGGGCATCAAGCGTCTCTTCACTCAGCTTTTCGCGGTGGATGACCAGGCCATTCAGCGCGCGTTCGATGCAGCCCGGTGCCGCCTGCTGGCACAGGTCGCAGCCGTCCAGGCACAGACGCGCATCAAACAGCACGTCCCGGCTGCGGGAGCGGCTTTCCGGGTTCTGACACCAGCGACAGCCCAGCGAGCAGCCTTTCAGGAATACCACGGTTCGAATACCTGGGCCGTCGTGGGTGGAGTAACGCTGTATATTGAAGATCATTTTTTTGCCCTCGTATTACACATGAAGATTAAATTACTTTCGAATGAAAGTTAGCTTGATATGGGTCAATTCCTGAGCAGGTTTTGCTGTGATAGGGTAAGTGCAGGCTAAATTTGAGGGTGACATCATGGAACTTTATCTCGACACATCTGACGTTGCGGCAGTCAAAAAGCTGGCACGTATCTTCCCGCTGGCGGGCGTGACCACTAACCCAAGCATTGTGGCGGCGGGTAAAACCCCCCTGGAAGAGCTGCTGCCCGCGCTGCACGACGCGCTGGGCGGCAAGGGCCAGCTGTTCGCTCAGGTGATGGCGAAGACCGCCGAGGGGATGGTGGAAGACGCGCGTAAGCTGCGCGCCATCATTAACGATCTGGTGGTGAAAGTGCCGGTGACCGCAGAAGGGCTGGCGGCGATCAAGATGCTGAAGGCGGAAGGGATCCCGACCCTGGGCACGGCGGTCTACGGTGCCGCGCAGGGGATGTTGTCCGCGCTGGCGGGGGCGGAGTATGTGGCCCCTTACGTTAACCGCGTGGACGCGCAGGGCGGGGACGGGATTCAGACCGTAATTGAGCTGCAACAGTTGCTGACCCTGCACGCGCCGCAGTCAAAAGTGCTGGCGGCGAGCTTTAAAACCCCGCGCCAGGCGCTGGACTGCCTGCTGGCAGGGTGCGAGTCCATCACGCTGCCGCTGGACGTGGCGCAGCAGTTTATTACCTCTCCGGCGGTGGATGCGGCAATTGTGAAGTTTGAGCAGGACTGGCAGGGGGCGTTTGGGCGGACGTCTATTTGATGGGTGTGGCCTGATGCCCTCACCCCAACCCTCTCCCACAGGGAGAGGGAGCAAACACTAAAACGGCAACCTGAAGGTTGCCGTTTGCTTTAACCTTCGCACACCTCACACCCGGGATTACGCATTAGCTTCATCTCGCGAAACTGGCAGGTCATCGCGTCATACATCACGATTTTACCCGCGGCGGGCGTGCCATAGTGCGCCAGCACTTTGATCGCCTCCATGGCCTGCAAGGAACCGATAACGCCAACCAGCGGCGCCATTACGCCCGCCTCGACGCAGGTCAGCGCATTCTCGCCAAACAGACGGCTCAGGCAGCGGTAGCAGGGCTCTCCTTCAGCGTAGGTGAATACGGTGATTTGCCCCTCCATGCGGATGGCAGCGCCGGAAATCAGCGGCGTTTTATGGGCAAAGCAACCCGCATTGAGCTGGTTGCGAATGGCGACGTTATCGGTGCAGTCCAGCACCAGGTCATGCCGTGCAATCTGCGCAAACAGCGCGTCGTCATCCAGCATCGCGTCAATCAGGGTGAACTGAACGTTGGGGTTAATGCGCGCCAGCGCCGTGCGTGCTGATTCCACTTTAGGCTGACCGACCGTCGCGTCGCTGTGCAGCGTCTGGCGTTGCAGGTTGGACACCGACACGGTGTCGAAATCCAGCAGCGTCATGCTGCCGACGCCCGCCGCAGCCAGGTATTGCGCTGCCGCGCAGCCCAGCCCGCCAAGACCCACAACCAGCACGCTGGCCGCCTTGAGCGCCTCCTGACCCTCGAAATCAAATCCGCGCAGCACGATCTGGCGGTTATAGCGCATCATCTCCGGGTCGCTCAGTTCCATCGTCATGTCAGCCTCCGAACAGGTGGTTAAAGCGTTCCACTTCAACCCATTCGCCCGCCTCAACGTGGCCGCGATCGCGCTCCAGCACGATAAAGCAGTTACCCTGGCTGAAGGAGCTAAAGATGTGCGAACCCTGATGCCCGGTGGTGCTCACCTCCAGCTCGCCGTCGGCGTTGCGCGCCAGAATGCCGCGCTGGAAATCGAGACGGCCCGGTGATTTTTTGAGGCGCGTTGCCGCCCACACGCGCAGACGTTCCGGCAGCGGGCTGGCATTGTTGCCTGAAAGCTTCGCCAGCAGCGGGATCACCAGCTGGTAGAAGGTCAGCGCGGCAGAGACCGGGTTACCCGGCAGGCCACAGAACCAGCTGTGCGGAAGTTTACCAAACGCGAACGGTTTGCCCGGCTTAATCGCCAGCTTCCAGAAGGCGATTTCACCCAGCTCTTCAAGCAAGGTTTTGGTGTAATCCGCTTCGCCAACCGAAACGCCGCCGGAGCTGATCACCACGTCGGCAGAGGCGTCAGCGTCGATAAACGCCGCGCGCAGTTTTTGCGGATCGTCAGGAATGATACCGAGGTTAATCACCTCGCAGCCCAGCTGCTCAAGCATCAGGTGCACCGCCAGACGGTTGGTGTCGTAAATCTGCCCCTCGTTCAGCGGCTGACCCGGAAGCTGTAGCTCGTCTCCCGTGGAGAACACCGCTACGCGCACTTTGCGGACCACGTCAATCTCCGCGATGCCAAGCGATGCCAGCACCGGCAGTTCGGCGACCGTCAGTTTTTGCCCGGCGGCAAAGACCGTTGCGCCCAGGGTAATGTCTTCCCCGATATGGCGGATATTCTGTCCCGCTTTGACGCTGGCGGTAAAACGCACGCCGTCGTCCGTTTGTTCGGTCTCTTCCTGCATCACCACGGCTTCACAGCCCGTTGGCACCGGCGCGCCGGTCATAATGCGCACGCAGGTGCCCGCTGGCCACTCACCGTTGAACGGCTGCCCGGCAAACGCTTTCCCTGCCACCGGCAGCGGCTGACCCGTTTGCAGATCCGCCAGACGTACGGCATAGCCGTCCATCGCCGCGTTATCGAACCCCGGCACGTTCAGCGGCGAGACGATATCGCGCGCGGCAATACGGCCAAAACAGCGCACAAGCGGCAGCGTCTCAACGTCGTGCAGGGGAGTAATACGATCAAGCATCTGCGAGAGTGCCGTCTCAAGCGGCATCAGTCCGGCGGTAAAATCCATGGTGGGCTCCTGCGGAGTAACAACGAAAGCGCTCATTATGGCAGAAAAGTGCGGCTAACTGTATGACCCGATGGGTGTACGCTTTACATCACAGTTGCGTCTTTCTATATTCAAAAATCATCTGAAGATTCGTCGACGATAATGATATTTATAGAAAAAGCAGCCAGCCAGGCTGATGGGTGATGCGAAATGAGTAAAGCGGTTATCGCAATTCATGGCGGTGCCGGGGCAATCACCCGTGCACAGCTCAGTCCCGAGCAGGAGAAGCGTTATATTGATGCGCTGAACGCCATTGTGGAAACAGGCCAGCGGATGCTGGAAGCGGGCGACAGCGCGCTGGACGTGGTGACCGAAGCGGTGCGCCTGCTGGAGGAGTGTCCGCTGTTTAATGCCGGTATTGGCTCGGTCTTTACGCGCGATGAAACGCACGAGCTGGATGCCTGCGTGATGGACGGCGTCACCCTGAAAGCGGGCGCGGTAGCGGGCGTCAGCCGTCTGCGTAATCCGGTGCTGGCCGCGCGTCTGGTGATGGAACAAAGCCCGCATGTGCTGCTGGCCGGGGCGGGGGCGGAAAAATTTGCCGTCGAGCACGGTATGGACACGGTCTCGCCCGAGCTTTTTTCCACCGAGGAGCGTTACCGGCAACTGCTGGAGGCCCGTACAGCGGGGATGACGCAGCTGGACCATACCGCGCCGCTCGATGAACGCAGCAAAATGGGCACGGTAGGCGCGGTGGCGCTGGATAAAGCCGGTAACCTCGCCGCCGCGACGTCGACAGGCGGCATGACTAACAAACTTCCCGGTCGCGTCGGCGACAGCCCGCTGCCGGGGGCCGGGTGTTACGCCAATAACGCCACCGCGGCGGTGTCATGCACCGGCACCGGCGAAGTGTTTATCCGCGCGCTGGCGGCCTATGACATTACCGCACTAATGGATTACGGCGGATTAAGCCTGAGTGAAGCCTGCGAGCGGGTAGTGATGGAGAAACTGCCGGCGCTGGGCGGGATTGGCGGCTTAATTGCGGTGGATCGGGAGGGCAACGTGGCTCTGCCGTTTAACAGTGAAGGGATGTACCGGGCGTGGGGGTATGCCGGCGATGCGCCCAGCACAGGCATTTATCGTGAATAAGGGGGCATTGCGTGCCGCACCGTGAAGAGCTGGACAACTGCGAAGTGCTGGCTGTCCACCAACTGAATATTGCGTTTCAGGAAGAGCGGCAGTTCATCCCCGCAGTACAGAATTTATCGTTTTCGCTCAGACGCGGCGAGACGCTGGCGATTGTTGGCGAATCAGGTTCCGGTAAATCCGTTACCGCGCTGGCGCTGATGCGTCTGCTTGAGCAGACGGGCGGGCAGGTCACCAGCGAGCGGATGCTGTTGCTCCGTCGCAACCGTCAGGTTATCGATCTCAACGAGCTGAGCGCGTCCCGGATGCAGGGTGTGCGCGGGGCAGATATTGCGATGATTTTTCAGGAGCCGATGACCTCCCTGAACCCGGTTTTCCCGGTGGGCGAGCAGATTGCCGAATCTATCCGCCTGCATCAGGGACTGAGCGGTGATGAGGCGCTCAACGAAGCAAAACGGATGCTGGAGCTGGTGCGTATCCCTGAGGCGCACGCGATTTTGTCCCGCTACCCGCATCAGCTTTCCGGCGGCATGCGCCAGCGGGTGATGATTGCGATGGCGCTGTCGTGCCGTCCGGCGGTACTCATTGCGGACGAACCCACCACGGCGCTGGATGTCACTATTCAGGCCCAGATCCTGCAACTGATTAAGGTGTTGCAGCAGGAGATGGAGATGGGGGTGATTTTCATCACCCACGATATGGGGGTGGTGGCGGACATTGCCGATCGGGTGCTGGTTATGCATCAGGGCAATGCCGTGGAAACCGGCACGGTGGAGCAGGTCTTTCATGCGCCGGTGCATTCTTATACCAAAGCGCTGCTGGCGGCGGTCCCGCGTCTGGGGGCCATGAATGGCAGTGATTTTCCGCGCCGTTTTCCGCTGATCTCACAGACCGAACAGGGCAAGCAGGAAGACGAAACCGAGCAGGATACGGTGGTTCCCGGCAGGCCAATCCTCGAAGTGCGTGACCTGGTGACCCGTTTCCCGCTGCGTAGCGGGATCCTCAATCGCGTGAAGCGCGAAGTGCATGCGGTTGAAAACGTCAGTTTTGATCTCTGGCCGGGCGAAACGCTGGCGCTGGTGGGGGAGTCCGGCTGCGGTAAATCCACCACCGGACGGGCGCTGCTCAGGCTGGTGGCGTCGCAGGAGGGGAGCATCACCTTCAACGGTGAGCGCATCGACACGCTACCTAATAGTAAATTGCAGGCGGTGCGCCGGGATATTCAGTTTATATTCCAGGATCCTTATGCGTCGCTCGATCCGCGCCATACGGTGGGGTACTCGATTATGGAGCCGCTGCGGGTGCATAACCTGCTCGACGGTGAAGCCGCGCAGCGCCGCGTCGCGTGGCTGCTGGAGCGCGTGGGCCTGAAGCCGGAGCATGCCTGGCGTTATCCGCACGAATTTTCTGGCGGTCAGCGACAGCGTATCTGCATAGCCCGGGCATTAGCCCTGAATCCGAAGGTGGTTATTGCGGATGAGTCCGTGTCAGCGCTGGATGTCTCCATCCGCGCGCAAATCATCAATCTCCTGCTCGATTTACAGCGGGATTTAGGCATTGCGTTTCTGTTTATCTCCCACGATATGGCGGTGGTGGAGCGGATCAGCCATCGCGTGGCGGTGATGTACATGGGGCAAATAGTTGAAATCGGCCCCCGTCGGGCGGTGTTTGAAAACCCGCAGCACCCGTACACCCGCAAGCTGATGGCCGCCGTACCGGTTGCCGATCCTGAGCATCGTCACGCCCAGCGCGTGCTGTTGCAGGACGAAATGCCGAGCAATATTCGTAAACGGGGCGAAACCCTTGAGCGCGTGGCGCTGCGTGAGGTGGGTCCCGGTCATTTTGTCGCACCACCGCGTCAGGGCAATGCATTCTCGCGGTTATAACTTACAACAGGCAGGAGAACACAATGGTTCCTTTTGTTGCTCGTCAATGGCTGCTTGCCGCGAGCGTGACGGCTGCGCTGGCCGCCGCCCCCGCGTTCGCGGCGAAAGATGTGGTGGTGGCTGTGGGGTCTAACTTCACGACGCTGGATCCGTATGATGCTAACGACACCCTTTCTCAGGCGGTGGCAAAATCTTTCTACCAGGGGCTGTTCGGCCTGGACCGCGAGATGAAGCTGAAAAACGTGCTGGCGGAAGGCTATACCGTGTCGGACGATGGGCTGGTCTATACCGTTAAGCTCCGTACCGGCGTGAAGTTCCAGGACGGCACCGACTTCAACGCCGAGGCGGTTAAGATCAACCTGGACCGTGCCAGCAATCCGGAGAACGGTCTTAAGCGCTACAACCTGTATAAAAATATCGCCAGCACCGAGGTGGTTGACCCGGCGACGGTGAAGATCGTCCTGAAAGAGCCGTTCTCGGCGTTTATCAATATCCTGGCGCATCCCGCGACGGCGATGATTTCACCCGCTGCCCTGAAAAAATACGGCAAAGAGATTGGCTTCCACCCGGTGGGGACCGGACCGTACGAACTGCTTACCTGGAACCAGACCGATTATGTGAAGGTGAAAAAATTCGCCGGATACTGGCAGCAGGGGCTGCCGAAGCTGGATACAATCACCTGGCGTCCGGTCGTGGACAACAATACCCGTGCCGCGATGTTGCAAACCGGCGAAGCGCAGTTTGCCTTCCCGATCCCTTACGAACAGGCGGCGCTGCTGGCGAAAAACAGCAAGCTGGAGCTGGTGGCCAGCCCGTCGATTATGCAGCGCTACATCAGCATGAACGTCACGCAGAAACCGTTCGATAACCCGAAGGTGCGCGAAGCCATCAACTACGCCATTAACCGTCAGGCGCTGGTGAAGGTGGCCTTTGCCGGTTACGCCACTCCCGCGACGGGCGTGATGCCGCCAGCCATCGAGTATGCGCAGAGCTACCAGCCATGGCCGTACGATCCGGCGAAAGCGCGGGAGCTGCTGAAAGAGGCGGGCTATCCGAACGGCTTTAGCACCACGCTGTGGTCGTCTCATAACCACAGTACCGCGCAGAAGGTGCTGCAATTTACCCAGCAGCAGCTGGCGCAGGTGGGCATTAAAGCCAGGGTCACGGCGATGGATGCCGGACAGCGAGCGGCGGAAGTAGAAGGCAAAGGGCAGAAAGAGAGCGGCGTGCGGATGTTCTACACCGGCTGGACGGCTTCAACCGGCGAAGCGGACTGGTCCCTGTCGCCGCTGTTCGCTTCCCAGAACTGGCCGCCAACGCTGTTCAATACCGCGTTCTACAGTAATCCGCAGGTGGATAAAGATCTGGCCGATGCCCTGAAAACCACCAAACCGGAAGAGAAAGCGCGCCTGTACAAAGAGGCGCAGGACATTATCTGGAAAGAGTCGCCGTGGGTGCCGCTGGTGGTGGAAAAACTGGTCTCAGCCCACAACAAAGCGCTGACCGGTTTTTACATCATGCCGGATACGGGCTTTAGCTTTGATGACGCGGATTTAAAATAAAACTCATGCTGAATTATGTGTGTAAACGCCTGCTGGGGCTTATCCCGACGCTGCTGATTGTGGCCGTGCTGGTGTTTTTGTTTGTCCATATGCTGCCCGGCGATCCAGCGCGTTTGATTGCCGGACCGGAAGCGGATGCGACGGTTATTGAACTGGTGCGTAAACAGCTCGGTCTTGACCAGCCGCTGTACAGGCAATTTCTGCGTTACATTGGCAATGTCCTTCAGGGCGATTTCGGCATCTCAATGGTGTCGCGTCGTCCGGTGTCGGAGGAGATTGCCAGCCGCTTTATGCCTACCTTCTGGTTAACGATTGCCAGTATGAGCTGGGCGGTAGTGTTTGGCCTGGGAGCGGGGATTGTCGCCGCCGTCTGGCGCAACCGCTGGCCGGATAAGCTCGGTATGGCGCTGGCGGTCACCGGCATCTCTTTCCCGGCGTTTGCGCTGGGCATGCTACTGATGCAGATTTTCTCCGTTGAGCTGGGCTGGTTGCCGACCGTCGGGGCCGACACCTGGAAGCACTACATTCTTCCCTCTATGACGCTTGGCGCGGCCGTTGCGGCGGTGATGGCTCGGTTTACCCGCGCCTCGTTTGTCGACGTGCTGAGCGAAGATTACATTCGCACCGCGCGGGCAAAAGGGGTGAGTGAGAAATGGGTCATTCTGAAGCATGGTTTTCGTAATGCGATGATACCGGTGGTCACGATGATGGGGCTACAGTTCGGCTTCCTGCTGGGCGGCTCTATTGTGGTTGAGAAGGTCTTTAACTGGCCGGGGCTGGGGCGCCTGCTGGTCGACTCGGTCGATATGCGTGACTATCCGGTCATTCAGGCTGAAGTCCTGCTTTTCTCGCTGGAGTTTATTCTTATCAACTTAGTGGTGGATGTGCTGTACGCCGCCATTAACCCGGCCATCAGGTATAAGTAAGATGCGATTACTGAACTGGCGTCGCCAGGCCATTTTAAACGCTATGCCGGGGATCAGGCCGGACCATATTCGCACCCCGTGGATTGAGTTCTGGCGTCGATTCCGTCGTCAGCCCGTCGCTATGGTCGCCGGGTTGTTTGTGTTACTGCTGATCCTGGTGGCGATTATCGCCCCCTGGTTAGCCCCGTTTGATGCGGAAAACTACTTCGATTACGACCGGCTGAACGATGGACCGTCGATGATGCACTGGTTTGGCGTGGACTCGCTCGGGCGCGATATTTTCAGCCGCGTGCTGGTAGGGGCGCAGATCTCGCTGGCGGCCGGGGTCTTTGCGGTGCTGATGGGCGCAGCAATTGGCACCGTGTTGGGGCTGGTGGCCGGGTACTACGAAGGCTGGTGGGACCGCATCATCATGCGTATCTGCGATGTGCTGTTTGCCTTTCCCGGTATTCTGCTGGCGATTGCCGTGGTGGCGGTGATGGGCAGCGGCATGGCGAACGTCATCATCGCCGTGGCGGTATTCTCGATTCCCGCTTTCGCGCGTCTGGTACGTGGCAACACGCTGGTGCTGAAGCAGCAGACCTTTATCGAGTCGGCGCGCAGCATGGGAGCCAGCGATGCCACCATCCTGTTCAGCCATATTCTGCCGGGAACGGTCTCGTCTATCGTGGTCTATTTCACCATGCGCATAGGCGTGTCGATTATCTCGGCGGCCAGCCTGTCGTTTCTGGGGTTAGGCGCACAGCCGCCGACGCCGGAGTGGGGCGCGATGCTGAACGAGGCGCGGGCGGATATGGTGATTGCGCCACACGTGGCGATCTTCCCGAGCCTGGCGATTTTCCTGACCGTGCTGGCGTTTAATTTACTGGGGGATGGGCTGCGCGACGCGCTGGATCCGCGGATAAAAGGGTAGTGCTGTGGAATGTGCCGGGTGGCGGCGACGCCTTACCCGGCCTGGAACAGAGGCGTGGGGAGATTAAACCCGGCTGCCCCATAAATCATACTCGTCGGCGTTTTCGACCTTCACGCGAATAATATCGCCCGGCTTGACGTTGGTTTCGCCGTTCAGGTACACCGCGCCGTCGATTTCAGGCGCATCCGCCATGCTGCGGCCAATCGCGCCTTCTTCGTCCACTTCGTCGATAATCACCAGAATTTCGCGGCCCACTTTCTCCTGCAAGCGTTCAGCAGAGATCTGCTGTTGCAGCTGCATAAAGCGGTTCCAGCGCTCCTCTTTTACCTCTTCCGGTACCTGGTCCGCCAGCTCGTTGGCCGTTGCGCCTTCAACCGGGCTGTACTTGAAGCAGCCGACGCGATCCAGACGCGCCTCTTTCAGGAAGTCGAGCAGCATCTGGAAATCTTCTTCGGTTTCACCCGGGAAGCCGACAATAAAGGTGGAGCGCAGGGTAAGATCCGGGCAGATCTCACGCCACTGCTTGATGCGCGCCAGCTGGCGGTCAACGGAGCCAGGACGTTTCATCAGCTTCAGAATGCGCGGGCTGGCATGCTGTAGCGGGATATCCAGATACGGCAGGATTTTGCCTTCCGCCATCAGCGGGATCACATCGTCAACGTGCGGGTAAGGATAGACGTAGTGCAGGCGCGTCCAGATCCCGAGCTTAGCCAGCTGCTCGCACAGGCCGACCATGCTGGTTTTCACTGGCTCGCCGTTGTGGAAACCGGAACGGTGTTTAACGTCCACGCCGTAGGCGGAGGTGTCCTGGGAGATGACCAGCAGCTCCTTCACGCCCGCGTCGGCCAGGCGTTTGGCTTCTGCCAGCACCTCGCCAATCGGACGGCTCACCAGATCGCCACGCATCGACGGGATGATGCAGAAGGTGCAGCGATGGTTGCAGCCTTCGGAAATTTTCAGGTAGGCGTAGTGGCGCGGCGTCAGCTTCACGCCCTGTTCCGGCACCAGGCTCAGGAACGGGTTGTGCTTTGGTTTGGGGACGTAGTGATGAACATGTTCCAGCACCTGCTCGTAGCTGTGCGGGCCGGTGATCTCCAGCACTTTCGGGTGAACTTCGCGGATCTGATCCACCTTCGCGCCCAGGCAGCCGGTGACAATCACTTTGCCGTTTTCCGTCAGGGCTTCACCAATAGCTTCCAGTGACTCCTGGACCGCGCTGTCGATGAACCCGCAGGTGTTGACGATCACCATGTCGGCGTTGTCGTAGCTTGGCACCACGTCATAGCCTTCAGTGCGAAGTTCAGTCAGGATGCGTTCGGAGTCCACCAGGTTCTTCGGGCAGCCCAGGGAGACAAAGCCGATTTTCGGCGGGTGCGTAACATTGCTCATAGGTTAAAAATTCATCAATTATGGAGTTATCAGGGCGGGATTTTACAGCGTATCGCAGGGGATTTATACACTCTTGATGGCGCAGTTGAGGCCGGCAATCGTTGTAACATTGTAAAGAATGTTAATCAGTTATCGTTTATTGATCCCAGGCATTACATTGTACAAAAAATGACCTTATTCTTAATGAGGTAACATGGCTGACAGGGGAGGAAATAGCATGTCCGTTGACAGACTGAAACGCGATCTGCTTAACAAGCTGATCAACGCCCGAATCGACCTGGCTGCATATCTGCAACTCCGCAAGGCGAAAGGGTATATGTCAGTCAGCGAAAGCGAAAATCTGCGTGATAACTTCTTTGAACTTTGCAATTTCATGCGTGAAAAAGCACCCATCCTGAAAGCGCACTACGCTGAAAGCGAATTAGTGGCGCTGCGCCGCGCCGCCGAGGTGCTCTCCATCGCCGGGGTCTCTTTGATGAACGGACGTCACGACTGCCCGAATTTTATTGCCGTTAACGCGGAGAAGCTTGAAAACTGCCTGACCACGCTCGCGCTTTGCATCATGTGTCTGAACAAGCCGGAAACGCTTGCCCGGCACTGAACCCGGGGGAGGCAACTCCCCCTTCTGTTTAAGCTTTTGTAAAAGTGGTAACGCACCCGGGAACAGTGGCTAATCTTTAAGCCATATGTCGATAAAGGAGTGCGTTATGCCTCGATCCTCGCTGATTTTCCTTCCAGTCTTGTTATTCCCGCTTTCACTGCTTGCAGCGCCTGAGACGGTTAAGGTCGACGTGCTACAGACAAAACTGGATCACCCCTGGTCGCTGGCGTTTCTGCCAGATAACAAGGGGCTGCTCATCACGCTCAAAGACGGGCAGCTTAAGCACTGGCAGGCAGGGAAAGGGCTCTCCGATCCGATTGTCGGCGTGCCGAAAGTGTGGGCGAGCGGCCAGGGCGGACTGCTGGACGTCGCGCTGGCCCCGGATTTTGCACAATCACGGCGGGTCTGGCTCAGCTTCGCCGAGGCAGGTAATGATGGCAAAGCGGGTACCGCGGTGGGCTACGGGCGGTTGAGCGATGACCTGTCGCGCATTGAGGGCTTCCAGGTGGTGTTCCGACAGATGCCGAAGCTCTCTACCGGCAACCACTTTGGCGGACGGCTGGTGTTCGACGGCAAAGGCCATCTTTTTATTGGCCTGGGTGAAAACAACCAGCGCCCGACGGCGCAGGATCTGGACAAGCTTCAGGGCAAGGTGGTGCGCCTGACGGAGGACGGAAAAGTGCCACCGGATAATCCGTTTGTGAACACCGCCGGTGCGCGCCCGGAAATCTGGTCCTATGGCATTCGCAACCCGCAGGGAATGGCGATGAACCCGTGGAGTGACACGCTGTGGCTCAACGAACACGGACCACGCGGTGGGGATGAGGTTAACATTCCTGAGAAGGGCAAAAACTACGGCTGGCCCCTGGCGACGCACGGGATCAATTACAGCGGCCTGAAAATCCCGGAAGCAAAAGGCGAGCACGTTGAAGGCACCGAAAAACCACTGTTTGTCTGGAAAGTGTCGCCCGCCGTCAGCGGCATGGCGTTCTACAACAGCGACGTCTTCCCGCAGTGGAAAAACAAGCTGTTTATCGGCGCGCTGAAGGAGAAAGACGTCATCGTGCTGAGCGTGAAGGGTAATACCGTGACGGAGGATGGGCGAATTCTTGGGGATAAAGATCAGCGTATCCGCGATGTGCGCGTCGGGCCGGATGGTTATCTGTACGTGCTGACCGACGAGACGGACGGGCAGCTTTGGAAAGTCAGCCCGTCCGGGTCGTAATCAGGTCACCGGGATCATCACCACGTTGCGATACGCCGGGCGCTCGCTGAGCTGCTGGATCCAGCGCTCAAGGTGAGGGCGCGGGGTCCAGCTGAGACCCATGTTAGTGAGGTTCCAGACGAAGGGGGCGACGGCGATATCGCCCACGCCGAACGTGTCGCCGGAGAACCAGGTATGCTTCGCCAGTTCGTCGTCCATCATCGCAAACAGCGACTCGCACGCGTCCTGGGCGGCATGAATGGCGGGATAATCACGATCGGCTTCCGGCGTACGGATAAGCCCCATCAGGATCACGCGGTGCGTTGGGGAAAGCGTCTGGTTTGCCCAGTCCATCCATTTTTCGCCCTGCGCGCGCTGGGCCGGATTTTCAACCCACAGGCGACCCTGGCCGTACTGCGCGGCGAGATAACGCACAATGGTATTGGACTCCCACAGCGTGGCGTCTGTCTCGTCATCGCGCAGCAACGGCACCAGCCCGTTTGGGTTCATCGCCAGATAGTCGGCGTCTTTATTCACCCCGAACGCCATGCCAGCCATAATTTGGTTGAACGGTAAATCCAGCTCCTCCAGCGTCCAGAGCACTTTCTTCACGTTAGTCGAATTGTTCCTGCCCCACAGCGTAATCATATTTACTCCCGATGAGATGTGAATCCGAGTCAGCTTTTCGCCATGGTGAGATAAACCTAACAATTACGCAACAGATGCTAAAAAAAACGCCGCAATCAAAGCGTATCTGAATGTTATTGCATAAACTTTAAAAACTTTACCTGGAACAGGTTTCTTTGAAGGCTGTAGTGCGCTATTACTCATCGCTTCTTGCGACACGGTGATTGTGACGTGATTTTTAGAATGGACACTCGGGTGGCATTTATGACGCAAAAAACTTCTTCTCTGCGCAGCCTGGCGGCAGGCTCGGCGCTGCTTTTCCTTTTTGCCCCAACGCTTCATGCGGCGGAACAGACAGCGCCCGAAGCGCCGCCTGTTGATGCGCGCGCCTGGATCCTGATGGATTACGCCAGCGGGAAAGTGCTGGCGGAAGGTAACGCCGACGAAAAACTCGACCCGGCGAGCCTGACGAAAATTATGACCAGCTATGTGGTCGGCCAGGCGTTAAAAGCAGGCAAGATCAAGCTGAATGACATGGTCACCGTCGGGAAAGATGCCTGGGCGACCGGTAACCCGGCGCTGCGCGGCTCGTCCGTGATGTTCCTGAAGCCCGGTGATCAGGTCTCCGTTTCCGATCTGAATAAAGGGGTCATTATTCAGTCGGGAAATGATGCCTGTATTGCGCTGGCCGATTACGTCGCGGGCAGTCAGGACTCGTTTATTGGGCTGATGAATGGCTACGCGAAAAAACTGGGTCTGACCAATACCACCTTTAAAACCGTTCACGGCCTGGATGCGCCGGGTCAGTTCAGTACCGCGCGCGATATGGCGCTGCTGGGCAAAGCGCTGATCCATGACGTTCCGGATGAGTACGCCATCCATAAAGAGAAAGAGTTTACCTTCAATAATATTCGCCAGCCTAACCGTAACCGCCTGCTCTGGAGCAGTAACGTTAACGTGGACGGCATGAAAACCGGTACAACTGCCGGGGCCGGATACAACCTGGTGGCTTCTGCGACGCAGGGCGATATGCGCCTGATCTCGGTGGTGCTGGGCACGAAAACCGACCGCATTCGTTTTAACGAGTCAGAAAAACTGCTGACCTGGGGTTTCCGCTTCTTTGAAACCGTCACGCCGATTAAGCCGGACGCCACCTTCGTCAGCCAGCGCGTCTGGTTTGGTGATAAAAGTGAAGTAAACCTGGGGGCAGGTGAAGCGGGGTCCGTCACCATTCCACGCGGCCAGCTGAAAAACCTGAAAGCCAGCTATACCCTGACCGAGCCACAGCTGACCGCGCCGTTAAAAAAAGGCCAGGTGGTCGGGACGATAGATTTCCAGCTTAACGGCAAATCCATTGAGCAGCGTCCGCTGGTGGTAATGGAAGCGGTGGAAGAGGGCGGCTTCTTCAGCCGGATATGGGACTTTGTGTTAATGAAATTCCACGGCTGGTTTGGCAGCTGGTTCAGCTAAGTTTTTGCCGGGTGGCGCTGCGCTTACCCGGCCTACGTTCGAGCCGTTGTAGGCCGGGTAAGGCGAAGCCGCCACCCGGCATAACCTCAATACATCAACTTCACCTGCTGCGCTTTCGCGTATGCCACCAGCTCGTCATCCGGGCGGCAATCACTGACGATGGCGTCAAAGCGCGACAGTTCACCCATCCTTGCCGGACGGACCTTGCCAAATTTACTGTGATCAACCACCAGCACATGCTGCTGTGCGGCGTTGAGCGCCCACTGTTTCACCGGTAACTCTTCAAGATTAAAACAGGTTGCCCCCTGTTTCACATTCACGCCCGCCGCAGAGTAAAAGGCGATATCCGGGCATACATTGCTCAGCGTGTCCTGAATATTCAGCGGTTTGAAAATGGCGTTGCTGGCATGAAATTCGCCGCCACACAAAATCACCCGGCACGCCGGTTTCTCCTGCAAGGCAAGGAAGGTGTTTAGCGAATAACAGACGGCGGTAAACGGAACGGTGCTGTCGATGGCCTCGATGATCCACGGGGTTGTCGTACCGCAGTCAAAAAACAGCGTTTGATGCGGCTGCACCAGCGAGGCGGCGAGCCGCGCGGCTTTGCGCTTCTCCTCCACCAGGCGTGTTTTTTGATCGCTTAACAGATAATGGCTGGCGCTACGCGGCTCCAGAACAATATACCCGCCAAGCAGCACAACGGGGGCGCTGTCGCTGTTCAGATCGCGACGAATGGTCATTTCAGACACGCCAAGCAGGGTAGCGGCTTCCTTAAGATGCAGCTTATCGCTGCGCTTCAGCGCCTGGAGCAGCTGAGCAATGCGGTCATCGCGACGTGTTTCCATAGATCCTCGGGCTAAAAAAGTGAGCCCCCGCAGGGCGGGGGCTCAAGTGTAACCTGACGGACCGGGGTTAGTCACGTATCCAGCCTTTGCGGATCGGAAGGGCAAACAGAACGCGATAGGCCTGTGATAATCCACGATAAAGCGCCGGACCAAAGAGGCTCCACAGGATGGCTGCGCTGACGCAGCCCATCAGTCCCACCAGGAAACCGCCGACCATATCCAGCGGCCAGTGCACGCCCAGGTAGACGCGGGACCAGGCGATGGCGACCGCCACGCCCATCAGCACTACGCCGGACCACAGGCGATGCCAGAACAGGAAGGCCAGCGCAAAGGTGAAGATCACCGTGCCGTGATCGCTCGGGAACGAGTCGTCCGGCGCATGGTGCAGGAAGTTGTAGCCGACGCGATCGACAAACGGACGATCGTGTGGGAAGGCGTGGCCCAGCACGTAGCTTGCCAGCACGCTGACGCCGATCGCCATCGCCATTTTGATCACCAGATGGCGCTGGGCGGTGACCTGTGTACGAGGTCCCCATAACCAGAGGATCACCGCCAGCGCCGGTACAATGCTGATCACATCTTTCGCAATGAAGGTGGCGAGATCGATCATCCATTCCGGTGACGACGGCGTGGCGTTGAGCAGGTAAAACAGTTCGTAGTTCAGATTTTCTAACATAATCTCGTTACTCTTTAGCAAACCAGGCGGAAACCAGCCCGTAAACCAGCACCTGGGAAAACCAGACCCACCACCCGGCCCACAGGTTGTGAGAGAAAAAATGCGCGCCGCGCATGACCTGCCCGAATCCCATCAGCAGCCCCATAACAACGCCCAACGCGACAAAGGTCCAGGCCAGGCGTGGACGTTCACGCCAGAAGGCAAAAAACAGCCCCATCACCATAAACCCGCTTGAGGCGTGGCCGCCGGGAAAGCAGCGTCCCGGTCCGCTGTCTGCCGGAATCGCGCTGAACAGGGGATACGAGACGGCTTTGCCGCCATACTCCACCAGATCCCACGGACAGCTGTGGTGGCTCATGCTTTTCAGGGCTCCTACAACGAGCGCGCCCAGACCCATCAGAAGCGCGGCTGTCACCAGCCGGGCATTGCGTCTGTAAGTCCCGTAAACCAGCGCGATGACGGCCAGGGCAATGGCCACATATTTCGCCAGCCGATGGTTGAGCAGATCCAGCAGCGGATTTTGCTGTAGCGGGAAATGATGCGTCGCCGCGTCATACCAGAAGCCGGTGATCCATCGGTCAAGCGATTCATCGCGCGAAAGCCAGGTAAAAAGCAGCGCAAGGACGATCAGCACGAAAAGCTGATAACCATAAAAGCGGGCAGGCAAACGGTAAAGGCGTTTTGTCTTATTTGTCGGTAACTTAGATAATTCTGAAGGGCTGACGGCGTGTGTCATAGTTTCGGTCAATAACGTGAAATAGCACTATCATAAGGAGGGCAACTTAAGGAAACCTTAAACAACAACGATAAGTGCGTTATTTCTGTTTTTTCACGTTAATTTGCTATCTCAGACAGCGGCAATTCATTACACTCATCGCGATTTTTTCATATTAAAGAGATTGCATGATAAACCGTTCTTCTTCCGGTAATCGTCTGGGTCGTCAGGCGTTACTTTTTCCTCTGTGTCTGGTGCTTTACGAATTCTCTACCTACATCGGCAACGACATGATCCAGCCAGGCATGCTGGCTGTGGTTGAGCAGTACAACGCAGGTATTGAGTGGGTACCTACATCGATGACCGCCTATCTCGCGGGCGGCATGTTTTTACAGTGGCTTTTAGGGCCGCTGTCGGATCGTATTGGCCGCCGCCCGGTGATGCTGACGGGCGTGGTATGGTTTATCGTCACCTGTCTCGCCACGCTGCTGGCGCAGAACATTGAGCAGTTTACGTTGCTGCGTTTTCTTCAGGGCGTGAGCCTGTGCTTTATTGGTGCCGTGGGCTACGCCGCTATTCAGGAGTCGTTTGAGGAGGCGGTATGTATCAAAATTACCGCGCTGATGGCGAACGTGGCGCTGATTGCACCGCTTCTGGGGCCGCTGGTGGGAGCCGCATGGGTCCACGTCGCGCCGTGGGAAGGGATGTTCGTGCTCTTTGCCGCGCTTGCGGCCATCTCTTTCTTTGGTCTGCACCGTGCGATGCCGGAGACCGCCACCCGCCTGGGCGAAAAGCTCTCGCTTAAAGAGCTGGGGCGTGACTATAAGGCGGTGCTGCAAAATGGCCGTTTCGTCGCGGGCGCACTGGCGACGGGCTTTGTCAGCCTGCCGCTGCTGGCGTGGATTGCCCAGTCGCCGGTCATTATCATCAGCGGCGAACAGCTTAGCAGCTATGAGTATGGCCTGTTACAGGTGCCGATTTTTGGCGCGCTGATTATCGGTAACCTGGTGCTGGCGCGTCTGACGTCACGCCGTACCGTGCGTTCGCTGATTATTATGGGCGGTTGGCCCATAGCGGCAGGGCTGATTATCGCGGCGGTGGCGACCGTAGCCTCGTCTCATGCGTACCTGTGGATGACGGCGGGGCTGAGCATTTACGCGTTTGGTATCGGCGTGGCGAATGCCGGTCTGGTACGCCTGACGCTGTTCGCCAGTGAAATGAGTAAAGGCACGGTCTCTGCCGCGATGGGGATGCTGCAAATGCTGATTTTCACCGTCGGAATTGAGGTGAGCAAGCATGCTTATGCGTTTGGCGGAAACGGGCTCTTCAGCCTGTTCAATCTCGCAAACGGCGTGCTGTGGGTAGGTCTGATGGTGGTGTTCCTGAAGGACAAACGCGTCGGAAACGCCCTGCAACCGTAATCCTTATTCCCTCTCCCCCGTGGGCGAGCTCGGGACAGTTCCCTCTCCCTGTGGGCTGAGGGATCCCCTGCAATTTGAAAGCAAAAGCGATAACGTTGCCTCAGAATAACTGAGGGCTTTCAGCGATGCCTCGGTCCGGCTGTAAATCGCTGAGGCGTTTCCTGTAGGCCGGGGCGAG